>JAGAIZ010000066.1 GCA_017626325.1 Lachnospiraceae bacterium | reverse complement strand
CCGATCTTCTCAGGATCGATCTGAATGGAGATAATCTTCGGCGCGTACTTTCCTACCTCTTTACGAGGCGCGGAAATCGCAGGCATCATGCAGTTAGCCATGATAAATTCTCTGGCTTCGCGGCATCTTGCGATAGCGCCTTCTACGATAGGTCTTGTCAGGCCGTGAATCTTAATATCCATCTGGATCGCCGTAATACCGTCATGGGTTCCTGTCACCTTGAAATCCATGTCGCCGAAGAAATCCTCAAGACCCTGAATATCTGTCAGCAGTACGAAATCATCATCCGTATCTCCGGTTACCAGACCGCAGGAAATACCGGCTACCATCTTCTTGATCGGTACACCCGCTGCCATCAGGGACATACAGGACGCACAAGTAGAAGCCATGGAAGTAGAACCGTTGGACTCGAAGGTCTCGGATACGGTACGGATTGCATAGGGGAACTCCTCTTCGCTGGGCAGTACCGGCAGAAGCGCTCTCTCAGCCAACGCCCCGTGTCCGATCTCTCTACGTCCCGGTCCGCGGCTGACTTTGGTCTCGCCCACGGAATAGGAAGGGAAGTTATAGTGGTGCATATATCTCTTGCTGGTGATATTCTCATCCAGACCATCCACTCTCTGTACCTCGGAGAGCGGCGCCAGCGTACATACGTTGCAAATCTGGGTCTGTCCGCGGGTAAACATCGCGGAACCATGTACTCTGGGGATGATATCAACCTCAGCGGCTAACGGTCTGATCTGGTCTAACGCACGGCCGTCAGGACGCTTGTGGTCTTTTAAAATCATCTTGCGAACGGTCTTCTTCTGATACTGATATACCGCCTCGCCCAATACGGCAAGATATTCCTCATTATCAGCGAAAGCTTCCTCTAACCTGGCTGTCACGTTCCTGATATTTTCCTCGCGCACCTGCTTCTCGTCTGTGAAAACCGCCGTCTCCATCTCGTCGGGCGTCACGATCTTCTTCATATCCTCAAACATCTGCGCAGGAATCGCACAGCTCTCATAAGCATGCTTCGGCTTGCCTACCTCGGCTACGATTTTGTTAATAAACTCGATGATCGTCTGGTTAATCTCATGCGCCTTGTAGATGGCCTCGATCATCTTAGCTTCCGGCACTTCGTTAGCGCCCGCCTCAATCATGATAACCTTCTCGGCGGTAGAAGCCACCGTCATCTTCAGATCTCCCTTATCCCACTGAAGCTGGGAAGGATTCACGATAAGCTCGCCGTCGATCATGCCCATCTGGGTCATAGCGCAGGGGCCGTCGAACGGAATATCGGAAATACAGGTAGCGATAGCTGTACCAATCATAGCCACCAGCTCAGGACGGCACTCCGGATCCACGCTCATTACCATGTTGTTGAGCGTCACGTCATTGCGGTAATCCTTCGGGAACAGAGGCCTCATAGGACGGTCGATGACACGGCTGGTAAGCACCGCGTTCTCAGACGCCTTACCCTCTCTCTTATTGAAGCCGCCCGGAATCTTACCTACAGAATATAGCTTCTCTTCATACTCCACGCTGCACGGGAAGAAATCGATTCCATCCCTTGGCTTATCGGAAGCCGTAGCGGTGGATAAAACGGTTGTCTCGCCATACTGCATAAATGCGCAGCCGTTGGCCTGCTTGCCTACTCTTCCGATATCCACACGAAGGGTACGTCCGGCAAGCTCCATTGTGTAACTCTTGTACATAATCTTCTCTCCTTTTCATTCTGTCTCCGACGTCTGTCTGAATCAAACGCCCGGAAACTTTCTTCTATGCTTAAGGCAGAAGACGCCGAAACTACAAATATACACGCAGCCTGCTGTCTGCACACAGTCACGTCGAAACGGGAATGCTGTATCCATATTTGTGGTCTCGGATGCTTCTTCCACCCGTCACAGTTTCATTACTCCGGCAAAACCGAAAAAGGCGGGCAAGACCGGCAACAAAGCCAGCCTTACATCCGCCAATGGGTTTCCCATTATTTTCTTAAGCCTAATCTCTCAATCAGCGTACGGTATCTCTCGATATCCTTATCTTTCAGATATGTGAGTAAACCACGTCTCTGACCAACCATTTTCAGAAGGCCTCTTCTGGAATGATGATCCTTCGGATTGTTCTTAAGGTGCTCGGTAAGCTCCTGAATTCTTGCTGTCAGAACCGCTACCTGTACCTCAGGTGAACCTGTATCGCCAGGTGTTCTTGCATACTCATTGATAATTGCTGTTTTCTTTTCTTTAGAAATCATAATTTCTCCTTCCTGCAGGGGTTCGCCCTGTCAACCGCCTGACACTAAGAACGGGTCGGAGTGTCCCAATCCTGAGTACCGGCTGAATTCATACTTAGATATTGTACCATAATGCATTTATGTTGTAAAGAAATTTTTGTCTTGCTTTTCAGCTTTTAAGCCGCTTTTAAGCATTTAAGCTTTTTAAGTTTGCTCTTGAAGCTTGCTTTTAAACCTCTGCCTGCTTCCAAACAGCTTTAATCATAGAGTACTCTTACCGCCTTCACCGGCGTTCTGTATGTCACGTTCGAAATACGGATACCCGTCTTAGGACTGCTGGCATGAATCACCTGTCCGCCGCCGATATAAATCGCCACGTGATTGATGGATCTGCCGTTGCCATAGAAGATCAGATCCCCGGGCTGTGCCTCTGATACGGAGATCGCAGTACCGCTGTTCGCCTGGGAACGGGAATTACGCGGCAGGCTGACGCCGTATTTCTTGAAAATGCTCATAACAAAACCGGAGCAGTCCGCACCCTTCGTCAGACTGGTGCCTCCCCACACGTAAGGATTCCCCAGGAACTCCTTGGCATACTGACAGAGATCTACCCGCACATCGGATACGCCCTGTCCATAGAGCAGTTCCGTCATGGTTATGGCAGTACTCAGTTCCGAACTGACTTCCACATATTCTGCGGAGACAAAGACTTCCTGATCATCCAGCGCAACCTTGACCCAGCCGCCCTCTGCTTCTATTACCTCCAGCTCCTCTCCGTTGGGAACCATAGTGATGACTTCCGAATCCGTATTGGCCTGCGCCCTGACCTTGAGGCTGTCCGTGGTGACGCGCGCCATGGTCGTTGCCAGTTCTTCCGCACGTCTCTTCGCCTGAATACCTGTCAGCAGATATTCCCTGCTGACATAGCCTTCCACCTCTCCCGACTTAATATGCGCCCAGGTATCATCCGAATCCAACACCTCGCATGCGGCGTTTTTAGGAAGCTTGCCTGCCAGTCTGCCATCCTCTGACGCTGCGGAGCGGATATTCAGATTCCCGCTCTCCACATTGGCGATTCCCAGATTGGTATAACCCCAATTGGCATTCTTGGCCTTCTCATAGGCTTCCGCATACTCCTGCTCCGTCTTCCTGCACTCCAGAATTTCACCGGAGCCGACAGCGGAAGCGCCCAGAATATCGTTCAGCGTAACGCTGCCCTGTTTCTTCTCTACCGATTCCTCTCCGATCAGAGCCGAACCTGCAGACATCTCGTTTAATAACGACTGCAGCGTCCCCTCCGTCTCTTCATCTTCCGTGACTTCCGTGTCCTTCGCCGGAGCTGCTTCCTTCCCCGGGGCTGTTTCCACTACCAGCTCTGCTTCCTTCCCCGAAGCTGCTTCCGCTACCGGCTCTGCTGCTGCGATCAGCCCCAAAGGCGCTGCCTGCGCCGTAAGCGGCGTCATGACGAGCAGGCATCCCATCAGCAGACACAAGATTTCGCGTTTCTTCATTCTTATACTCAAGCTCCCTTCTATGTTTACTTCTGCTTCTTCGTTTACTTGCACTTCTTTATTTACTTTCACTTCTTCGTTTGCTTGTACTTTTGCACTTGCTTTTGTTTCTTCGTTTGCTTTCGCTTCTTTGTAACATTTTCGTAATATTTACGTTAGCCATTATAACAATGCCGATAAGTTCTGTCAACAAAATCGAATATTTTCACAAAATTACCATTCAGGTTCTTGCAGGCCAGCCTGTTTACGGGCGGGCAGGACACAGGCTTTCCGTTTCTTTCCGCTTCCGCATAAGAAGAAGGCTGCCGCAAAACAGATCCGCAATCCTCTGTCCTGCAGCAGCCCTTTTCTCTGCTTTCTATCCTCTTTTTCCTTTTTATCCTTCTCTATCTTATTCTGCACATTCTATCTTATTTTTGTACAAATTCTATCTTATTTGTACAAACCCGGCATTTTGCATAACATGTGATATTAATTATCCTTTCGTTACTGTGAACTGTAACGCTGTTTCCTCTTTAATCCTGTTCGCCGAACATGTTAGCAAACGCAATATTGGTTGCATGATCTCCCACTCTCTCCAAACCGGATACGATTTCGGAGAATAACGCGCCTGCCTCCGGCGTGCACTCGTTGCTGGCAAGCCGCTCGATATGCTTCTGCTGCAATTCCTTCTCTTTCTCGTCAATGGCCTCCTCCAAATGCCTGATATCCTCCGTATGCTCTTCTGTTCCTTTGACAAACATTTCAAAGGAGAACCGCAGAATGGTATTGACCATGTCCGACATCTCGCCCAGTTCTTTCTGCGCTTCCTTAGAAAAGCCGACCCCGGTCTCAATCCTCTGTTCCGCCGAATCCGCAATGTTCTCCGCATGATCGCCAATGCGCTCAATATCATTGACCACATGGAACAGAGCGCCGATGCTCTTCAAATCCTCGATAGGCAGCGTAGTCTGATTGATTTTCACCAGATAATTCGTAATCGCATGGCTCAGGAAATCGATATTTTTCTCTACCTCATATACTTCTTCTATCTCTTCCTTATCCAGCGTAATCAACGCGTTCATGGCGCGGTTTAAATTCTCATATGCCAGCGACGCCATACGATCCAGCTCTTTGATTACTTCCACAACAGCAGTCGCAGGGTTTAATACCACTTTGTCGCCGATATACTTGAGCTGATAGCTGTCTCTGTAGCCGATCTTCTTATCGTCACCCGGCACTACCAGATACGTCAGCTTAACGATTCCCTTAATAAAAGGCATCAGGATAATAACCTGGAAAATCTTAATGGACATATGCGCATACGCTACCACCCGTCCGGGATCATTCCCCGCCGCAATCGTAAGCGCCTGCACGAACCGTCCGACGCCTGCCATAAAGATAATATATACGATCACCGTACCGATCACATTGAAAATCAAATGTATCGACGCCGCACGCTTGGCATCCTTCTTGCCATTCAGGGAAGCTAACACGGCAGAGGTACACGCGCCGATATTACAGCCTAATATAATATACATACAGATATTCATGTCCATCAGCCCCTGATTGGCTAAGAGTACCATGATACTGACCGTAACGGAAGAACTCTGTATGACCGCTGTCAGAAATGTTCCCAGAAGCACCGCAAGAATCGGTGACTGCAGAGATGCGAACATATGTAACACCGCCGGAGAATCCTTCATCCCCGCCATAGCGCCCGACATCGTGCTGAGTCCCATAAACAGCACGCCGAAGCCTATGATAACTTCTCCGAACCGCGCAATCTTCTGCTTCTTACAGAACATCACAATCAGTACGCCCGCAAGCAGTATGACCGGAGCCGCCTTCTCCAGCTTAAAAGATACTAAAAGCGCCGTCACCGTGGTTCCGATATTCGCGCCAAAAATCACGCCCGCCGCCTGCGTCAGATTCATAAGCCCCGAATTGACGAAGCTCACCACCATAACCGTGCACGCTGAGGAGGACTGAATAACCGCCGTAAAGAAAATACCAACTAAAATGCCTGTAAAACGGTTCGTCGTCAGCCGTTCCAGTATGCCTCTTAATTTCGCGCCCGCAACCTTCTCAATGCTGTCGCTCATAATACGCATGCCGTACAGGAACAGTCCCAGACCGCCCGCCATAGAAAGAATAATCGATAGATTCATCGCTGTAATTTTCCCTTCGTTCGTACTTATTCCCTAAAAAACATCACACAATTTCATTTTAATGTATAAAATCAGTAGTTACAAGCCCCTATCTGAAAAAAAGCGCCCGCCTCGATATCCTTCTGCATCTGCGCCTTTAAGCTTTCCACACCGTCGAACTTCATCTCCGGTCTGCGGAAGGCAAGCAGACGAACCGTAATATCCTTGCCGTAAATATCTCCGGCAAAGTCATATAAATAAGTCTCAACCCCTACAACCTCCCCGCTGCTGACGGTCGGTTTGCACCCAACGTTCGAAATGCCGCGATAGCGCTTTCCATCAAGCACAACATCCGAATAATAAACCCCGCTGGGCGGCAAAAGCTTGTCCGTACCCGGCACAAGATTGGCTGTCGGCATACCGATCGTACGCCCCAGTCTCTTTCCGTGCTCCACGACGCCGCTCACACTGTAGGGTGAGCCAAGCATCCTCGTAACCTCTTCCATCCTGCCTGCGCGGACAGCGTCCCGCACTCTGGTAGAGCTTACTTCTTCACCGTCTACTCTGATCTTATCGATCACCTCCACCCGGTATCCGCAGGGATCCGCATAGCGCTTAAGCAGCTCATAATTGCCTGCGCCCTTCCTTCCAAAAGACAGATCCGCCCCCGCACATATATATGCCGTCCGCATCTGCTTCACCAGATATCTGAGCACAAATTCTTCCGGCTCCGTGGCGGCCGTCTCCCGGTTTAAGGGGAATTCGATCAGCACGTCGATTCCCATCTCCTCAAAAACTGCCCTTTTCTCCGCTCTGGTCGTCAACTCCTTCTCTTCTTTCCCGAAGAAAGCCGACGCCGACGTATCAAAAGTAAAGACCACGGACATAAGCCCCTGTTCCTTCTGCTTCATGATCCTGTGTATCAGCTCCTGATGCCCCAGATGCACACCGTCAAACTTACCGATCGCCGCCGCGCCCGGTCTATCCAACTGAAACTGTGTCGTATTAATAATCTTCATACAATACCCTTCTCAACCTGCCATCCTCTCTATAGGAACATCCTGACGGGCTTATACAGCCTTTCTGCCGCATGATACCCGTAGATTCCGTAGAACCTGCCGCTTAAGTCATATACCCGCACCTGCTCGCCATCCGAAGACTCCGCCCGCGCAGCCGCCTTCCGTTCTCCGCTCTCCGCTGTCAGAAGCGTGCTGCGCAGACTGTTGCCGTTTTGCACCGGCTTTACTCCCGCCTCGGTCACCATAACCGCACGCAGATCACAGAAGATGGCGTCCGGCGGAATTATAACATCTGTTATACCATTATTCTTCTCCAACTGCTCGATCTGTCCCAGCGTAAGCGCATCCTCCTGACGGAAAATCCCCACTCTGCTCCTGATCAGTGAACGCATTGCGCCGCCGCAGCCCAGCTTTTCACCAATATCATGGCACAGTGTCCTGATATACGTTCCCTTGGAGCATACCACACGAAACTCCACCAACGGCAGCTCCAGCTTTAAGATCTCTATTTCCTCAATCCGCACGGTTCTTGGCTTACGCTCTATCTCTTTGCCCTCTCTGGCAAGCTCGTAGAGCTTCTTACCGTTTACCTTAAGGGCGGAATACATGGGCGGAATCTGGTCATAGGAGCCCACGAAGCTCCTGATGCACCCGCACACCTGCTCCCCGGACAAAACCGCCAGCCGCTCAGGCGCCGCCTCATATACCACACGCCCGGACATATCCTGCGTATCTGTCGCCACGCCTAACTGCAGGCAGGCAATATACTCTTTATCCCAGTCTGTCAGCATATCGCAGAGTTTGGTGCCCGAACCCAAACATACAGGAAGCACTCCCACCGCGTCCGGATCAAGCGTTCCTGTATGTCCGATTTTCTTCTGTTTACAGATGCCGCGAAGCCTGGCTACTACATCATGAGATGTGTAGCCGGCTTCCTTATATACATTGATCATTCCGTTATACATAAATTATTCCTGCTGTTCTGCCGCTTTCTCAAGCTGCTCTTCAATCTCCACCGACAGGTTATTGATATTGTCATGATATGTACCGTTCATCGTGCATCCCGCTGCTCTTACGTGCCCGCCGCCGCCGAATTTCACAGCGACCGCCGCCACGTCCACTTTGCCTTTGGAGCGCATACTCACCTTATACTCCAATGTGCCTGTTTCATACATGAAAATAGCGCATTCCACACCGCTCACAGCAAGCAACTGGTTCACAATACCATCCAGATCCTTCGGTCCTACCTGATAGAACTCCATCATACGGCGGCTGACTACGCTGACAATACACTTATCACCCATAAAGCGCATGCTTTCCAGGACCGCTCTTCCCATAATCTGCGTCTGCACATAAGTCTTCTCATAGAATGTCTTCTCGACCAGCTCCGAAAAATCAAATTCATACTGAATCAACTGCGCCGCCACCTGTAATGTGTGCGGAGACGTATTGGAATACTTGAATACGCCTGTATCGTGCACAATACCAAGGTAGATCGCTTTGGCAATCTCCGCGTCTATCTTTGCAGGATCCATCAGGTCATAAATCAGTTCCGAGGTAGAGCTTCTCTGCGGTTCTATGATATTCAGATCCCCGCATCCCGTATTACTGATATGATGGTCTATATTAATCCTCTTAGCCGCCTTCTGATAAAGCTCCAACGCGCCGCCTAACCTCTCGTCGTTGCAGTCCAGTGCAAAATACACATCATATACTTTGTCTGCCGGAATATCAGACCTGATATCTTCCATATGGCTGATACAGCCGTAAATAGCTGACGGCTGCTCCAGATAGACGTCGATCTGTGCCTGCGGCAGTTCCTTTGTCAGATAAAGATATAATCCCATCACGGAACCGACGCAGTCTCCATCCGGTCTTACATGACCGCTGATCGCTATTGTTTTCGCATTCCTTACTTCATCAATTATTCTCATCAACTTCCCACTCCATCGTGTTACCCTTATTTCATTATTTAATCTTCCTGCTCCATAGTCTCCGCATCGCCGTTCCCATCCGGCTCTGCGGACCCATATCCTTATTCACTTCATCTATCAGTTTAGACATATTCACCCCGTACGCAATAGACTGATCCATGATAAAAGTGATCTGCGGCGTATTGCGCAGATTGATCGTCCGTGCAAGCTGGTTGCGGATGTACCCTTCCGCGCTCTTAAGCCCTGCCAGCGTGTCAGCCTGTGCTTTCTCATCTCCCAGCACGCTGATCCACGCCTTACAGGTCTTTAAATCCGGCGCTACTTCCACAGCCACGACAGAGGTCATCGGCGCGATTCTCGGATCCTTTATTTCACCCCGGATAATCTCTGCCAGAACTCTCTGCACTTCCCCATTGATACGGGTATTCTTGACACTATTCTTTCTCATGACATTACCTCTTTTCTCCGGCCTTTCCGCAGATTTCCTTATGCGTCCTGCCTGCACAGTCCACATGTACCGCTGCTGGCTTCCCAGTACCGCCCGCCGGATAATTTACAGTGTCCTGCAGGCGCTTAACGCGGTACTTCTACCATAATATACGCCTCTACGATATCAAGCTCCTGCATCTTATCAAAGCCGTCGAAGACAAGACCGCACTCATAGCCGGCCTTAACCTCCTTAACATCATCCTTAAATCTCTTTAAGGAAGCCAACTGTCCCTCATAGATCTGCTCACCGTCTCTGGTGATACGGATCTTGCAGCCTCTCTGGAACTCGCCGTCCGTGACATAGGAACCTGCAATATTACCAATCGCGGACGCCTTAAAGATCTGGCGTACCTCGGCGTGACCGATAATCTTCTCTTCAAAGATCGGATCCAGCATACCCTTCATAGCCGCTTCAATATCCTCGATCGCCTGGTAAATTACCTTATACAGTCTCACATCCACGCCTTCACGCTCTGCGATCGCCTTGGCAGTCGCATCCGGTCTGACATTGAATCCGATAATGATAGCGGAGGATGCGGACGCAAGCGATACGTCCGATTCGTTGATAGCGCCTACGCCGCCGTGAATGCATTTCACTACAACTTCTTCGTTGGACAGCTTCATCAGACTTTGCTTTACGGCTTCCACGCTGCCTTGTACGTCTGCCTTTACAATCAGGTTCAATTCCTTCAGATTTCCTTCCTGAATCTGGCTGAACAGATCGTCCAGGGACATTCTGGTCTTAGTATCCGCAAGCATCTCTTCTTTATGCTGCGCCATGTAAGTTTCCGCATAAGATTTGGCGCTCTTATCATTCTCGTGTACAATAAATACCTCGCCTGCGCTGGGCACATCCGACAGGCCCAGAATTTCTACCGGGGTAGACGGCAGCGCTTCCTTGACACGTCTGCCCTTATCGTCTATCATGGCTCTTACTTTGCCATGGCTTGCGCCTGCAGAGATGAAATCCCCCACATGAAGGGTACCCTTCTGTACCAGCACAGTCGCCACCGGACCGCGTCCCTTGTCAAGCTGCGCCTCGATCACCAGACCTCTGGCATTTCTGTTCGGATTTGCCTTAAGTTCGAGTATTTCAGCCGTCAGAAGGATCGTCTCCAGGAGCGTATCAATTCCTTCTCCCGACTTAGCGGATACCGGAACAAACTCTGTCGATCCGCCCCAGTCTACCGGAATCAGTTCATATTCCGTCATTTCCTGCTTCACACGGTCAATATTGGCATTGGGCTTATCGATCTTATTGACTGCTACGATAATCTCAATACCGGCGGCCTTGGCATGATTGATGGCCTCTACCGTCTGCGGCATTACACCGTCATCCGCCGCCACGACAAGCACCGCGATATCCGTGGAATTAGCGCCTCGCATACGCATCGCCGTGAACGCTTCATGTCCCGGCGTATCTAAGAACGTAATGCTCTGTCCATTGGCAGTTACCGTATACGCGCCAATCGCCTGCGTGATACCGCCAGCCTCCTTATCTGTCACATTCGTCTTACGTATGGCGTCTAAGAGCGATGTCTTACCGTGGTCAACATGACCCATAACACAGATAACAGGGGGTCTTGACACCATAGACGCTTCATCCTCATCCACCTCTTTCAGCAGTTCCTCGATTACGTCTACTTTGACTTCCTTCTCACAGATAATCTCGTATTCAATCGCGATATTCTCCGCGTCCTCAAAGCTGATTTCGGAATTCAATGTCACAATCTTGCCTTCCATGAAAAGCTTCTTAATAATCACGGACGGCTGTATCTTCATCTTATCCGCCAGTTCTTTGATGGTCAGGCTGTCCGGAACCGTAATCACCTTGATCTGTTCTTCGGCTGTCTCTTCCACCTTCTTCTCCGGCTTAATGAATCTGCCCGCTTTGCTGCGGCTCTTCATAGCCACGTCGTCTTCCTCATAAATCAGGTCTTTCTTCGAGCGCTTATCTCTGTCCTGATTTACTCTGCGCTTCTCATCCTCTCTGTGCTTCTCCACATCTCCTCTGGGCGCTTCAGGCGCAAAGTCCTTCGACGGGTTATTTTTGCGGAATCTATTGTCCTGCCCGCCATTGCCTCTCTGACCGCGGTCATTATTTCCACCGTTCCTGTTACCAGGCGCACTATTAGGGTTATTCCTGCGATCTGACGCATTATTGTTATAATTCGGTCTGTTCTGCCCCTCAGGCTTACGATTTTCTCCTGCACTGGTTGTTTTCTCCTGCACGGTTGTCTGTTTATTATTCTGCGCTGCAGCATTTTCACGCTCCCGTCTCTGCTGCTCCAGTCTGCGCTCCTGCTGCTGTTTCTGCCGTACCTCATAAGGCTCCGCCGTCACCGGAATCGGCTTCTGCGTCGGCCGGATGATCTTATGCGGGGCATTCTGTACCTGCACGGGACGTCCTCCGTTTCCGGACTGTCTTGCGTTATGATTACGGCCGCCGTTATTTCCGCTGTTTCCCTGTGCCGGACGCTGTCCCGACATCTTGGAATTATGCGGATTGCTGACGAAGATAATCTTCTTTTTCTTCGGCGCCTCACTTTTAGATGCCTCCGGCTTAGAAGTCTCTCCCTTCGCCATGTCCGTCTTAGCGGCTGTCTCCTTCGTATGCTCTCTCTTGGGCGCTTGTGCCGCTTCTCCCTCTTTAACAGGCTGCGCTTCCGCCCTTGATGCTTCCTTCTCCGGCTCAGCCTTTCTCTCCTGATTCTTCGGCTCCTGTGCCTTCTCGGCTCCCTTACCGAACTCCTTACGCACCAGTTCGATCGCCTCATCCTCCACCGAACTCTGTGCCGCCTTTACTTCATATCCTTTATCCTGCAAAAAAGCAATCAGCTCCTTGCTCTGCCTCTCCAACTCTTTTGCCAGCTCATGTACTTTCATTTTCACCATGCTCACTACCTCCAACTATTTCGAATCTAATAAATGCTTCCGTATCGAATCTGCAAATCCCTCATCTGTCACTGCAAGAGTGGTTCTCTCTTCCTTTCCCATGGCGTGCCCCAGCGCTTCCTTCGTGCTGTAGTACATACAGGGAACTTCATAAAATTCACACATGTTGCTATATTTCTTTCTGGTGTTATCCGACGCGTCCTCTGCTATGATAACCAGATATGCTTTGCCGCTCTTGACAGAATTTTCCGTCGCAAATCCGCCGCTGACAACATTTCGGGAGCGGGCGGCAAGCCCCAGCATGGATAATACCTTATCTCTTCCGGGTACGTTACTCATTCTCGCCCTCCTCAAACTCCTTTTCCAGATTCTCATATATTGCAGCAGGAATACTCATCTTAAAGGAGCGTTCCAGCCCTTTGTTCTTCTGCGCTCTGGCCAGACATTCCTTATTCATGCACAGATAAGCTCCCCTGCCGTTCTTCCTGCCGGTCATATCAAGAACAATAGGTCCTTCCGCGCTCTTTAGCACGCGCATCATATCCTTTTTATTTTTCATTTCACCACAGCCTACACATTGCCGCATGGATATTTTCTTTGCCATACTGATTCTCACGCCTTTCTATAACCCATCATTCTTTACGCCGCCAGATACCGTTTATTCCTGTTCTTCCACAGTTCCCGGCACTTCCTCATCATAATCTTCTGCGCCGTCTTCCGCGTACTGTACGCCATCGGCTTCCTGAACACCGTCTTCCGCGTATTCCTCACTGCCGCTTTCCTGTGTATAGCCTTCTTCCATATACGCTTCGCCTGCGTCTTCTTCGTAGCCCTCTTCCGCATAGCCTTCCTCATCGTACTCTTCATCATCATAGATGTAGTCCTCATAACGGAAGCCGGGCGCATCCTTCGCCTGCGTCTCGCTCTTGATATCTATTTTATACCCTGTCAGACGCGCCGCCAGTCTGGCATTCTGTCCTTCCTTACCGATTGCAAGAGATAACTGATAATCCGGCACAACTACCTTAGCTGTCTTCTCATCCGGATCCGCGAACACCGCGACGATCTTCGCCGGAGACAGAGCGTTCTGAATCAGATTGCCGGGATTCTCATCCCAGTTGACAATATCGATTTTCTCGCCGCACAGCTCATCTACGATAGAATTTACCCTTGTGCCGTTGATGCCTACGCAGGCGCCCACCGCGTCCACATTGGGATTATGAGAACGGACTGCGATCTTCGTTCTGCTGCCGGCCTCTCTGGCAATACTCATAATTTCTACCGTGCCGTCCTTGATCTCCGTTACCTCAGCCTCGAACAGTCTCTTGACCAATTCCGGATGGGTACGGCTCACGAGAATTCTCGGTCCTTTAGGTGTATTCTTTACTTCGAGAATATATACCTTAATTCGCTCCGTCGGTTTGAAGTTCTCGCCCTTCACCTGCTCGCTTTCATTTAAGATAGCGTCCGCTTTCCCTAAATTGATGGAAATATTTCTGCCCACATATCTTTGCACAATACCGGTCACTACGTCTTTCTCTTTTTCAAAATACTGATTGTAAATTACGCTTCTTTCTTCCTCACGGATTTTCTGCAGAATGACATTCTTGGCATTCTGCGTCGCGATACGTCCGAATTCCTTTGACTTGATCTCCACATGGATTATATCCCCCAGCGAAGCCTTCTGGGAAATATTGCGCGCGTCCTCCAGAGAAATCTGCAGTACGTCGTCCTCTACCTCTTCCACTACTTCCTTCTCCGCATAGCACAGGAAATCACAGGTATCTCTGTCAATCTCAACTTTAATATTATCCGCCTTTCCGAAATGATTCTTGCAGGCTGTAATCAGAGAGTTTTCGATTGCCTCAAAGAGCGTGTCTTTGCTGATCTCTTTCTCTTTCTCCAAGATATCCAGCGCTTCCATTAATTCCTTATTCATTTTCCGTTATCCTCCTCGTTTCCCTTTTCTGTCATAATACATGATCCTAATCAGATTAAAAATCAAACGCAAGCCTTATCAGCGCAATTTCTGTCCGGTTAAAGACACGTTCTCCGCCCGCTTCCTCTATCGTCACGGTATCCTTATCGTACGCCTTCAATATGCCCGCAAATTCCTTCTGCTTGTCAATAGGCTTGTAAGTCCTGACCTCTACTTCCGCTCCCAGACTCTTCTCCAGATGTCTGTCCTTCTTAAGCGTTCTGCCCAGCCCCGGGCTGCTCACTTCCAGAATATAGGCATCTGCGATATAATCCTCCGCATCCAGCGCATCGGATAAAGCGCGGCTGACACGCTCGCAGTCAATGATGCTAACCCCTTCCGGCTTATCAATATAAGCCCGCAGATACCAGTCGCTGCCCTCTTTGACATATTCCACATCGTAGATCTCCACCCCGAATTGCTCTGCAATCGGTGTGAGCAACTGTTCTGTTCTGGTTTCATATGTCTCTTTTTTTGACATTTCCGCCTCCTGTCAATCGTGTTCCGAAAGCAGACTCGGACGTCCGGTCCGCCGTCTGGACTGCTTTCACAGAAAAGAGTGGACTCGCAAGTCCACTCTTTATCTTAGTAATTATTCATATTACAAATATATTGTAGCACCGTTTCCAGACATTTGCAAGTCTGTTTTCAAGTATTTGGCATTTTCAGACTTTATCCGTTACTGTTCACACCTACCGTGCAAACAGTAACCTTTATCCGCCTGCTGTGCATCTGTGCAGTCTGCTATACAACGGTAAACTTGCGGATACTGTCTTTTAAGGCTGCCGCCTGGTTGTTCATCTCCTGGCTTGCCGCCGCGCACTCTTCAGAGGTTGCAGAGTTGGTCTGTACGACATCGTTGATCTGCTGGATACCGCTGTTAATCTCATGGATTGCGGCTGTCTGCTCTTCTAACGCTACGGCTACCTTGTTGACTTCTTCCGTAATGATTCTGGAACCTGTCACAACGCTTTCCAGGTGCTGTGCCGTCTCTTCCGCAATTACCATACCTTTCTCTACCGCTCTGACGGAGGTCTCAATCAGATTCGTGGATTCCTTGGCAGCGTCAGCACTCTGAGCCGCCAGCACGGATACCTGATCCGCAACAACCGCGAAGCCTTTGCCCGCCTCGCCCGCTCTTGCCGCCTCGATTGAAGCGTTCAGGGCAAGAAGATTGGTCTGAGACGCGATATCGTTAATGGTAGCGATAATCTTACTGATCTCTCTGGATGCGTCGTTGATCTCGCTCATGGAGATTACCATATCATGCATCTTGCCGTTGCTGTCGATAATATCTGCGCCTACGCCCTCTACCTTTCTGCTGATTTCCTTCGCATTCTCAGCATTCTGCATAACGCGTTCGGAAACCGTCTCAACCGTGGCAGACAGTTCCTGCGTAATGCTTGCCTGATCTGTAGCTCCCTGCGCTAAGTCCATAGAGCTTGCAGCTACCTGCTCGGCGCCGCTGTTTACCTGATTGGCAACACTCTGAATTCCTTTCACTACATCGGCCATATTCTGCTCAAATTCCATAAAAGAATTCAGAATACCTACGAAGTCGCCCTTCCAGTCCACTTCCGCCTGCGCCGTAAAGTTTCCTTCAGAGAATTCATTCATGACCCTGCCGATGTCATCTACATAAGAACTTAATATACGAATAGATTTTCTCAGGCTGTGTGCCAGCGCGCCTAATTCATCATCCGAATGGAATTCCAGATTGCTGTGCAGGTTGCCGTGGGATAAATCCCGTGCCACATCCTCAATCTCATGAAGCGGTTTCATAATAGAATCAATAATACGCTTTCCAATCTGTCTGGATATCACAGCAGCTACCAGCACGAATAGAATAAGCAGCGCTCCGGCTGCCAGAGTCGATATCTGTATGCCTTTGATTGCTCTGTCCTTGGCCGCATCCGTCTCTATATCTATCTCATCCGCAATCGTCTCTACTTCATCGAGTCCGGGAACACACTGACTGAACATCATCTCGGTTGCCACGTCTTTGTTGCCGGCTTCTATCTCATCGATAATCTGATAGCCAACCTCTCCCCAGCTCGAAAGACTCTCCTCAAACTTGCCGAACATTTCATCGGAAACCACACCGGTTTCCTTCATAGCTTCCAGCTCTACGCCAATATCGTTCATGTCGGCATCTACCTCTTCTTTGTAAGCAGCGTATGTACTCGTGTCGTCATTCAGAATCATTTCCCTGATATTTCTGGCAGCCACGTTGATATCGTTCTTACATTGCTTCACAGCAGTATCCGCTCTCTGCGCGCCGTTCACATAGCTATTCATATTCATATAAATCACTCCAAGACCGATCATACTCATAATACCCGAAATGATCATCAGGAAAATAACAAAATGATAGCCATAATTAATTTTGTGATCAAGTTTCATGCGTTCCAGCTTTTTAAACATCTCTAATTCTCCTTATCTTAAGCTTTTTTATTTATGTACAACTTATTTTTATCAGAAAATGTTTTATCACATTGTATTTTTATCGTCAATATACAAATTCCATAATATGATCCACATAAGCCGCCAAGTTTTATTCATTTTTGCAAAAGCATCGCAAATGCTCCATACTTATGATAAAATATAAAAAGTATGAAATAAATATCAGAAATCCATTTCAGATATACTATAGCAATAAAAGTCAAAGGAGCTTCCCATGCGAAACAGAATAAACGTCACCCTACTGCTGCATCTTATACAAAGTTTCCTTACCACATGGGCGTTAATGAAAGCAGCGCGTATGGAACCCGGCAACATCCTTACGCTGGTATTTTTTCTGCTGGTGTTCTTCTTCTACCGCCATGTAAGCAGAAGGCTGGATCACCTGAATCTTTTCCTGCTGGACCGCGCCGATATGGCAAACTGCGTGATCGATGATTCTATCATGCACGGACGCCAGACCAACCTTGTATCACTGATCCTTGCCATGACTTTTTCCGCGCTGTATATGATCGTAGACTATCCGTCCTACATCGAGCTGCTGACCAGCGGTCTTTTCCGGTTCGGTATCCTTCTGATTACCTTTACCGGCTTTACCACGCTGTTCTATTATCTGCTAAAATTTCTTTTTTCTTATACCTGCAATAAGAAACGGCTGTCTGAAACGCTGTTTACGCCATATCAGAATGTTCCTTACCGTTTCTCCTGCTCCAGACGCAGGCTGTCCATGGTAATCACATATGCCGTTAATCTATACAGAAACCATACGGCAGGCGCATCATTCCTGGTCTGCCTGTTGTGCTGGCTGCCTTATTATCTCTATCAATATCCCGGTATCATGACGCCCGACAGCATCAACCAGTTTGAGCAGGTGCTTGGTGTGATTCCCTACAGCAATCACCATCCCTGGACGCATACTATGTTGTTTAAGCTGTGTTATGAGACCGGTTATCTGCTCACCCACAATATGGTGGCTGCTGTTTCCCTCTATACGCTGTTCCAGATGTGCCTGTTGGCAGGAAGCGCCGCTTATTTCATAAATACGCTGCGCCAATGCAAGGTCAGGCCCTTCGTTCTGATGCTGATTACAGCTTTCTATGCGCTGATTCCCTACCACGCGGTATTTTCCGTCACAATCTGGAAGGATATTCCTTTTGCGGCAGCCGTAATGCTTTTTGACTGCGCCATGCTGCGAATGCTGTATGCTTCCCGGATACGCACACAGGAACTGCTCACGTTTATCATATCAGGTGTTATGATATGTCTGTTTCGTTCCAACGGCTGGTACGCTTTCCTTGTCTGCATCCCGTTTTTGCTGTTCTACTACCGTAAACGCATGAAGCGCTTCTATCCGGCAATCCTTGCCATCCTCTTTGCTGCCCTGATTGTCAAATATCCGGTCATGAACGCCTTCCATGTGACCCAGCCCGATTTCATAGAATCGGTCTGTATCCCCATGCAGCAGATTACCGCCGTCATCTGCAACGACAGAGAACTGACACCGGAGCAGCTTGCATTGATAGAGCAGGTGGTAGATCTGACGTATATTAAAGAATTGTACAATCCTACCTTCGCGGATAACATCAAGGAGCTGGTACGCGCCGGCAATCAGGACTATCTGACCGCGCATAAGGGTGAATTCTTACGCCTTTGGATTGATCTGGGAATAAAATATCCCGGCGATTACGTAGATGCTTATGTGAAACAGACCTACGGATACTGGTATCCGGACTCCTTCTACCTGGTCGCAGAGGCGGAGGGTGTCAGCGCCACCTCCCTGGGCGTCTCCCATACGCCGCTGATCGGCGGACCGCTTGTCATCAAGGCCAAAGAAATCGCCATCAAGCTGGGAAGCATGGTCCCTGTCTACGGTACGCTTTGGAGCATGGGCGTGGCCTGCTGGGTCATGCTCTTTAGCATCGGCGGCGTCATTATCCGCAGAGAATATCAGAAGCTGATCTGTTACCTGCCTAACGCCGCCCTGCTCTTCACCGTGCTCATTGCCACTCCCGTAGCCACGGAGTTTCGGTATGTGTACTTTATGGTATTCTCGCTGCCATTCTTCCTGATTGTGTGTATGCTGCCGACGCGGCAGGAAGATTCTGTATGCTATCATTAATTTATATTAAATTGACACTTGTTTTGAATATATATATATGCTATATTGAACTTATAGAAAGGGAAAGCCAGAGAAACGGCTACCCTCCGATAATAAACAACTTAACCTTTTATAAGGTCAGCCGTCAACTATTCGCAGTAGTTGGCGGCTATTTTCGTTTCCCCTTGAAAATCGTGTAACACAATCCTACAAGGGCAACAATGAATATACAAAACTGAATCAAATCAGAATATGTAACCATTAGCAACGCCCTCCTTTCTTTCGTCTGGAGGGTCAGCCCCTCCGAAAAAGAGGGTAAGCCGCCCGGCTCTCTGGTTTCCCATACACAATATATCATTTATTCATCTATGAATCAATTCAAAATGACTTAATGAGGTAAATTTATTTATAGGTTCCCCCGCCTTTTCATGCCATAACAGATCTGTTTTTGAACAAAATAAAAAATGCCGCAAACCTCGCAACTTCAAGGTTTCCAGCACTCTTTCGGGTTGGGCTGTTATAAAACAGTCAACAGCTTGTAGGGGAATCGAACCCCTGTTTCCGCCGTGAGAGGGCGGCGTCTTAACCGCTTGACCAACAAGCCATTTGTTTAGCACTCGTTTATCTTATTATATTTCAGGGAAGAATGCAAGTGTTTTTTCAAAAAAATTCGCAAAAATTTAAATTATATGCAAAATATACAAAATTCGTAGTCAAAAACACGAATATCCTACAACACCTTGCTCAAGAAATCAATGGTACGGGCTTCTCTTGGATGGTTAATCACCTCGTCCGGCGTACCCTCTTCCACAATATACCCGCCTTCCATGAAAATAACGCGGCTTGCCACTTCTCTGGCGAAACCAATTTCGTGGGTCACCACAATCATAGTCATGCCTTCCCGCGCAAGCTCCTTCATAACCGCAAGCACCTCTCCTACCATCTCCGGGTCCAGTGCACTGGTAGGCTCGTCAAAAAGCAGAATGTCAGGATTCATCTCAAGCGCCCTGGCAATCGCCACACGCTGCTTCTGTCCGCCGGATAACTGACTGGGATAGGCTTCCGCCTTGTCCGCAAGCCCCACGCGCTCTAAGAGCTTCATAGCCTTCTCCTTCGCCTGCGCCTTGGACAGCAGCTTTAAATGTACCGGTGCAAGGGTCATATTCTTCAGCACCGTCAGATGATTAAACAGATTGAAATGCTGGAATACCATGCCGATGTTCTCACGCACTTTGTTGATATCGGTATGCTTGTTGGTTACGTCCTGTCCGTCTATAATAATCTGGCCGGAAGTAGCCGTCTCCAACTGGTTCAGGCAGCGAAGCAGCGTGGATTTACCGCTGCCGGAAGGCCCAAGCAGCACTACAACCTCACCCTCTGCCACATCCAGGCTGATGTCCTTTAGTACTTCCAGAGAGCCAAAGTTCTTCTTTAAGTTACGAACGGATATTTTATTATCTGCCACGGTTGACCCTCCTCTCGATCTTCTTGGACACCTTGCTTAAGGTAATGATCACCACCATATACATCACGCCGATAATTGCCCATGTCTGCAGGTTCTTGAAGGTATTGCCCATAATGGTCTTACCTACGTTGGTCAGTTCCGGGAATCCGATAACTGACAGAATGGAGGTATCCTTTAAGGTAATGATAAACTGATTAATAATAGAAGGAATCATGGTACGGATTGCCTGCGGAATGACTACAAGTCTCATGGACGCGCCATAGGAAAGTCCCAGGCTTCTGCTGGCCTCCATCTGCCCTCTGTCCACACTCTGAATACTCGCTCTGATAATCTCAGCCATATAAGCGCCGCAGTTCATGGACAAAGCGATTGTACCTGCCTGCAAAGCGTTCAGTCTGAAATTGGTAAAACCAAGTCCCTGAATGCCAGCCGGTACACCGAAATAAATAAAGTACGCCAATACAATCAAAGGCACGCCCCGTACTGCATCTACATACACCGTACCGATACAGTTAAGCAGCCTGTTATGTCCCACGTTCATCAGTCCGAAAATCATTCCGATGACCATCGCGAACACAAGAGATAACAACGTCAATAAAAGCGTCTGTCCCAATGCCCGAATCATCATCGTGCCATAGGTCTGAATTATCATTGCCATAATACATTCTCCAATTTCTCATCTGCCGCCGTTTCTTATGTTATCTATAGATTAAAACGGCTCTTCTTACCGGCGCGCCGCCTTTCCTTACAGCAGCGCGCCATGTTGTTCCAAAAAAACGCTTCTGTTAGTTGCCTAAATATTTCGCAAGAATCTCGTCGTACTTGCCGTTCTCCTTGATGTTGGCAAGACCCGCGTTGAACATATCAAGAAGTTCCTGATTGTTCTCATTCATGATTGCGAAGCCGTAAGGAGCGCCCTCGCTCTCCATGCCTTCGGGAATCATCAGCGCCAGACCGCCTGTCTTGATGGAGTCAGCCATAATCGGCGTATCCTCTACACACGCTGCGGAATTGCCAAGGATAACATCCTGATACATGGTCGGTGAGTCCTCAAATACGGTTACGGTAAATCCATACTCATCCTTTAAGCTGTTGGCGAAATCCGCGCCTGCCGTACCGTTCTTAACCGCTACGTTCTTGCCCTCCAGGTCGGCATAGCCTGTGATATCGCTTCCTTCGGGAAGTACGAAGGTCTGTGTCGCGTCATAATAACCGTCAGAGAAAATCCAGCCGGAGTCAATTCTCTCCTGCTTGATGGTTGCGCCTGCAATCAGACCGTCCGCCTGACCAGCCTGTACTGCCGCTACTGCCGCGTCCCAGCCAAGACTCTGCAATTCATACTCGAAGCCCTGGTCTTCCGCGATAGCTGCCAGAACGTCCACGTCGATGCCGACGAAATCACCGTTCTCATCTGTAAACTCGAAAGGACGGAACACGGTATCTGTAGCGATAACCCATACCTTATCGTCTGTAGAAGCGGCATCGTCCGCTGTCTCTTCCTCTGTCTCTTCAGCGGTTTCCTCTGCCTCTGCTTCCGTCGTCTCCTCCGCAGCCGCTTCTGCTGCAGCAGGTTCAGCCGTCTCTGTGCTCTCGCCGGAACCACATGCCACCATGGAAAGCGCCATGCAGCCGATTAAAGACATTGCTACTAATTTTTTCATAAATACATCCTCCTTAAAACTGTTAATACAAAAGGCGGTGTACCGTTATTGATTACACCGCCTTTGATACCTCTTAATAAGTATAGAAACTTTTTGATTTCTTGTCAAGAGGAATTGTATTTCTGTATACATGTTTCTGTATACATGTTTTTAGCAGCCATTCGTTACTGTTCTCTCCCGATCAGTCGTTCCAGCAACAGCCCAGTCATGTCTTTACAGTGTTTCGGCCGCTTTCAGAATCAGTTCCACTGCCATATCGATACCCAGCTTCTCCGTATCCAGCGTCAGATCATAGTTTCTGGCATCTCCATACGCCTGCTTGGTGTAGTACTCACAGTATCTCTTCCGCGCCTTATCCACCGCACGCACATCGCCTGCCACCTGCTCCGGCGGCACCTGGTCCATCATAGCAGTCATACGCTTCACGCGCCAGTCGAAGCCCGCATGGATGAATACCCGCAGACAGTGGTCGAATTCCCGCAGGATATAATCCCCGTTTCGTCCCACGATAACGCAGCTTTCCTTGTTCGCAAGCTCCCGGATGGCATCCCGCTGGGCCTGCCACAGTTCTTCCTCCAAAGGTTTGTTATAGAAATCAAACAGACTCTGGGCGAAGCCGAAATTCTTAGGCACTCTCTCATCCCACTTGCGCACCTGGCCCGGATCCAGATTTTTGCCCGCCACAGCGGTTTTCAGGATAATATCCTTGTCATAATATTCAAGCCCCAGCTCCCTGGCCACTCTCCGGCCAATCTCACCGCCGCCTGCGCCGAATTCCCGGCCGATTGTAATTAATCTTCTCATAGATGATGCCCTCCTGTTTCCTGCCGTTTCATGAACAGCTCTTTTCCGTTCTTTCTTACGCATAATTCTACGCGCACATGGTTTTACGCGCCTATGAAATCAAACAAGCTGATCTGGTTGGACTCCGGCAGATTACCCAGAAGCCCCAGATCGCTCATCAAATCCACAATCGTCTTGGACGCCTTGGTCCGCTGCCTGAAATCATCCTTACTTAAGAAGGGGCCGTCCTTAGCCGCTTCCACGATGGCGTCCGCCGCCTTCTCACCCAGACCGTCGATACTGTTTAAAGACGGCATCAGCTTGCCGTCCACCACCTGGAACAGCCTGGACTGGGCGCTGAAGATATCGATCGGCACGAACTCGAAGCCTCTTGCGTACATCTCCTGCACGATCTTCATATCCTTATAAGCATCCTGCTCCTTCTTCGAAAGCGTATCGCTGCGCTTCTTGTAGTCCGCCATCACATTCTCCAGATGCCGCTGTCCCTGACACATCAGTTCATAGGAAAAAGCCGAGGCGCGGATACTGAAATACGCCGCGTAATACGCCAGCGGATAATTTACCTTACAATAGGCGATGCGCCATGCCATCATAACGTAGGCTGCCGCATGGGCCTTCGGGAACATGTATTTGATCTTTTTGCAGGAACCGATATACCAGTCCGGCACATCCTTCTCCTTCATCGCATCTTCCCATTCCGGTTTCAGTCCCTTGCCCTTACGCACACTCTCCATGATGGTAAAAGAAAGCGCCGGATCCACACCCTTTTGAATCAGATAAATCATGATATCATCACGACAGCAGATAGCCGTGGAAATCGTCGCCTTACCCTCTTCTATCAGGGTCTGTGCATTGCCCAGCCACACATCCGTACCATGGGACAGACCGGAGATACGCACCAGATCTGTGAAGCACTGGGGTTTGGCGTCGATGACCATCTGGATAACGAAATCCGTGCCAAACTCCGGGATTCCCAGACTGCCGATCTTACAGCCGCCAATCTGATCCGGCGTAATTCCCAGCGCCTCCGTGGACTGGAACAGGCTCATGACCTGCTTATCGTCCAGCGGAATAGTTACCGGATCAATGCCCGTCATGTCCTGCAGCATACGGATCATGGTCGGATCATCGTGTCCCAGAATATCCAGCTTCAACAGGTTGTGGTCGATGGAATGGTAATCAAAATGGGTGGTAATGGTATCTGTCGTCATATCATTGGCCGGATGCTGCACCGGAGTAAAAGAATTGATATCCTCCCCCACCGGCAGTACTACGATACCGCCGGGGTGCTGTCCCGTACTCCTGCGGATGCCCGTACATCCCGTGACAATCCGGTTGATTTCACAGACCCTTTTATGCCTGCCCCGCTCCTCATAATAATTCTTCACATAACCAAAAGCCGTCTTATCCGCCAGCGTACCGATGGTTCCGGCTCGGAAAGTCTGACCGTAGCCGAAGATAACCTCCGTGTATTTATGCGCCTTACTCTGATATTCACCAGAGAAATTCAAGTCGATATCCGGCTCCTTATCGCCTTTAAAGCCTAAGAAGGTCTCAAAGGGAATGTCAAAGCCTTCTTTTAACAGCGGTTCCCCGCAGACCGGGCAGTTTTTATCCGGCATATCGCAGCCGGCGCCGCCGCCGTAGGCTTTGACCTCCTCGGAATCAAAATCATAATAATGGCACTTAGGGCACAGATAATGGGGACTTAAGGAATTTACCTCCGTAATTCCCGCCATATTCGCCACAAAAGAGCTTCCCACCGAACCCCGGGAACCCACCAGATAACCGTCCTCCACGGATTTCCAAACCAATTTCTGCGCAATAATATACATCACTGCAAAGCCGTTAGAAATAATCGAATGCAGCTCCCGCTCCAGACGTTCCTCCACAATCGGCGGCAGCTTCTCTCCGTACAGTTCGTGTGCCCTGTTATAGCAGATATCCGTAAGCTGCTGGTCGCTGTTCTCAATCACCGGCGGACACTTATCGGGACGCACCGGAGACATA
Source organism: Lachnospiraceae bacterium (assembly GCA_017626325.1). Lineage (GTDB taxonomy): Bacteria > Bacillota > Clostridia > Lachnospirales > Lachnospiraceae > UBA3282. The sequence continues at coordinate 59,211 of JAGAIZ010000066.1, read as the reverse complement.
GATTCTATCATGTCCGCAATCAGATTGGTATTGGTGATGACCACCTCTTCCGCCTTATCGCTGCCCAGATAAGCAAACTCCTCCAGCATTTCCTCCGTAGTGCGCAGGTAAAGGGGCGCCTGATTGTCCGCATCGGGGAAGCCCTGTCCCGCCATGATAATCCGTCTGTAAATCTCGTCCTCGGGATTCAGGAAATGCACATCGCAGGTAGCCACCACCGGCTTATGGAACTGCTCGCCCAGCCGCACAATCTTGCGGTTCATCTCCTTGATATCTTCCATGGAATTAATGTTCGGCGTCCTGTCTGATTCAATCATGAACCGATTATTTCCAAGCGGCTGAATCTCCAGATAATCATAGAAATTCACCAGCCTTGCAATTTCCGCATCCGCCTTATTCTCCAATAACGCCCGGTATAGTTCTCCCGCCTCGCAGGCGCTTCCCAGGATCAGGCCCTCCCTGTACTGATTCAGCAGGCTCTTGGGTATCCTCGGCCTTCTGGCGAAATACGTCAGATGGGATTCCGACACCAGACGGTACAGATTCATCCGCCCCACGTTATTCTTCGCCAGAATGATCGCATGGTAGGTAGGCAGCTTCCTGATAATTGCCGGGCTGCACTTTCCTTTCTCATTGATCTGCGTAAGCGTAGTGATTCCTTCCTTTTCCATCATCGGAATCAGCTTGACGAAGATCTCCGCCGTAGCCTCCGCATCATCCACCGCACGGTGATGGTTTTCCAAAGAAACGCCCAGCGTCTTCGCCACAGCGTCCAGCGTATGCTTCGCCTGCGCCGGCAGCATAACTCTGGCGATACCCACCGTATCGATATATGTAAAATCGTGCGGGATGCCCTGCCTATCACAATTCTCCATGATAAAGCTCATATCAAAACCGGCGTTATGCGCCACCAGCATACAGCCTTCACAAAACTGCAGAAACTGCGGCAGCACCGTCTCTATCTTCTCAGCGCCCACAACCATATCATCTGTTATGCTTGTCAGCTTCTCTATTTCAAAGGGAATCGGAACTTCAGGATTTACGAAGGTGGAAAATCTGTCCACGATCTTTCCTCCCGACACCTTCACGGCGCCTATCTCTATAATCCGGTTCTCCACCGGAGAAAATCCGGTTGTCTCGATATCAAATACCACGAAATCCTGTGCAAAATCCTGCCCTTTCTCATTGGTGGCAATCTCGTGCAGATCATCCACCAGATAAGCCTCCACGCCATAAATCACCTTAAAGAAATCCTGCTTGTCGGGATCCGGATCCCCGGCTTCTTTCCTCTTATTCTTCTCCGCTTTCCACAGATCCTCCCATACATGGTTGGCATCCGGAAAGGACTGCACTACGCCGTGATCGGTAATGGCAATAGCCGGATGTCCCCACTGATAGGCACGCTTTACGATATCCTTCGCCTCCGACACCCCGTCCATATCGCTCATCTTCGTGTGGCAATGCAGCTCTACGCGTTTGCGGACGCTGGTATCCATGCGGGACGTCGTAAAATCCGGTATCTTCTTTACACCTACCAAAGAGCCGATGGTCAGTTCATGGTCAAACTTATCCATCATAGTCATGCCCTTAAGCTTTACGAACACGCCTGGTTTAATACCATCTGTTATTTCAGCCACCTGGTCATTGTGGGCAAACATCTTGATCGTCATCGTGTCTGTATAATCGGTTATGTCATAAATCAGAATGGTTCTCTCATTCCTGATCTCTCTCTTATCCATGTTCAGGATCTTGCCGCGGATTACGACTTCGCCCAATTCTCCCAGGATTTCTTCCATCGGCATCGCTTCCTCATCGAAATCTCTGCCGTATAATACATCCGGATTATCGGAACGCCTGACCGCCCGCCTTGTATCCTGCTTTTCGCTCTTTCTGCCCCATTCTCCCTTTCTGCCCGGTGTGGGAACCTTTGCTGCATCAGCATTATGTAAACCATTCCGGTCTTTGCCTGACGCCCCGGAGGCATTCTGTACTGTTCCGCCTGCAGAAGCCCCTGGTATCCCCGCCGCTGGTCCCATACCCGTTGATACAGCGTCTGTCGTGTCTTTCGCGAGTCCGGCGCCTGTCACCGTGCTCCCTGTACCGGCGCCGTAAACGCCCATACCTGCTGCCGCGCCGTCATGGCTTGTGCCATCTACTGCGCCATAAGCGCCCTCCTGCGCCATCCCGGTCCCGGCCGTCTGCATCCCATCATTCCAGCCCAGAAGCTCTGCCGCTTTGCCGGATACCGCATAACCTGCCCTTGCCGAGATTTCCGCTACCTGCATGGCCAGACGCTGCTCATCCTCTTCCTTATATCTGCCCTCTGCGCGTTCTTTATAACCGACTGCCACCTCTACCGGCATACCGCAGCGTTCGTTATATATTTTCTCCAGAATACGGATCAGTTCTTCCGCCTTGCCCTTTCCAAGCACCGTATCCTCTACCGTCAGCAGCAAACGGTTGCCTTCAAAAGAAATATCCGCCTTTTTAAACAGATTATATTCCACCGGCGAGTACTCTCTTAACTCCAGCAGAATACTCTCCCTGTAGACATCCATCAGCTTTTCCGGATTATACTGCACCGACAGGCTGAAATGTTCGTATAACTTGATGACGATAGACGTATTCGGAAAAAACTGCCGCTTAACTTCATTCTCAACCCGATAGATGTCTTCCTTCTGAATCAGCCGTTCGGAAGATATGTATACACGCAGAAAATCCTTTCTTTTGGTAGCGGTCACCTTCTCCACTGTCGTCTGTTCAAACAGATCCTTCAATCCCGTATCCAGTTTTAATGTAGGAAATACTTCGAAAAACCTCTTCGCCATACTTACTCTGTCCTCTGCATACTTGATTTATGCTATATCGGTGAAAATGAAATGTCTTCGGAAAGTCATTCCCTGTCCCAGTTAAGCAATTCCTCTCTTAAGGTCTCAAGTAGCTTATCCTCCGGCACTTTCTTCACGATCTCGCCCTTCTTAATGAGCAGTCCTTCTCCAAGACCGCCCGCAATACCGATATCCGCTTCCTTCGCCTCGCCCGGTCCGTTGACCGCGCAGCCCATGACAGCCACCTTGATATCCAACGGGATATCCGCTACCATAGCTTCCACCTGATTAGCAAGACCGATTAAATCGATACGTGTTCTGCCGCAAGTGGGACAGGACACCACCTCGATACCGCCTTTGCGGAGCCCCAGCGTCCTCAGGATCAGCTTCGCGGACTTAATCTCTTCCACCGGATCGCCTGTCAGAGACACCCGTATCGTGTCACCGATCCCCTGATACAGGATAATGCCCAGCCCGACAGCGGACTTGATATTGCCGCTCTGTACCGTACCGGACTCCGTAATACCTACATGCAGCGGATAATTCGTCTTCTTTGCCAATATCTCGTGAGCGCGCACACACATCATTACATCCGATGATTTGATACTGATCACCATATTGTCATAGCCCAGATCTTCGATAATGCCGACCTTATCCAGAGCGCTCTCCACAATTCCCTCCGCAGTCACGCCATGATATTTCTCTACTAGTTCCTTCTCCAGGGAGCCGCTGTTTACGCCTACGCGGATCGGAATATCCCGTTCCTTCGCGGCGTCTACCACAGCCGCCACCTTCTCCCGGCTTCCGATATTACCCGGATTGATACGAATCTTATCCGCTCCGTTCTCTATCGCCGCAACCGCCATTTTATAATCGAAATGAATATCCGCCACCAGTGGTATATGAATCTGCTTCTTAATCTCCGAAAGCGCCTGCGCCGCCTCATATGTCGGCACGGTACAGCGGATAATCTCACAGCCTGCCTTCTCCAGTCTTAGAATCTGCGCTACGGTAGCTTCCACGTCCTCTGTCCTAGTATTGGTCATAGACTGAATCAGGACCGGATTGCCGCCGCCGATGACTTTATCTCCGATTTTTACAATTTTTGTATTGGAACGATGCATAGGAATCCTCCATTCAAATCTTAATGAAATTATTATACATGAATTCCCTTCAAAAGTACACTCAAAGTGCGATAAGCCCCGCCGCTTTCTTCTCTGTCAGAAGGACTCTTTTCTCTATCTTCCTGATCAATCCGCGCTTCGCCGCGCCGCCCGTCCCCTTTGTTCCTTTTCTTCCTCTTACGCACAAATCTTCTCTGATTTCTTCCGCTACCTGATATCGTTTCGCCGGATGATCTGCCATGCATTTGCGAAGCACCCTTTCCCAGCCGTCCCACAGCGCAGGATTATATCCCGTCACGGGAAGCCGGGCATACGGCGGATAAGCGGGGTCCGCACCGGTCAGCACATAATACAGGACTCTGCCGAAAGCGAATAGATCGCTTCTCTCATCCGCGTAAGCTCCTCCCCCGGCGCGCGGGAACTGTTCCGGCGCTGCGTATCCGGCGCTGACCGCCATCCTCCGGCTGCCGTCCCCACTGTAATTGCGGCAACAGGCCGCGCCGAAATCTACCAGCCTGAGCCTTCCGTCCGGGCACACGATGAGGTTCTCCGGTTTCAAATCCCGATAAATAACAGGTGGTTTTCTTGTGTGAAGATACTGCAATATCGCCAGTATCTGCTCCGCCCACAGCTTCGCCTGCTCCTCTTTCGCCATGCCGTTCTTTCTAATATAGTTATGTAAACTTATTCCTTCTATATATTCCATAACAAGATAGCATCCGTTATCACGTAACAATTCATAGACCACCGGGAGCATTGGATGCTGCAGTTCCTTAAGGAAAGCGGCCTCGTGATCTCCCCACACCCTCTTGATTGCCACAGGGCGTCCGAGGCTCTCATCCCGGGCAAGATACACACACCCTTCACCACCCTGTCCGAGCATCTTTACAATCGCATATTTGCCGATATATCTCTGTTTAGTTGCTTCCCCCAAGGTATTCTCATGCTGATATTGCTCCGTTTCACACGATCTGTTCATCTCTATCGCCATACTCCTTCCCTATTTCACAGTCCTGATACAGACTGCCGACAGATTGTCCTTCTCTCCTCTTCTCATGCAGGTTTCGCCGATTTCTCTCAGCCTGCGTTCCACCTGTGCTTCCTCCCGAAGCTGCTGCGGCGCCAGAATATCCGCCAATTCCTGACCGGTAATGCAATGTCTGAATCCATCGCTGCACAGAAGAAAGGCTTCTCCCGCCTGCACCGTTCCCATGCGATAATCCGGTCTGAAATAACCGAAGCTGCCCACACATTTTGTCAGGCGGCTTCGCCCTCTTACATGATCCCTTGTCATGCACTCCGGTATTTTCTGCCTCCTGTCAGATGCTCCATGACCGTCACGGCATCTGTTCCATGCGCCCTGTCTATGCTGCCTGCCCCGTACATCCTGTTTATAACGCCTGTCCCGCCCGCTGTATAACTTTCCGCCGCCATTGCTGCGTATCCGGTAGATTCTGCTGTCCCCCAGATGCCAGATCAGATACGTCCTGTCCCACAGAACCAGTACAGACATAGTCGTTCCCAGCGCAAACGGCTGCGAAGCTCCCTCATCCCTGCGCTGTACCTCCTGTTCCCATACCATCCCCTGTGACATCTGCCGGACAGCCTCTTCCTTCCCGGCGTACTGCCGCAGTTGCTCCTGTGCGTGATATACCAGCCTGTCCATCGATCTTCTGATCATCCAGCAGGGTTTCTTCTGTTCTACCGCTCTCATAAGAGAATCATAGAACCATTCCTGCAGCCTCTCTGCCATATAACCGCTGGCTATTTCCCCTTGCCGCATTCCTCCCATACCGTCACAGACCGCCGCCATAAGCACTCTGCCGCGTCGGGTCAGCACCTGATGCAGGACGACAGAATCCTGATTACACGAAGCCCTGCCTCCCCGGTTCCAATATACGCCCGTCATATACTGCATAGAAATACCTCGTTTCTTTAAATAGCATACGTTTCCATATTTCCAAGTTGTCTTACTTCTCTCATCCTTCTGAAATCATGCGGGAATTCCGCGGATATCTGTAGATTTCCGAATAAAATCTGATAGGGACAGTATACTGCATCCCATGCCGATATGCAACAATAAATTTTATATTTGTCTTCCGGGACTTCTGACTCTTTCTTTTCTTCAGCAGACTCGAAACGCTTTGCGTTCCGAGTTCGCGTTGCTCGTCATAAGTCCCGGAATCCATGCTTTCGTGCCTGCACGACGCCTGTCTTCCGGGACTTCTGACTCTGCTTATACGCGCAAGAAGCCGGCGCGTTACTGCACCAGCTTCATAATATCGTTATACATTACGAACACCATAAGGAGCATCAGCACCACAAGCCCTGCAAAATGCACCATGCCTTCCTTTTCCGGCGGAACCGGCTTACCCCGAACCACTTCTACCAGCATAAAGACAAGCCTGCCTCCGTCCAGCGCTGGAAAGGGAAGTAAATTCAGAATACCAAGATTGACCGAGAGCAGGATAACAATTTCCAGCATCGTAAGAATCGCCGAGGAAGTGCCGTAAGCCTCTTCGGCCTGATCATAGCTTTCTCCCACAAACTGTGCGATACCGATTGGTCCTGACACGTCATCCTTCGATACCTGCCCCCGAAGCATCATGCCAAGACTCTTATAGGTCAGTTTCACCCAGTATTCCACTTCATAGAATCCATACTGAAATACCTGCAGCGGATTACACTTCATATATGCGCCGCCGTTGGCGATACCGATATAGTATCTCTGGTCCGCTTCGCTGTACTTGGGCGTCACCTGCGCCACACCCTTTTTGCCGTCTCTTTCATAATGGATCTCCATCGTTTCTCCCGTATTCATGGAAGAAATCAATATAATCTCTCTGTAAAAATGAATCCGCTCGTGGCCGATTCTTGTGATAACATCGCCCTCCTTAAGCCCTGCTTCCAAAGCGGCGGAATCCTCCGTCACCATACCCACCACAGGCAGGTCCGCTCCGGTAAAAGCGATCAGCACAAGCGCCACAAGAAACGCAAGAATGAAATTGAAAAAAGGTCCGGCAAACACCGTCGCAATTCGCGCCCATACGCCTGCCTCCGTAAAGGTAGTCCCCCGCGCCCTGATACCCTCCGGAAGAAACTCCGCTTCCCCTGTCTGATCATCTGCGCCCTCCGCACGATCCTGCGCCGCTTTGGATTCCACGCCGTCTTCTCCGTCAAACATACATGCTCCCCCTATAGGCAGAAGCTTTAAGGAATATTTCGTCCCGCCTTTGTCAAAAGAGAACAGCGTCGGCCCCATGCCTATGGAAAATTCCACCACACGAATGCCATTCTTCCTGCCGATAAGGAAATGTCCAAACTCATGGGAAATGACTACCACGCCAAATACAATCAGAAATAAAATAATTGTTCTAATCAAAATCTTCCTCCCTGCCAGAGCTTTCATCCGTCAACGATACGGTCTATGCGTCTGCTATACGCCGCCTTTAGTCTGTCTATGCTCCGAACTTCTGTTTAATATATTCATGGGCGTCCGCTTCCGCTTCCAAAATCTGCTCCACTGTCGGATGCTCCACTACGGTATGGGCTTCCATCGCCGCCTCAATAATATCCGGTATCTCTACGAATCTGATTTTCTTCTGCAGCAGAAGCGCCACCGCCTTCTCATTGGCCGCGTTAAAGACCGTGGGCATGGAACCGCCCTGTCTGGCTGCCTGATAGGCCAGCTTAAGACCTCTAAAGGTATCTGTGTCCGGTTCTTCGAAGGTAAGCTGCTTTAACCGGAAGAAATCCACTCTTCCGTTATCCATCGGTCTTCTGTCCGGATAGAAAAGCGCATACTGGATAGGTAGTTTCATATCCGGCACGCCAAGCTGCGCCATAATGCCGCCATCCACATACTCTACCGCAGAATGCACGATGCTCTGGGGATGAATCAACACCTGGATCTGGTCTAAATCCACATCAAACAGCCACTTTGCTTCCATCACTTCCAGCCCTTTGTTGCACAGGGACGCCGAATCGATGGTGACCTTTTTGCCCATAGACCAGTTGGGATGCTTCAGCGCATCCTCCAGCGTCATATTTTCCAACTCCGCTTTCGTCTTCCCACGGAACGGTCCGCCCGAAGCCGTCAGCAGAATTTTGCTGACACGCTCCTTCCGCTCGCCGTTCATAGACTGGAAAATCGCGCTGTGCTCACTGTCTACCGGCAGGATGGACACGCCTTTTTCTGCCGCTAACGGCATAATAATATGTCCCGCCGTCACCAGCGTCTCCTTATTGGCAAGCGCGATCGTCTTCCCGTGTTCAATAGCCGCAATCGTCGGTCTGATACCTATCATTCCCACGATCCCGGTCACTAATACTTCCATCTCATCCACAGTGGACACTTCCAGCAGACCGTCCATGCCGCATACGACCTTCACAGGCAGATCTGCCAGCCGCGTACGCAGGTCCGCCGCCGCTTCCTCAGACCACATAGCGACGATTCCCGGCTGAAATTCCCTGACCTGCTTCTCCATCAGTTCCACATTGGAGCCCGCCGCCATGGAAACAACCCGCAAATCCTTCTCTTTCCTGACAATATCAAGCGTCTGGGTACCGATAGAGCCTGTGGAACCCAGAATTCCTATTTTTTTCATATTGTATATACCGTACCTTTCTCTCAGCCAGTTTACTTCCGTCAGTTTATCTGTGTCAGTCTATTCCGTCAGTTTGCCTCCGTCAGAGTCCTCCGTACATCCGTGCAATCAACGCCAGTCCAATGAAAATCAACGGTGCAGTCACGATCACACTGTCAAAACGATCCATAATGCCGCCATGCCCCGGAATCAGCTTCCCGTAATCCTTAATATTGTGATCCCGCTTGATCGCGGACGCCGCCAGATCTCCCACCATGGACGCCAATGCACCTGCCGCGCCCAGCGCTGCCGCCAGTACGAGAGACAGAGACGCGTCCGTGTAACGGTTAATCGCCAGATACGTATAAAGCACAAACAGAAGCGCCGCGCCCACGACGCCGCCTGCCGCGCCCTCCACGGACTTCTTGGGACTTAGCTTCGGCGTCATCTTATGCCTGCCGATCAACATGCCGACCGCATAGGCGCACGTATCGCTCCCCCAGGAGCACAGGAAGATAAACCACACCAGATAATTGCCCTGCGCAAAGCCCTCCCGAATCAGATAGATGAAGGACAGCATCAGCGGCGCATACAGAAACGCGAACATGGATGCAAAAATCTGCTCCGCCTTATACTTAGGAAAAGCAAATACATAGGTAAACAGGAGAACCAGCATCGTAAGCACCACAGCCGCCAATACCACCGGATATACCGCATCTAATATTTTCATTCCTTCCGCCGGGTACAAAACGGCATAAAGCACCCCATAATAAAGCACTGTCATCACCATTCCGGCAATCTCCGGCGCGCCGAATCTCCGGTCGCCCGGATTCACGCCGCATGCTTTCGTCAGTTCCCTGAAAGCAATCAGGGATATGATGCACAACACCGCTGCCAGTACAAGCCCGCCCGACATAACCGTCGCAAGCGCAATCACTACCAATATGATACCGCTTATTAATCTCGTACGAAACATGTAATTCTCCCTCCCGAAAACTCTTTTCTCTTAAAAATGCCCTTGTGCATTCTTCCAGAAATGCTGTGGTATCACATTATTCTTTGACCAGACCGTATCTCCTGTCTCTCCTATTATATGCGTCCACCGCTTTCTCTAATTCTTCTTTGGAGAAATCGGGCCATGCCACCGGTGTAAAATAGAACTCCGTATAGGCAAGCTGCCACAACAGGAAATTAGAAATCCGAAGTTCATTACAGGTTCGAATCAAAAGATCCGGCTCCGGCAGATCATGCGTATCCAGCATATCGCTAAGCGTCTGTTCCGTAATCTCTTCCGGCCGCAGCTCTCCCTGTGCCGTCAGCGCAGCTAATCTGCGCACTGCACGGACGATCTCATCTCTGCCGCCGTAATTAATCGCGATCTGAAAATGCAGCCCGGTATTGTCCTTCGTCGCTTCCTCCAATTGCCTGATACGTTCTCTGATATCCTCCGCAAGTCTTGTCTTATCTCCGATAACACGCACGCACATATTGTTCTTCGCCGCCGTTTTCAGACAGGTCTTCATATAATTACGCAGAAGGCCCATCAACGCGTCTACCTCGTCCTGCGGCCGGTTCCAGTTCTCTGTACTGAACGCATAGACTGTCAGATACTGTATTCCCATGCGATATGCTTCCTCACAGATTACTTCCACTGTTTTCGCGCCCTGCACATGTCCGTAATTACGCGGCATGCCTTTGCTCTTCGCCCATCTGCCGTTACCGTCCAAGATAATCGCAACATGATTCGGAATCTTCCTGTTTTCTTCCATAACTGTCTGTAACCTCTCCCTTTCTATCCCTCATTTGCTCCGGCTTACCCTACATGTACATAGTATTATATTAGCCGTTATGTAAACCGCGAAACAGGAAAAAGGGACAACAGAATCTATATTCTGCAAGCCCCTCTCTCTTATGCTGTATCTAATTGTCTCACAACAGAATATGCGGCGTCGTACCGCTTAATTCCCTGCTGCTTCTCCTAAACTGTCAGAATCTCCTTCGACTTCTCTTCCACCAGCTTATCAATCTCCTTAATAAACTTGTCGGTCAGCTTCTGCAGTTCGTCCTCTAATTCCTTAATCTGATCCTCTGACACCTCGTCCGTCTTGGCAAGCTTCTTGAACGCGTCGTTGCCGTCGCGTCTCGTATTGCGGATCGCCACTTTATTCTCCTCTCCGCGCTTCTTTACGTCTTTTACCAGTTCCTTACGACGTTCTTCTGTCAGCTCCGGAAATACCAGACGAATCAGACTGCCGTCATTACTGGGCGTAATGCCTACATCGGACATCATGATCGCTTTCTCAATGGCTTTAATCAGGCTTTTCTCCCACGGTGCTATCTGAATCACACGCGGCTCCGGCACTGTAACATTACCCACCTGCTGAATCGGGGTCGGTGTACCGTAATAATCCACTCTGATCTTATCAAGTACATGCGGATTGGCCCGTCCCGCACGAATTGCGCCCAAATCTGTTACCAGAAAATCATATGATTTCTGCATTTTCTCTTCATAAGGTTTTAATCTTGCATTCATTCCGCAGCCCTCCAGCTATCTTTCATCATACGGTCACTTTCGTGCCGCTAAAATTGCCCTTTACAGTATTTACAATGCTGTTTTCCTCGTTCAGACCGAATACCCACATCGGCATCTTATTATCTCTGGCCAGAATAGACGCCGTCATATCCATTACCTGAAGATTCTTATCGATCACTTCCTGAATCGTGACCTCATCATATTTCTTCGCATCCGGATTCGATCTCGGATCAGCGTCATAAACGCCGTCTACTGCTTTGGCGAGCAGAATCACGTCCGCATCTACCTCTATCGCACGAAGCACGACTCCCGTATCTGTTGAAAAATAAGGGTGACCTGTTCCTCCGGCAAAAAATACCACCATATTTTTCTCAAAATACTTGTTCGCCCTGTCCTTGGAAAACAGCTTCGTAAAGGAACCGCATTCGAAAGGCGTCAGAATATTCGTCATCATGCCGACCGAGCGGAAAATCTCCGATACATAGATACAATTCATAATCGTAGCAAGCATACCAATCTGGTCCGCTTTCGTTCTGTCAATATTCTCACTGGAACGCCCGCGCCAGAAATTGCCTCCGCCGATCACGATACCGACCTGAACGCCGTCATCCACAAGCTGCTTAACCTGCATGGCCACACCGCGCACAGTCTCTTCATCAAATCCTGTCTTCTTGTCGCCCGCAAGCGCTTCTCCGCTTAACTTCAACAGTATACGCTGCATATCAGTCCTCCGTCATAAAATAATTTATTTTTTCTTCTTGAACTCTTCGAAGAAGGATGTCGGATTTACATCCGCATAGCACTGAGAACACATACCTTCAATCACCGCACCGTTATTAATCTGCACGGATTTGGATTTAATATTACCCATAACAATCGCCGTCGTGTCCAGGATAACCGGTCCCTGTACGTCGATATCTCCCTTAACCGCTCCTGCGATCACCGCGCTGGTAGCTAAGATATTACCGATCACGACGGAGCTTTGTCCGATCTTCACGCTGCCCTGGCTGTGAACCTCGCCCGTGATCTTAGCGCCCTCTGCATAAATCTCGGCTGCCTTGGAGTTACCCTGAATAGAACCTGTAATATTTAATTTGCCTAAGATATCAAGATTACCGTTTACGGTACCGATCAGTTCCATAGAACCTTCCGAAATGATATCACCTGTTATCGTCATTCCTTCTGTTACAACCGCTGTCTCGTCTACTGCTACTCGATTCGTCTGTACATCCATTTTCTTCTCTTTCCCTCCGTCATATTGGATTGTATTCTTATCTTCCGCCGTATCTTCGGCTTCCTGAGACGGCTCGTCTGCATCTTCTGCCGCCGCTTCTTCCATTTCCTCCATAACAGGCTCCGGCTCTTCTTCCTGCACCTCCGGCTCTGCTGCCGCTTCGGATATTACCGTCTCCTCTACAGCGGGCATTTGCTCCATAACAGGCTCGTCAGACATATCCATAACCGGCTCATCCACGAGTACCGGCTCCGCCGCTGCCGCTGCCGCGACAGGCTCGTCCACGCCCATATCTTCCAATTTATCTAACATACTGCTTAAGTCAAAAGATTCCTCCGGCTCTGACTGCGCCGGAGTCTCCTTTCCACCCGTCATATCGTTCACCACACCGGCTCCCGCCAGTAAATCATCCACAGAAGCGTTCTCCTGCCCGGCCGTATTGCCTGCCATAACAGCGTCCAACTGTTCTTCCGGCATCAACTCATTCACAGCCTGGGATAAGTCTTCTTTCAAATCTGAGAAAAAACCCATTCTCTAAATCCTCCATTCTTTAGTCATTGCTTATATGATGAATCGGTTCCGTATCGTCTGTGATCGGAACGATCTTCGTATCTTCCAACTGCTGTATCCTCTCAATCAGCACAGGCAGCGCCTCCACTGTCGAATCCTTATTCGAAGCGTCATGCATCAAGATCATCGCCTCATCAAAGGACTGAATATTTCCCATGCAGTTCTTTATAATATCTTCCGGACTTATGTAAGCGCTCGCCGCATCTCCGGAAGAAATATTCCAGTCAAAATATGACATATCCTGTTCATCCAGATAGGCGATCAGATCGTGCATATCCACACTGCTGACCGTATTGCTGCTCCCGCCCGGGAATCTGCAGTATCTGCACCATACTCCTGTCGTATCATACAGAAACTCCTGCAGCTTACTAAGATCTGCCGCATAACTGTCAATCGACTGATAAATTTCATCATATTTATGACTATAGGAATGCATCGCAAGCGTATGCCCTTCCTCCACGATTCTTTTATATAACGCCTGATATTCTTCTTCCTCTTTCCCTACAACGAAGAAAGTAGCTTTCACATCATACTCAGCCAGAATATCCAAAATCCTGTTCGTATTACTGCTTGGACCGTCATCAAAGGTCAGATATACTTTGCGGAAATTCTCTTCCGCTTCTGCTTCCGGTACGCCATTCCCTACAGCGCGCTCTCTTCTGTCAGACTCATCCACTTCTAAAGCCGTATATAACTGCGCGCTGCCGGAATCGACGGTGTCTTCCACTTCACCGGTCTTCTCCGCAGCCGTCATAGTCTCTATCTGAGTGCGTAAATTACGCAGTTCCTTCGTTGCCAAATGCAATCTGATTCCCAATACAATGCATAACAGGAACAGAATCAGTATCGTAGAAAGCGGAACGATGATGATCAGCTTCTTAATCAGCCGGATGCGTCTGCGTCTGGCTGCCAGTCCGGCATCATTCTCTGCCATCTTCATCGGCTCCTTGTTCCCTGTATCTCAGACGCCTCTGTTCTTGCCGTCTTAGCGAAAACAGATCGATCCTGGACACATTATTCCTTTATACTATATCACATCTGATTGATTACGAAAAGAAATTTTGTAAAAAAAGAACAAGAAAATATATCCTGTCCGACCCAGCCAAGCCATGCGGAAATGATGGGAAGCGTGTCTTTCGGGCGTCAGCTTCCATGCGTTGTGCCCTGCTCCAGATCCTTAACATACTGATACAGCCCTTCGTCCTCGAATCGTTCCGAAGAGATGCGAAAGAGCCGGGCGATATAACCGTCAGCAAAGATTTCTCCCGGCGCGCCCAGACGTTCGACGCCTCTGCTGCCAATACAGAGAATCCGGTCGGAAATGCGCTTCGCAAGCTCCAGTTCGTGTAAAGACATGATAACGGATAAGTGCCGTTCCTTCGCCAGCCGCCGCAATACAGCCAGAAATTCCAGCTTATAGCGGATATCCAGATAGGAAGTCGGCTCGTCTAACAGAATAATATCCGGCTGCTGACACAGTGCCCTGGCCAGCAGAACACGCTGTCTTTGACCGTCGCTGATTCTGTTAAAATCCGCTTCCGTCAGTTCCGAAACATCTGTCAGCCCCATCGCTTCATCTACAATGCGCCAGTCATTCTCCGACAGAATGCCGAAACGCCCCGTATAAGGATATCTGCCTCCGGCAACTACCTCTCTGCAGGTCATCAGCTCCGCATAGATTCTGTCCGTAAAGACAACAGCCATCTGCTCTGCAAGCTGCTGTCCGCTCATGTCCGACAACTCCTGTTTCCCGAGATACACCACGCCGCCCAGAGGCTGTAATTGTCCGGCAATCGTTCGAAGAAGCGTAGACTTGCCCGCACCGTTAGGTCCGATCAGCGTCAGGATCTCTCCGCGTCCTACTTCTACGGTTACATCCTGCAGTACAAGCTTCTCCTGATATCCGGCGCTCAGGCGGTCCGTCCGCAAATAATCATCCGGCATTCCCCTTCCCTCTCTTTCTTATCTATGCCTGCGTAGCATTACAGCGATCACTACCGGCGCGCCGAATACTGCCGTCACCGTGCTGATGCTGAGCTCTGTCGGTGCAAACAATGTCCTTGCCAGCAAATCACACAGCAGACAGAATACGCTTCCTCCCAGGAAACACGCCGGAATCATCACGAGGGGCTTCGCCGTACGAAACAGACGCTTTACCAGGTGGGGCACCGCAATTCCCACAAAGGAAACCGGCCCCGCAAATGCCGTAATACATGCCGCCAGCAGACTGGATAACAGTACCAGCATCACCCGCAGCCTCCGCAGATTAACGCCCATGCTCCGGGCGTAGCCCTCTCCCAACTGATATGCGCCGATGGGCTTTGCCAGCCACAGAATCATGACTACGGCGGCAGACACCACCATACTCATGACCGCCACATTATTCCAGGTGATTCCAGAGAAGCTCCCCTTGGACCAGTTGTGCAGGTTCACGATATCCGCGTCCTGTGCAAAAGTCACCACGAAATCCGTAACTGCCGAGCAGATATAGCCGATCATCACGCCTCCCACCACAAGCATGGACATGTTCTCCACCTTGCCGGAGATAAGAAGCACAAAGCCCATGGAGAGAAAAGCCCCCACAAAAGCCGCCAGTATCAGCGTTCCCGACCCGATGGCGATACGGTTTCCCAGAAGATACACCATGGCTAACGCCACCGCCAGCTTGGAGCCGGAGGAAATTCCCAGCACGAAGGGTCCCGCAATAGGATTATGGAAAAAAGTCTGCAGCAGATAACCGGAAAGTCCCAGCGCCCCGCCTAAAACAGCCGCCGCAAGCGCCCTTGGCATCCGAATCTGCCAGAGAATACTCTCATAGGCCGCCTCTATCCCGCGCCCCCGCAAACTATCGAAGATATCCCTTAAAGGGATGGAAATACTGCCGACTGCGAAGTTGCATAATAACAGAAAAAGAAGCAGCGCTGCCAGGAAGCAGAAGGCGGCTGTGTATCTGCCTTTGTTCCTTGCAGGCTCCTTCCTGTCTTGCCGCAGTCCGACTGCGTCTCTGCCGACAGCAGCCGGGGCTGCATTCCCTGCTGTTGTCTTCGTTGTCAGCATTTTCCCTGCCGCTGTCTTCGTTGCCGGCATTTTCCCTGCCGCTGTCTTCGCCTCCGTTGCTCTGACCGTTTCCATCTCCCCGTCCGCTGCTCCCACCGTCATTGTCCTTGTTTCTGTTCGTTCCGCTGATGTTGCGCCTGTTGTATCGGTATGTGCTCTCATGGGATTTATTATACAATATTTTACTGCGGCAGGCTAGTGCGCCGCGGCTTTTCTGTACTGCTATTCTTCTCCCGGATTACTGTTCGCTCCGTTCACAGCCGCCTACTCTACCGGATAGAGATACTCCATCTGCCCTTCTTTCCCCTGGGTCAGCATTACATGAATATCCTGAATCAGCCCGCCGACAGACATGGATTCCTGATACAGATTCTTCGTGGTACAATACACATTCCCTTCTTTTACCGCCTTGAAATCCGCAAGAAGTCCGCATTTTGCATACAATTCTTCCAGACTCCCCACTTCTCCGTCGATGGCGCTGTTGTAGATGATATAATCCGCGTCTTTCGCCGTTGCATAGAATTCCTCAATCTGCATGGTCATGGAAGACGCGCGGCTCTCTTCCTCTCCCGGATCATGGTAAATATAAGCGCCTCCCGCCAGTTCGATCATCTTCGGCACATAATCCGACGGACGTCTCACATTAGCCGCGCCGTTATTGGTGATATAGAAGAACGCAACTGCAGGGCGTCCGTCCTGTGAGCCTGCGGCGTTTCCTTCCGCCTGCGCAAGTTCCTCCTCCACCTGCAGCAGAAGCGCTTCCTGCGCGGCAAAGATCCGCTCCGCTTCCTCTTCTCTGCCAAGCAGCGCGCCGTAGACCTTAATCCACTCCACCCGCCCCAGCGGATGACTTTCATAACTGGAATAGTCTACCAGAACCGGGATGCCGCAGAAAATAAGATTCTCTTTGACCTCCGGCGAATGGCTGATCATGGTATTCTCCACCGCCAGCTTACAGCCCTCTGATAGAATCAACTCGTAATCGGGCGCATTGTATTTGCCCGCATAGAGAATATCGCCCGCTTCCATGGCCGCACGCGCTTCTT
Source organism: Lachnospiraceae bacterium (assembly GCA_017626325.1). GTDB lineage: Bacteria > Bacillota > Clostridia > Lachnospirales > Lachnospiraceae > UBA3282. The sequence goes on along the minus strand of JAGAIZ010000066.1, from coordinate 42,233 downwards.
CAATATACCAGCCCTCCGCGTCAGTGCCGGAAAGCCGGATACTACTAAGCCCGTCCAGCTCACAGAACATGTCCATAACGGCGGAGGCAACCAGATAGATCTGGTCGACGGGCTGCCTGAGAAGCGTGACTGCACCCGGGCACGACACGCCTGCCTTCAATTCCTCATCCGGTATGTCCTCCAGTTCTTCGGGTACCACCAGATAATACGTGCCGTCTGATATCCCGATCAGCGTACAGCCGTTATCATAACGGTCCAGTGTAAATTCCTGTGCGTAAGACAAGGCGACGCGCTGCCCTGCTTCTGTCTGTTCCGATACTGTCTGTTCTGATACGTACTCTGCCTGCGCCGATGCGGTCTCTATCTGCGCCGCCGGAGCCTGCCCTGATACCCCTTCTCCACCGGAAGCGGCCTTAGTACCGCAGCCCGTCAGACACAGCAGCAGGCTGCCAACGATCCACAGTTGCTCCATCCGATACATCTTGCAAATATTTCTCTTCATATTCCGTTCACGCCTTTTCTTCCCGTCTTTTCTTTCGCCAATGTCTCCCCGGCTGCTGCCTTCACTTTTTCAGACAACAGCACTCTGGCTGCCCGGCTGCATATTTCGTTCCAAAAAGGAAAACATGTCAAGGCTCCACTTCCAGGCCGAATTATCATAGGCAAGGCCGCAGCCATGTCCTCCTGCGGGATAATAACGGCATTCATGGGCAACGCCCATTTCTTCCAATTTTACTTCAAGCCTTTCTGTATTTTCGCACGGAACCGTATCGTCATCCCTGCACGCCCATGCAAATGTGGGCGGGAAATCAGGCGTAATCAGGTTCTCGACGGAAAGCCTGTCACGCATCGTCTCCTCGTCCCTCCCAAGCAGCGCCAGAACGCTGCCCTCGTGCGTAACATCCCTGGCAAAGCTGATCACCGGATATCCCAATACGACCGCGTCCGGTCTTCCTTCCGACAACAGTGTCTGATACAGTGCCGCTACAGATGCACACAGGTGTCCTCCTGCGGAAAAACCTATAACCGCAATCCGATTGGGGTCAACCTGATATTTTGCGGCATTTGCCCTGACATATTGGATGGTTTCCAACAAATCCATCTGCGGTCCCGGATAACGCGAGGGCGCTACCCTGTAACGAAGCATAAACGCTGCATATCCTCTTCTTTCCGCTATCATCTGAACCGGCGTACCCTCATTCTGAAAGCTTACAAATTCATATCCGCCTCCCGGACAAATGATGAGTGCCGGCCTTAAGGGCGTTTCCTCCTCTTTCACAGGCGGCGTAATCAGAAAGGTCTGCTCTGCGTCCTGCAGGCTTGCTCCCTCTTCCGGCTCCCAGGCATTCCAGTCATGCAAATGCAGGCATTGTCTCTTCCCCGCCTGCAATTCCAATACCAGATTCGCAGTGTCAACAATCTGGTCCGCTACCCCCTGCAGATCACTTCCCCAGGGCGTTCTTCCCCTGAAGGCAACGAGCCGCAGCGGCTGATCCCATAACTCCTTCGGGAAGAACTCAAGCCTGTCTTCCAGAAAGAGAAAATGAAACCACTTCTTCATGCCGGGCGCAGATAAAATATCTGTCAAAGTATCAAAAGATGAAAACATATAGAACCCCTCCATTACATTATGATTTGCTGCGCAATAGGTTACTGTCATTTTATCACAGCCTGCTTTGATGGCAAATATTTTTCATCATGATATTTTATCACCGGACCGACAGAAAGCAAAAAAGCCGTTTCCCATACTTCTATATGCTGCCCATGAAAGCATATATCACGGTTCCAGCAACTCCGCTGCCCAAAATAATCATAATCGCATTTACTTTAAACTTCCTGAGCAAAAACAACGCCACGATGAAAATTCCCAGTTCAACAACCCTGATATTGCTTAACACGACTTCATGAATTTCAGCCTGAAACAGACCTAACATCAGAATAGAAGCCCCTGCGGAAGCAATCAAAGCTACTACTGCCGGACGCATGGCTCCCAGAACAGTCTGTACGCCGCTCACCGACCTGTATTTATAGTAGAAATGTGCCAGAATAAGACATATGCAGAAGGATGGGATAATGCATCCCAAGGTGCACAATAATACCCCGGGAATTCCTGCAAGTCTCATGCCAACAAACGTAGCGGAATTGATAGAGATCGGTCCCGGCGTCATCTCCGCCACCGTAATCAGATCAGAGAACTCTTCTAAACTCATCAGGCCATAAATATTCACAATCTGCTCCTGAATCAACGGAATCGCGGCATAACCGCCTCCTACGCTGAATAAGCCGACCTGGATAAAAGCAAAGAATAATTTCAGTATTAGCATTTATGCCACCCTCCCTCTCTCTTTCTGCCAGGCGTAATGAAAAGATCCGCAAGTCCAATCCCCAAACATGCCAGGATAATAAGCATCGCGCTCACATCCAGAAGATACGTGGCAACAAATGCGGCAATCATCATAACAATATACAAAACTCGCCTGGTCTTCAATACATTGCCTGCCAGATCGATCACCACATCAAAGATGACAGCCGCCACGCCTGCCCGCATAACCTGCAATGCTGCGGCAATATAAGGATTGGCGCGGAACTGATCATAAAACAGCGAAATAATGGAAATAATGATCATCGGCGGCAGTATAGTACCTGATATTGCCGTCAGAGAACCGGCCACGCCCGCTATTCGATAACCGATAATAACAGATGCATTGACCGGCAGAGGACCGGGCGACGACTGGGTAATCGCTGTCACATCAAGCATCTCATCCTCTTCCAGCCAATGCAGTTCCTCCACAAATTTCTTCTTCATCAATGAAACGATCACAAATCCTCCGCCAAAGGTACACGCACTTAAAGCAAACATTGATCGAAACAATGTCCATAATTTACCATAATCCTTTTTCATCATTACCATGCCTTTCTCCATTCTGCAGCACTATATCCGCAAGAAGAATCTATCATAGATTGTAGTGTTTGTAAAACAGGAAGATTTTATTTAAGAAAAAGAGCCCCGGATTTCTCCGAAGCTCTTCCAAAAATCACTATAAAATAAAATATTGCAGGAAATTACATACCCATCTGCTTAGCCACTTCCTCAGCAAAGTTCTCTTCCTTCTTCTCCAGACCTTCGCCTGTCTCGAAACGAACAAACTTCTTGATGGAAAGGTTTGCATTGTTCTCCTTAGCAACCTGCTCAATATACTTCGCTACCGACTGCTTACCGTCCTCAGCCTTTACGTATACCTGCTCTAACAGACATACTTCCTTAAGCTCTTTGTTCAGACGGCCATTTACCGCACCCTCGATTACCTTCTCGGGCTTGCCTGCCATCTTAGGATCATTCTTGATCTGCTCAGTGATGATTTCTTTCTCATGCGCCTTGTATTCCTCAGATACTTCCTCTGTGGATACGTACTTCGGATACAGAGCCGCTACCTGCATAGCGATATTGGTAAGCGCTTCTTTTACAGCATCATTTACAACGTCTGTAGCCGCCTCTACGATAACGCCGATTCTGCCGCCGCCATGTACATAAGATACCGCGCAGCCGTCGTTAGCGACAACCTTCTCGAATCTTCTGATGCTTAAGTTCTCACCGATTACGGCGATCTTGTCTACGAGAGCGTCCTTCACGGTCTTGGAGGCATCCAGATGCCACTGCTCCGCCAGGAAAGCGTCCAGATCTGCCGCATCAGACTCAACAGCCTGCTTTGCAACAGCTTCTACATATGCCTGGAAATCTGCATTCTTTGCTACGAAATCTGTCTCGGAATTGACTTCTACTACCGCTACTGTCTTATCATCCTTTACTGATACACGGCACAGACCCTCTGCCGCAATTCTGCTGGCCTTCTTCTCCGCCTTAGCCTGTCCGTTCTTTCTTAAATATTCTACCGCCGCATCCATATTGCCGTCTGTCTCATTCAGAGCCTTCTTGCAGTCCATCATGCCTGCACCGGTCATTTCTCTTAATTCCTTAACCATTGCTGCTGTGATAGCCATGTGTATATCCTCCATATTCATTCTATATTCTACAACATCTCTTTATGACTCTTATGCCTCAGCCTCGTCCGTCTCTTCAATCTTCTGCGCTTCCGCTTCTTCTACATACTCTTCCGCGCCCTGATTCGCCTCGATAACAGCGTCTGCCATCTTGGATACAATCAGCTTAACGGCTCTGATCGCGTCATCATTACCGGGGATGATGTAATCCAGTTCTTCCGGATCGCAGTTAGTATCGCCGATACCGATCAGCGTAATGCCAAGCGTATGAGCCTCCTGTACACAGATTCTCTCTTTCTTAGGGTCAACAACGAAGATACAGTCGGGAATTCTTGTCATATTCTTGATTCCGCCTAAGTTCTTCTCTAACTTCTCCCACTCTTTCTTGATCTTAATAACTTCTTTCTTGGGAAGCACTTCGAAAGTACCGTCCTCTGCCATTGTCTCGATGGCCTTTAATCTCTCGATTCTGGACTGGATCGTCTTGAAGTTGGTAAGCATACCGCCTAACCATCTCTCATTAAAATAGTACATACCGCAACGCTCTGCCTCTGTCTTAACAGCGTCCTGCGCCTGCTTCTTAGTTCCTACGAAAAGAATAGTACCGCCCTGAGAAGCTACGTCAAATACCGCTCTGTAAGCCTCGTCTACCTTACCTACGGATTTCTGTAAGTCGATGATGTGGATACCATTTCTCTCTGTGAAGATATAAGGAGCCATCTTAGGGTTCCATCTTCTTGTCTGGTGTCCGAAATGAACACCCGCTTCCAATAACTGTTTCATAGAAATAACGCTCATTGTTCTACCTCCATTTGGTTAATTGTCTGCCATATACCTTTCGCTCTCTGCCACCTCAGCGTCACGAAGCACCGGCAGATGCTGGGCATATGTGATTACTTGTTTCCCGTCCGCTCTGATGAAAGTCGGACCGCGTGCACTCATACGCGCACGCAAATACTATAACATAAAAAAATTCCCCCTGCAAGGGGAATTTTTATCATACGCATTATAGCATTATACGCAGAACCTTGCAAGATTCTGCACACATTATTATTCCGTTATTATTCTGTTATGGTTCCGCTCCCGTTACGATTCTGGCAATCTGCTCGTCACTGGCATCCGCCGGGATAGAGAACGTACCTGTTCTAAGCTTCTTATCATACCCGTACTGACATAAATAATTATCAAAATTCTCCGCCGATGTAACTACGCCTGCCTCCTGAAGTTTCCTGGCGACCGTATAAGAACCGTCGCCGTTAGTGACCGTAATCGTCTTGATCGCCGCAGAAGTGATATCCTCTTTTTTATCCGCTTTGGCGCCTTCCGTTTTGTTGTCTTCCGCCGCAGTATTTCCGGCAGCCGACTCTGTTTCTTCCTCGGTCTTCCGACCTGCGGTGCTCTCCCCGTCAACTTTCTGACCTGTGACACTCTCTCCGTCAGTCTTCTGGCCTGCGACGTTCTCTCCGTCTGCTTTCTGGCCTACAGTACTCTCTCCATCGGTTTCCTGGTCAGCATCTCCTTCTCCTGCAGTATTTCGCTCCGCCGCATCTTCTTCCATAGAAGCGTTATTACCTTCTGCCTGTTCCATGGCATCTGCCGCCTCTGCCTGCGCATCTTCCAGCGTATCTGACAAAAGCGTATTCTCTACCATACCCAGTTCTTTGGCTCTGGCTATCACTTCCTCATCTGTCATCGTCCGGTTCCCGGACGCCGCTATTCCCATTATAAGCGCAGTAACGGCGATACCGATACCAAGACCGCGTAAATAATATTTCCGCTCCATATCAATTTTCTTGCCCTTCCTTACATACCTTCAAACAAATCAATGACCAGTTTCACTTCACCCAGTCCCAGTCCCAATTCTTTGGCAATCGCCATATTCGACTTTCCTGCCTTATGAAGTTCCAGAATTCTCTCATTGCTGTTCCGGCTGTTTTCTTTGCCTTTGGCGAACTGCAGATCTACTCCATAGCCATCCTCCGCCGCGCTTTCTTTTCTTGACGCACGCTTTGCTCTGGGTTTTCTCTTCGGTTCCTCATTTTCCTCTCTCTTCGGTGCGAAGATTCCCATTTGGGCAAATGCGGCGCTTGTGGAAAGATCCTGACCTTCCGCCACATAATCCCCATCCGGCTGATGAATAATCTCTACTCTTCTGGGTGCAATCGGCGTAAACTCGGCTGGCTCTTCCGCCGGAGGTTCTATTACCGCTTCCTCATGCGGCATCATGTCTGGCTGGCTGGCTTCTGACGGCAAATTCCCTGCGTCCGGCTGCTGCACCCGCCCTGTCTGTTGTTCCTGCACCGCCTGGGGCGTCTGCGCCGGCTGCTGCGTCCTGGCTCCCTGAACTGACTGTTGTGCCGCCGATACATGCTGTGTCATCTGCGGCATCGTCTCTTCCCGTGCTGCCGACATGATCTGTGCTGTTCCGGCGTCTGTATCACTCTCATTCTGCATCAGGCTCCGCACCTCTTCCACCACATCCTCATGATACGGCTGCGCGTTATGGAGCGCTTCCAGATCCGCCTTTCTGCTCACCACTTCCATCACGGACTGCATCGCATTCCGTACTGTTTCCCGGGTCTCTCTGGCTGTATTCTCTGCCTGCTTTACATTCTCTACTGCTGCGCCGGCCGCATCCGTGGCTTCCTTTGACATTTCCACAGCTTCATTGGCTGACGCTGCGGCTTCTCTGGCAATTTCAACCGCTTCATTAGCAGTATCCTGCGCGCTTTTCACCTTCTGGGCCGCCTCGTTCGCCGTTATTTCCGCATCCTTGACAGTCTGCTTGATACCGTCCGCCGCCTGTGTCGCTTCATTGATCGTAGACATCAGATTGTCATGCTTATCATTCAGCATATCATATAAGAATACCACTTCTTTATGATTTTTATTGATCTCTTCCAGAACCGTGTCGGAATATTCGTTGACCGCCATAATCTTCTCATTGGTCACGCGCTCCATCGCACGCTCGGTCTTTTCAATCGCATAATTAGAAGTTTCGTCCACGATATCGGAAATTTTGCCTCTGACGCCCTCGATCTCACGAGCTACCATCTTTCTGACTTCCTCTTCGCTGATCATCTGCGTTTCCTCATCCGGCTCTCTTTTCCTTGCCGGCAGGAGATATCCCAGCAGAAATATCACCACTCCTATTATGATTAGAACGACCTCTATTGCACTCATACTAATCTCCATTCCGGAGCGTTTTACGCGACGGGGCGATGAGAAATCCGCGCAGGCGGTTTCTCATCTGCCATCAGACAAATTTGTGACGCTCCGGCACAAATTTGGGATTGAACAATCAGCTCATCAGAGTGATTGTTCAATCTATCCTACATGTCAGAGCAATTTATTGCGATGACACGCGTCGGAAATGTCAGATTTCCGACTGCGATCAAGGCAATTTGAGGCTCTGACTCAAATTGTCGGTTGAAAAATCAGCACATCAGTGTGATTTTTCAACCTATCCTCCATATAGCTCATCAGGAAAAATCGGCATTGCCGACTCCCTTAAGAAGCACTTTTCCATCTGCTTCCTTCTGCTTATCCTTCCTGCTTTTGCCGCCGTCGCCATGATATTCATTGCTTCCTTTATCCTTGGCGTCGAACTTACGGTTATGATATTCAGGCTGTTCTCCTTTATTGACGCGGTTGACCTGACGTTCTATCTGCCTTGTCATCTGCTGTCCCACATTCGCCTGTTCCACCATCCCTTTGGTATCTTCGTTATGCTTGATCGTTGTAAAATCCTGGGCTCTCGTAATCTGCCCCTGCATTTCCACAAATCCTATCGCCATATCAATCCTCATTCCGCAGCGTCTAACGCCGCAAACAGCCCGCTCTTTAATCTGTCATTCTACAGCGGCGCCATCTTCACATCTCCGCGCTCCTTAATGAAACGGCAGTAATGCGAAATCTTCTGTACCACCATCGACACATCTCCGATACAGATCTTCGTGCCGGGGTATACCATCCCTTTTACTCTTACCATGGTATTGCTGGTATCATTTGCCTGTTTTCTTAATGTTTCCAATTCCGCTTTTGCAGCGGCAACCGCTTCTGTCTTCTGCTGATTCGCCAGTACAAGCGATTGAACATATTTTAACTGATCGGGGGTCAGCTTCACGCCCTGCGCGATCTTCTGCTTCGTAGATACTAAGATCGGCTGAATAGATTCCAGCATCTTCGTATCCTCCTCCAGTTGCTTCTGAAGCTGCGCGATACGCTCCTTGATCTTGGGATCGGCGCCTACTTCCACTACCGTATCGGCTCCCATCTCAGACCCCAGTGTTTTAACATTAATGCTTCCTGTAGCGCAAACCTTTCCACCGGTAATGAAACCTCTCCTGCCATCCACGTTCACTTCCTCACCGGCCGTAACTTTGCTGTGCAGGATTGATTCTGAGCTGACGTAGCCTTTTGCCTCCGCAGTAGCATTCTCCAGGAATTTCGCAATAATATTGCCCTCCGCCTGCAGAATGCCCTTGCCCATTCCGTTCATTCCTCTGACAATGACGATATTGCCTCCTGCCCATAGAGATGCGCCTTCTACTACGCCCTTTACCATAATATCTCCCTGCGCCCGGACGGAGAAATTAGTACCCACATTGCCATTGATCTGCACGTTGCCGTCATAGTCTATATTTCCGGTGGAATTGTCTACATTCTCAACCTCCAGCACGTCCGATACAAATACGGAGCCTTCCACCAGTTCCACATGGCCATTGACCATAGAAGTCAATATTGTCTTATCCTCAGAGATCTCAATATTATTACCATATTTCAAGCTCTCTTTCTTGACGTCGCCAGGCTTAATCTGCTCTCCGAACAGATTCTCACCCGGTATTCCCTGCACCTCCGGGTGCAGTACAGCCAATTCATCGCCCTTCGCACAGTGATTCAATATATTTAAATGGAAGAAATCCACGCTGCCGTCTTCGTTTAACGTGGGTCTTGCCTTTTTGTCCGTGTTAAATTTGTATTCGATCCAGGCGTCCTTACCCTGCTGCGGAGCAGTTCCTTCCGCAATCAGAATGTCTTCACAGTATTCCCTTTTTCGGAAGAAATTTGCAATCACATCGCGCTTAATGCCGCATGTAATGCCTTTCATCTCCAGATCTTTCAGCATTTCTTCCTCGGTCATATTCTCACCGCCCACAGAAGCGGCATAGAATTTGGCGTAAGCCTGCATTTTATCCGGTGTAACCGTCAGTTTATAGCACTCGCGTTCCGCAAATCTGGTCTTGTGCTCCAGCACGATCACTGTTTCTGCCTTAGCCGCTGCATCAACAGCCTTCTTTAAGGCAGGCAGGTCACAGCTACAGCCCTTCATCGACAGGTATTCAACCACGTCATTCATATCTATCGCCTTGCCGTCTCCCGTGGGCGGTATCAGCTTTATTCCTGTCTTTCCTTCACCGTTAATCAATCTGAAATAACCGTTCATATCTACCTCTTCTATTGCGTCTGTCTTTCTCTGCTCTTCTATTTGTATTTACTTTCTTTGCTGTGCGCTTTTACATACGGTTTCATCTATTTGCTGTCCGTATCAGTCAATATACCGATATAATTCCCCAGCCTGCCTCTCATCTTCTGAAGCGCTCTTGTATGAAGCTGGGATATTCTGGATTCGGAAACCTCCAGGATATTGCTAATTTCCTTCAGCGTCAGATCCTCATAATAATACAATAAGATAACCTTTCGCTCCTTTTCCGTAAGCAAGTCCAAAGCTTCCGCCAGAATCTTCTTCAACTCGTCTTTCTCTATCACTTCCTCCGGACTGTCAAACTGGGAACTTTTAGAGCGGTTGGCTTCATTGGGCACCTCACTGCCCTGCTCCAGGAATTCATTGAGAGATACCACATTCGTGATTTTCATCTGTGACTGCCAATCCAGATATTCGTCGTCAGAAATACCAAGACTCACCGCGATTTCTTCATCTGTGGCGCTCCTGCCGTATTTCGCCTCAATCTCCTTGATCGCCATATCGATCTTCTTCTGCTTCTGTCTGATCGTACGGGGAATCCAGTCCATCTTCCGAATCTGGTCGAGGATCGCTCCCCTGATACGAAGACTGGCATACGTCTCAAACTTAACATCCTTAAGGCAGTCGAATTTATCGATCGCGTCAATCAATCCGAAAATCCCATAGCTTACCAGATCCTCATACTCCACATTATATCCCAGATACATGCTGAGACGGCCTGCGACGACTTTTACTAAAGGTGCATACTCCAATATGATATTTTCCCTTATCTCAGGAGACTTCGTTTTTCCATATTCGTCCCAGAGTTTTTTTCTGCCTGCTTCATCCATAGGTAACACTACTCACCCTTTTCATTCACTTCCGATTTCCGCGCTGCCTCTTCCGTGGAAGAATCTTTCTCGATCACTTCTCCATTCTCCATTGCCGCTTCCTCTATCTGCTGTTCGAATCGGTCCAGCATCGTCTTAAAGATGCAGCCCGCAATATAGAACCCTACCAGAACGCACAGAAGAACAATCAGCATCGTCTTCATCTCATAATGAAGAATTCTCATGGTAATGCTTGTAACCGCCCCTGCGAATAACATGACAAAAGGAGGGATCAGCCTGCGTTTTCTGGCCTTTGCTTCCCTCTCCTGCGCCTCTTTCTTTTCTCTTGCCTCTCTCTGTGCCGGTGTCTCCTGCTCTACAGGATTATCCACATCGCCATCGGGAACATTTCCGGCGCTTTCTTCCCTGGTGTTTATCTCTTCAATAGCCAATTTCTTTTCCTTCCACCCTTATCTTTACTCCGGTCAGATCATATATTCCTGCTTGCCAACTGCCCGAATCACGAAATCTCCGGTCTCCGGATAGAAGATAACGGTCCTGCCATAATTCTTTCCTGTGTCTTCCGCCAAAATCGGAATTTTAAGCTGCGCGAGCTTCTTCTTCGTTGCTTCCACGTTCCGTTCCCCGACACGAACCATCTCATTCTTGCTCTGAAATGCAAACATCTGCGCGCCGCCCGCGATCTTGGCTACCAGGCGCCCTCTGTTGGCGCCCTTAGCCACTACCCGCTTAACCAATTCCTCGATTCCCGTATCTGCAAACTTAGGAATATTCGCATTATTACGGATTGATGTGCTGTCCGGAAGCATAATATGTGCCAGTCCGCCAATCTTCGTAACCGGATCACGAAGTGCAATCCCGACGCAAGATCCCAGTCCTAACGTTGTAATACTATCAGGACTGACACACACATTTAAATCGGCCATACCGACCTTTATCACATTGCCCATACCATTGCTATCTCCTGTTTACACTGATCAGTGTGATGCTTAGTCCAGTCCCAGTGCTGATAATATTCTGCCATATGACGCCAGATCAGGAATGAGGATAAAATACCCGTCAAGAACCATCTCATCAAAAAACTGCGTCTGAATTAATAAAATCTTATCGCCAAGCGCGCCAAACTCGATTGCGGGCACGCTTAAGATCGCGCCCGCCATATCTACGCACAAATCCGGTACGGAAGGATATATGACCAGATTAGTCAAACCGGACAGGGAGTTCAGATACGCTCCTGTAATGATATTGCCTACCTCTTTCAATGCGGAAAGCTCCATCTCGGAGAAGTCTTCTCCTTCCGGCGCCATTCCCATCAATTTACTGACAAGATGTCTCGCGGCTGTTTTTTCCAAAAGGAACATAATACTTCCCGTGATATCTCCCTCGATACCGAGATAGATACCCGCCATGATCATTTCCTCGCCGCCCATCAGCTCGCCTAACTCTTTGAATTCCAGCAATTTTACCTGCGGAACCGACATATCCACCTTGCACTGCATCATCTGCGCCAATGCGGTGGTTGCATTGCCTGCGCCAATATTTCCAAGCTCTTTGAGAACGTCAAAATATTCATCAGACATTCTTTCTAAGGTAATTTCACCCACTACGGTTCCTCCTAAACATTCTCGAGAACTACAGAATTGAGATCCAGCAGAGAAATCAGGCTGCCGTCACATTTACCGATTCCGCACAGGAAATTGTCTTTCTCATCTTTGGAATCATATGCAATCTTCTCAATCTGGTCATTCTCCAGCGTCACTACTTCTTTTACCTCGTCTACGATAATGCCAATCGTACCCTGCTGCTCCATTTTCAGAATAATAATCCGGCTGGATTTCGTTTCCACATCCGGCTCTAAGCCCATCTTAATACGAATGCTCATAACAGGAATTACTTCGCCGCGAAGGTTGATCACGCCCTTGAGATAAGCGTCAACCTTAGGCACTCTGGTGATATGCTGCATTCTGACGATATTGTCTATGTATTTAATGTCGATGCCATACTGTTCATCTCCAAGCTGAATCACAATGAACTGTGTGGTTTCACTAGCTACTTTCAATTCTTCCATACCGCTGTTCCTCCCTCTGACTAAATAAGTGTATTAGCGTCCAGAATCAGTGCCACTTCGCCGTCGCCAAGGACTGTCGCGCCGCTGATGATTTTACACTTACTGATATACTTGCCAAGTGATTTGATAACGATCTCCTGCTGTCCGATCAGTTCATCCACAACTAATCCGGCATACTTGTCGCCCTTCTTAACGATAACCACCACCAGATTCTCATTGGGATCTTTCTTGCTCTCAATATCCAGGATCTCATTGAGACGGATAAGCGGAATGACAAGATCTCTTAACTGAATCACTTCCTTAGCCTGCACCAGCTTCACGTCAGCGGGTGAAATATCTTCGATGGTCTGAATAGAGCCGAGTGAGATAGCGTATTTCTCATTGCCGATATCCACCATAAGCGCCTGAATAATAGCCAGTGTCAGCGGCAGCCTGATAATCCATGAACTGCCTTCTCCCAGCTTGGATTTCACCTCTACCTCGCCGCTTAAGGATTCGATCATGGATTTCACCACATCCAGACCTACGCCTCTGCCCGATACGTCAGATACTACCTTGGCAGTAGAGAATCCGGCGTTGAATAAGAGATTGGTAATCTCCTTCTCGCTCATGTTCTCGCCCTGTTCCGGTGTGATGACGCCGCGCTCGATCGCTTTATTCTTAACTGCCTCCGTGTCGATACCGTTACCATCATCCCGCACTTCAATCACAACGTTATTGCCGTCCTGATAAGCGTCTAAGAAGATAGAACCAACCTCCGGCTTACCTCTCTCCTTACGCACTTCCGCAGACTCAAGGCCATGATCCGCGGCGTTTCTGAGCAGATGCATCAAAGGATCGCCGATCTGGTCTACTACGGTACGGTCTAACTCGGTATCTTCACCCGACATGTACAGTTCCATCTTCTTGCCCAGCTTCTTCTGCAGATCGCGGACCATACGCGGGAATTTATTTACTGTGCTCTCAATAGGCACCATTCGAACTTTCATAACAGATTCGTGCAGAGACGTCGTAACGCTCTCTAAGTACTCGATCTGCTCATTGACCGCCTGACTGGAAGTACCGGACATCGCGGAAGCTGATACGAGAGAGTTCTTGGCGATGATCAGCTCGCTCACCAGATTCATCAGCGTATCCAGTTTCTCGATATCGACTCTGACGGTCCTGTTTACTACAGGCTTATTCGCTGCCGGTTTGTTCGCAGGCGCTTTCTTAGCCGCAGGCGGCGCGCTTGTCGCTGCCGGTACTGATGTCTGCGCCGTGCTTTCTTCTGCCGATGTCTGCGCTGCGGTCTCCATAACAGTTCCCGCTGCTAAAGCTGCTGTGTCCTGATGCGTCTCTGCTGCGGAAGCCGCCTCGATATCCATAACGCCGCCCAGAACGTCTTCTATTTCAGACACGCCCTTTGCTGCGGCAATGACTTTATCCAAAGACGCATCGGATATAACGACCAGACTGAAATCCAGTTCGAACTTCTCATCCTCGATATCCTGTGCGGAAGGATTGGAAACGATAATTTCGCTGTTCTCCTCAATCGCCTTAAATACCAGAAACGCTCTTGCTGCTTTCAGGATACAGGATTCATGTACCTTTACCGTCAGTCCGTATACTTTCTTACCCTGTTTGACAGCCTCTCTTAAGACAGTCTGCTGATTATCGTTCAAGGTGATATCCAGCCATTTTCTGCCTTCCCCGCTGTCTTTGTCCGCGTCCTTTCCTTCCGGTTTCGCCGCGTAAGCCTCAGGCTTAGCTTCCTTAGCCGCACCGCTGTCTGCCGCTTCACCGCCGTTCATGATATCGTTCAACTGTTTGATCAGAGGCTCATTATCATTGGTGCCTTCGTCAGAGCTCTCTCTGATATTGGTATTATACTCTTCCAGCGCGTCGAGACACTGGAACAGCACGTCTATCATGCCCGCATTCACCTTAATATTGCCGTTTCGAACCTCCGAGAATACATTCTCCATATCATGCGTCAGGGTCTGCATTCTCTTATAACCCATAGTTCCCGCCATACCTTTTAAGGAATGCGCCGCGCGGAAGATCTCGTTGATCGTATCCATGTTCTCAGGATCCTGCTCCAGAGAAAGAATCTGGGTATTTAAGTTCTGTAAATGTTCATTTGTTTCATCAAGGAAAATCTCGAGATACTGACTTACGTCCATATTATTTTACCCCCACGTTCATTATTATTTCCTGTGCAATCTGCTCAAGCGGTACGATCTGATCTGCAAGCCCGGCGTTTACGACGCTCTTAGGCATGCCATATACCGCGCATGTGCTTGCCTCCTGAGCAATTACATGGATTTTTTTCCTTTTTTTCAAGTTCTGGATTCCCTGTGTGCCGTCGGCTCCCATCCCTGTCATAACAACGCATACGATCTGATCATATCTGCTGTCGCAAAGAGACTCATACATATAATTGGCGCAGGGCTTCACGCCCTCTCTGGACGGCTCGTCCGTGTAATGGATGCTGTACTTGCTCGCCATAGTCAGAACATTCAGATGCTTGCCTCCCATGGCAATATACACCGTTCCGGCTTCCAATACGTCGCCTTCCGCCGCCTCCTTGACATGAACCTCGCTTAAGGAATCCAGTCTTTCCGCCAAGGATGCCGTGAAGCCTGCCGGCATATGCTGTACAACCACCACCGGAGCATTCAGGTTCTTTGGAAGTCTCGGAATAACCGCCTGCAGCGCTTTGGGACCGCCTGTGGAACTTGCAAGCGCCACCACCTTATTGCCGCTTACCGCAGACGCGTGTTTGCTGACCAGCGCTACCATTTTCCTGGAAGTCTTAAGCTCCTCCATGGTGAACGTCTTGCCTATAGAGGGCGTCCTGGAGTCCGCTACGACTGCCAGAATACGAAGCATCTTCTCTTTGAATTCCCCGTTTCTGCAGTCCATCGCATTGTTGGGCTTATGTATAAAATCAAGCGCGCCCAGCTCCAATGCATCCAGCGTAGTCTTAGCGCCTTCCTTCGTATCGGTACTCGCCATCATAACCCTTGCCGAAATCTTGCGCTTCTGCAGTTCCTTCAGCAGTTCAAGACCGTTCATCTGAGGCATATTGACGTCCAGCACAACCGCATCATATGTCTTTCTGCTAAGAAGATCCAACGCTTCCAGACCGTTCACAGCCTTATCCTGTACTTGAAATCTTTCATCACTGTTGATTATATCACAGAGTACCCTTCTCATGAGTGCAGAGTCGTCAACAAGCAATATATTTTTTTTCATTTTCCACGCCTCTCCTCTATTCTTTGTTTCTATATCTTTTCTTTCTTTTTACAGCTATTTCCATTTACGACTGTTTCAATGCCGCTGTCCTCTATCGTTCTGGGCCTTTTTGATTCTTAAGCGTTTTGCGCTCCTCATCAAAAATATATTTAATGATTTCTTCTCTTTCTTCCGAATTCAGGTTCACATACTGTACCCGGTGTTCAAAGATACCCTTCCGGTTATCCAGCTCTCTTACGGCAAGGACTCTGCCTACCAGGTTATACTCCTTGGCCTTTCCATTCTTCAAAAGACGGTATTTGCACAGGATCATGCTCTGCTCTTCATAGGCGTAATTGGCCACGAAGCGAAGCCCGCCTCCGCTGATATCCACCACAACGCTGCTCTTTAAAGGCAGTTCGGGAATCAGTTTATCGACGCCCTGATCTGCCACCGATATTTCTTCTTCCTCAAGCTGTCTGGAATCCATCTCCAGCGCACAACTGAATCTGTAATACTCCCTGCGCTGGTACTTCCTCAGATTACTGATCAGATCCAGCACCAGAACATATATATTGTTATTCTTATACCGGTCCGCCACTCTGGCGTGACATTGATACAGACCATTGTCGCCATAGAAATACAGATCGTATTCTCCATCCACAGGCAGCAGAATCAGTTTGGATTTCTCCATCGGCATGGCTACCTCTATTCTGTCCTCTGAAATAATATCCAGTACCTTACTCTGGTGGCTCTTACGATGTCCGTCTGTATGCGACATTGCCGGGGAACGCTCAATCGCCTGCAAATCTACCCTGCAGCCGGGCACGACATACTTCGATATCAGATTAGGCATCTCTCTCCCTCCTTCGTGATTACTGTACTCTTCTTGTCAAGTATTATGAACGCTTCGATATCATATGTGAAAAGAATGCAGCCATTCCGCGTTTTGTCAGATTCTTATTTAATTCCTTATTCATCAGCTTCGCCGCCATTACCTCATAAGCGACCGCGGATTTTGCCTTCGGATTATCCAGAGATACCGGCGTTTGCTGCATGACCGCCCTGGCAAGCTGTTCGTCCTGCGGAATCATCCCCAGATAAGCGATCGGCACCTTCAGATAACGTTCCACTACCACTTCCAATTTCGCATACAAGGCTTCCGCTTCCGCCTCTCCCGACACCTTATTGGCTATCACCTTGATCTGCGACGCTTCGCTGGAATACCGCGGATGCCTGCCTAATGCTTTGAGCAGGGAATAAGAGTCGGTAATGGACGTCGGCTCCGGCGTAGTTACCAGAAGGATTTCTCCGCTGGCTACCAGGAATTCCAGTACAGCGTCTGATATTCCCGCTCCCGTATCAACGATGATCGTATCCGCCATCTCATCTAACTCCGTCAGATTCTGAATGATATAATTCAGATAATCCTTACTCAGATTAGACATTCCGGCAATCCCTGATCCGCCGGATATGAAACCGACTTCCATCGGTCCCCAAGTAATAATATCTTTAATATTTTTGCCCTGATATATTAAATCACATAAGTTATGTTTCGGTACCGCGCCGAACATGATTTCTATGTTTGCCAATCCAAAATCGGCGTCCAGGATAATAACCTTCTGCCCCATCCTGCGAAACTGTATTGCCAGATTGATGGCGGTATTGGATTTACCCACGCCGCCTTTGCCGCTGGTAACGGTTATCACTCTCGCCAAAGAACGCCTCGGCTGGCTGTTTGCTTTAATTATATTTCTTAACTGTTCAGCCTGATCCATCGGCTTCCTCCTTAGTTCTTCCCTCCGAGCAATCTCTTCACCGTCTTCTGTGGATTAAAGTCCTCAATATCGTCCGGCACATTCTGTCCATACGTTACATAAGACAGGGATGCGCCCGTATAAAGCCTCAGATTCAGTAAATTTCCCAATGTAGTCGTCTCGTCCAGCTTCGTGAAAATAAGCTTATAGTCCGCCATCTCTTTATAGGAATCCGCTATGCTGATCAGATCACGGTATTTTGTGGTAGCGCTTACAACCAGGTATACTTCTTTCTCCACCTTGTCATCCACAGAATGTATGAAATTACTCATATTTTCTTTTTGTGTATTGTTCTGGTGCGAATGTCCGGCCGTATCCACCAGAATATAATCATAATCCTTAAAGTCTTCCATCGCTTTCTCAATCTCTTCCACCGTATAAATCACGCGGAAGGGCACTTCGAGAATATTGGCGTAGGTACGCAGTTGTTCCGCTGCTGCGATCCTGTATGTATCCGCTGTCAGGAGAGCTACCTTCTTCTTCTCATCCACGCGGAATTTAGAAGCAATCTTGGCGATCGTAGTCGTCTTGCCGACGCCTGTCGGACCGATAAAGAACACCATTTTAATGCCATTTTCAGCCGGTGTAATGCCGTCCGACTTCCCGAATTTCAGAATCATTTTCTGATAAATATTGGCAAGTGCATAATCAAACGGCAGATTCGGTTTATTAAGCTGTTCGATTTCATCTATAATCTCACCGGCATATTTCTCATCCACCTCGTTATCCAGCATCGTGCGGTGCAGAAGCTTCATGAATTTATCCGTTTCAGTCTCTTCTCTGGGTTCCTCCTGCGTCTTATTCTCTTTCTCTTCCTTCTCCTCTTCCGGCTTCTGTAACTGCTGCTCCAGAAGCGACTGCAAGCTGTCTAATTTCTCTTCAATCGCACTGCTTTCCTTCTTGACTACTGTCTCTGCGGCTGCAGTCGGTGCGTTTTTCACAGCTTCCGCATCCTTATTCTGACTGGAAGCGATCACACTGTTGATGGCGGAGACCGCCGCCGTATACTTCTCGCTCTCTTCCTCCAGCGCTACCGTGACCTCCACCTGAGACGGCTTTAAGAAAGACAGGAAACCCTTGCTCTTCACATTCTTGACGTTCATGACTACCACACCCTCGCCAAGTTCCTTCTTCGCCGCAGAAATCGCTTCGTTTTCAGTTTTCGCAGTAAATTTCTTGATTATCATTATGCTGTCACCATCCCAACAGACTGTAATTCAATATTGGACTCTATCTCATTATAAGAGATTACTACCAGATCTTTATAATAATCTTCCGTCAGCTTCTTAAAATATACTCTCACAATCGGCGAGGTAATTATAATCGGCATCTTACCCAGATCTTCCAGTTTCTTTGTCTCTGTGCCGACAGAATTCATAATCGCCTTAGTCTTGACCGGATCCAGTGTCAGGTAAGCTCCCTGCTCTGTCTGCTTCACACTTGCCATAATCTCCTGTTCCAGCTTCGGATCCAGCGTCACTACGCTGGTCGTCTCATGAAACGGGAAGAATTTATTAGAGATCGCTCTCTTAAGACTCTGTCTGACATATTCTGTCAGAATATCCGTATCTCTCGTAGTCGCCGCATAATCGGCAAGCGTCTCGAAAATCGTAAGCAGATCTCTGATCGAGATACCTTCCCGCAGCAGATTCTGCAGTACCTTCTGTATCTCACCAAGCCCAAGCAGCTTCGGCACCAGTTCTTCCACCAGAGACGGATTGGACTCTTTCAGGTTGTTGACCAGATTCTGCACATCCTGTCTGGTAAGAAGTTCCGCTATGTACTGTCTGATAATCTCTGTCAGATGCGTCGCTATAATGGAGGGCGGATCCACTACCGTATATCCCATACTCTCCGCACGTTCCCTCTGTCCTTCCGTAATCCAGATAGCAGGCAGATGGAAGGAAGGTTCGAAAGTCGGAATACCCGTTATCTCCTCTTCCACATATCCGGGATTCATCGCCATATAGTGATCAAACAGAATCTCTCCCTCACTGACCTGAACTCCCTTTATTTTAATAATATATTGATTCGGATTCAATTGTATGTTATCCCTCAATCGGATAATCGGTACGACAGTACCAAGCTCCAGCGCGATCTGCCGTCTTATCATTACGACACGGTCCAGTAAATCGCCGCCCTGGTTGACATCCGCCAGCGGAATAATTCCATAGCCGAACTCCAGCTCGATAGGATCTACCTGCAGCAGAGATGTGACATTCTCCGGCTGCCTGATTTCCTCTGCGGCCGCTTCCTCTTCGTCCGCTTCGTGCTCGATCTGTGCCGTCTCGATCGTTCCTGCTATCATGCGTCCCGCTATAATGAAGATAACGCCCAGCGCAACGAAAATGAAGGTATTTAACGGTGTGACAATACCCAGTCCCGCAATTACCGCGCCCACAAGATACAGCACCTTGGGTACACCGAACAACTGTCTGATCAAAACCGTTCCGAAATCAGCGTCCTTAGAGCCCTTAGTCACAAGAATACCTGTCGACAGGGAAATAAGAAGGGATGGAATCTGGCTGACCAGACCGTCACCGATCGTCAGAATCGTATATTTGTTCAGCGCGTCATTCAGCTCCATGCCCTGACGCGTCATACCCATGGCAATACCGCCGATAATATTGACGGCCGTAATAATCAGACCCGCAGTAGCGTCTCCCTTGACGTACTTAACCGCACCGTCCATGGAACCGAAGAAGCTGGCTTCTTCCTGAATCTTATCTCTCCGTTTCTTCGCCTCCGCATCCGTAATTGCTCCCGTATTTAAGTCGGCGTCAATCGCCATCTGCTTACCGGGCATGGCATCCAGTGTGAATCTTGCCGTAACCTCCGCCACACGTTCGGAACCTTTATTGATAATCATAAACTGTATAATAATCAGAATAATAAAGACAATCGCACCGATAATCAGATCGCCGCCGCCTACATACTGACCGAAGGTCTGCACCACATTACCGGGATCTCCGGTGGTAAGAATCAGACGGGTCGAAGAAACATTCAGCGCGATTCTGAAAATCGTGGTAAATAACAGAATCGTAGGAAAATATGACATATTCAATACTTCCGTAGCAAACATACAGCCAAACATAACCGTAAAAGCTACCGCAATATTACATGCCAGAAGCACGTCCAGAAGCCCCGATGAAATCGGCACTATCAGCATTATGAACGCGGCAAGAACATATGCAGCCACGCCAAAGTCAGCCTTTTTCAAACTTCCCATCCGCTTCTTCTCCTCTCCTTGGAAATTCTAATATTCTAATCTGTGAGGTCGCCGCGCACGCCCATCGCGGGCTGCCGGGTTCCATCAGAGTGATTTTTCAACCTATACCCTGCCCTGTAAATGATATACAAAGGCAAGCACTTCCGCCACTGCCTGATATAACTCCGGCGGCACCACGCTGCCCACCTCTACATTCGCATACAACATACGGGCAAGCGGCTTATTCTCAACGATCTCAATATGGTGCTCCTTCGCGCTTTCCTTAATCTTCTGCGCCAGATAATCCGCACCCTTCGCCACCACATAGGGCGCATCATATAGATCCGGATCATACTTGATTGCCACCGCATAGTGCGTCGGGTTCGTAATCACCACGTCCGCCTCAGGAAGCTGCTGCATCATACGCCGTCTGGACGCTTCCTGCATCCTCTGCCGCTGTCTGCTCTTGATCTGGGGATCGCCTTCCTGATTCTTGAACTCATCCTTGACTTCCTGCTTGGTCATCTTCATGTCGTTCTTAAACTTGATCTTCTGATAGACATAATCGATTATCGCAATCAGCATATACCAGACCGCGATCCGCAGTCCCAAATTCATGACCAGCGTTCCTACCTTGGCGACTCCCTCCTGCAGAGAAATATCATAGAACAGATACAGGGGCGGCATGTTTTTCTTTAAATAAGAGTACACCACATAAGAAATCAATCCGATTTTCAGGATGGATTTAAACAACTCCATCAGTGAGTTAATGGAGAAAAACCTTTTGAACCCGCTGATTGGATTCAGCTTACTGAATTTAGGCTTCATCGGCTTGGAAGTCGGTTTCCACTTCACCTGTACCACATTGCATACAAACGCTACGACGAAACCAACTAACAGGAAGGGCGCCACAAGCAGCAATACCCTGCCCATGGATTTGATGAATATCATGTTGATCGTCTGCGCCGGTACATCGCCGTCATACATCTTGATAAATTCGGGAATCTGGGAATAAATATCATAGATATTTCCCACAAAATAAGTTCCCATTTTCTCGATCCATACATAGAGCAGTGCGAAGATTGCCAGCAGTTCAAAAGCGCTCGTAACCTCCTTGCTCTTAGCTACCTGACCTTCCTTGCGGGCGTCGGTCAGCTTCTTGGAGGTAGGCTCTTCTGTTTTCTCTCCGCCGGGACCATCCTTGGCGAAGAATTGGAGATTATACTCTAATATCATGTCATCCCCTCCACAAAAGACACGATCATCCTTTTCATTTCGGTAAACACAAAATCCGCCGCGCCGGGAAGCATTCTGACAGTCAAAAACATAATGCCCAGCCCGGCCAGCATCTTAAGCTGTATACCCACCGCAAACATATTAAGCTGAGGCGATACCTTGGCCAGTACGCCCAGAATAACATTCAGCAGAATCATCGTACAGAAGATCGGAAGGATAATGCGGAAACCGATCGTAATATAATCTGTCATAAACATAATCACAGATTCCAACAGGGTTTCTGTCTTAAAGATTGCTCCATTCACAGGTATCAGCGTAAAAGTGTCTATCAGAGCCTGCAGAAGATACCGGTGCATGCCTGTAATGATCAGAAATAGCGTAAACATATACTGATAATACACGCCGCTGAAGGTCGCCTGTTCTCTGGTCGTCGGATCCATCAAAGAAACCATGGAAACGCCGATCTCCATATCTGCAACGCTTCCAGCAAGCGCAGTAACCGTGGTGCAAAGCTGCGCTCCCCATCCGATCAGAAAACCTGTCATAGCCTCCTTCATAACGATAACGGCGTACTCAAGCAGGCTGTCATAGACGACTTCATTATGATCTACCGCATTAAATACCAGATATGCGATAAAAATACTGAGACCAACCTTCACCCTCCGCGGCACATTAGACATACCGTAGAATGGCGCGATATAAATAAAACAGCTAATCCTTACAAGAATCAGTAAAAAGTATTCTAAATCTGCGTAAGTAAAAGTAAAATCGATCATTCCGCCACTTTCTTATTATCTGATATAAGCGCTAAAATTCGTCCACAGGTTCGTCATATATTCTACGATTGTATTCATAATCCAGTGCCCCACCAGAATAAGCGTCAGAAATATCGCCAGTATCTTGGGCACGAAGGTAAGTGTCTGCTCCTGAATAGAGGTAACTGTCTGAAAGATACTGACAATAAGACCTACTATCAACGACACAAGCAGAAGCGGCGCCGCACATTTAATGATCGTAAACAATGCCCCCGAAGCAATGGCTGTGACGTCATCTATTGTCATATCTTCTCTTCCTTTCTCATGCTAAAATAGTAATCCGCCCTGCTGTAACCGCTAATAGACGTAGAAGCTCTCTACCAGCCCCTTAATTACCAGATACCAGCCATCTGCCAGAACAAAAAGCAGAATCTTAAAAGGCATGGAAATGGTGGTCGGCGGCAGCATCATCATACCCATACTCATCAGCGTTGACGCCACCACCATATCGATTACAATAAATGGTATGTAAATCAAGAATCCGATAATAAAAGCCATTCTAAGCTCGCTGATAATGAAGCTCGGCACCAGAACGCTCATCGGAATCGCATCCAGGCTCCCGTCCCACTCTGTACGGTTAATTTCCATAAAGAGACTGACGTCCTTCTTCTGTGTCTGCCGGTACATATATTCGCGTATCGGCTGAACCGCTTTCGTAAGCGCCTCTTCCTGATCCAGTTCTCCCGCCTCGTACGGAACTACTGCTTCCGTGTAGATAGTAGCCAGCGTAGGCTGCATAATAAAGAACGTCAAAAAGAGCGCAAGACCTATCAAAACAATATTAGGCGGCGCCGTCTGTGTATTCAATGCCTGTCTCGTAAAATGCAGAACAATAATAATTCTGGTAAACGAGGTCAACATAATAATCAATGACGGTGCAATAGCAATTAGGGTAAGGATCACCAGAATACGCAAAGCGCCATTCACACTGCCATTACCATTGTTGTATGTAACCGTCACCGTATTGGCTATATTAAGTTCTGATAAATCATCGGCATTTTCCGACGCGCCGGGTTCTTCTATATTGGTCCGCTCCTCATTCGTTCCGGTGAGGTTGGACTCCCGATACGGCGTATCGTTTACCGCATATGCCGTCGTCTTCCGACTAAGACACAATATGCCTGCCAATAACAGCAGGCATACTAATTTTGCCAAATGATATCCGGAAAAATTACTCTTCATTCGTCTCGCCCATCTTCTTTTTCCAGAAAATTTCCTTTTTGTACTCTGGCCAAAACATCTCTGAAAGAAGATACTTTAGACCCTTCTCCCTCAGATAAGCATAACTCATCCGCAGGAATCTCTGCTAACATTGTAACAGTATCTTTGCAAACCGCAACTGCCAAATATTTCTGCCCTACTCTGATAATCTGAACATACTTATTGTTCGTCAGGCGCAGAGTCTCAATCATCTCCATATTCGCGCCAACAGTTTTGCTCTTCTGATATCCCGCCGTCCATTTCGTGACCCAGTAGGTAACCGCTAACACAAATACGAAGATAATCAATATCGTTAGGAACTGTATATAAGAATCAGCTCTGTCTGATACCATAAGTATCATTATCCAACTACCTTCTTAACTGCCTCCAGCACACGGTCTGCCTGGAAAGGCTTTACGATAAAGTCCTTTGCGCCGGACTGGATAGACTCGATAACCATCGCCTGCTGTCCCATAGCCGAACACATGATAACCGTAGCGCTCGGATCAGCCGCTTTGATTTTCTTAAGAGCCTGAATACCGTCCATCTCAGGCATGGTAATATCCATCAGCACAAGATCAGGCTTCAGTTCATTATATTTCTCTACTGCCTTGGCACCGTTCTCAGCTTCACCGGCTACATTATATCCGTTTTTTGTCAGGATATCCTTGATCATCATACGCATGAATGCTGCATCATCACATACTAAAATATTCTTTGCCATCTCTCTTCTCCTATTTCATTTTATTTGATAATTTCAGTTACTCGAACGCCAAAACTTTCTTCGATTACTACTACTTCACCTTTTGCAACAAATTTACCGTTGACCAATACGTCGATCGGTTCTCCGGCAATTTTATCCAGTTCAATGATAGTACCCGGAGCGAAATCCAGAATATCTGAAATGGATTTAGAGGTTCTTCCCAATTCTACGGTAACCTCCAACGGCACATCTTTAATCAAGCTGATATTCTCCTGACTTTGCATAGGATTAAAATCATTGGAGAAACTCTGAAACTGTGCTGGCTGTATATTCATATTAGGCTGCATCATCTGAGGCATTCCCATTTGCTGCATTCCCATCTGCATCTGCGGCATCTGCATCTGTGGCATTCCCATCTGCATCTGCGGCATCCCCATTTGCTGCATTCCCATCTGGCCCATACCCATTTGGCTCATATCCATCTGAGGCGCCATCTGCTGTCCCATATCCATCTGGGGAGCGGGTGCAGGAGCAGATGCCTGAGGCGCCGGTTCCGGTTCTGATCCCGTCGTATCCGAGCCTCCCTGATTGCCTATGAAGGTATTGTATAACTCCCTCGCGAAGTCAATCGGATACAACTGCATAATCGTGGAATCCACCAGATCATCAATCTGCATACGGAATGCAATTTTGCAGAACGTTCCATCCAGGAATTCGGCTATGTCTCCTCCCGACTTGAAAGCCGTAAGATCAACCAGGCTTGCCTCCGGCGGGCTGATATCAATCATCTTGCCAAGCATCGTGGAAAGAGATGTAGCAGCGGAACCCATCATCTGGTTCATTGCCTCGGAGATCGCGCTCAAATGCAGTTCTCCCAACTCGCCGTCCGTATTGCTGCCATCGCCGCCCATCATCAGGTCGGTGATAACCTTCACATCATGCTCCTTTAACACAAGGATATTGGAGCCATCCAGACCCACCGTATATTTGATCTGTATAAATACACACGGCTTCTCATATTCTGATAACACATTCTCCCAGGTTGCCAGCGTAACAACCGGAGTCGTGATATTTACTTTGCGGTTGACCAGTGAATACAGTGTAGTCGCCGAAGAACCCATACTGATATTCGCCACTTCACCGATTGCATCTCTCTCAATTTCTGTCAGGAGTGAATCATCCAGCTTCGCGCCGCCCGATTCTTCCATAGATGCCGCTGTCGCTTCCACAATGTCGCTGACGTCGCTCGGTGAATCCATCCCGCTCAAGAGTGCATTTATTTCATCTTGTGATAACATTCCATCCATGCTTTATTCCCCCTCTCTAATTACCGACGTCACTCTGACAGCATATTTATCTCTGCTCGAGCCCGGTAATGCGGTGAATTTCTTAATATTGCCAACATATACCGTAAGATCCTGCTCCGCTTCGGTATCCAGCCGTATAATATCGCCGACCTGCAGATTCACAAAATCGCTCACCGATATATTGGTCTTGCCAAGCACCGCCTTCACAGGAACGTCTACTCTCTTAATCAGCGCTTCAATATATTCCTCAAAGTCCTCATCGTTCTGCTCCTGCATGTTAGCGTACCAGTACTTGGTATTCAGCTTATCCATAACGCTCTCTAACGTAAAGAACGGCAGACAGATATTCATGAAGCCTTCCACTTCGCCTATTTTCACATTTAAGGTAACAATTGCGATCATATCATTCGGTGCGATAACCTGAGCGAACTGAGAATTGGTCTCAATCCTCTCCATCACCGGACTGATATCCACCACATTCTTCCATGGTTCACGCATAAGCTGCATACAGACTACCATCATCTTCTCTATAATCGTCATCTCTATTTCGGTGAAATCCCTGTTCTTATCAAGAGGATCTCCCGCGCCGCCAAGCATCCTGTCAATCATTGCAAAGCCTAGCTGCGTCGCAAGCTCAATAATAATCGTGCCGCCAAGCGGCTGGAAATTAACAATTCCCAATATAACCGGATTCGATAGCGCATTCGAAAATTCCGAAAAAATAACCGTCTCAGAACTTGCCACAGAAACCTGTATATTCTTTCTGAGATATACAGGAAGATTCGTCGAAAGCAGTCTTCCGTAATGCTCGTAAATAATTTCCAGTGTTCGCAGATGTTCTTTGGAGAACTTTGTAGGACGTTTAAAATCATAGTTCTTCACCTGCTTATCGCTGGCGTCATTCATATCGCCAGCATCCAACTCGCCGCTGCTTAAGGCCGCGAGCAGATTATCAATCTCACTTTGAGATAGTACCTCTCCCACGAAAGTTCACCTCCTGTGGTACTATATATGCATACTACTGGAACATCGTATCACTGAATGACACATTATAGATAAATTTGGAATCAAACATAGTCTGTAATCTCTCAAGAATCTCATCCCTGATCTGATCCTGATTATTCTTGACTTCCTCCAGCGTATACTGTGCGCACGTGTCGCTGATCTCACTCTTAATCAGATTCTCCTGCGCCGACAGATCGGAACCATATGTCTTATATCCCTTATCCTTCGTGTTAATAGACAGCGTCACTGACACGATAAAATAATGATCCTTCGATTCGCCATCCGCGCCTTCATCCGATTTAAGCAGAATCGTCATAGGCTCGGAGATCGGATAAGTCTCGGTGTCCTCCATGGAAACCTGCTCTTCTTCCTCTTCTTCCCCGTTGGCTGCCAACTCCAGATCAAGAGCGGCCGCAATATTATCCACCAGCGCTGCGGTCTTCCTGGAAGCACTCGTCACGCTGAACATCATAATGGCCGTCAGCACGATATTGACAATGAGCAAAGCCAATATAATAATGGAAATCATATTCTTCTTCATAGCCGTATATTCTCCTTTTACTTATTGCAGATCACCTGCCGCAAACCCTACTTATTGTAAACCATAAATCCCTGTCAATCAATAGGAACTAAGGGTTGTATATATCTTAATTTCTACTCTTCTGTTTTTGGCTCTTCCTTCCGCTGTCGAATTGTCCGCCACCGGCACATACTCTCCTCTGCCGGCATGCTTCACATTCGCCGGATCCAGATTTGCAACAGATAACAGATAATTAAATACTGACAGCGCTCGTCCCGAACTAAGTTCGTCATTGTTAGAGTACTTTGCGCCTGACATCGGCACATTGTCCGTATGCCCTTCTATCTCAATCGTTCCATCCGCATATTTCTCCAGAATCAGACCCACCTGCTCCAACACCGGCTTCGCCTCTTCTTTCAGCAGCGTACTTCCCGAATCAAAAAGCAACGCTCCCTTTAACGTCAACTGTACGTATTGTGTTGTAAAATCCAGATCAATATCTTCACCCATTCCCCGTTCGTCAACAGCTTCCTGTATTTTCTCAGCGAGTTCCTCCGCCTCTTCCAACTGGGCTTCCTCAACCTTCTGCTGTGCGTTCGCCACATCTTCTGAGACGATCTCACCTTCGTCCATCTTACCGGTGCTGTTAATATATTCATCCAGTTCATTCAACTGGCTGACGCCGTTGCTGACCAGAATTCCGTCGCCGATCGCCGTCGCGCCCGCCGAGAAGATCGAAAACGTCTGGTTGAAAGACGCTACCACTTCTTCAAACTTCTGCGCATCTACGGTGGACATGGAAAACAACAACACGAAAAAGCAGAGTAGCAGATTCATCAGGTCCGCAAAAGTCGACTGCCACGCCGGCGCGCCTTTTGGGGGTTCATCCGGCTTCTTCTTAGCCATCTGCTTCACCTCCGCTTTCTTCATTCTGAGTTTCTCTGTCCTTAGGTGCCAGGAAGGATTTCAGTTTTTCTTCAATTACTCGCGGGTTCTCTCCTGCCTGAATCGACAAAAGGCCCTCGATCTCTATCTCCTTCACCATCATTTCTTCCGCATTCTTACCTTTCAGCTTCGTCGCCACCGGATTGCAGATCCAGTTGGCAAGAATGGAACCATATAATGTTGTAATCAAAGCAACCGCCATAGAAGGACCGATGGACGAAGGGTCGTCCATATCCTGCAGCATGTTAATCAGACCGATCAGCGTACCAATCATACCCCAGGCAGGACCCATCGCACCCAGGTTCTCCCAGAATCCGATCTTGCCTTTATGGCGGTCCTCCACGCTGACAAGTTCTGTCTCCATAATAGCACGTACAAGCTCGGGATCCGTACCATCGACAATCAGCAGGATTCCTTTCTTAAGGAACCCGTCTTCAACGTCCTCCGCCGCTTCTTCCAGCGAAAGCAGACCTTCCTTACGCGCCACATTAGATAAATCTATAATCTTCTGAATAATTGCCGGAACATCCATCGTCGATGTCTTAAAGATCAATCTGATGCTCTTAAGACCATCCAGATACTCCTGGAGCGGATAACTTGCAAGAATACACATGAACGAACCGCCAAATGTAATCAGCGCTGACGGTGCGTCCAAAAATCGTAAAAGCGCCGCTGGTTCATTTCCATATAAAATACCGAATATCATCAGGACAAAACATAATACCAAACCAAGAATCGAAGCTAAATCCATCTATATCCACCCGTTTTTACACTAATTTGCAAAAATATCCTTTCTATACGATTTTACTAAATTTTTCACTTCTTGTCTACTTTCTTTTACAATAATTTTCCGCCCGGTCGTAAAAGAAAGCACCGTGTCAGGCGTCTCTTCCACCAACTCCAGCAAATCCGGATTGATCAGCACCTTGACCCCGTTGATTTTCGTAACTTCTACCATTGCATACTCCTATATGTAAACATATATCAGATTCATAAAGCTTATTTATTTTACCATACATCCTGTGAAACTGCAAAATTTTTTTGTATAAAATCCGTTAAGATCTATGCAGCCCCGAAACACGCCGCATTTCGGATTCGACCGCTCGCAAAGAAAGAGGAACCTTCCCATCGTAACAGGAAAGCCCCTCTCTGTCTGCTCACTTTAATCTTCCATTCTTGCTCAACCTGCGAATTTGGGCGCAAGCCCAAATTTGCGTGTGAAAAATCTTTCGCATATGGATTTTTCACACTACTATCTCTTCAGATTGACAAGCTCCTCAAGCAGCGTATCAGATACGGTAATAATACGGCTGTTTGCCTGGAAACCACGCTGTGTCGTAATCATCTCCGTGAATTCGGAGGACAGATCCACGTTACTCATTTCCAGCACGCCGGATTCCATGGAACCGCCGCTTGCCGTGATATCGTCGCCGATACCGTCGAAATCGCCCGAGTTCATCGTCGCGGAATAAAGGTTATTGCCCTGTTTGGCAAGACCGGAAGGATTCGCGAAGTTCGCTACCGCGATCTGGCCTAAGAGCTTCGTCTGACCATTGTCATAGGAAGCGGTGATCTTACCGTCCTGCCCTACTTCCACGCCGATCATCTCTCCGTAGGTTCTGCCCGTGTTATAGCCGCCCAGGTCGCCTTTATCCATACCGATGGTGGACAGGCCGCCGTTGCCGGAGCCGAATACCTTGGAGAAATCTATGGAAATATCGTTAAATGCGCTTAAGTCGATCGTCTCGCCGCTGAGTGTAGTGGCGCTGCCGTTAAAGTTAAGCGTTACGGCAGTACTGCTCGCATTGTGCGTACCGATACCCTCAAAAGAACCGTCGTCGGTACTCAGATAGAGGTGATTGCCGCTGTCATCCACCGTCTTGGTAATCTGGGCCGTGCCGTCGGAAACTACCGACTCGATCGTATACGTAACATCCGACGTGTTCTCAAGGCCGTATGCCTTATAGATATCATCACCTGTAAGCTCCGTCTCAAACATCTTAGTATTCGCATTGTAGGTGCAGTCCATAGATGCAGTAAGCGGTACGGTGCAGGTAATCTGGATACTGCCGTCAGTCGTATTGATCGTCGGCACCGCAGTCAGTCCCGTGATGCCAAGCGCAGTCTGCCAAGCAGCCTCCGTATTAATCTGAACCGTACCATTGCCGTCGCCCAGATCCTTCCAGTAGGTGTTTGTCGCGCTGTCGTAAATCAGATTATAGGGCTCGGCCGTCAGTTCATTCTTGGTCAGTCCGGTTACTACTTCTACATTGACAGTACCTCCCGCAGCTACCGTAGCGCCGTCATTTAACTGAACCGTCGCCGTAGTAGCGGCGGCAATCAGCGGATTGGTAGAATAACCATTCAGTACATCGGCTTCGGTATAGGTCATAAAATACTGGTTGTTTGCGTCATCATATCTCGCGTTATTCACCAGATTATACAATTCTGTCGTAGAAGCCGTTCCATTGGCGCCAAAGCTTGCCACCTGACTGATATCACTCAATCCATAAATATCCTTCAGCGAATAAACCTCGCCGTCTTCGCCGGTTCCCAGGATATCATCCAGTTTCACACGGAAGTCTCCGTCCGTACCGGTGCTGTGTATGCTGAACTTAGCAGTATACTCATAGCCCTGCGCGTCATAGAAGGACAGCATCATGATCTTACCTGCCGAGCTTGACAACTGGGTATCGGTCTTATCCACAATACCGGATGCGTACGCTGCTGTCGTAGCCTCCGCCGGATAAGTGAGATTACCCGCGTTCATAATCTGCAGCGCGGATACGGCGTCGGCCATAATATTGCCTTCCGCGTCCGTCTGCCAGCCCATAACCTTATATCCGGTAGTAGACATAACCAGATTGCCCGCACCGTCGATTGTGAAGGAACCGTCTCTTGTGAAGAAATTCTGTGAACCATCGTTCACGATAAAGAAAGAATCTCCCGTGATCATAATATCGAACGGGTTATTCGTGGACTGCGCGGAACCCTGCGTCGTAATCGAAGTGGAAATCGCGCCCGTCTTGGAACCAAGACCGATCTGGCGCGCATTGATACCGCCTCGTCCCGTCGCGGCATTAGCGCCGGAAGCTGCCTGCGTCGTCTGATATAATAAGTCGCTGAATACCATCGACTGTGATTTATATGCTGTTGTGTTTACATTTGCGATGTTATTACCTATAACATCCATTCTGGTCTGGTGTGTCTTAAGACCCGCCACGCCAGAGAACAATGATCTCATCATAGTGAAATGACCTCCTTATACTTCTCTGAAACCGCCCTGTCCCATCTGTCAGTCAGGGACGTCAGCCTCCGTCAAGGTCCGGCTATATAATTACGGCTCCATCAATATTCGTAAATACATTTTCATCCGTTTCCGTCTGATCCATCGCAGTAATAACCGTCTGGTTCGGTACGTTTACGATAAAAGCGAGTGAATCAACAATCACCAACGACTCGTTGATTCCCTTTGCTCCGGCTTTCGCCGCGCCCAGATTCAGGCGTTCCACCTGCTCCTCAGTTAATTCGATGTTCCGGTCTATCAGGCGGTTAGCCGCATGCTTGGAGAATTTGATCTCTCCCGCATCCGGAATATTCTCCGTCTTCTTAGACAGAATATCCTGAAAGCTAAGCCCCTCCCGCTTCAGGCTGCCTGCCGTCTGCTTATTCTGGCTTAAGAACTGATCCTGCATCCGTTCAAGAGAAAGGTATTGATTATTCTGAATCTTCATCATCCTGCTCCTCCCTGAGATTGCTTATCCGCCAGTCCGTTGGCATCTTACTTCTCTTCGTCTCCGTCTTCATCCTCCGAAGTCTTATTATCATCTTCATACTTCGCGATCAGATCCTTCATTCTCGCAGTATACTTCTCCAGACCATCCACATAATCGTCTGTTAAGAACTTCTTCTGATAATCCGTCATTCCGTCATAGATACTCTGCAGCTTCTCCACGTTCTCTCTGTCGCTGATCGTAAGCTTGCCGACCTCAGGAAGCTTGTTGTATAGATTCAGGAACTCAGCCGCCAGCGCATATGCTTCCAGATATGCCGGATCTGCCACCGTATCCAGATCGTCCATGGAATACAATTCTCCATTGACAGACAGGTATGCTTTACTGTTCTCATAGACAACATAATCTACATTGCCCTGTACCGTGGTTGTATGCCCGGAGCTGTCCGTCACCTTCAAAAGTACGGTCTCACCGACCAGCGCCGATGCTCTCGAAAGCTCCAATGACGCGCTCATATTCTGCATCTGCTCTAATTCCGAGAATGTCGCGTACTGTGATATGTACTCCGTGTTGGAGGTAGGCTCCAGCGGATCCTGATACTTCATCTGCGCTACCAGAAGCTGCAGAAACGCATCCTTATCCAGCGTGGAATTATCTTTCTTGACACTGTCCTTATTCGCCAGTGAAGCCGCCGCCGTGGATTCCACCAGCTTACCGTCTTCTACTTTTCCTACTACGCCCATTATGTCACTCCTTTCTCTGTATCATCCTATGCCATATAGTCTACCGTGCTGCCGTTAGCCTGCATCATCTCTACGGCGATGCGCTCGGAATCATCCATCGCGTCGAGATCTCCCTCTTCGCCGATTTCATCCAGATTGATTCTTCTGATTCCCTTCTTCGTCCTGCCCTGCTCCTGTGCCGCGTTCTCATCCTGTTGTGAGTACTGCTCACCGTATGCATGGCCGGCAACTGTGACTTCTACCGCGTTCACCTTGATTCCCTGCTCTTCGAACTGATTCTTTAACTGTATAAGCTGGGTCTCAATCACTGCGCGGACCGTTTCATTCTGCGCTGTAAAATGCGCTGTCAGCACACCGTCCTTCGCCGCGATCTGTACGTTTACGCTGCCTAAATTAGCAGGATGCAGCTGCATTTCCAGTTCCTGTGTGTCAGCTTTCAGGTTGATCTTCATGTATTCCATGATCTGATCCATTATTTCTTCTGTCTGGGCTGACTGGAACACCGGCTCCGCCGTCTGTACTTCGCTTACCTCCGCCTGCTGTGCGGGCGTCTGCATGAAAGCGTCTCCTGTAAAGCTGCCGCTCTCTCCCTTATTTCCTGCAAAAGCCTGGTTTTCTTTCTGTCTGGAGAAGCTCTGTACCTCTGCCGCAGGAGCGTCTGTCACTTCCTCCGTAACGCTTTTGGCGCCGCTTGCATCATCCACGGTTACCTTCATCTGTACGGTCTCGCCGTCTTTCTGAACCGATATGGTATAATCCTTCATGCCTTCCAGATTCACTTCCGGCATAGCCTGCTCCGGCATCGTCTCCTGCATGTCAGTTTCCGTCTGCGCAGAAACCATCTGCGTCAATAAGGTATTAAGTTCATCCTTGCTGATACCAAGCTCCTCAGCCAACTGCCCCAGATCCTCATCCGCTATCGTCAGCAGATTCTGCAGATTATCGTAGAGGGTCTCATTGGTTACAAGCGCCACCTCATCCGTACAGTCCGCAAGATTCAATAACAACTGTTTCAGATTGTCTGGGTCAAAGAGTTCCAGCATTGTCAGTCCGAGTACTTCCATGGCTGCCACTACCTCTTCCGGCGTCACATCCATTTCTTCCGCAATATCCTGCACAAGCTCTTCGCCCTTTTGCTCTGCTTCCTTCTGTACCTCATCCGTGCTGACGCTTTCTGTCTCCCCGGCAGTTTCTTTGCTTTCATCCTGCCGCGCCGTATTCTCCGTCTTGTCTGACTGTACAGAATCCTGCGCATCCGCAGTCTGAACGCCGCTGTCCTTCTGTACCGGTTCCTTGGCAGACATCGTCTCTGCCACAGTCGTCTTCGCCATCGTCTGACCTTCTCCCGCATCAGACTGCTGTCTGCTCAACTGATCGCTCATTTTGGTCATAAGCTGATCGAAGCCTTCTTTGACTGTCTCATCCTGACTGCCGCCGACCGGAGCTGTCTGACCTGCGCTGTACTGAAGCAGTGCGTTCACATTGTTTACGGTCATACTTTTTCCTCCTTTCTTTGATTATCAAGGTTCTGTGCCTTACGGCATTTATATATACATGCGGTTTCCCGCATAATATATATCGGTCTTTTTCAGGCTTCCCTGAAGCGTTGCTGCCTGTTTTATTTCTTCGTAACTGTTTGTCCTTACGATCTGCGCGGTTCCGCTCTGACCTGTTCTGAACAGTTACAATTCTTCTAGGAATCGGGATCCATAATCTTCGTCAGGCGGGAGGCAACCTCCGGATCCATAACACCCAATATCTTACCTCTGTCCTCCGTACTCATCTGGTTTAAAATTTTAGCCGCCAGTTCCAGATTATCCGTCATCGCCTCGAAAATCGCCGCCGCTTCCTTCGGCTTCATCTCAGCATATGCCTGGGCGTAATCCTGCAACTCCTGATCCGCCTCCGTCTGCTGTACTACCTGTTTATACAGATATTCCGCCGTTGTGGGATCCATCGTCTCATAATACTTCTGGTACTCTTCCGGTCCCGGTCCCTGCTCGGCATAGATAACTTCCTCATAGAATTCCGTCTTGATACGCTCAAACTCAACCTGCGCATCTTCGAATGTCTGGAGTCTCTCAATCTCCGCCCGAAGTTCTTCCAACTCCTCCGAATTGACATTGCTTACAGACTGTGCCTGCTCCAACTCTAATTCCAGTTCCTTGATATAATCCACAGCCTCCCGCAGACTGGTGTATCCGCCGTAAGCCTCTTCATCATCCGTCGTCACCACATTCTCCGCAGGCAGGATCTTATTAATAACCGGCACATCCTTCAGTATCGGCGAGAGCACCCCGGAACCGAAGCCTCCCACATCCAGCTTGATTAACAGACACAGAATCGCGATCCATACCACGACAATAACAACCGTTACCAAGAAGACGGAGACGCCTCCCGCCTCCTCATCCTCGGCCAGCTTCGCTTCCTGCTGTGATATTTCCTTAGCACGCTGCTTTGCTTCCTTCTTCTGCGCCTTCTGTTCGCTTTTTATTTTTTTTCGTTCTTCCTTTAACTTCTTTTTCTCCGCTTTGGTATCTACCTGCGTATTTAAAAGTTCATCCGCCATTCTCTATACCTCTTGCGCTTCCTAACGCACACCAATTAATCGCTTCAAATCATTCTTCTTTGCCACGTTTCCCGTACGTGTAGCTTGTAAGCTCGTCTACCGTCTTAAACTCTGCGGCGTTTTCTTCCCGCATGAACTGCTCCAGCGCTTTTTCTTTCAGGCGCTCCTGCATCTTACGTTCCTGCATGATCTCCCGAAGCTTATCTCTGGCCGCCTCCACGGCTTCCTCCGCTCTGGCGACCTGTTCCCTCTGCCTGCCGATCATTTCATCCATGACCTGAACGGCATAGGTATTGTCTTTCAGTTCATGAACGTTAAGCTCTCTGCTTCTCATCTGTCTGCCTTCTTCCAGATAAGCTTCTTTCCTGTCCAGAAAAGTCTCAAGCTTCTCTTCTTCCTCCATCAGAATACCCTGCGCCCTGCCCAAATCCATCTTCGCCTGATTTTCCAACTGGTACTTTATATTCAGGATACTCTGCATTCTATATCTGAATCTCGCCATACCCGGTCACCTCTTACTCAGCAAAGAGTTCCCGCAGCAATTCTACCGCCTGTTCATAATCATATTTCTCATTCACATCCTGCATCAGAAATTCGTTGACCGCAGCGATCTTGGAAATAGCAAAATCGATATTCGGATTGCTCCCGCTCTTATAAGCGCCGATATTGATCAGATCCTCCGCTTCATTATAGGTGGCGAGCACATTCTTCAATTTGCCGGCAAGCGTCTTATGTTCTTTATCCACGATCTGGCTCATGCATCTGGATATACTCTGCAATACGTCAATCGCCGGATAATGGTTCTGATGCGCCAGCTTGCGGTTCAGCATAATATGACCATCCAAGATACTTCTCGCCGTATCCGTAATCGGTTCATTCATATCATCGCCGTCCACAAGTACCGTATAAAGGCCGGTAATGGAACCGACGCTCGCACATCCAGCTCTCTCCAGCAGCTTGGGCATCTCGGAATACACGCTCGGCGGATACCCCCTGGACACAGGCGGTTCGCCGCTGGCAAGCCCGATCTCACGCTGCGCCATGGAGAAACGGGTCAGCGAATCCATCATCAGCAGGACGTCCTTGCCCTGGTCTCTGAAATATTCCGCGATCGCGGTGGCTGTCTTAGCCGCCTTGTTTCTCTCCAACGCCGATTTATCAGAAGTCGCCACTACGACGACAGATCTTTTCATGCCCTCTTCTCCAAGATCCCGTTCTACGAATTCGCGCACTTCCCTGCCTCGCTCGCCGATCAGGGCGATTACGTTAATATCTGCCTGGGTATTCCTTGCAAACATACCCATCAGGGTGGATTTACCCACGCCGGAACCTGCGAAAATACCGATACGCTGCCCCTTACCTACCGTCATCAGCCCGTCGATCGCCTTGACGCCGAGCGGCAGAATATCCGCTATGATCTTGCGGCTCATGGGATCCGGTGGCTGTGCCTCTACCGCATAGGGCGTGCCCGGCATATATTCTCCGTCTATCCTGCCCAGGCCGTCCAGCACTTTGCCGAGAAGTTCGTCGCTGACCGGCACGGAAAGAGGCTCGCCTATATTCTCCACAATACATCCCAGCCCGATGCCATCCGTCTTGTCGCAGGGCATAAGAAGCGTCTTCCGGTCTTTGAACCCAACGACTTCCGCCACGATCGGCGCATACGCCTCGTCCGCCGGATAGATTCTGCACAGATCTCCAAGCTTCGCTTCCGGTCCAGCAGATTCAATGGTCAGTCCAACCACATTCTCGACCCGGCCCTTTTTCTTAAAGAAGACATCATCCGCTATTTTGCTATATTTATGAAAATCAATTGTAATATCCATTGGCCGCATCACTTTCAGCATTTTGTCATCTTTTTTCAAAAGATAACATCCGTAATTTCTTCGTCAGTTCTTCTAACTGCGTATCGATGCCGCAGTCAAAAATCCCCCCGTCCGTTTCAATCAGGCACGCTCCTTTGGCAAGTGCGATATCTTCTATAATCTCCACCATGCCTCTTCCCGCCGTTGCGCCTTCCACCAGGGACTGTTTCTGCATATTCACATACGGATAATCCTCTGCGGATACATGTACGATAAAAGTCCTGCTGCTCTCTACCTTACGCAAAGTAGAATCAATCAAATGCACCAGGATATCTCTGTTATCTGACAGCGCCACGCCGAAAATATGACTGTAGACAGATGTAATTACATCGATAAACTGCGGTTCCAGTTCCTCCACAAGCTGCTCGTACTCTTCTTCCATTCTGAGACGATCAGCCATCAGAGACTGCTTCATTGCGTCCGCCTCAGCATAGCCCTGCTCATATCCCGCATCGTAGCCCTGTTTCTTTCCATCTTCAATTGCTCTACGGCGCTCCGCGTCTATATCGCGTCTGGCGGAGTCCTTCATCTTCTTGACCTGTTCCTGTGCGGAATCAATGATTTCCTGCGCCTGTGCCCTGATCTCATCCAGATCGGGACCCTGGTCAACGGAAGCCGCCTTAATAATACCGCCTTTATTCCCCTCGCCGTCCGCAAACAGCGCATCGACGTTCTCACCGCCTATACCGCTTACGAACTCGCCGTTTTCTTCCTCTTCTCCGGCATGAGCGCTGTTCTGCTCCTGCTGTCTTCTGTGAAGCGCTTCCCATTCTTCAATTCTCTGTGCGACACGGGAATTGCTGTCAATGATACACTTCTCCTCATTGGATACGGCAACCCAGTATGATTTATATAAATTCCTAGACAATGATCTCGTCACCTCCGCCTCTGGAGATAACAATTTCCGCAGAGTCTTCCAGTTTTCTGATGATATTTACGATCTTCTGCTGCGCTTCTTCCACATCCTTCATACGCACAGGACCCATGAATTCCATATCCTCCTTAATCATGACAGCAAGACGCTTGGACAGGTTGTTAAAGATCGCATTCTGCACGTCTTCATTAGAGCCCTTAAGCGCCATAGCCAGGTCGCCGTTATCGACGTCTCTGAGCACACGCTGGATAGCTCTGTCGTCAAGCAGCAGAATATCTTCGAATACGAACATCTTCTTTCTGATCTCGTCCGCCAGCTCCGGTTCCTCGATCTCCAAGGTTTCCATGATATGTTTTTCCGTACCGCGGTCTACCGTATTCAAGATTTCCACGACAGCGTCCACACCGCCGATAATCGTATAATCCTGATTGACCAGCGAAGACAATTTAGATTCCAATACCTTCTCCACTTCCTTAATAACATCCGGGCTTGTTCTGTCCATGACCGCAATACGCTTCGCCACATCCGACTGCCGGTCCGGCGGTAGCGCGGATATAATAAGCGCCGACTGTGCCGCAGACAGATAAGATAAAATAAGAGCGATCGTCTGCGGGTGCTCATCCTGAATAAAGTTGAGCAATTGCGTCGCGTCTGTCTTTCTGACGAACTCGAAAGGCTTCACCTGCAAGGACGCCGTCAGCTTGCCGATTACGTCCATCGCTTTCTCAGCGCCGAAGGACTTCTCCAGAAGCTCTCTGGCATAATTGATACCGCCCTCCGCAATATACTGCTGTGCCAGACACACCTGATAGAATTCATTCACTACGCTCTCCTTAACCTGCGGCGTAATGCTCCGTGTATTGGCAATCTCTAACGTTAATTCCTCTATTTCTTCTTCTTTCAGATGTTTGAAAATCGCTGCGGACTTCTCCGGTCCCAGGGCAATCATCAGGACAGCCGCCTTCTGCAGCCCGTTAAGCTTCTCTTCTGCTTTCATCTGTCTTACCCCCAGTCCTCATTCAGCCAGTTGCGCAGCAGGTTCGCCGCCGCTTCCGGATTCTCTTCCACGAATTTGTTCACCAGTCTCCGCTCTTCCGTCTCGTTCTCCAGAGAAATATCCTCTAACTGTACCTCGGATGTGGACTGCAGCAAGCTCTCCACCGACAGTTCTTCCTCTTCCTCCTCGTGCTTCTCGCCGCGCATGCTTCTTAACACCACAAAGGCAAGCAGCGCCAGAATCACGACGATCAGAATAATCTGCAGAATATCTGTCGTGGTGATAGCAGAACCCTCTCTGTCAAAAAATACATTCTCACTATATGCCACCAGCGTAATGCTCTCCGCAGATATTCCCGTCGCGTTGGCTACCGTGGCATAGAAATCCTCATCTACCTCCAGCTTCGTGCGTTCCGTATTCGCCAGCTTATATTCTTCCCAGGTAATGCCGTCCAGAAGCCCCTGCGTCTCAGCGTCTTCCTCCCGGATGACATTATAACGGATCAGAGAAGCAGCAAGGGACGATCTGTCATAATCGATCAGCCCTGCCGGAGTGCTTATCGTCGTAATCGTCTCATTCGGCAGATAATCGCGGGACTCCTCGCTCTGGGTGGAAGACGACGTGCTGTCATCCTGAAGCACATAAGTAGTATCATCGTCATTGGAGTCCGTTCCCGGCACACCGCCTATGCCGCTGGTGTTCTCGGAATTGAAGACGTCCTCATGGCTCAGTACGCCCTGTGTCTGTCCGTCTGCAGGCGTATATGTATGTTCCGTTCTGTCTGTGGTAGAGAAATCCAAAACAAGATTCGTTGCCACTTCCACATTGTCGAATTCATTCGTACCCAGAATCACCTTGCGGACCTCGTTCGTCAGAAGACGTTCCGCCTCGTTCTTCACCGACAACTGTGCGTTCGCTGTCCCGGAAACGGTATAATTATCATCGCCGGTAAAGAGCATATTGCCCTCGGTATCCATGATAACAATATTATTCGTCGTCTCATTGCCGATGGCAGTCGCCACCGCACGCGCTATATAAGCAGCGTTTTCTGAAGCCAGCTCATCCTTGAGCTCCAGAAGAACCCATGCATAGGATTCTTCCTCAGATGCAATCAGCGTGCCGTCATTCTCCGGAATATTCAGCGTCACACTGGCGCTCTTAACCATCTTGAATTTGGACAGCACATCCTGCTCCAGATACTTCTGCAGATATACTACATACTTCTTCTGTTTGTCGGATTCCGTCGTGGTAAAGCTTCCGTCCGTCACATTGTCGATACCGTAGCTTGCCGCCTGAATATTATTCGCGCCAAGCAGCAGTCTCGCGTCCGACTGCTGGGATTTCAGAATAGATACCGTCAGTCCGTCGTCCGATATCCTGAAATTCATGCTCTCCCCTTCCAGCAGATCTCTGACTTCCGCCGCTTCCGCCGTGGTCTCACACTCCCGCAGCAGCACATACTGCGGCTGCGTCAGAGCCGACACAACAGCAACAAGCGCCAGAATCACGACGCACAGGATAACAATAATCAATGTTTTTTGTTTTGCGGTAAACCGGTTCCACCATTCCAGCAGCCGGCTTCCCAATTCTTTTAACTTGTCTACCAATTTATCCACAGCAATTCGTTCTCCTTCAGTACATCCCTCACAAATTTACGCAGTCTCTAAATCTGCATCTGGATCAGCTCTTTATACGCATCTAAGAGCTTGTCCCTGATCGCAACCGTATATTGCAGTGCCGTGGATGCTTTCTGTAAAGCAATACTTAAATCATGGGTATTCTCGGTCTCCCCAAGCGCCCATTTAATCTCTTCGTTCTCCGCGTCTGACAAATAGCTGTTCGTTGTGTTCAGATTGTCAATCGCAGTATGTAATAAGTTATCAAATCCCTTATCCGTATATGTGTCCGCCTTATTCGTGGACGCCGTCTTAGCCGCGTCCCTGACGGCACCCGAAGACACATTATACAATGCTGTAATATCCAAAGCCATTTTCATTCCTCCGATTTTCAGTTTCGTCCCTTATCCCCATCGTTATGTCAAACCGCTTAGCCGCTTAACCGTTTAACATGTTAAGTCCTGTCGTCGCAATGCTCTTGCTTGCCTCAAACGCCGTCGCATTCGCCTGATAAGCGCGGCTGGCGTCAATCAGGTTCGTCATCTCTGTCACAATATTGACATTAGGATACATGACATAACCATTCTCGTCCGCATCGGGATGGGAAGGGTCGTATACCATATTCCCTTCTGTCCACTGGTCTTCATAGACGCCCGTCACCTTCACGCCGGTACCGGAATAACGGTCCGTCGCTTTATTGAGCACCTGATGAAAAGGCGTCTGTGAATTCTTCTCTTCGAAGACCACTACCTTTCTGCGATACGGCGAACCGTCCTCTGTACGGGTGGTGTTGGCGTTCGCAACATTCTCCGATATAATATCCATGCGGTAACGCTCCGCCGTCATACCGGATG
Organism: Lachnospiraceae bacterium; assembly: GCA_017626325.1. Taxonomy (GTDB): domain Bacteria; phylum Bacillota; class Clostridia; order Lachnospirales; family Lachnospiraceae; genus UBA3282. Next base: position 624 of record JAGAIZ010000066.1, on the reverse strand, counting down.
CATTGATATCAAAAGATGTAAACATTCCCATAGAATCTATCCTTTCTCTGTTTCAGAAGCTATCCTTCCCTACTTCATCACCGACTGCAGGTTCTTGAATTCCTGATCGATGCACTCTGTCAGTCCCTGATACACCACCTGGTTCTTCGCAAGATACACGCCTTCCGTATCAGGATCCACATTATTGCCGTCAATACGGTAGGAATATCCCGAATAGTCCGTATAGGTAATCGGATTTAAGCGGTTCATCTTCACATCGGCGACTTTGGCGTCCATCGACGTATATCTGGAACTCCTGAGCGCCTTGGCAAGCTGCGTCTCGAAATTCACATCCTGCCTCTTATATCCCGGCGTGTCGGCATTGGCTATGTTGTTGGAAATAGCGTCATTCCGAAGCCACGAAGCATCCGCCGCCTTGTCCAACACGTTAATATAATCAAATGCATTGGTATCTACTAATGAGCTCATAGTCATACTCCTTCCACATTAATACAATCCATAATCCATTATAAAGTAAATGTGAAAAATTACAAGGTTTTTCGTTTCATTTTCACAATTCCTTTTCACGTACAAATCAGAAAAAGGATTTACCGTGCGGCATATCCCGCTCATGTAAATCCTTTT
>JAGAIZ010000065.1 GCA_017626325.1 Lachnospiraceae bacterium | reverse complement strand
GTACCATATTATACAGCACATAAATAATCCCCATCGGTATCGCCGCACCGATTAAACCGATCAGCATACCCTCGATCACGAAGGGAGATCTGACGAAGAAGTCCGTCGCACCGATATACTTCATAATATTGATCTCCTCCTTACGCACGGAGATACCTATCGTTACGGTATTACTGATCAGAAACACGGATACCGCAAACAGAATCGCGATGATTCCCACGGATACGTATGCGATCAGGGCATTCACACCCGTCAGCGTGGTAGCGGCAATATCAGAACGATTAACCAGACGCACGCCGTCCAGCGATTCCAGATAGGTTACCAGCGCCGGCTGCATAGATACGTCGTTTAAGTATATCTCGTAATTAGCGGAATCTTCCAGCGGGTTCTCTGTGAAGCCGTCGGCATATTCGCCGAGATATTCTGTCTTGAAGGTCTCCCATGCCTCCTCCGCAGACACGAAATGTATAGCGGACACTTCCGGGCGTTTATTAATCTGGTCGCCTATCTGCTGTATCTTCAGGTCATCAAGCCCTTCATCAAAGAACACTGTGACCGATACGCCTTCCTCCGCCGTCTTAACAATATGCTGGAAATTCGTCACAATCGCATAAAACAGGCCAAACAAGAACAAACAGGCGCTGATCGTCGCAATCGACGCCAGCGTAAACCATTTATTTCTGAAAAGGTTGCGGAAGCCCTGTCTGAGCGTATAGAAAAACGAACTAATCCTCATCGATATATCCTCCCTTTTCCTCGTCGCTTACAATGACGCCCTTCTTCAGTGTAACAACTCTCTTCTGCATCGCATTCACAATCTCCCGGTTGTGCGTCACCACGATTACAGTAGTTCCGCTCTCATTAATCTGTTCGAGCAGCTTCATGATTTCCCAGGAATTCTTCGGATCCAGGTTACCTGTAGGCTCATCCGCAAGCAGGACGGCAGGCTGGTTCACAAGCGCCCTTGCAAGCGCCACTCTCTGCTGCTCACCGCCGGAAAGCTGCCTCGGCTTCGCCTTATACTTGCCCGCAAGGCCCACAATCGCTAAGATACTCGGCACATTTTTCTTGATTTCCTTGTTGGATTTCTGGATAATCCTCTGTGCAAAAGCAACGTTCTCATATACGTTCCTGTCTTTTAACAGACGGAAATCCTGAAATACAATGCCCAGATTTCTTCTGAATTTGGGGATCTTACGATGTCTGATCTTAGACAGGTCATAGCCCATGACATTAATATATCCGCTGGTAATCGTAAGCTCGCGAAGCAGCAGCTTGATCAAAGTCGACTTGCCCGAACCGCTGTCTCCTACGATGAAGACGAACTCTCCCTTATTGATATGCAGATTGATGTCCTTAAGCGCCGGCGCTCCCGTAGAGTACGCTTTGCAGACATTGGTAAGGGTTATGATCTCCCTGTCGTTTGCTGTGCTTTTCTTTCTCTTCTTTTCTGCCACTCTGTTCACCACCTATATTTCCTTAGTACTCAAAACTTTCCATATATTTCATGTATTTAACGACCATAAGCGCAATCTTGAAGGTGATCGCATCCTCGAACACACGCAGATCGAGCCCCGTGCTCTTCTGCAGCTTATCCAGCCGATATACAAGCGTATTCCGATGAATAAAGAGCTGTCTGGAGGTCTCCGATACATTCAGGGAATTCTCGAAGAATTTATTGATCGTCGTTAATGTTTCCTCGTCGAAATCATCAGGGCTTTTGCCGTCGAAAATCTCTTTGATGAACATCTTGCACAACGGAATCGGCAACTGATAAATCAGACGCCCTATTCCCAGTTCGCTGTACGCAATGACGTCTCTCTCGTCAAAGAATATCTTGCCGACGTCCAAAGCCATCTTTGCTTCTTTATAAGAACGGCTCACTTCCTTAATCTCACTGACAATTGTGCCGTAAGCTATTCTCACATCCTTAAAATCTTCCTTCTGGAGAAAGGCGACGATAGACGCGGCCGCCCTGTCAATCTCCCTGACGCCCTCCCCCTCGGACAGATCCTTCACAACGATTACGTTATTCTCGTCTACAGCAGTAATAAAATCCTTGCTGTTGCTGCCGAAATAGGTCCGTATCGTTTCCAGCACATTACTGTCTTTGGCATTGTCCGTCTCTATAATCAGCGCTACGCGCTTCACATCCGTCTGAATATGCAGTTTCTTGGCGCGGCTGTAGATATCTACCAGAAGAAGATTGTCAAGCAGAAGATTCTTGATGAAATTATCCTTATCAAATCTTTCCTTGTAAGCCACCAGAAGATTCTGTATCTGGAAAGCAACCATCTTGCCGATCATATAGACGTCTTCCCCCACGCCCGCCGCGATCAGAATATATTCCAACTGCTGTTCATCGTATATTTTAAAATACTGATACCCCTGGATCTCCTGGGAATCCGCCGGAGATTTGGCAAATTCCGCCGCTGATTTACCTCCCTTCTCCATCTCGTCGTCCGTCATGGCAACTGCCTTCCCATCAATATCCATGACGCATAACTCTACTCTTGCAATTGATTTTAACCCCTCAATCGTGTTCTGCAAAATCTGATTTGAAATCATACCCCACCTCTACCATTTCTTTAGCAAATTACACAAAGCAACAAACACCGTTTTATATCAAAAAGAAACACCTATTTTTCATTTTAATCTATATTTACAAAAAAATCTACCTGTAATCATGTCTTTTTTGTGTATTTTACATTGAAAATAATGTTTTTCCCGGTTTTTACCAATTAGACATTTTACACAAATAATAAAGTTTACAGCAAATCATAAACAACTCGTTTTTTTGCGCGAAATATGATATACTCTATACAACAACAGTCAGATGGAAATCAAAGAGATCCGTGCAGGCTTCCTGCGCGGCGGAAAGGAAGGATTTATATGGATATTGCAGCATTGTCGATGGCGGTATCTTCCGTAAATACACAGAGCGCTTACGGCGTTGCCATGCTGAGCAAATCTCTGGATCAGGCGGATTCCACCGGCGCACAGATTGTGGGTATGATGGATGCGGCCGCCATGGAGTTATCCGTAAACCCGCACATCGGGGGCAATATTGATATCTCCATTTAGCCGCAGATTCATTGTATGTACAGTCGTTTTCTATCGTAACCATACTACCGAAAAAGAGCCGATGCCGGCTCTTTTTTTGCGGTAGCTGCTGTCACAATTCTAGAGAATAAATTCCAGGCTCATATACGCAAGGCACAGCACCACCGCGATAACCAGCGGAACACTCACCAGATATTCCTTCGCTTCTCCTCTTTGGGCCCAGATACCCTTCAAAGCGGCCTCCCGCTTCTCATTCTTCGCAATCCACGCCAACACACAGCACGCAATCGGCGTTGTCACTGCGGCAATCATCAGATATACGCTAAGCGCCGCCATCAGCGATTCCGTCGTCAGTTCTGCAGCCGCCATCTCCTGTCCCGGCAGCGCAGACAGAATCTTCTCGGAGAGATACATCAGACAGACCTGCTCCGAATTGAATACCATATGACAGACCATGGAAGCCCACAGGCTGCCCGTTGCTTCCACCAGCAGAGCCAGCAGTATGCCAATAGCAAAGGCATAGATCGCCTGATTCACATTCATGTGCATCAGTCCGAACAGCAACGCAGACAGAAAGATGGCTCCAAGCCTGCTGCCCGACCGCTTATAACCGCTGTACAAGACGCCCCGAAACACGAATTCCTCACAGAAGGGACCGAAGATACCGATCATAAACAGCATCATCGGAAACGCCGCTCCCGTAATATCCTGTTCCATGGACGCTACCGCATTCTCCGTAAAAAACATGGAAACCGCGTTAAGCACCGTTACGAGCGGCATAATGAGGAAGGTAAAAAGCACAATCATAAAGAAAGTCGACAGCTTAATCTTACCAAATCCCAGTATTCTGCCCCTTCCCTTTCCTGCAAATGCCAGAAAAAGAAGCGCGGGCGCCATAATAATTCCCTCGCTGACCATCAGATTCGTCAGGATACCGAAGGAAATCCTGCTGCCTGCCAGAAGCAGAAATACCACGACCGCAAGATGCACTAATATAATTGTCAGAAAAAGCCAGTTTGATTTCTTACTGTTCATGGAGTATTCTTGTTACGCTCCTTCATTTGTCCCATTAGTCATTTTTTCGGATTGCCCGTTCTGTTATCACGACTTTGCCGCTCTTAAGCAGGTGTCCTACCGCGCGTTTAAATTCGTTCTTGCTCATCTGCATCTCCCGCTTGATGACCTCAGGAGACGCTTTGTCCGTAAAAGGCAGCGCGCCGTCGAAGCTGTCGATTACCGCAAGCACCCTCTCTGCATCCTTCTCGATCTGCAGATATGCTTTCTCCCGGATACTCAGATCCAGCTTGCCGTCCTCCTTCACGCCGGTCACCCGCGCCGTAACCACATCGCCGATCTGCACATTCCCGTACAGCTCCTTCTGGGGAATCAGCCCTGAATACCGATCGTCTACTGCCACGAAAGCGCCGAAATTCTTACTGATTTCATAGACCGTTCCCGACACCCTGTCCTCTTTCTGATAAGGGCTGTCAGTATCCAGATAAGGATAGACGTTCATCGTAGCGCACAATCGGTCGCTCTTATCGATGTAGAGCGCCGCCAAACATTCCTCACCGGCGGATACACGTTTCGTCTGTTCCTTATAAGGAAGCAGCAGATCTTTCTCCAGCCCCCAGTCCAGGAAAGCGCCGATTCTGCCCACCTGTGCCACCTTCAATCTGGCCACCCGGTGGAGCGTCAGCCCGGGTCTGTTGGTGGTGGCAATCAGCCTGTCTTTGGAATCACGGTAAATAAATACCTCCACCTTATCGCCGATGCCCGCTCCCTCCGGAACCTGCTTTCCTGGCAGGAGTACCCTCTCATCGGCGTTGATGCCGTCTCCCAGATATACGCCGAACTCCGTTTTCTTCACAATCTTTAATGTCTGTATTTCGCCTAATTGAATCATTGTCTCTCCGTTCTGTGCTGCTTTACTTTTTCCAAGTTCTATATATCACATATCCAATCTTCCGGGCTTCCCCGTTTTATGCCCCGGCCTTCTTCATCTCCACGATGCTGTAGGGTCTGCCGTCCTCCCGGTTTAAGGACACCGTATACAGCGTCCTGTCCTCATTGACCGCCGCCACCGGATATACCATATCGTCCAGCACCGCCTGATTCTTATACTCCACCCGAAGCTGTCCTATCTCGAACTGCTCCGGGATATAGTCCATCGCCATACGCACATACTGTCCGTTATTCACATGATGATTGGTATCCAGATGATGATTTCTCACCGCAAAAGGCTCCATCGCCACGCCGTCCGCAGGTATAGGAATCTTCCGCGGCGCGTATTCCATAGGATATTTCTCTTCCAGATGATAGATAACGCCATAATCAGCCTCCACCTTCGCCGGCCGCTGTTTCTCCACGTCCATCAGGCTCCAGATGGAATTGGCATAGGCCAGCACTTCCCCCTCCTTCGTCTTCATCCAGAAATTACGCAGCCCTACGAAGCCCTTAAAATCATAGGGCGCAGTACCGATCACGATATGCTCGCACAGACGAGGGCGCCTGTTCACGCAGATCTGCCACGCGGACAAAAGCCACGCCAAATGCTGTTCCTTAAAATAATCCGCTCCCAGCCCCACTTCCTCCGAATGGAAAATAGAGGCGTCCTGAAAATAGTCCAGCAGCGACTCTATCGTCATATTGCTGTCCACGCCCACTTCACTGTATCTTACCCTTCCGTCAAATGTATACACTGATACTCCCTCTTTCATTTTAACCGCCGCACTCCGCGAAACGTTATATTAGCATAACACATTTTAGTCGGAAAAACCATTCTCTTATCCGAAATTGCCCGATTTTCCTAAATCCCTGCGTCATTCTGCCGCAGCAGATCCGGGAACGGCTCTATGCTTCTTGCCAGAATTCCTTTCATATATGCAATCACAATTCCGTAATTCGTAATCGGCACACCCGCGTCCGCCGCGCACTGCATCCGAAACCGTACTTCTCTCTCGTTAAGCATACAGCCGCCGCAGTGGATAATCAGCGCATAAGGCGACAAATCCTCCGGGAAACCTGTACCGGAGGAAGTCTCTATGATAAGCTCCTTCCCCGTATGCTGCCGCAGCCAGCGCGGAATCTTGACAGTGCCGATATCGTCGCACTGTCTGTGATGCGTACACCCCTCCGAGATCAGCACCCGGTCCCCGTCCTCCAGCGTATCGATCGCCGCCACGCCCCGCACGGCCGTCTCCAGAAGGCCTTTATAGCGCGCCATCAGAATAGAGAAGGAAGTCAGAATCACGTCATCCGGCACAATCCGTGCCACCTCTTCAAAGGCCTGGCTGTCCGTAATCACCATGGCGGGCGTCCTGCCAAGCTGTGAAAGCGTCTCCGCCAGTTCAGTTTCTTTTACCACCACAGAGACCGCTCCCGCTTCCAGCAGGTCGCGAATGGCCTGCTGCTGAGGCAGAATCAGCCTGCCTTTGGGCGCGGCGGAATCAATAGGCGCCACCAGTACGATGAAATCGCCGGGCTTCACCAAATCCCCCGCCAGCCGCTTTGGATTCGGCTCTGCCGCCGCCAGTCTGCCGATCGTCTCCTTCAATTCATGGATTCCCTGCTGATACAAGGCGCTGACCGCCAGGACGGCGGCCTGCCGGGCCCCGGATGCTGCCGCAGCCTCCGCCTGCTCTCCCGGCCCATGCACAGCTTCCGCAATCTGCTCTGCCCGGTCCGCCCCGTCTCCGTCCAGTAAATCCCCCTTATTCGCCGCTATGATATAAGGAATTTTCTTCTGCCTGAAAAGCCCGAGCAATTCCCGGTCGCAGGCACAAAGCCCCTCTGCCGCGTCCACCACCAGGACCGCCACGTCCGTTTTATTTAACACCTGCTTCGTTTTCTTCACCCGAAGCTCCCCCAGGCTGCCTTCATCATCGAAGCCCGGCGTATCAATGATCATAACCGGCCCAAGGGGCAATAGTTCCATTGCCTTATAGACCGGATCCGTCGTCGTTCCCTTCTGTTCGGACACCACCGCCAGTTCCTGTCCTGTTACCGCGTTCACCAGACTGGATTTTCCCGCATTTCTTCTTCCGAAGAAGCCGATATGAATCCGCTCCCCCGAAGGTGTATTGTTCATTCCCATATGCTCTGCCTTTCCCGTATCCCCTGCCTTAGAACCGGAAATCCCGGATGCCTTCCTCAATCTTCGCCAGATGGTCTTTGGCAATTTCTCTGACATTTTCTCTTGGAATATTATTTAATTCCGCCTGAATCAACGCTTCCCCGATTGCTTTTGTCTCCTCTGACGCATAATCTATCAGAAACTCCTTCAGCGTCATCAACGCATTGGGATGACAGCAGTTCTGAATCTGTCCCGACTTGCAGAGGCTCATAAAGCGGTCGCCCGTCCTGCCCTCTCTGTAACATGCCGTACAGAAAGACGGGATATAGCCCATCTCCATCAGCCATTTCACCACCTCGTCCAGCGTACGCTGGTCAGACACATCGAACTGCTCCGTATCGGTAGGACGTATTTCTTCCGTATAACCGCCTACGGTTGTTCTGGAGCCGCCGGATATCTGGGACACGCCCAGACGGATTACTTTCTCCCGCACGGCCTGGCTTTCTCTGGTGGAAATAATCATGCCGGTATAAGGCACCGCGATACGAATCAGCGCGCAGATCTTAGCAAAGATATCATCGCTGATCCCATTATCGAAGGCCGACGGGTCAATGTCGTCGGCACGCTTGATACGCGGCACGCTGATGGTATGCGGTCCCACGCCGTGGACTGCCTCCAGGTGCTCCGCGTGCATCAGCAGTCCCGCGAACTCATATTTATATCGCTCCAACCCGAACAGCACGCCCAGCCCCACATCGTCGATGCCGCCCTCCATGGCTCTGTCCATCGCTTCCGTATGATAGTTGTAATCATGCTTCGGCCCTGTGGGGTGAAGCTGCAGATAGCTTTCCTTATGATAAGTCTCCTGGAACAGAATATACGTACCGATTCCGGCTTCCTTCAGCATACGGTACTCTTCTACCGTAGTCGCCGCAATATTGACATTGACGCGGCGGATTGCCCCGTTCTTGTGCTGGATGGAATAAATCGTCTTAATACATTCCAGAATATATTCGATCGGATTATTCTGCGGATCCTCGCCTGCCTCGATCGCAAGCCGTTTATGTCCCATATCCTGTAAGGCGATCACCTCCTGCCGCACTTCCTCCTGTGTCAGCTTCTTGCGCGGTATATGCTTGTTTTTCATGTGATACGGACAGTATACACAGCCGTTGATACAATAATTGGACAGATAAAGCGGCGCGAAGATCACAATACGGTTGCCATAGTAGGCCAGCTTGATCTCCTCCGCCAGCGCATACATCCGCTCTGACACCTGCGGGTCTTCACAGGCAAGCAGCACCGACGCCTCTCTGTGCGTCAGACCCGCGCACACCGTGGAATTTCCTTCCTTCCGCGGCTTCGCCTTGTCCAGAATCTCATGAATCAATTCCAGATTATTCTTATTCTGTTCCGCATACTCCAGCGTCTTCAGTATCTCCTCGTGATTGATAAACTCATCCGCACATAATGATTTCGGATCGTACATTGTTATTACCTTCCCTTTCTCGTATTTCGAATCTCCTGTTTCCATTTCTCATTTTGGACTATTTTCGCATTTTGCCTGTTTTGGCATTTTCGTTCTTTACCCCTTGGGCAGAACAGCTTCGTCTCCGATCATCCCTGCGATTCGCTAACCGGAATCTGCCTTCTTTTAACTACAGCCGTTCCGCCAGTCCCCTCTGCCTGTCACAACCCTGTACCCCGCAGAGGCAACCCTTCCTGTCATACACGCAATACATTCCGCCGCTTCATCCCCGGTACAGATCTTGTTGTCGTAAAGCGCATACTGCTTCCGTACCGACACGGGCGATAAGTTCGGCATCACCACATTGGCGCCCGCCCGGAGTCCCAGTTCCCTGCCCTGGGGATGAATCGTCCCCAGCGCTGTAGTAGACGGGATAAGCGCCTGCGGCAGCGTCAGCCTGATCAGCGCCACCATCGTAAGCGTCCGCTCCAGGCTGCCCTGTCTCCTGTCATAAAAGGGCGTATCATGGTGAGGAATAAAAGGCCCGATTCCTACCATATGGGGCTGAAATTCCCGCAGGAAACGCATCTCCGCAATCAGGTGCTCTGCCGTCTGCTCCGGAGATTCCACCATAAAACCGCAGCCCGTCTGATATCCGATGTCTTTCAAATCCCGCAGACATTGCATCCGGTGCTCCCAGCTTAGCTGCGGCGGATGCAGCTTCTCATAATGAGCCTTATCCGCCGTCTCGTGCCGCAGAAGATAGCGGTCCGCCCCTGCGTCAAACCATGTCTGATAATCGTCTCTCTCCCGCTCTCCCAGCGAAAGCGTTACCGCGCAGTCCGGATATCTTCTCTTCATCTCCCGCACCAGCCCGGCCACATAATCCGTGGTAAAAAAAGCGTCCTCGCCGCCCTGCAGGACGAACGTCCGAAATCCCAGCCCGTATCCCGTCTCACAGCATTCCAGAATCTGCTCCTTCGTCAGCCTGTAACGCCGGGCGTTTTCGTTGCTTCTGCGAATGCCGCAGTATAAACAGTCGTTCTTACAATAACTGGATATCTCAATCAAACCCCTGATATAGACTTCTGTGCCATAATACCGCCTGCGCACCTCATCAGCTTTGGCATACAGCAGCGACCGGTCGTATTCTCCCGCAATCAACTGCCGCCACTCTTCGTCTGCCAGATCATGCTCCTCCGCCAGCTTATCAATCAATCTCTTCATGCAGTACCCTCTCCTGTCTCCGGCGTCCCGCATATGATACTGGAATACGCGATCTTGCTGTTTACCCCCGGCAGTTTCCCGATTCTGCCTGACAGCGCGTTGATCTTATCCTGGGGCGCATCGATCGCCACGCTGATGATATGAATTCCGCATTTGCGGTAAGGCAGTCCCATCCTGCCGATGATATACGTCCCGTATTCGTGCAGCAGGGTGTTAAGCTTCTCCACCGAATCCGTATTTTCCACAATGATGCTGATTGTCGCTACTCTTGTCTGCATCTTCATCCTCCGTTCTTACTCAGCCTGCGAACCGCTCCATGCTGTGCATAATACCCTTAGCCGGATCATTCTGCCTGACAGCATCGCTTTGCCCGCAGAAATTAAAAAGCCGCATCCCCCTTTCGAAAGATACGACCATCTGTCAAAATCATGCAAAAGCGCCCCTGCCATACCGACTCTATCCCGCAGATCTGACTTCTGATGATCTGCCCTGACACTTCATGATATCGCTTTTACACTCTGTATCGCCGTTCTTTCATCTCAAAACCTGTTTTCGATGTCAGAAGTAATTACTGTTATTATATAATACGCCGAATCATTGTGCAATAGCCTTAAACATCGCATGAAAATCCACATGAAATCCGCGCATGAAAATACCGGGCAAAAAAATCCTGCACAAAAAAATTCCCGGTTGTATCTCAACCGGGATGCTTAGCTGGGCTACAAGGATTCGAACCTTGAAATGACGGAGTCAGAGTCCGTTGCCTTACCGTTTGGCGATAGCCCATCAACAATTAGAGATTATAAAGGATAAATAACAATTTGACAAGCCCTTTTTTAAAAATTACTAAAAAAAATCAAAAAAATTTACCCAAAATTCAAATCGCAAAAATATGACCATTTTTTCAATGGCTTTTATTCAACAGTTTCTATTATACGGAGGCAGACAATTTCTCATCCGCCTCCGCGTATAAGGACAAAATATTTTAGATTTCAAACATCAGCTCGCCATATGTAGGAATCGGCCAGATATCCTTGTCTACAACCATCTCCAGTTCATCGGCAGGTGCGCGAAGCTCTTCCATTGCCGCCTTAACCGTATCCTTGTAGAAGAATGCCTGTGCTTTCACATCCTCCATTGCGGAAGCTTCCGCCTCTGCCTTCTCCAGCTTCGTCAGGGCTGCCTGCATAGCGGCAAGCTTCTCGCTGACTACTTTCAGGAGATCTGTCTGGGTGCCTGCGTCCGCGCCTGCCGCCTTTACGGCGTTGATGGTGTCCGCCAGTACCCTGGTGTATTTAATGACTGCCGGAATAATCTGTTTGCCGGCCATATCGATCATCGCTAACGCTTCGATATTGATAGTCTTTGCGTAGGTCTCGTAGATAATCTCCTCGCGGGACTCCAGCTCAACCTTCGTGAAGATACCGAATTTCTCAAATAATTTTACTGCCTTATCGGTGGTGATGGTGCTTGCCGCTTCGATCATGGACTTGATATTCGGAAGTCCTCTTCTCTCCGCTTCCTCGACCCATTCCTCCGAATAGCCGTTGCCGTTGAATATGATTCTCTGGTGCTCTGTCATGTACTCTTTAATCAGGTCATGAATTGCCAGCTCCAGGTCGTCTGCCGCTTCCAGTCTGTCTGCCGCCTCGCAGAACGCCTCCGCAACAATAGCGTTGAGGGTGGTGTTCGGGCTTGCGATGGAATCTGCGGAACCAACCATACGGAACTCGAATTTATTCCCTGTAAAAGCAAACGGTGAAGTTCTGTTTCTGTCTGTAGCATCCTTCTGGAAATCAGGAAGGGTCTTAACGCCTGTCAGCAGCTTGCCGCCTTCCTTCACGGAAGTAGCCACGCCTGTCTCGATCAACTGATTTACCACATCCTCAAGCTGCTCTCCAAGGAAAATAGAGATAATCGCCGGAGGCGCCTCGTTGGCTCCTAATCTGTGGTCATTGCCGACGTCGGAAGCGGACTGACGAAGCAGGTCTGCGTGCGTGTCGACTGCCTTCATGATGCAGGCGAGCACCAGGAGGAACTGAATGTTCTCGTTGGGCGTATCGCCGGGATCTAAGAGGTTCACGCCGTTATCCGTTGTGATGGACCAGTTATTGTGTTTACCGGAGCCGTTCACGCCCGCATACGGTTTCTCATGAAGCAGACATCTCATGCCGTGACGGATAGCTACTCTCTTCATAGCTTCCATAACCAACTGGTTGTGGTCTACCGCGATATTGGCTGTCTCATAAATCGGCGCCAGCTCATGCTGCGCGGGAGCAACCTCATTGTGCTGTGTCTTGGCGGTAACGCCCAGCTTCCAAAGTTCTTCATTCAAGTCCTTCATGTATGCGCCGACGCGCTCTCTGATAACGCCGAAGTAATGGTCTTCCATTTCCTGACCCTTGGGAGCCGGTGCGCCGAACAGGGTACGTCCCGCAAACATCAGGTCAGTTCTCTTCATATACAGATCTTTATCTACCAGAAAATATTCCTGCTCCGGTCCTACGGATGCTACTACCTTGGTAGCTTCTGTATTGCCGAACAGTCTTACGATACGAAGCGCCTGCTCGCTGAGCGCTTCCATGGAACGCAAAAGAGGCGTCTTCTTATCCAGCGCTTCGCCTGTATAAGAGCAGAACGCGGTAGGAATGCAGAGAATTGTACCGCAGCCGGATTCCTTTAAGAAAGCGGGAGAGGTAATATCCCATGCCGTATATCCCCTTGCTTCGAAGGTAGCCCGCAGTCCGCCCGACGGGAAAGAAGATGCGTCCGGCTCGCCCTTGATCAGCTCTTTGCCGGAGAACTCTGTCAGCATTTTGCCGGATTCATCAGGATGCGCTACGAAAGCGTCATGCTTCTCCGCTGTAATGCCGGTCAACGGCTGGAACCAGTGCGTATAATGTGTCGCGCCGTGCTCTACCGCCCAATCCTTCATTGCTTTGGCAACTACGTTAGCAGCCTCCATGGACAGCTCGCCGCCCTGATCCATAACTTTTACAACTTCTTTGTATACATTCTTCGGCAGGCGCTCTTTCATCTTGCCCAGAGTGAATACATTTTGTCCGAAAATCTCTTCAACATTAAATACTTCGCTCATTTTTTCATCTTCCTTTCCTCATTTAAGGATTCCAGAACATCCCTTAGCTGTCACACACCGCAGCGATGCATCACTTGCAGAAGCTTTGCGCTGTCTCTTCTGCAAAATAAAAAACGTCCCAAAATAAACATTTTGGAACGTCCTCGTTCTAGATACCTGCATAGTCGGTCTTCCGACTTTCGTCTGCTGACCTTTTCTATAAGATACTCTACTTTTTTGAAAATTGCAATACCATATTTTAAAAAATTTATATAAAGTTTAAAATCTGGCCAACAGCACCGTTGTTATGCACAATACGAGACAGCTCCGAAAACTTACTGCTCACATTGTACAATATGGAAGATATCACGGTCAACCCAAAGATAACATCCACGCCTTCTTGCCTTTTCATCACTCTCTGTTGGCAACCCGCAGGATATCGTACACCGCAGGAATACACGACAGCTTCACGTCGATTGTCTGCCGGGAATGGGGACAGGATTCTACCGGCTCGCCATCCTCATTGTACATGGCAAGCACCTCCACCGGCACATTGACGCCGTCCGGCTTCATGATTTCGATGCGGTCGCCCACGCAGAATTTATTCCGCTGCTCGATGCGGGCGCAGACCTGCAGCATATTTGACGGCTCCGCCGCTCCGTCTCCTGCCTGCTGAATTACCTCGGCTGTCTGCGGCGCGTCCTTCCCCGGCTCCGGTACAAGCCCTCCTACGATTCCCAGATAAATATATTCGTTTACATAGGTATTATTGTCATAAATCTGCGTATTCTCATCAGGCTTTCCGAAATAGAAGCCTGTCGTGAACTGGCGGTACGTGCATTTGGCAATCTCCGCCTTATACCAGTCCATATTGGCGCGGTATTCCTCTTCGGATTCCAGACAATCGTCGATAGCCTTCCGGTAAGTACGGGCCACGGTGGCCACATAGAGCGCCGTCTTCATCCTGCCCTCTATCTTGAAGCTGTCGATTCCGGCGTCTATCATCTCCGGAATATGCTCGATCATACACAAATCCCTGGAATTAAAAATATACGTACCTCTTTCATTCTCATAGACCGGCAGATATTCTCCCGGCCTTTTCTCCTCCACTACCGCGTATTTCCAGCGGCAGGGATGGGTGCAGGCGCCATGGTTCGCGTCTCTGCCTGTAAAATAACTGCTCAAAAGACACCGCCCCGAATAAGAGATACACATAGCGCCGTGAATAAAGCTCTCGATTTCCAGTTCGTCGGGGATATTCTCCCGAATCTCCTTAATCTCCCGCAAAGAAAGCTCTCTGGCGGATACCACCCGCTTCGCGCCCTGTTCATACCAGAAACGATAGGTCATGTAATTGGTATTGTTCGCCTGGGTAGACACATGAATATCTATTTCCGGACAGATTTCCCTGGCCAGCGTAAACATGCCGGGATCCGCGATAATCAGCGCGTCCGGCCTCATCTCTTTTAATTCCTGAAAATAGGCCCTGGCCCCTTCCAGGTCATAATTGTGCGCCAGAATATTCGCCGTCACATGGACGCGCACGCCGTGCGCATGGGCAAAGGCGATTCCCTCCGCCATCTCCTCCGGTGTGAAATTCTTGGCCTTTGCGCGCAGTCCGAACGACTCGCCGCCGATATACACCGCATCCGCGCCGAATATAACCGCTGTTTTCAGCACTTCTAAGCTGCTCGCCGGAATCAGTAGTTCTGGTTTTCTCATGAAACATTCCTCTCATGTTGTAATCATTTATCATACAGGATAAGCTATCTCACGCTCTCTTCAAGCTCACCGTAACCCCGTCCCCCACAGGCAATATCACTGTCTGCAGGTCAGGATGGTGCGTCAGCTCATACAAATACTCCCTCATCCTGCTGTGTATGGTGCGGTTGCGTCTCGTCACCGCAAACCGGGATTCTATCACATCCCCATCCTGCAGCACATTATCGGATACGAGGATACCTCCCGCAGACAGCAGCCGCAGCACCTCCGGCATGAAATGAATATACTGTCCTTTCGCCGCATCCATAAAAATCAAGTCATAGGTCCCTTTAAGCTCCTTCAGGATATCCGCGGCGTCTCCCTCCAGAAGCATGATGCTCTCTTCCCGTCCCGCGCGCCTGAAATTCTCCCTTGCAATGGGGATTCTCTTCTCATATTTCTCTATCGTCGTAATCCGGCAGCCCTCAGGCGCATACTCACTCATCAGTAAAGCAGAGAAACCAATGGCGCAGCCAACCTCCAGAATCGACATAGGCTTGTGCATGGCCAGCAGAAACTTTATCAGGCTCTGCGTCTGCGTCCGGATAATGGGCACATTGGTTTCTTTCGCTTCCCGCTCTATTTCATTTAAAAAAGGAGTATTGCCGGAGTCCAGAGAATCAATAAAAGCGCTCATACGCTCATCTGTTATCATAACAGTTCCCTGCCTTTCTCAGCTTCCGTCACTCGCTCTGCCCGGACGAATCTTCCTCCGTCCCGTCCACAGCCGCCATAACAGCCAGCATTTCTTCGCTCGTCATGGACGTATTCAGATCATAGATGCCAGGCTGAATCTTGCCGTGCTGCTCTGACAGAAGCTCCTGCACTACGAACAGATTCGCGTCGCGGATCAGCCCTTTTTCCTGCAGCATCTCTCCTATGTCCTTCACCGAATCCCCGTCTTCCACAATCACGCTGATCGTCCTTCCCTCTCCGACGGAGACCGGCTCCTCCGCGAACACGCGGTATCCATAGTCATATGCTCTGACAGAAGCGTTTACAATAAACATAACTATGGCAACGAATACCACCACTTTGACGACCAATTCTATTGTCGCTCCTATAATCTGATTTGCCTTCATATCCATGCCTCCTGCATACCGTAAGCCAAACGCGGTACTGCGCCAATAAACCATCTACTCAAAATCTATCTCTGCCGTAAGGAATACATTGATATCCTGCATCATTCTGCAAAATGCCAGTTCTGCTCTCAGGAAATCATCTACCAGCGGATTCTCGCGGAATTTCTCATATTCTTTCTCGAAAGTCTCCATACGGTCAAATAATTCCTCGCTGTCCACTTCATTCTGCAAATCGAAATTCCTCTGCCGGAATTCATTTACCTTATCATACAAGGCCGGCTGTCTTTTGATCTTCTCCCTCTGATATAAGTACTTCTGATAGGTCTCGGATTTCTTAATGGTCTCCGCAAATTCCTTCGCCGCAATCATAATATCGCTGTCTGACATGATGCTTCCCTCCTCATTTGTATCCTGTCTGCACCCGCAATTCTGTCATACCCGCCACGACATAATATACTGTCATGGCATCCTCTAAACTTCCATGATAATGGGAAGAATCATCGGACGCCTCTTCGTCTTCTTCCACACATAATCGCCCAGCACATCTTTGATCGTTGCCTTAAGCTTACCCCAATCTGTCTGTCCTTTGTCCAGACACTTCTGTACAGCCTCATTTACAAGCAGACGCGCTTCATCCATCAGTTCGTCGGATTCCCGCACATACACAAAGCCTCTGGATACAATATCCGGGCCGGATACCAACTGATCACTGTAGGAATCAAGCGCCAGCACCACAATCAGAATGCCGTCCTCAGCCAGATGCTGTCTGTCGCGCAATACCACATTGCCGACGTCGCCCACGCCCAGTCCGTCTACCAGAATCGCTCCCACGGGTACCTTGCCGGTCACTACGGCGTCTTCCGCGTCCATCTCCAGCACATCGCCGGACTGCAGCATATAGATATGCTCCTTCGGGACGCCCAGTTCGGCAGCGATTTTCGCCTGCGCCTTCCTGTGCTTATACTCTCCGTGAATCGGGATTGCATATTTCGGTTTCACCAGAGAATAGATCAGCTTAATCTCTTCCTGGCAGGCATGTCCTGACACATGGACGTCCTGGAAAATAACGTCCGCTCCCTTCATCTGCAATTCGTTGATCACGTTCGTAACCGCTTTCTCATTACCCGGTATCGGATGGGAAGAAAAGATAACGGTATCTCCCGGCATAATAGAGATCTTCCTGTGATTATCGCTGGCCATACGGCTAAGAGCCGCCATACTCTCTCCCTGGCTTCCCGTAGTAATGATAACCGTCTTCTCTGCCGGATAATCCTTAAGCTGCTCAATATCGATCAGCGTGTGCTCAGGAATCTGCAGGTATCCGAGTGTGGAAGCCGTATCAATAATATTGACCATGCTCCTGCCCTCGACTACCACCTTCCTGCCGAATTTATCGGCAGTATTGATAATCTGCTGCACTCTGTCCACATTGGAAGCAAAAGTAGCAATGATAATCCTTGTATTCTTATGCTCTGAAAAGAGTGTGTCAAATGTTCTTCCCACTGTTTTCTCGGAAGGGGTAAATCCCAATCTCTCGGCATTGGTGGAATCGCACATCAGGGCAAGCACGCCCTTCCTGCCGATCTCCGCAAATCTCTGCAGATCGATAGCGTCTCCGAATACCGGCGTATAATCTACCTTAAAGTCGCCTGTATGCACTACCACGCCCGCCGGTGAATAAATCGCCAGCGCTGCCGCGTCGACAATACTGTGATTGGTCTTAATAAACTCAACCCTGAATTGTCCTAAGTTAATGGACTGGCCGAACTTAACCACCTTGCGCTTGGTCTTGCCTACCAGGTCATGCTCGCTTAATTTATTCTCGATAATACCCATCGTCAGCTTCGTGGCGTAGACCGGTACATTCAATTCCTTGAGCACGTAAGGCAGCGCCCCGATATGATCTTCATGTCCATGGGTGATCATAAACCCTTTCACCTTGTCCGCGTTGTCTTTCAGATAGGTAATATCCGGGATGACCAGATCGATTCCCAGCATCTCATCCTCCGGAAAAGACAGTCCGCAGTCCACTACAATAATGCTATCCTCATACTCAAAGGCAGTAATATTAAGCCCAATCTGCTCCAAACCGCCTAATGGGATAACCTTCAGCTTCGACGCTGATTTCCCTTGTTCAATTTTCTTCAAAAAAACTACCTCCATTTTCTTTCAGTTAAAACGGAGCCTGTCCAAGCGTTTTGCCTATACCTGACCGAAATCCTCCCGCACATTCCGTCTCTTCCCGATACCGGCCCTGACGATCTGCAAACCGCTTTACGGTACTCCATATGTAACTGCATATTTATGATAATTCAATATCTTCCAGCATATTTTCAAACACAGCCGCTACTGCGTTCAATTCCTCATCGTCTGTCACGATCTCGTACACCGCTTCTTCCTCTTCAGGCGCAGACATATCACGCAGAATCAACGCCTCCGCGTCGTCCTCTTCCGAATCCGTCACCAGAATATAATCTATACCGCCCAGTCTCGTCTGCTCCAGTACATAGAACTCTACCGTTTCCTCTCCTGACGGTGTAAATACAATCTTCTCCACTTAATCTTTCTCCTTGTTCCCACGATAATCCAGGTAACTCTGTAAAATGAATACAGCCGCGATCTTATCCACATACTCCTTACGGTGTTCTCTGCGGATACCTGCTTCCATCATTACCCTATCCGCCGAAACCGTGGTAAGCCTCTCATCCCACATCACAACCGGAAGCCCGGTTCTTCTCTCCAGCTTGTCCTTAAATTCCAAAGAAAGCTCGGCTCTCTCTCCCAGCGTATCATTCATATTCTTAGGAAGACCCAGCACAATCTCCGACACCTCGTACTCTACGATCAATTCCTCGATACGCGCCAATGTCTGCCGAAGCTTATTCTCATCTTTTCTTCTGATTATCTCTGTTCCCTGCGCAGTAATAAGCAGCGGATCACTGATCGCCACTCCCACTGTCTTAGAACCGAAGTCCAATCCCATAATTCTCATATGCCGCTATCTCTTCCTGCCTGTACACGCCGTACCTTCTCATCCGCCTTTACGGTCATGTCCTTCTACTTCTTAATAGAATTCTTAATGTACTCCACTAACATCTCTTCTACCAGTTCATCGCGTTCCACCTTCATAATCAGGCTTCTTGCGCTCTTGTGGCTTGTAATGTAAGTAGGATCGCCGGACATAATATAACCCACGATCTGATTAACCGGATTATATCCCTTCTCCGTCAACGCCTCGTATACTGTGGAAAGCACCAGCTTCACACCCGTCTCCGGCTCTGTCTCTACTTTAAAAAATTGTGTATTCTCTAAATCCTGCATTATTTCACGCCCTTATCCATTGTTTCTGTTCTTGATATTTACCCCTATTATTACCATAATACTCTATCATCACACAAAATTCAATCACTTTACTTTATTCCGTAAGCATATATTCCGTAAACATATCTATTCCATAAGCAGAATCTCATCGTCGAGAAAGCCTGTCAGTCTGCCGGTTATCATCTGATTCTTCAGATTTATGCCCTGCCCGGCTATGACTGCCGCCTTAATATACTGAGGCGTATGACCGACCCAATAGGCGCGTCCTCCGATCTCATGAAGCTCCTCCATAAGCACCTCTGTATCTCTTCCTATGTAACCCGCACGATACGCATGGGACATCTGTTTGCCGGCGTCGATCAGAAGTGCGCTTCTCCTTCCCTTCTCAGCCTCCGTGATCTGTCCTTCCATGGCCGCCGCCCTTGTACCCTGCCTTTTCGAATATTTGAAAATATGCATTTCGTAGAATTGAACCTTCCGCACAAACGCTTCCGTCAGCTTGAATTCCTCCTCCGTCTCCTGCGGAAATCCTACGATTACATCTGTGGTGATCGCCGGATTCTCATAATATTTACGAAGCAGTCCGGTTGTCTGAAAGTATTCCCCGCTGTCATAGCGTCTATTCATCCGCTTAAGCACGCTGTCACATCCGCTCTGCAGGGAGAGATGGAAATGCGGGCAGATCTTGGGCATAGCGCTGATCTTTGCCGCGAACTCTTCCGTGACAATACGGGGTTCTAAGGAACCTAACCGGATACGCTTTAATCCCCCGATCTCATGAAGCTTTCCTAACAGCGTAAGAAGCTCCGTCTCTCCTCTGTCAAGACCATAAGAACTGATATGAATCCCCGTCAGCACGATCTCCTGATACCCTGCCGACACGATGCCCTCTACTTCCCGCAAAATGTCTTCTTCCCTGCGGCTGCGCACTCTTCCTCTGGCATAGGGAATAATGCAGTAAGAACAGAACTGATTACAGCCGTCCTGAATCTTGATGTAAGCGCGGGTATGCTCTGCGGTTCTCTTAAGCGTCATCTCTTCGTACTCGGACGTATGGTTAATATCTATGACGTCCATCATACATTCGTATCCGCTGTCCGGTGCCGCCTCTTCTGCTTTCGATCCGTTTTGTGCATTTACTCTGTGGTCCGTGTCCGCCTGGTCCTCTGCATTCACTCTGTGTTCTGCGTCCGCTCCGTCCTGTACATTCGCCCTGTGCTCTGCATCTGCTCCGTCTTCTGCATCTGCTCCGTCTTCTGCATCTGCTCTGCCTTCCGCATCCGGTCTGTATTCTGCTCCCTCGCACTGCGCCAGATAACGCTCCAATATAGACACCAGATCCTTCTTACGGTTATTGCCCACCGCCAGATCGATCGCCGGATCCTTTCTGACGCCGGCTTCGTCCGTCTGCACATAACAGCCTACAGCCACGACCACGGCGTCGGGATTTAATTTCCTGGCCCGGTGAAGCATCTGCCTGCTTTTCCTGTCCGCGATATTGGTAACGGTGCACGTATTGATAATATAAATATCCGCCGCTTCATCAAATGATACAATTTTGTAACCCTTTTCTTGTAACATTTGTTGCATAACGTCCATTTCATAGCCGTTCACCTTGCATCCAAGATTATGTAATGCTACACTTTTCATAGTAATCTCCGCATTTTTTGTAGTGTTTTATCATTGACTTTTGTTCTTCCAGCATTTAGTATTATAGCAGAAGGTATAAAAATCAAAGGAGGTAATTCTTAAATGAAAACAGTACAGATTTCTTTAAATTCTATTGATAAGGTTAAATCTTTTGTAAATGATATTACAAAGTTTGATTATGATTTCGACTTAGTGTCTGGCAGATACGTTATCGATGCGAAATCTATCATGGGTATCTTCAGCTTAGATTTATCCAAGCCGATCGACTTAAACATTCATGCTGAAGACGGTACTGATGAAGTTATGGAAGCTTTAAAGCCTTACATCATGTAATCAGCCGCTTATCAATCAGAAGAGAAACGAACGGGAACCACTTGTGTACGCAGGCGGTTCCTTTTTTATGCTGTTTTTCTGCGGTTTGGACCGCAATCCCAACCGCAGGAGCTTACTTACTGCACAATAATCAGTTCATCCGTATCAAGCGCCGTCTGCACCAGCTCATCGATCTTCTCATACAGATTCTTCTCATGTTTGCGGATAATATTCAGATTCGGTTTCGTTACAGGATGCTTCGCCACGAAGATCGTACAGCAGTCCTCGTACGGCTGGATCGATGTCTCATAGGTGTCGATCTTCTCAGAAATATCCACAATATCCATCTTGTCAAATCCGATCAGAGGACGGTACACCGGCAATTCGCACACTTCATTGGTCGCCATCAGCGAATGCATCGTCTGGGAAGCCACCTGTCCGATACTCTCTCCCGTGATTAGCCCCAGACATTCCGTCTCCTTCGCGATACGCTCCGCTATCCGCATCATATATCGCCGCATAATAATCGTCAGTTCATCATGCGGACACTTATCATAGATATAGAGCTGGATATCCGTAAAATTAATGACATGCAGATAGATCGGTCCTGTATAAGCCGCCACCTTCCGCGCCAGATCCACTACCTTCTGCTTGGCGCGCTCACTGGTATACGGCGGCGCATGGAAATATACGGCGTCGATCTTGACACCGCGCTTCGCGATCATCCATCCGGCAACAGGCGAATCGATCCCGCCCGACAGAAGCAGCATGGCCTTGCCTCCGGTTCCCACAGGCATGCCGCCCGGCCCCGGAATAATCTCGGAATATATATAGATCTTATCACGAATCTCGATATTCAGCAGAATATCAGGATGATGTACATCCACGCTCATCTCGGGATAAGCGTCCAGGATTACCGCCCCCATCTCCACATTAATCTCCATCGAGTTAAGGGGGTAATTCTTCCGCGCACGTCTCGCTGCTACCTTGAAGGTTCTATGCTTGTCCGGGTACACGTCGTCAATATACTTAACAACAGTCTCTCCCAGCTTCTCAAAACCCTCGTCTTCCACATAGACTACCGGGCAGATACCGGAGATTCCGAAGACCTTCTGCAGATGAGCCACCGTCTCATCAAAATCAAATTCCGACAATGCGTCCACATAGATTCTCCCATCCGTCTTGCGCACCGCAAAAGAACCTTCGCATTTCTTAAGCGCATATTTAATCTGCTTCACCAGCGCATCCTCAAACAAATACCGGTTCTTACCCTTCACGCCGATTTCGGCATATTTGATCAAAAAAGCTGTAAACATTTCTCTTCTCCCATTCTGTATCTCATCCTTTGGCGAGCAGGGTCTGCCTTGCAAAATTATGCAAAGCAAACCGCAGCTTCGCCGGATATTCCCACCAAGCCGGCAATCTAGCGTCTCGTATATCTTCTCAGCATCGGTATCATCTCACACAATGCCTGTATAGTATACTGGATTTCCTCTTCTGTTGTAAAGACCGAAAAGCTGAAACGAATGGTAGAATCCAATAAATCCTTCTCTACCCCGATCGCCTTAAGCGTTGCGGACGTCTGCGGCTTGTTGGAAGAGCAGGCGCTTCCTGCGGACACATAAACGCCCCGCTCCTCCAGCGCATGAAGGAGCACCTCGCTCCGTACGCCGCGGACGGACAGGCTCACGATGTGCGCCGCTCCCTCATTGCCCGGACAGCCGTTGACTTTCACATCCTCAATCCGGCTCACGCCGCGAATCAGCATATCGCGCAGCTCATACATTCTCTGCATATCGCTGTCCAGATTGGCGTAAACCATCTCCGCCGCTTTCGCCATGCCAGCTATGCCCGGCACATTCTCCGTACCCGAACGCATCCCTTTCTGCTGGCCGCCGCCGTACATGACAGGATTCACTTTAGCGCCTTCCCTGATATAGAGGAATCCTACTCCTTTGGGACCGTGAATCTTATGGGCGCTGACCGACAGCATATCGATATACATCTTATTGGGATAAATCCGGAATTTGCCGAAGCCCTGCACCGCATCCACATGGAACAGCGTATGCGGATTGCATTTCTTAATCAGCGCACCCGCCTCAGCAATCGGCTGCAGGCTTCCGATCTCATTGTTCGTATGCATGATCGATACCAGTATTGTATCAGGCCTTACAGCCTCCTCCAGATCCTTTAGGGAAATTCTTCCCTCGCAGTCTACAGGAAGATAGGTCACTTCAAATCCCTGATCCTCCAGATATGACATCGTCTGCAGAATGGCAGGATGCTCGATCCGGGTCGTGATCAGATGCCTGCCCCGCCGGTGATTCGCCATTGCCGTTCCAATGAGTGCGATATTATCAGACTCCGTCCCGCCGGAGGTAAAAAGAATCTCTTTCTCATTTACTTTCAAAATTCTGGCAAGTGTCTCTTTGGCATATCTTAAGTATTGTTCCGCTTCTACTCCTTTATGATGCATACTGGAAGGATTGCCGTAATCTTCGCACATAATCTTATGCATCAGTTCCGCTGCTTCTTCGAAGCATTTCGTCGTCGCAGAATTGTCTAAATACACTTCCATGATTGTCATTCCTTTCTCTCAAGCTTCCCATGATACCGTCGTATGAATCCATACCAGAAGCCTTATCGCCGGTTATACAGAATATTTTCTGCATAATGAGCCGCTTCATTCCATATAATATATTATGTTCCTTTCTAAGTCCCGGTCACTATGTTTCCCCGAATTATCGAACCCTTTTCCCGCAATCGCTTTTTCTCCGGAGGCTTATCAGGCTTCTTGACTCAAAGCGGGGTTCATCCGCCATTTCTTCACTGTTCCAACTGATACATCAGCCAGGAGATCACCGTAAAGCCCGCCGTCTCTGTGCGCAGAATCCTTCTGCCAAGCGTGATCGGTTCGATTCCGGCTTCCAGAGCTGCCTGTATCTCATTTTCCTCGAAGCCTCCCTCGGGTCCTATGAAAACCGCTATCTTCTGACCAGGCCGCACCGCGCCGATCAGCGCCTTCGTGTGCTGCATGTCCTGCGCCAGTTCATAAGGAATCAGCCTGACATCCATCGTCTGTGCATAGGCGACCGCTTCTTTGAAGCTCATCACCGGACACACCTGCGGTATGACCGCACGCTTGCTCTGCTTCGCCGCCGCTTCCGAGATCCCCTGCCAGCGGACTCTCTTCGCCGCCGCTTTCTTCTCATCCAGCCTGACGACGCACCGCTTCATCGCCACCGGAATCACTTCACACGCGCCAAGCTCTACTGCTTTCTGCACAATCAGTTCCATTTTATCCGCCTTGGGCAGCCCCTGGAAAAGATAGATCCCGGAGGCAAGCTCCACCCCGTCTTCTTTGATAAACCGGAGCGTACAGATGACCTCGTCGTCTGTAAAAGTCTCAATTCCACAGCGGTATTCTTTGCCGTCTATCCCGTTGCTGACCGCGATCTCTTCCCCGGCTTTCATGCGGAGTACATTTCTGATATGATTCACATCGCCGCCTGTGATCACAATTCTTGTGCCCTGAATCTGTGACGGCTCCACAAAAAACTGATACATAAACCGCTGTCCCTTTCCTTCTCAAATAACCCGTACTTTTCAAACGTTTCCTGGCTGCTTATGCTGTCTCTTAGGGGGCCTCTTACGCGCCCTGCCCCAGAGTCCGGCAAGCAGCACAAACAGCGTCAGCCCCAACGCCGCACCCGCGCTGTCTATCATCACATCCGTCACGCATCCGGCACGCCCCGCCACGAACAACTGGTGAAACTCATCGCTGCAGGCGTATAACGCCGCCGCCGCTACGGCCAGACTCCATCTGCGAAGCGCCGTCATTTCCCATCCGCCAAGCCACAGGAAGACAAGAATCGCCAGGATGCCGTATTCTGTCATATGCGCGCCTTTTCTGACGAAGCTTTCTACCGCAAGCGAAATCATCTTAAGCTGCTTCTCGCTCAAATTCAGATGCAGCAAGAACCCGGTAGAATTCACCATACGGTAACTGATCCCCTCGCTCACCACGCTGGATTCTTCGTTCGTCTGCGCCGAAAAGGCAAAAATAACGCACATCCATACGAGCGCAAGAATCCCCGCCAGATTTCTCCATTTTCGCGTCCGTTTACTTTCTGTTTTTCTCTTCATGCACCTCTCCATATGCCGCCTCCGCATTCTCACCGGCAGCATATACTATTTCCTGCGGGCTGTCAGAGACACCCACTCTCCCTGATATGTGACCTCAAGAAGCTCCAGCCCTGCTGCCTCCACCGCCGCTTTCACTGTCTCTTCTTTCGTATCGATAATGCCGGACGTGATGTAGACTGCGCCCTTCTTCATCTGCCGCACAATCACCGGAGTCAGCGGCACCAGCACGTCCGCCAGTATATTCGCCACGACGATATCATAGCGCTCATAGCCGACCCTGTCCTGCACCGCTTCGTCGGTAATGATATTGCCGATCATCATCTCAAAGGCTTCCTGCGGAATATGGTTCGCCTCCATATTCTGCGCCACCGCTTCCACCGCGCAGGGATCCAGATCCGTGCCGACAGCATGCTTCGCGCCATACATCAATGCCAGGATCGCCAGGATGCCGCTGCCTGTTCCCACATCCAGAAGCTCGGTCTCCGGCGTCAGATATTTCTTAATCTGCCGGATACACAACTGTGTCGTCTCATGCATTCCGGTACCGAAAGCCGTCCCCGGGTCGATATGTAATATTTTCTTATCCTTATCCTCTTCCTTAACCGCTTCCCATGACGGAATCACCAGTAAATCGTCGATATAGAACTGGTGGAAATACTGCTTCCAGTTATTAATCCAGTCGATATCCTCCGTCTCTGTCACCGTAACAGAGCCTTCTCCGATATCCATAAAAAACCGAAGCTCTTCCAGTTCCTGCTCAATCTGTGATACCACCGTATCCTGATCTGTCGGCACACCGTCCACTTCCAGCGTACCATCCTCCTTCTCTTCCACAAAAAAGCTTAAATACGCGATGCCGTCATCCTCCGGTCCGTCCGGCAATATATCCACAAACATCTGCTCTTTCTCCAGCGCGGTAAGCGGAATCTTATCTTCAATCTGCGCGCCCTCCAGTCCAATATCATAGAGTGTGCTGATAATAATATCCTCCGCTTCTGTGATTGTCTTAATTCTGAATTTCATCCATTTCATGAAAGATAACCTCGCTTCTTATACTATTTGATTCCTGCACTATTTTGTTCCATAACCAAGATTTTACCACATATCAGACGCAGTTGAAACCTCTGTCTCCGTGAAAAATCAAACCGCTGAAAGTTAAACCTTTGTCTCCCTGCAGAAAAGTTGTAATGCGTTATGAAAAGGGCGTCCTTAAGATAACCTCTAAGGACACCCTTGCAATGCTGTATATAATCGCCGCTATCCGGAATACTGTTATTCTGCCGCCGTGACGGAGGGCATGTCCGGCGTGGTCAGATTATTCTCATCTGTGCCGTACTCTACATACTCGCCGTACTCCTGCCAGATATTGCAGATCCATGTCTTGCCCTGATTGAAGATGATTTCGTTGCCTTCTTCATCATAGAATTTCGCAGGCGTAAAATCGCCGTCATAGCGCATCCACTTGCCCTTGATTGCTTTGCCGTTCGTAAAGACGATCGCGTCGCCCTCGCCGTGCACGCCGAATGCCAGATAATCGTGATCATCCCTGACCTCGCCGTGGCAGTACTGGAATACTACGTTGCTGACCGCAAGCTGCTCATTG
Organism: Lachnospiraceae bacterium; assembly: GCA_017626325.1. Lineage (GTDB taxonomy): Bacteria > Bacillota > Clostridia > Lachnospirales > Lachnospiraceae > UBA3282. Next base: position 24,935 of record JAGAIZ010000065.1, on the reverse strand, counting down.
TTATACTCGTCCATCTGCGCCTTGCCGTCCTGATAACGGTAGTAGAGATGGTCATCCTCATGGTATTCAAAATAAGGATTATACACGCCGTAGCCGCCGGAATTGCTTTCTCTTCCGCCGGGATAAATCAGGGTCGCCTCCTCATTGTCCGCGTAATCCGCGATCACATCATCCGCCGCGAACAGAAACGGCGCTACGTAATCCTCATCATAATTCCAGTCATATCCCAGACGCTCTACCGCGTCAAACATACCTTCGATGTCCAGATAGCCTGTAAACTCCAGCGCATAACCCGGACGGCTGACTCTCTTATAAGCTTCGTCCGCAGGATTATGAATCCCTTCCACCGCCGCGCTGACATTATAATAATTCTCTCTGTTAATCAATTCCTCCACATAGGGCCTTGCGAGTCCCCAGTTACAGTAGATCGCCTCATACCCCATGGCTACATAAATATAATAATCACGGCTGCTTCTGACAGGCCCGATCCGGTCCAGATCGTCGAACTCTTCCAGAACCGCCATCAGCCTGGTAATACGTCCTTCCACCGGCGCCTCATAGATAATGCCCGCCTGTGACAATCCATACTGGGGCATAGCCGGCGCGTTATTCGGTATCATAACCGCAATCGGCCTTCTCTTCGCCTGGACTGCGTTCGTCCATTCTCCGGTCAGGAAGCTCTGTATCTCTCCGTTGACCTCTTCCCTCTCTTCGATCACCGGATACGCTGTGGCCGGTTCTTCCACCACTTCCTCCTCCGGCTCCGGTTCCACTGTCTCTTCCTCCTGCACCTCTTCTACCTGAGGCTCCGGCAAAGGCTCTTCCTTCTTCCCGCAGCCCGCAAGGCAGGCTGCCATTGTCAGAGCCGCAGTCGTAAGCAACGCTATTTTCTTTTGAAACATTTTTCCCTCTTTTCCGCAATATTGTGTATACAATGTACAATCATGTATACCTTGCTGTGTAGTCTGATACTTTATCCATCCGTAACTCCCCGCAGACATCCTTATTATACCCGAAAACAAATATGGTGTACACTCACATCATAGAAAATTAAGAAAACACATTATGGAAAATTAAGAAACCCGCGCCGTCTTGCGCACTACAACAAACGGGACCTGCCCGGATTCCCGGGCAAGTCCCATAAGTCTCATTTATCGATTATTTATTTTACCTGGAATTTATACTTCGTCTGTTTGCCGCTGCCGTCCTGCGCCTGAATCGTAATATTGGCGCTTCCTTTACCGTCTGCTGAGAGCACAAGGTAAGGATAATTATTCACATATACTATCGTTCCGGACATTACCTTAGGATTAGAAGAGGTGACCGCGATCGATCCTCTCAGGTAGCCATCCTCGGATTCCCATCCGATCGGGAAACTATACTGATAGTCCTTCCTCGTAAGAAGGGTTTTTTTGGTAGACAGCGGATATCCCTGGTACAATACGAAAATATCCGTAACGCCCGGTACGACATAGACACTATAGGAACCCTTCGCGCCGCTGCCATCCTTAGCGGTTGCCTTGACCGTATAAGTACCGGTTTTGGCAGTCTTCGTTGCGGTTACCGTACCGCTTCCGCTGACGGATACGCCGTGTGACTTGGCGGTTGCTTCTTTTCCGCTGCTGTCATAGATTGCCCATGTGACATTCTTGTTGGAAACTGTACCGTATTCTGTCTCCAGGGTCGCTTTTAAGACCAGATTCTTACCTTTGGAAACATAATTATTACTGCCCGCCTTAGGCGCTATGTTTACTCTGGATACCGGATTATTGACCGTAACCGCACATGTGGCTTTCTTCTTGCTGCCATCGGTAGTCTCAAGCGTAATGACCGTCTTGCCTGCTGCCTTACCCGTCGCCTTGACTGTAATGGTTACCGTACCGTTTGTACCTGTCGCCGACGCGGTGGCGATCCCTTCATTGCTGCTCGTCACCTTATAAGCGTTGCCCGCATAACCGCTGCTTCCCTTCAGCGTCGCCTTCACTGTCAGTGTCGTAGGCGCGGAGGAAGAACCTTTCGTCCGGTAAATGGTCGCCGACTTCTTATCGAAGGTCACAGAGCTGATCACACCGGTCTTGACCGTAATCGTCTTGGTCGCGGTGCATTCTTTTCCGCTTCCCTCTACTGCTGTCGCCGTCACCTTATAAGTGCCCGGTGCCGCCGTAGCCGTAGCGGATACGGCGCCGGAAGCGCTTATGGACACACCGTCTGCCTTAGTCACCGGTTTATCATTTTTGGTGATGCTCCATGTTACTTTCTTATTCGTTGCATTAGCCGGTTCTACCGCCGCCTTTAATGTAAGCTTCTTGCCGCGTCCGACCTGGCTGTCTCCTTCGATCGTTACCTTCGTTACCTGCTGCGTGATCTTTACGCTGCAGGTTGCTTTCTTGCCGCTTGCGTCGTTCGCCGTGGCCGTAATCTTCACGCTACCGGCTGCCTTGGGTGTTACCACGCCCTTAGAATCTACTGTCGCCAGCGCCGTATTGCTGCTCGTCCACTTGAAGTCGCCGACTCCCGCTTTCGATCCCGATACATTCTTCGCGTCTAACTGAGCTCCCAGATCATATTTCGTATCTTTAGGTACCGCCAGAGTCGCTTTGTTCGAGGTAAATTTAACGGATGCGATCTTCACGGAATCGATCACCGTAACCGTGTAAGTCGCTGACTTTTTAGAGCCGTCCTGTGCCGCTGCCGTAACCTTATAGCTTCCTGCCTTTGCAGTCTTAGCTACAGTCACTTTACCCTTTGCGCTGATCGTTACGCCGTCCGCCTTTGCGACTGCGCTTCCATCGCTCTTCTTAATGCTCCATGTTACATTCTTATTCGCTGCATAATCCGGCAATACCTCTGCCGTCAACTGGGAGGACTTGCCCTTCGCGATCTGGGACACACCGGAGATCGTTATCCCTGTTACATAGGGCTTTAAGGTGAAGCTTACCTTCTTAACGGCGCTGCTTACGCCGCTTCCATTTACTGCGATTGCCTGAATCGTGCCCTTCTGTACGCCCGATATGGAGAAGGAGCCTGTGTACTGCAGTGTGTTATCCCCTGCTTTGCCGTTTTTATAAGTAGGCGCTTTACCGTCTGTTGCATAATAAATCGTCGTTCCGCCTGTCGCCTTGATCGTCACTGATACGCTCTGGGCGTTTCCCGCAACCGATGCTGTAATCGTCGGCGCTGCCGGCTTTGCAGTTGCTACCGTAAGCTTGAAGGCCTTCGTCAGGCTGGTAACGCCCTTTCCCATGCCGGAGCCTGCGGAGACCGCATTTGCCTTCATGAAGCTTTCCAGCGCGTCTACCTTCGCGCCGCCGGATTTACCTGCGATCGCCGAGGGATTCGCAGACAGGATTACCGCCGCTTCACCGACCGCAACCGGACACGCCATGGAAGTACCGCTCATTCTGACATAAGAAGTGCCGCTGGTTCCGGTAGACCAGATATTAACGCCCGGTGCGCTCAGATCCACCCATGCGCCGTAGTTGGAGAAGGAAGCCCTCTCGTTATTGTTGTCTACCGCGCCAATACAGATAACATGATCGTATCCCGCAGGATAATCCATGTTGCTGCCGCCGTCATTGCCTGCTGCCGCAAATACCGCAATCCCATTCTTGTATGCCTCGTTGATCTTGTCCTGGAAAGCCGGATTATCACCAACGCCGCCCAGACTCATGTTGATCAGATTTACCTTCCATTTAATCGCCTGCGTAAGACCTCTGATGATATCATCGTCTGTACCTGTACCATCATCGCCCATTACTTTTACATTATAAATACTTGCGTTCGGCGCGATACCCGCACCGCCGATGGAATTGCTCTTCGCGCCGATGATACCCGCCACATGTGTTCCATGTCCGTTACCATCTGTCGCGGAGCTGGAAGAACTGCTTGTGTATGCATTGCCTGCAAGTGTCAGTTCATTGGACATAGGCGTAACACCGCTGTCCAATACGGCTACTTTGACGCCGCTTCCGGTATAGCCCGCCTGCCATGCATAGACGGAACCGACATTGACATGCTGCCACTGATACATACTGCTTGAAGGCGCCAGATACGGATCGCTGTATGCCTGCAATGCCTGCTCATAAGCTTCCAGAGACGGTTCGCCGCCTTCTTCCACTTCCGTCTCAGAGCCTGTCTGCTCTGTCTCGTACTCTTCTTCCTCAATCTCTATCAGGGAATCATCCGCCGCGATATCTTCCTCTGCCGCTTCTTCCCCGGCTGCTTCTTCCGTACTGATATATCTGTAATAGTTCGGATACACCGCCGGCAGATTATTGTCTGAATCCGCCGCCACGCGCAGCGCTTTGCCAACAGAGGTTCCCTTCGTCAGTTTCAGAGTCGCTACGCCCAGATCATATTCTGTCAGTTCCGCATGATAAGCTTCCGCGATCGCTTCCGCTTCCTCTCTGGAATCCGCGAAGGCGAATACTTCTCTCTCCACATAGAGAGAACCTTCGGCGTCATCATCAAAAGAATCCATGCTTGCCGCCAGATCCGCTTTCAGTTCCTTCTGCTCGGAAGTAAGCTTGTATCCGGAAGGCATAGGAGAGAAACCGTCCAGTTCTTCTTCCTCTTTTTCTTTCTCTTCCTTTTCTTTGTCCAGTTTATCTTCGGCTTCTTCCTCTTCTTCCTGGTTCTCTTCATCCTCTTCGGTCAGTTCGTCATCTTCTGTCTCGGAACCATCCTCGTCTACCAGTTCATCAGAGCCATCTTCGTCTCCTGTCTCGTCGGAATTATCCTCATCTCCTGTCTCACCGGAGCCATCCTCGTCTCCCGTCTCATCGGAGTTATCCTCATCTCCTGTCTCACCGGAGTTATCCTCGTCTCCTGTCTCGTCGGAGCCGTCCTCGTCTCCTGTCTTATCGGAGCCATCCCCGTCTCCTGTCTCGTCGGAGCCGTCCTTGTCCGCTGTCTCGTCGGAACCATCCTCGTCTCCTGTCTTATCGGAGCCGTCCTTGTCTCCTGTCTCGTCGGAAGCGTCTCCGTCTTCCGTCTTAGTCTTGCTGTTCTGTTCGTCCTCGGTCACCTCGAAGACTGCCTTCTGTCCATCAGCCGGCCCCGCCGCATATGCGACAGCGCAGCCTGCAGTCGGCTCAGCAATCAATGCTGCTGATAACAGCAGCGCCAGCATAGCATTCCTCAATTTTCCCTTTCGTGCCATCTCTCTCCTCATCTTTCTCTGCCTGATCATGAATCCTTCCGCTTAACCACAGAATATGGATTCCGCTGCCCGGTGTACTGTATCGATCACATCCGTTTGTCCGACACAGTCCACTAATCAACTGTCCGCACATAGTTCAGATAAAGCTGCGGGTATCCATTCTCCTGTCCCATGGCAATCACCTCTGCGGGATCCTCTTCTGTTCTGTAGGACGCCACTCCATCCGCAAAGGAAATCAGTTCGATACCGTACTGCCCGGCAATCGCCTCAGCCTCGTCTTCTGTTTCCACCAGTGCCATCAATTGATTCTCTGCTAAATTTCCCATTTCAACACCGTCCATTTCTATCTCCTGTTCCGGAAGGAACGGAAACGCCGGACCAATGCCCAAATAAGAAAACATCACGTACCATCCCGCCAATACCAGCACAAGGATAGCTGCAATCGCTATGATGATTTTCAGCATCTTTGGTTTCATTTAATCTCCCTTCTCTTTTTATTCGGCGGGCGTTTTCAATACCTCTGTTATCCTTCCGTCCTGCCTGAAAATGCTTAACCCTTATTATACCCCCCCCCACGCAGTTTTTGCAATAAAATACAACAAATTAATGATATTATTCATAGCAAAAACTGCTATCGCCGTTATCGCGGCAACAGATACGACGCAGACAGCAGTCATCAATACGATATGCCCTCTTCACACAAAGGGAGCCGCTGCTTAGGCGGCGGCATATCCACAAATATGCGCCCGCTTCCGCAGCGGCTCCTGTCTGTTTCTTATTTCATCTTCTATTTAATTACGAATTTCTTCACAATCGGCGTGATTGTAGAATAATTGCCTTTACCCTCAATCGTAGCATACCCTGTCGTCTGGTTACTGCTTCGTTTCACATTGTTCGAGTAAGTAACAACATAATCCGTACCGGCCTTAAGCCTTCTGCCATTTACGGTAACGTTGACTGCCGGTTTCAGCGCCTTGCCCTTATATGTCTGTATTCCAATATCTTTCACACATGCTTCCGTAATGGTCGCCTTGTTGATCGTAAAATACAGTTTATCAGTCTTGTTGGCTCCGCCTGCAGCTTTGCCCAAACCGTTTACCGTGACCACTGCATACGGCGTGTTCTTCGGGTTTGCCGTGCTCTTGCTTGCCACCCTGACGTTATTCTTGTAAGACACTCTGTAAGCAACGTTCGCCCTCAGATCTACCACCTTGCCGGTCTTCTTGTCCGTAAAGGTAACTGCCGGCTTCAAAGCCTTGCCGGTGTATACGGCGGAATCAACGGTAATGCTGAAATCATCCAGACTTCTGGATTCCACTGTAAATACCTTCTTGATCGTCACGCTGCCTTTGTAATTGCCTTTGCCCCTGACAGTAATGGAAGCTTCTTTGCCGCCTTTCACATTATTGCCGTAGGTAACCGTATAATCGGTGCCGTTGATCAGCGTCTGCGTATTCGTCTCCGAATCGACAGTCCGGTTCAGGGCCTTCAACGTAAGCGCAGGCGTCTGCGCATATCCGGTATAAGGAATGGAAACCGCTATCGCGTTGCCGTCTGCGTCTTTAACTGCCGACGCTTCAACGATTTCTGCCGTACCGCCGTCCGCTTCTATCTCCTTGATGACTGTCTTAGAGTAGACAGGGGCCTGCACAATGGCCGTCGTAAGCGCATTCCTCTTACCAAGTTCGAGGGCAAGCGTCCTCTTTTGAATCGTAAAGGTCGCCGTTTTCGTTCCGTAATAACCCGCCGCCGCATTGCCGGTGATGGTAACCATCGCTTTACCTGCATTGATATTCGTCGCCATTCTGGTATCAGGATTTACATAAGACACGGTATAAGCATCCTTATCCAGTACCTTATTTCCAATCTTCACTGTCATCTCCGGCTGAATCGCAGTTCCTGAGTAATAATACTTACCTGTTATCGTGATCTTAGCTCTGGAAAGCAGATAATCCTTGCCTATTACCTGGAACGACGCCGTTTTGATCGTCTCGCTGTCATAATTTCCTTTACCGGCGATCGTAACCTCGTACCTGCCCGCTTTCGTAACCCTCGCGGACTGTCCTTTGGTTCCCTTGGTATAGATTGTTCCATCCGCCTCCGGAACCGCTGCGCCGCTCTCATCCTGTGTCATGACGATCTTCGTAATCTCGTACTGTCTGGTCGTCAGCGCCTTGGCGCCATCCTTAACGGTCAGCTTCAGAGACTGCGCTTTTCCTGTGCTCGCCAGGCTTGCTGCCGTCATCGTAATACCGGATGCGTTGATCGCCTTGGGCGTAATGGTGAAGGTCAGCTTATCCGTACCCGGTTTGTTATTGGATGTAAGATCGTAGGTCGTCCTGCTTCCCGAATAATTGCCCTTGCCGGTAATCTTAATCGTTCCCGGCTTCTTGTCCGTGCTTACATTCTGGTTATTCGCGTAAGTAACCGTATAATCTTTGCCCTTAGACAGGGTCTTGCCCTGGTACTTCACGGTTACAGACGGCATAATTCTGCTGCCTGTATAAGTGTAGCTTGTCACCGGAATGCTGACGGTAACATCCTGATTATTAAGCGGGCATTTTACGATATTGAATTTCTTCGTAACAGAGCCCTTATATGCAGAATCTTCATTCGGCAGTACTACCAGCGTAGCCTGGCCTAATTTCTTATTGTTCTGATAGAACAGCGTATAGGCATCCGTGCTGATCTCTTCCGTGCCGTTCATCAGTTTGATAACAGGTTCCACCTCTTCCTGCTCACCCAGATAATAAGCAGCGTTTCCTGCATCCGGGTTCCGGAAGATGACTTTGAATTTGGAAATATCAATTCTGGTATCTTCTTTGATCTTGAAAGTGACAGTCCTTGTCCCTTCGAATTTCCCTTTACCCTTCAATACTGCCTGGGCCGTACCGACTTTGATGTTATCCTTATAGGTTACCGTATAGTCCGCGCCCGTCAATTGGTAGCCTTTGTAAGATACGCTGACCGCAGGCGTAAGCTTCTTGCCTGTTGCCCACTGATCCTCGATCGGCTCCACCACAATATCCGTATTGCTCTCATCCAGAGATACTTTTCCGTTCTCATCAAAGATGCTTGTAAACACCGCGCTTACTGTCACATTGCCGTTGGGCATAATAAAGTATTCGCTGGTCGCATCCGTAACGCCGGATTCATAAGTAAGAACAGCCGCGTTTACCGCGTTATCACCCTCCGCTCCTACAAAAGATGCTTTCGCCTGGTCAGAGGACAGAAGCGATGCGTCTTCTATACTGTTGCCGGATACTGTCATCGTGGACAGACTGTATCCGCTGTCGGGCGTCAATGTTACCTTGACTCTCTCTCCGCTTCCTGCCTCCACATCGCTGACAGTTACTTTACCGTTTGCGATACCGTCAGCAACGGTAATATCATAAGTACCATACAGATAGAGGTCATCAAAGCTGCCCCATCCGTAAGCCTCGTCCAGCGTAATCTTCATGCCGACTACCAGCGTATCTCCTTCAGAAACGGAGATGCCTGTAACCTCGGGATTGTTCCAGATCATCCAGCCATCCAGGGAAGCCGAACCGTTCTTAACCGATTTGGAATTGCCCGCCGCGTCATATACTTCCGCAAAAGCATACTGTACACTGTTCGCGCCCATATCGTTACCCTGAATATAGCCGCCGAAGGTGTAAGTGCCTGCTTCCAGATCCGTCAATGTCTGCGTTACCGTAAACTGCATCGGCTCCGTGCAATAGAAATTGTATCCGTAGGATCCGCTGCGGGGATTCTCACCATTGGCTTCTGCCGTGCCGCTGCCCTTGATCACCGTCTGCTCCCAGCCATTGTCACGCGCTTCAAAGCCGGGGTTTTTCAGCTTGTTGCTGGCATCCGCTCTGGATACCTTGATCGTCAGAAGAACATTGTACTCCTTCTCGCCGCAGACTACTTTGCCGCTGACGGTATATTCTCCGACTTTGTCTGTATTAACGATCTTTTGTTGTTCTTCATCCCAATCCACATCTATTTCTTCTGTGGTTCCATCGTTATAAATCGCCGTTGCTTTAGGCCATTTCAGCGCATCGCCTACCGTAAGCTCCAATTCCAGCTTCGTTTCCACGCTGGCAACCGCACGCTCTGCGGAAGCGCCTGTCCTGATCAGCTTATAGATCTGTGCCGTAGGAAGCGCCGTACCGTCGAAGTCAAACCACGACTGATTATCAACCGCGCTGCCGCCGTACCATTTACCGGCATCATCCGGGTCATATTCCGCGGAATAGCTGGACGCCCAGCCGGAACCATACTGCTCCCACAGTTCCTGATTCTTCTTATACAGTCCCTGATCGATACTGCCGTCCGCGTTATAGACATAATACGGAGAAATCCATGCAGGCTCCCAGTAGAATACGCCGACACTGCTGCCCGGCACCGTAGCATTCACATTGTTTGCCGCATATACGACGTCCCGGATCTCATCCGCCTGTCCCTGAACGGAAATACCGTAGTTCAGATCAAGCGTCTTCTCTAACGCCACCGTATTGCCATGTCCGTCTCCGTCCTCCCAGGTCGTCGCCCAGGAAGTCTCCGCAACCATAACCTTTTTATGATAGGTCTTGGCAACATTCGCCAGCTCGCTGGTCAGATTGCCGGTCGTTCCATGCCAGAACGGATAGTAAGAGCTTGCAAACACATCATAATCCACATTGTTGCTGTCCAGATAGCCCGCGATCGTTCCATAACCCTTCTCAGGATTGGTAAAATGTACTGCCACCAGACAGTTCTCATCGAACTCTCTCACCGCTTTGCTGCCCGCGTTAAAGATTCTGGCCATGTTCGCCCATGTGGTCTCGCCGCAGACACCGTTATTGGTTTCATTACCTACCTGTACCATACCCACATCGACGCCTGCCGCTCTCAGGGTATTCAAGCTGCTTAAGGTATAATCATAAACGGCAGTTTCTTTCTGCTCCACAGCATATGCCGCCCATGCCTTGGGTGCGTCCTGTTTGCCCGGGTCTGCCCAGAAATCCGAATAATGGAAGTCGATCAGCACTCTCATGCCCGCGTTCGTAGCCAGTTGGCCGATCGTAACGGCTTTGTCCAGATCGTTATTACCGCCGCCGTAGCCCTGTCCGCTGCCGTTATAAGGATCATTCCAGATTCGGATACGAACCCAGTTCGTGCCGCCGTCTTTCAGATACTGGAAGAATCCCGCGTCAGACAATGCATGGCCTTCGCTGTCCTTAAATATGGTGCCGCTTTCTTTCAGAGAAAGATAAGAAGATAAATCCGCGCCTGTGATAAAGTCATCCGCAAGCGGTACCTTCGCCACGTTAATTTCTGACTCGATCTTGGAAACCAGCGCATCCATCGCCGCTTTTAAAGCGTCATATTTCTCCGCAAGGTCCTTGTGCGGCGGATATTCTGTCGCCAGCAGGTCCTGCGCCGCCTTTAAGGCTTCTGTAAACTCATCCCAGCCGGCCGGTTTATAATCCTCTTCCTTCAATTCCTCCGCTTCCGCCACAAGCGCCTTCAAGGCTGCCGCTTCCGCCTCGGCAATCGAAGCGTACATCTCCGTTCCCATCACGAAAACGCTGTCTGTTTCACCGGATATAACAGCCTGGTAGATGGCTGTGTTCTCCCACGCGCTTAAGGTAATCACCTTATTATCGCTGGGCACAGCCGTATGCGTGGTGCTGCCTTCTTCTGTCACGGCCTTACCTACCTGAATAAGGAAGCCGTCTCCATCCGCACCATCTCCGGCGTTCAGTGCCTTTACGGGCACACTGTACCAGTTCTCATAATTATGGCTGACCGCCTCGTCAGTCACCTCATCCATGGCAAATGCGGTATAATCGCCCCAGCTCTGCTTAAGTGCTACCGCTTCCTTCGAAGAGCTTACTTTTGTCTCATCCCATGTTGACATATACAGACCATATACTTCCGTGTCCGTATCAGTGTACTCCGCTAACGCTTCGGAATAATAGTAGAGCGTCACGTCGTCAACATTGCGCTGTATATTCTCTATCGCTTCCAGGAGCGCATTGTATGCCGCCGTAATATCCTCCGACGCGTAATCATCCGCTTCGCCGCTATGGCTGCTTACAACAGTTTCCGCCTCTGATCTGGCGCTGTCAAACGCGCTCCATGTCTCAGCGGTATAGCAGTCTGCGTTTTCCTCATGCGCGGTTACAATAGCGGTTACCTCTTCTGACTCCAGCAGCGCTTTCAAAATCCCCAGCGTCACATCGCGGCTGTCCGAAAGCGTAACGGTAGTCCCTTCATAGGTCGCATATATTTTACCCGCAAAAACCGGTGTGAAATCTGTCTCCCACTGGCTGTCTGTCTGACTGTTTACAAACTTGGTGATCCAGGTATCGCCTGCGTATAACTCACAGACCGTATCTGTATCAGGCGCGGAGAAGCTCAGATAATACCAGTCGTCATAGGTTTCATCGGCCTCCATATTATAATAATTATTACCATAGGAATCCGTACTGTCCGCAGTCAGGGCAGTCTGTTCGCCCTTGGACTCGTCAATAACAGATAACGCAGCTTTCGACATCAGTCTGGGCGTACTGTCCGTGCTGTATACATACAATGTAATATTGCGCATCACAGCCGCCGCCATATCGCCCGCGTACAGGAAGCTGCCCTTCAGCGCATACGCATCCTCTTCTCCCGAAGCGATGCTGGCAAAGCTTTCCCGATTATCATTATCCCAGTTGGAATAAACAGCAAGCTTACTGCTACTGCTGCCCTCGTATATTTCAAAACCGGTAGCGTCGCCCGTTCCCGGGAAAGACAGCGGAATGCTGTACCAGCCGTCGTAGCCTTCCACTTCCGCAAGCAGATAAGTATCTTCCTTGTTCCAGACATACCAGGAAGCCTTATCCGCCGTGGAGGTAATCACTCCCGCGTCATTATAAGACACCAGTCCCAGTTCCTTTTCTCCTGTATAATAATAGTACAGCGTAACCTCAAGATCAGCCGTTACCAGTCCATTCTTTGCTTTTTCCAGCTCCGTATAGGCTGTATTGACGGCCTCCGTATCGGCAGAATTACTGTCAATCAGTTCTTTCGCCGCGGCAAGCGCCGTGACAAGCGCGCTGTAGCCTTCTTCAAAGTCCGCTTCTGTCTTGCCGTCTATCAAGGCCGACGCAGCGTCATACAAGGCCTTTAACTCATCCAGCGTATAGCCTTCGGCGCCTTCCTCTGTACAGATCAGGGACACGTCGTCCAGACATACCCACGCGTCGGTCTGCGCGGTTATCTCCAGGCCAACCACATAATCCGTCATCTCTGATCTGATGGTAAATTCATGGGTAATCTCCGTCCAGTCAGAAGTCACCTCCGTATCGCTTTCCGCATAGGAAAGGTCGCTCTTGCTGTAAGAGGCTCCGTGGAAGCCTTTCACGGACACCGCGCTCCTCACCCATGCCGTAAGCTCATAGGTTCCTGCCGGAAGCGTCTCGCCAATCGTCTGGTATACGTCAAATGTTCCGTCAGCAGTGAATTTAATACCAAGACTTTTGTCATTCTCCGCTTCCCCGGCATTATGAGGCAGATAATCGCTTGGAATCGCTCCACTTACACAATCCCAACTGCCAAACTCCCAACTGCCGAGTTCATCGTCTTCCCAGTCAATTCCAAAATCGCCGTCCTTTATATAATCCTTCTCTTCGTCCGTACTCTTTACAGTTCTGGCGATTCCCGAATCCGGCTTTATCGTGGAATCTTCTTTCTTATCGTCGTCCTTCTTAGATTCTCCGACGCCCTCTTCCGCATCCTCTGCTTCCTCATCTGCATCCTCTGCGTCAGAATCTGTTTCATCCGCGTCAACGTCTGTGTCGTCTTCGCTTTCATCCGTATCGGCGTCTTCGTTATTCACATCCGCATCTTCATTATCCACATCCGAGTCTTCAGAATCCTCCTCTTTAGAGCCTTCCGTATCCTCATCCTGTGAAGAATCATCGCCCTGTGAATCATCATTCGGGATCAAACTACCCCCCCCCAATTGATTTTCGTCATTTTGGGGTTCATCTTTAGTTGTATCGTCCTGTACTTCATCCTGAACGGCCGCATAGGCTGTCAATTCAGGTATGGACATGCCTGTAAGAATCATAGCCGCACACAGAATTCCACTTAAGCCTCTACGAAACAACTGTTTTCTTGTTTTTCTTTCCATCCTTTCTCCTCCCAATTTTTGATTTCACATAGATTATGCAGTCCCCTGTCCATACATAATCCTGTTGATATGATGCAACCGATTGCGCAATGTTGCGCAATCGGTTGCGCTCTATACTATTTATTATATATGACGAAAAAATTTAAAACAAGCCCTTTTCTATTGTGCTATTTACCAATCTTTCCTGCCGGGTTTTATGGAAAAGTGCTAAACAGCAATGCTGCGGACGAAAAAAGGAACGACAGAATGTAATATTCCATCGTTCCCATCTATCATTTATTTCCAGAATTTCTTCTTGCCTTTGCCGCCCAGCTGATCGTCCGGTCCGCCGGGAGCCACATTCTTCGCCGCTGTCAGCGTATTGCCCGTCTGCTCGTCGAACTGCTTCAGAAGCTCCTTCGCTTCATGGGACAGCTTATCCGGTACCTGCACTACCAGAGTCACATAATGGTCGCCGCGCGCATCCTTATTACGCAGGGACGGAACGCCCTTGCCCTTAAGCCGGACTTTGGTGTCGGTCTGTGTTCCGGCCTTCACCTCGTAAATCACTTTACCGTCCACCGTATCGATCACGATATCGCCGCCCAACGCCGCAACAGCAAAGGACATGGGTACGGTTGAGTAAATGTTTTCATCCTGCCTCTGGAAAATAGGATGTCTTCCCACGATTACCTCGACTAACAGATCTCCTCTCGGTCCACCGTTAGTACCCGGCTCGCCCTTGTCACGGATACGGACACACTGGCCGTTATCAATACCGGCGGGAATAGATACCTGAATCTTCTTCTTATTGGCAATATATCCTGTTCCGCGGCAATCCGGGCATTTATCCTTGATCACTTTACCGGTACCGTGACAATCCGGACAGGTCTGCACGTTACGCACCGTACCGAAGAAGGACTGCTGGGTAAATACTACCTGCCCTTTACCGCCGCACTTGGTACATGTCTCAGGGCTCGTACCCGGCTTAGCGCCGGTTCCGTGACATGACGTACATTCATCCTTCAAAGTAAGCTCAATCTCTTTATCCACACCAAATACCGCTTCTTCAAAGGTGATACGCACACTGGTACGGATGTTGGCTCCCTTCATCGGACCGTTATTTCTGCCGCCGCGCCGTCCGCCGCCGAAGATATCGCCGAAGATATCGCCGAAGATATCGCTGAAATCAGCGCTGTTGAAATCAAAGCCGCCGAATCCGCCGGCTCCGCCCGCGCCGTCGAAAGCGGCATGACCATACTGGTCATACTGCCTTCTCTTCTCCGGATCGCTTAAGACCGCATACGCCTCGGACGCTTCCTTGAATTTCTTCTCCGCCTCCGCGTCGCCGGGGTTCATATCAGGATGATATTTCTTAGCCAGAACTCTGTATGCCTTTTTAATCGCCGCCTCATCAGCGCTCTTATCTACGCCCAGCACCTCATAATAATCTCGTTTCTGTTCTGCCATAATCCTAACCTTCCTCGAAACATATGCCTTATACTTCTCTGTAATCTCCGTCTACCACGTCGTCCGCAGGGCCGTCCTGCTGTGCGCCTGCCGCGCCGCCCATATCAGGCGCCGGACCAGCCTGTGCCTGCTGCATATTCTCATACATCTTGGTAAACAAAGACTGTGCGGAGGTCATAAGCTTTTCCTTCGCCGCTTTCAGTTCGTCAATCTGCGCGTCTGTCATCTCCTGGTCTTTGGTCTTCTCCAGAATATCCTTAACTGCCTGTAAGTCAGCTTCTACGCCCGCTTTCTCAGAAGCGTCGATCTTATCGCCCACTTCACCGAGCGCTTTCTCTGTCTGGAATACGAAGGAATCCGCTTCGTTTCTCGTATCGATAGCTTCTTTTCTCTTCTTATCCTGTGCTTCATACTCAGCAGCTTCTTTTACTGCTCTGTCGATCTCGTCGTCGGACATATTGGAGCCTGCCGTGATGGTAATATGCTGCTCCTTGCCTGTTCCAAGATCTTTCGCGGATACGTTCACAATACCGTTGGCATCAATATCAAAGGTAACCTCGATCTGCGGAACGCCTCTCATTGCCGGCGGGATACCATCTAACCTGAACTGTCCGAGGGACTTATTGTCCTTCGCGAACTGCCTCTCGCCCTGTACCACGTTGATATCTACCGCTGTCTGATTATCTGCCGCTGTGGAGAAAATCTGGCTCTTCTTCGTCGGAATCGTCGTATTTCTCTCGATCAGTCTGGTTGCCACACCGCCCATTGTCTCGATGGACAGGGAAAGAGGCGTAACATCCAGAAGCAGGATCTCGCCTGCGCCCGCATCGCCTGCCAGCTTACCGCCCTGGATGGAAGCGCCCAGCGCTACGCACTCGTCAGGGTTCAGGGACTTGCTGGGTTCCTTGCCGGTCAACTGTTTAACCTTCTCCTGTACGGCAGGAATACGTGTGGAACCGCCTACTAACAATACCTGACCAAGATCCGCATTGGTAAGTCCGGCATCCTTCATAGCGTTCTGTACCGGAATTGCCGTTCTCTCTACCAGATCATGTGTCAATTCGTCAAATTTAGCTCTCGTCAAATCCATATCAAAGTGCTTGGGTCCTTCGGAGGTAGCCGTAATGAACGGAAGGTTGATATTGGTTGTCGTTGCGGAGGAAAGCTCTTTCTTCGCCTTCTCTGCCGCCTCCTTTAATCTCTGGAGCGCCATCTTATCGCCGGATAAATCCACGCCCTCTTTTGCCTTGAACTCTGCCAACATCCAGTCGATGATCTTCTGGTCGAAGTCGTCGCCGCCCAGATAAGTATCGCCGTTGGTGGATAATACTTCGATAACGCCGTCGCCGATCTCGATGATAGATACATCGAAAGTACCGCCGCCTAAGTCGTATACCATGATCTTCTGTTCTTTCTCATTGTCAAGACCATACGCAAGCGCTGCTGCCGTAGGCTCGTTGATGATACGCTTAACGTCCAGTCCGGCAATCTTGCCCGCGTCCTTGGTCGCCTGTCTCTGCGCGTCGTTGAAGTAAGCAGGAACGGTGATAACCGCCTCCGTTACCTTCTCGCCCAGATAGTTCTCAGCGTCCGCCTTTAACTTCTGCAGAATCATTGCGGAGATCTGCTGCGGAGAATATTTCTTGTCGTCAATGGTACGGCCTCTGTCTGTACCTATATCTCTCTTGATGGAAGAGATCGTCTTGTCAGCGTTGGTAACCGCCTGACGTTTCGCAGGCTCGCCGACCAGTCTCTCACCTGTCTTGGTGAACGCCACAACAGACGGTGTCGTCCTTGCGCCCTCTGTATTAGCGATAACTACAGGTTTACCGCCTTCCATAACCGCCACGCAGCTATTTGTTGTACCTAAGTCAATACCGATAATCTTACTCATAACTATTTCCTCCTATATACTATAAAAATTATTATTACCTGCAATATACTTCGGGAAGAATGCCCCGCATTCTTCCGGCCAAAACTTGGATTTTCTCAGGCGGCGTCCTGTGACGCCTCAGAAAATCTTTTCAGCCTAGCCTACTACCGCTACCATGGAATGTCTCACCACGCTGTCGCGGTAAGTGTAGCCCTTCTGGAGTTCCTGCGCGATCACGCCGGATTCATATTCCTCACTCTCCACCTGCATCACCGCGTTGTGGAAGTCGGGATTGAATTCCTCTCCTACTGCGGGGATCGGTTTCACATCCATGTTGTCCAGCTCTGTCATAAGCTGCTTGTAGATCATCTCCATGCCCTGTGCGAAACCGCTGTTCTTCTCCTCCTCCGGGACGCTCGCCAGCCCTCTCTCGAAGTTATCCACCACGGGAAGAATCTTCTCGATCACGCTCTTGGCTCCGGTCTCAAACATCGCCGTCTTCTCTTTCTCGGTTCTCTTACGGAAATTATCGAATTCCGCCATCTGGCGTTTCACCCGGTCTTCCAGTTCCTCGATTTTCTCCTTTAAGGCGTCCTGTTTCTTATCTGCTTTGTCCTTTTTCTTCTTTTCTTTCTTCTCTTCTCTGGAAAGCTCTCTGTCGTTTCCGTCCGCGCCTTCGTCTGCCGGCTCATTTTCTGCCGCCGCGCTTTCGTCCGACGCCGTCTGCTGCATTTCGCTTTCTTCCATTCCATTTACAGCTTCCTGTGTAATGTTTTCATCCTGCATCTTTTCTTCTGCCACGTCTCTCATTCCTTTCTATCAGATAGTCCTTAGTCTGTCCCGCCTACGGCTATTTGATGACTGTTTTATGCGAATCCCTGTGCTAATCCTTCTTATATAAATCATCCAACTGGTGCTTTAAGAGTTTCAGGTTGCTGACCACCTTCTCGTAATCCATCCTCTTGGGACCGATAATTCCTATCGTGCCCTTCATCCCTTCATCCAGTTCGTAAGTAGCGGTCACGATACTGCAGTCCTTCATGCCCACCACAGGCGTTTCATTGCCGATATATACCTGAATGCCTGTGTTATTTTCATCCGACAGGTTCTCGTGTACCAGCTCGCTCAATGCCTGCTTCTCTTCGAAGGTGGTAATCAATTCGCTTGCCCTCTCATGATCCGCAAGCTCAGGATATTTGAAGAAGTTCTTCGTACCGCTTGTGTAGATCTCCAGATCTTCATCCGCTTTGATTGCCTCCGCCACCGCATCGATTACGCTGGCGACGATTTCGCTGTGAATACCCGCCTGCTGTTTCATCGCGGCGATCATTCCGAGATTGATCTCTTCCAGAGACAGACCGTTGAGATGCGTATTCAGCAGTATGTTCAGTTTAAGAAGCGTCTCGTCGCTTAACTCCTCCGACACTGTCAGCATCGTGTTCTTGATCACATTGCCCTCTACAACGATCACCGCCAGAATCTGATTGACGTCCACTCTGGACAACTGAATAAATTTCAGTTTGTTATGATGATACTGCGGCGCTGAAATCATGGCTGCATATTCCGTATTGTTTGCCAGCATTCTCGCCGCCTGCTTCAGGAGATGATCCATCTTATCTTCTTTCTCAAGAAGCATCTCTTTCATCTCTTCTACTTCCCGTTCCTTCTCTTCCATCATCTTATCCACATAAAGGCGATAGCCCTTATCCGATGGGATACGTCCCGCGGAAGTATGAGGCTGTAGAATATATCCCAGTTCCTCCAGGTCAGCCATTTCATTGCGAATGGTTGCCGAACTCAGATTCAGATCGGTATACTTGGAAATCGTACGACTTCCTACCGGCTCTCCTGTCTCCAGGTAATTACGAATGATGGCTTGCAATATTTTATATTTTCTTTCATCCAACTGCATACCACTTCTCCTATTGTTAGCACTCGACTCTTTAGAGTGCTAACATCTTCTAGTAGTAAATTATCACTTAGGTATTTAGTTGTCAACATATCTTGGGAAAAAAATTATGAAAAAACTATGAAAATTATAAAGAAACATAAAAAGCAATCAGCCCGGATACAATACCCGAACCAATTGCTTTCCTGTACGTCAGATCTGATTATCAGATTCCGAAGCTGCCGTTTACATCGCCGTTAATTACATAATATACTACATGCTCTTCCGGCTTTACATATAACTCAACAGTCTTGAAATCGTCTTCGTTCTTTCCTAAGTCATATTTCCATACATCCTTAGCAATCTTAACAAGATCTTCTGTTGTATACGCCTTACCCGCGAACTGAATATGTAATGTCGCTTTCACAGCGCTTTCCTTTGCTGCCTCTTTCTTAGGTTCTTCTGTCTTCTGCACTACCGCCTTCTTAACGGGCGCTTTCTTCTCTGCCGCTTTCTTCGCTGTTGTCTTCTTAGCGGCGGTCTTCTTCTCTTCCGCAGGCTCTGCCTTCGCTACAGGTTCTGCCGGTGTTGTCTTCACTTCTGCTGTCTTTGTATCTGCGGCTTTAGCTGCTACTGCTTTAGCTGTTGATTTCACAGTTGCTGTTTTCTTGGTCTCTGCCATAGGTATTCTCCTTCCACATATTCGGCTTACCGAACATTACGCGTTGCTGTTACTACTTTTTCATAATCCTCTACAATCGTCTGTTTTCAGATCCTATGAGGATTTTATCGCAATCAAAATGCACTGTCAATCAACAATCTGTAACAAATAGAGACTCTTTGCTCTCAGATTTTATACGAAATGACATAAAAATGACCGTGATTCTCTATATTTTGTCTATATCCCGCCCTGTTACGAGAGCGAAAAATATGCCAATACCGCCACGCCCAGCACGATGCGGTACCATCCGAAAACCTTGAAATCATGCTTCTTAATATAGCCCATCAGGAACCTGATTACAATGACAGAAACTACAAAAGCAACGATCATTCCCACCAGCAGAATAGTCAACTCCGCTCCTGTAAAGCTGAATCCAAACTTTACGATCTTCAACAGGCTGGCGCCGAGCATGACCGGAATGGCAAGAAAGAAAGTAAATTCCGCCGCCACCGTCCTCGATACCCCGATCAGAAGCGCTCCCACGATCGTCGCGCCGGAGCGGGACGTGCCGGGGAAGACTGCCGCCAGCAACTGGAAAACGCCGATCATAAGAGCCGTCTGATAGGTAATCTGGTCAAGCCGCGTAATCCTGGCGACCGCATTCTTATTCCTGTTTTCAATCACAATAAACGCGATACCGAAGACGATCAGCGCAATCGCCACACACCACGGGTTATAGAACAGCGCGTCGAACACGTCGTCGAATGCCAGTCCGATCACCGCTGCCGGTATGCACGCCACAAGAATCTTAAACCAAAGCACGAATATGTCTTTCTGCACCACAGGCTTCTCCCGGAACCGGAAAGGAAATATTTTATTCCAGAACAGGATGACAACCGCCAGAATCGCCCCCAACTGAATCACCACCAGGAACATCTCCCAGAAATCCTCTGATACGTTTAAGGTAACAAACTCATTTAACAGAATCATATGTCCCGTACTGCTGATCGGAAGCCACTCTGTGATTCCCTCCACGATGCCGAAAAGCACCGCTTTTAAAATTTCTATCATATCCATCTTGTATTTCCAAACCTTTCTTTATAGCATATTATCGAATGATCTCCGATATACCATCATCCTTCCAGATAGTCCATCAGTTCCGCATAACACTCCTGCGCGTCGCGGCAGCCTTCCTCATAGAGAGCGGCAAGCTTCTCCTTATCCTTCTCTACTCTGCCCACGTCGCTTCGCTTCTTCGGACGTATCACGAATACTTCGCCCTTCTGCTGAAGCTCCTCAATATACTGCACAACGCTGTTATAGGTAAGATGCCTTTCCCGCATCAGCTCATATATCTTAGGATAACGCATATACCGCGCCCTGATCAGCGCCAGCTCTTTTCCGGCCGGTTTCCTGATGTAGCCTTCCTCTTTCGTCATGACGATCACATTTTTACGATTGCCGTCCTTGATGGAACGTCTGATCGGGATAGAATCCGCTATTCCGCCGTCTAAGTACAGTTCGCCGCCGATCTTTACATTTCTTGATACTAACGGCATAGAACTGGAGGCGCGCACAGCGATGATATCTCTGTGCATATCCTTAAGCGGCAGATACTCCGGCTTACCTGTCCTGACATTGGTAACGACCGCATAAGCGTCGCCGGTGTAGGTCTCGAAGGTCTCGTGGTCGTAGGGATCCAGATAATTCGGAATCAGATCATAACACATACCGGCGCCGAATAAGTCTCCCGTTTTCAGCAGGCTTTCCACGCTGCAATATGCTTTCTGATCCAGATAATTCACATTAACCCGATAGGTTCTCTTCTTCTGTTTGGAAAGGAAATTGCACAGATTAATCGCGCCCGCAGACACGCCGTAACAGCTTGTAAATTCGATTCCCTTATCCAGGAAGAAATCCAGCACCCCGGCTGTGTAAAGTCCTTTCATACCGCCGCCTTCCAACACAAGTCCGGCTTCATACATAATCATTCCTTCTTTCTTTTTATTCCGGCCTGTTCCTTATCGCAGATTCGCTCCTTATCACAGGCATTCCGCAACTACTCTGAACTGCTCCGGCTCCTCTTAAGCTGTATTCCCGACAGCCGGACGCATCCCATCTCCTAATATTCCGCTTTCACAAATCTTCTGAACGCGTCCAACGAACGCTCTACCTTCTCCGTATCGATACAATACGCGATCCGGAAGTAGCCCTTCACGCCGAAGCTGTCGCTGGGCACCAGGATCAGATCATATTTCTTCGCCTTCTCACTGAATGCGACCGCGTCCTCCTCCATTGCCCTGGGGAACATATAGAAAGTGCCGCCCGGCTTGACGCACTCGAACCCAAGCTCCGTCAGTTCTTTATATAAAATATTCATATTCGTCTCATAAACAGACAGGTCTGAAGTCAGTTCCAACGTTTCCGCTACTGCAAGCTGTATGATGGACGGCGGACAATTATGTCCTGTTCCTCTCGAAATCTGACCGCACATAGCGCTGATAGATTCCGCGTCGGTGCAGTCCGGATTCACGGCAATATAGCCGATACGCTCCCCCGGCAGGGACAGTGACTTGGAGAAGGAATAGCAGGACAGCGTATTCTTATAGAAGCTGGACGGATAAGGCGCATCCACTCCCTCGAACACAATCTCTCTGTACGGTTCGTCAGAAATCAGGAAAATATCATGTCCGTACTGTCCGGACTTCTCTGTCATGATTTCCGCCAGTTGCCGAATGGTCTCAGTGGAATACACGATACCGGACGGATTATTCGGAGTATTGATCAATACCGCCGCGACCTTGTCAGTAAGCATCTCCTCAAACGCTTCGAAATTAATCTGAAAATTCTCCGTATTCGCGGGAACCACCTTCAATACCGCCCCCGTCAGATTGATATATGGATTATACTCCGGGAAATAGGGCGCAAACGTAAGCACCTCGTCTCCCGGTTCCGTCACGCAGCGCACCGCATGCGCAATAGCTCCGGCAGCGCCTGTCGTCATGAAAATATGATTCCCCGTATACTGCATCCCGAATCTCTTATTTAAAGAAGCCGCCACCTTATCTCTCACAGCCGGAATGCCCAGGCTCTGGCTATAGCCGTGCAGCTCCATGGGATTTCTCTCCTGAAGCATCTGAATCATAGTATCCGTAAACTGCTGCGGCACCGGAACGGACGGATTACCCAGGCTATAGTCGAATACATTCTCATAGCCGATTTGAGCGCCCCGCGCCGCCGCGAATTCCGACAACTGCCGGATTACGGATTTCCCCTGTAACATATCTTTATACTTTTGTACGATCATGATGTGTGTCCTTTCTATATATTAAGATATTAAAATTCATCACAGCGCCTTCAAATGCAGCAGCCTTCCCCGGAAATCTCCCCACAGCGGCGGGATATTTAAGCCCGCATAATGAAGCGTATCGCCCCGGTAAACGGTCTGTCTGATTTCCGGCCAGTCCTGCGCGTTCACAATCTCATAATTCTTCTCAGGATCAAGCCCCGGTATGCAGATGCGTCTGCTGTGGTAATTCGGTCTGTTCAGCACCTGAATATAAGTAATCAACGCTTCGCTCTTATCCTTTGCCACCACTTCATAGCAGTCGTAGAAATGATTCTGCGCGTAATGCGCGATACGGTAATAATCTCCCCGGCGCACCAGATCATTGTACTTATGATACATGGCGACCTGATCCGGGATCATATTACGGTCCGCTTCCGGGATCTTCGTCACATCCAGTTCATAGCCAAACGTTCCGGCAAGCGCCACATAACCTCTCGTCTCAAAGGGCGTCACCCTGCCAACCGTATGGTTCGGGCAGTCAGACACATGCGCGCCCATAGAAGACAGCGGATAAATCATGGCTGTACCCGCCTGAATCGAAAGTCTCTCCACCGCGTCCGTATCGTCAGAGCACCAGATCTGCGGACTGTAATAAAGCATACCCGGATCAAACCTCGCGCCGCCGCCGGAACAGTTCTCCAACAGCAGGTGCGGGAATTCCTTCGTCAGCCTGTCCTGCATTTCATACAGCGCAAGCACCTGCCTGTGGAACACTTCGCCCTGTCTGTCCGCCGGAAGCCCATAGCTGCCGATATCGCTAAGCTGCCTGTTCATGTCCCATTTCACATACTCAATATTCGCGCTGTGCAGGATGGCCGCTACCATATCATATACATAATCCCTGACTTCTTTCCTCGTCAGGTCAAGCACATACTGATTTCTGGCAAGACTTCCTGTTCTGCCGGGAATCGCAATCGCCCAGTCAGGGTGTTCTCTGTACAGATCAGAATCCGGCGATATCATCTCAGGCTCAAACCAGATACCGAATTTCATACCCAGCTTATTCACCTCGTCCACCAGATATTTCAATCCGCCTTCTATCTTGGATTCATTGACCTGCCAGTCTCCCAGACTCGAGTTATCGTCATTTCTATGTCCGAACCAGCCGTCGTCCATGACAAGCATCTCGATACCCAGCTTCGACGCCTGCCTGGCTATGTCCAACAGCTTCTCCGTATTGAAATCAAAATATGTAGCTTCCCAGTTATTAATCAGAATCGGTCTTTTCCTGTCCTTATACTCCCCGCGGATCAGATGATTCCGGTACAGGTCATGGAGATTCCTCGTCATACCGCCTATGCCCTCTGCGGAGTAGATGCAGATAACCTCCGGCGCCTGAAAGCTCTCTCCCGGCTCCAGCTTCCAGCAGAAATTCTCCGGGTGAATCCCCATCAAAGCACGGATGCCGCCGAACTGACCAGCTTCGATCTGCGCCAGGAAATTACCGGAATATACGAAATGCATTCCATAAATATCACCCGTCTCTTCTGTGGTGTGCTTCTGTTTCCATGCCATAAAAGGGTGCTCCTGATGGCTGGACTCGCCGCGCACGGAAGAAACGCCCTGTTTCCCCAGCATCACAGGACGGGTCTGCACAGCACGTTCTCTCGCCCAGGAACCGTGCAGCGTAATCATTTCGTAATCATCGTTGTCCATATCGATGCAGGCGGACATGACTTTGGTCAGATAGACAGGCTCCCCGCCCTGGTTCACTACCTTAACGCTCCTTGCGACGGCGTCATTGTCCTCAAAAATACTGTACAGCAAGATCACCTGCAGTCCCAGCGCTCTGTCCTCACAGACCAGCTCCAATGTCCTGCATTCCGCATCAGAACCGAAGGTCGCGGGCAGCCCCTTAAGCTCCGGCTTGCCGTCATAAATAGTGTGCGACACATAGGACAGCGCGACGCCCGTATGTCCGCCTGCCGTCCTGACGCTTAAGGCGCTTTCCCTGTAATCTCCCAGATTGTTGCCCGTATATTCCATAGGAAACGTATCTAAGAAAGAGGTTCTGTCCCTGTTATTTTCAGAAGGCACATAGGGCGGCTCCCCGGTACGCATCCGGTATGCCAGGTTGTCTTCGTTTAATTTTCTTCCATAATAAATGTGTCCGACGAAATTCTCCTCGTCCACAATACCAATACAGTAGCTTGTGTGCGCCGTATCCAGTTTGAATACGCGGTTCTTCTCATTATAGCTTATATTCATGGCAATTTCCTTTCCTATATAAATGGTATTAGGTATTTGCGAAACTCCTTCATCGTTATTGAAATTGCACAAATTGTATAACCAACACAGCCGCGCTTTCGCTCCGTTCCAGACGCAGCAGGGATACAGGTTTGTGACCAAACCGGCTCGAAAAAACCTCGCCAAGTACCGGCGTTATTTTGTAAGAGAATAAT
>JAGAIZ010000064.1 GCA_017626325.1 Lachnospiraceae bacterium | reverse complement strand
GTTTAGCGCAAACTCGTCCGCCGTACACACAAATGCCGTCTTTTTACCGGAATCCATCATATCCTGCAGCCGCTCCAGATAGCCCCAGTCCATCAGATAGTCCGTCTCTATCCCGTCACGCTGCGCCAGTATTTCCCGAAAGCCTTCCAGACGTTCCCTGTGCACATACACATTCTGTTCTCCGGCGCAGGACAGAGGCGGACAGACGAATACCAGCTTATCATACCCCTTCTCAATGACCCGGCGGGTAATATCCGCCATCGCCTTCTTCTGGTCGATTCCCACAAAAGGAATCCCCTCCGCAATCCGATTATCCACAGAAACTACCGGAATATCCAGACTTTCCAGAAAAGCTTTGTAATCCTCACCTTCATTAACCGAGGATATAATCAGACCGTCCACATGATAATCAGCCAGCCGCGTCAGTTGATTGGCCTCCGTCCTCTTATCGCCG
The DNA here is from genome assembly GCA_017626325.1 of Lachnospiraceae bacterium. Taxonomy (GTDB): domain Bacteria; phylum Bacillota; class Clostridia; order Lachnospirales; family Lachnospiraceae; genus UBA3282. The sequence continues at coordinate 68,231 of JAGAIZ010000064.1, read as the reverse complement.
CCGTGAAGCGTAATATTCACAAAATATCCTCTTGTATTGGCCTCCGCGCCAATGGTACTTAACATCTGGGCAAAATACCGGCTCTTCACATCCAGAACCACAACGCCGATATAGAAGGTCTGTCCCTTCACAAGTCCTCTGGCCAAAAGATCGGGGCGGTAACCGTTGTCCTTCGCCACGCGCAGTATCATTTCCTTGGTATCAGGATTAATTCTGCCTGTTCCATGCAATGCCCTGTGTACTGTCGTTCTGGATACGCCGCATATCTGCGCTAAATCCTTCGTCGTGATTCCCATTGTGCCGTTATCTGCTCCTATGTCATATTTATAAGACTCTGCTTTGCCTTATATTGGTACTTTTGTCTACCATTTTAACATTTTATGCGCAAAATAACATCTTTTTCTTTTACTTTATGACTATTTTCTTTATTCCTTTTATTAGACCGTTACCTTAACCCGTATCATATTCCAGGACAAGGGCGGCAGCTTCGCACACACCTGTCTGCCCTCCGCATGAGTTCCTTCATGAAGCACGGGCGCTACCTCCGCATGATTCTTAAAGTTCGTGGCTTTCTTGTCCGGGTGGCTCATCGTCACATGCTCTATCACCGCTTCCGGTTCAAAACCTTCCGGCTCATAAGCCAGTTCTATTGCCTCCTCTTCGCTTCTGTTTACCGCGAACAGAACAAGCTCGCTCTCTTCTCTGTTATATACCGTCACATGATCCAGATACGGAACCTGCTTAAAATCTCCGCAGTCATACGCATTGCAGTCCGTCACCGCCTGCAATACCGTGCCGTGCCCGTACTTTGCCATATGAGAGAACGGATAGAAAACAGGCTGCACCCATACTCCGCCCTTTTCCTCAGTCATGATAGCCGCGCTGATATTGGTCAAAAGCGACTGACAGGCGATTTTAATTCTGTCCGCGTATTTCAGGAAATTCATCATCATACTGGCAAACAGCAGCGTATCCTCCATGGAATATATCTGCTCGCTTAAGTGAGGCGCTACCTGCCAGGGGCTTTCGTCTACCTGGGAGGCCACCTCCACGTCGGGAACCGACCATACGCCCCACTCATCGAAGCTTATGTACAGTTCTTTGTCAGAACGCTTCTTTGCCTTGATGAAATCGCAGACGCCGGTCACCGTCTTAATATAGCGCTCCATATCCGTTGACTGTGCCAGAAAATACTTCGTACCCTTATCCTGATTGCCATAATATTGGTGCAGGGAGACATAATCCACGTAATCATAGGTATAATTCAAGGTTACCGCTTCCCAGTCCGGATAGGTGGGCATATCTGATTTGGAGCTTCCGCAGGATACCAGCTTAATGGAAGGATCTACCTGTTTCATGGCCTTGGCCGTCTCCTGTGCCAGTCTTCCGTATTCCTCCGCAGTCTTATGGCCTATCTGCCAATCCCCGTCCATCTCGTTTCCAAGGCACCAGGTCCGTATCCCGTGGGGCTTCTCCACACCGTGTTCACGCCTCATGTCACTGTAGAGCGTTCCCTTATCTATATTGCAGTACTCTACCACAGATACTGCGTTCTCGATTCCTTTGGTTCCCAGATTCACCGCGAAGATCGGCTCGATATCCGCTTTCTTCGCCCAACGCATAAACTCGTTGATACCGAATTCGTTGGTCTCAATGGCGCGCCATGCGATCTCCAGTCTGCGGGGTCTTCGCTCCACCGGACCCACGCTGTCCCTCCAGTCATAGCAGGAAACATAGTTGCCGCCCGGATACCGGATACCGGTTACGCCCATCTCCTTTACCTTCTCTAAGACATCCTGCCGGAAGCCATCCGCATCCGCCGTCTCATGCCCCGGCTCGTAGATGCCCGTGTACACCACTCTTCCCATATGCTCCACGAAAGAGCTGTAGATCCTCTTATCGATCTCTCCTACCGTAAATTTACGGTTTACTACCACTGTTGCTTTCATGATTTCCTCCAATTCATTTGATTTTATGCCACTTTCGTACATCCTGTTATTCTTTGACACCCTCTGTAGCAATACCCTCCACGAAATACTTCTGGCAGAAGATATACAGAATCAGCAGCGGAGCAAGCGATATCATCGCCGCCGCCAGCGTCGGTCCGTATTTAATGACCTTGTTGCCCACCAGCACCGCCAGTCCTGCGGAAAGTGTACGCATGCTGCTTGAACTTGTCAGCATCAACGGATACAACAAATCGTTCCAGTTATTCATAAAGTGGAAAATTGCAAGGCTTGCCAGCGCCGGCTTGCACAGCGGAAGCATCAGAGAGCGGAAGATCCGAAATTCGCTCATACCATCTATCCGCCCGGATTCTTCTATGGATTTCGGCAGCCCCTGGAAAAAGGATTTCATCATATAGATGCCAAACGCACTGGTCGCGCGGGGCAGAATCAACCCTAAATAAGTATCCAGCAGCTTCAGCTTATACACCTCGATATACAACGGCGTCATAATAATCTGAAAAGGAACCATCATTGTCAGCAGTATGATGGAAAACAGCAGCCCGGAGCCTTTGAAATTCATCCGGGCAAAGGCGTAGCCCGCCATAGAATCAAACAGTACGCTCAGAATCGTCACGCCGCCCGCAAAGATTACCGTCGTTTTCGTCATAGAGAAAATCGGAATGCTGGACGCCACATATTTGTACTGCGCAAATGTCCATTCCGTAGGGAAGAAACGCGGCGGGTAAGAAATTACGTCCGAATCCGTCTTAAAAGAAGAAACAAACAGCCAGAGAAACGGCGCCAGCACAATAATTATAATACAAAAGGTTAAAAGGAAACCCGGAAGTCTCCTTAATGTTTTTTTCCATCCACGCATAGCGCCTTACTCTCCTCTCTCCAGTATAAATTTTCTCAATACAAAAGTTATAATCGCGATGATCGCAAACAGATACACGGATATCGCGGACGCATACCCCAAATCATAGGGCGCCGTCTGGAAACCGCGGTCGTAGATATACTGCACCAGCGTTTCTGTCCTGTTTAACGGTCCCCCCTGCGTCATAACATAGGCCTGATCAAACATCTGCAAAGCCGAGATAGTCGTGGTGACAATACAGAAGCTTACCGTCGGCCATATCCCCGGTATGGTGATATGAGTAAACTTCTGCCATGTGTTAGCGCCGTCCATTTCCGCCGCTTCATACAGCGACGACGGTACATTTAACACCGCAGCCGTGATCAGTGTCAGCGTATAACCGAAGCCCTTCCACGCGCTGACCACGATAACCGTCGGCATGGCAAGATCAGGATCTTTCAAAAAGGAAATGGATTCTATACCGATACATCTGAGCAGATACGGCAGGATTCCCAGATTAGGATCCAGCAGCATCGACCATACAATGCCCACCGCCGTCATAGAACAGACAAAAGGCAGATAATAAATCGAACGAAGCGCTCTCGTATATCTGTTGTTCTTCGCCACATATATGCTCAGCAGCAGCGCAATTCCTATCTGCAGCGGCACCTCCAGTATCGCGAAGTAAAAGGTGTTCCATGTGGCCCCGCGTACCCTGTCATCCTGAAAAACCCTGGCGAAATTCTTAAATCCCGCAAAAGAGACATCCTGCATAAAAATATTCATATCAAGCAGGCTGATGATAAATGACGCAAACAGCGGAACAAAGACGAACACCGTCAGAATCAGCATAGACGGCAGAATAAAAAGATACGCGCTTTTCTGCTGCTGCGGTCTGTATTTTTTCTTTATTGTTGCCGGCGCCCCGCCCGGGGCTTTTTCCCGTGAAATATTTTCATTCATAAGCATACCTCGCATTAGAAAAGGGACCGCCCGTTCAGTCGGTTTTCCCGCTCCGGGGCAGTCCCGCAACTTACCTGTCCGGCTCGTGCATCTGCACTACTGCGCCAATACGGTATCCATAGCCGCCGACGCGTCTTTCAAAGCCTCCTCCGGTGTTTTCGCTCCCGTCAGGACATTTTCAAACATCGGAATCATTACGTCATTATCAATCTGGCTCGCCAGAGAATATCCCAGATTATATGCCCGGCCGATTTCCGTTGCTTTGGAGATGGAATTTAACACCTCGTCATTCTGAATTTCGGGATCCTCGGCCAACGTCCTGGACCATACCGGGAAACCGTTCTTCTGAGACCACTCTTTTAAAATCTCGTCTGTCAGCCAGTACTTCATGAACTTATAAGCCGCCTGTTTCTTTGCCGCATCCGTGCCCTTCGGAATCACATAACTGCATCCGCCGGCAGGAGAGAACGCACCTGCGCTTCCCGCCACACAAGGCGCGATACCGAAGTTAATACCCTGTTCTCTGAGACCGTTGATCTGCCACGGGCCGCTCATGTACATTGCCACCTGACCTGCCTGTAACATAGCGTCCGCGTCGGAGCCTGTCACATTCGCAGGCGTTACCTTCTTATTGACAGCCAGATCCTGCATCCATGTCAGTGTTTGTAAGTTTTCTTCGGAATCCAACAGATTCTTGTTGGTTTCCGGGTCATCCGCGTCGCCGCCGTTAGCCCATAAGAACTGCATATATGTGGTATTGCTTGGCATCGCCAGCCCAAACTGGTTCTTGGACGGGTCAGTCAGCTTTTGTGCATATTCCGCCAGTTCATCCATCGTGGCGGGCGGTGTCTCGGGATCCAATCCGGCAGCCTCAAACAGATCCTTATTCCAGTATAAGTAAGAAACATTGTACTGCATGGGCGTTCCGTACAGCTTGCCGTCCACATAGGATAATTCCACCACATTTTCCAGGAAGTTATCCTTATCCACACCGGTTACATCCCAGAAATCGCTGATATCTTCCAACGAATCATTGCTGACATAGGGTGCAAGATTCTCCACGCCGAAGAGAACCAGATCCGGTGCGGTCTGTGTCGCAATAGCGGCGGGCAGCTTCTGCTGTAATGTATCATTAGGCATGATATCCATCTCGATTGTGATATTATCTGTGTTAGTCTCATTATAATTATCCACTATCGCTCTTAAAATATCGCCGTCCGAACCTGTGAATACATTCCAGAACTGCAGCGTGACCGGTTCACTCTCCCCGCTCTCTGCAGCCGCCGTATCTGTATCCTCTTTCGTCTCTGCTTCTGCCGCTTCTGTTTCGGCCGTCGTGTCCGCTCCTTTCGTCTCATTCTGCCCGCTGCTTCCGCATCCGGTTACGGATACTGCCGCAAGCATTACTGCCAATACCTCTGCCATAACTTTCTTTGCTTTCATGCTTTCCTCCATTCCGAAGCGTCTGATTACGCTTCCTGTTGTCTGTTGACAGGCATCCTGTTGATTTCCTGCCTGAGCATTTTGTAACTGCCCGGCCTTCCGCCGCGCGGTTCCCGCGCAGGTTATAAGCCTCGTAGCGTACACGTGTACATTTGAAATATAAAAATATGTGTACCTCTTTGCGTACACGTGTCCTCTCTTGCTTATAATAATACCTGCCGTATCCTGTAAAGTCAATACGGCAGGTACAAAACTGTGATATTATATCATTTTAAACGCACAAATTTATACAATATATACAAAAACAAATCATAACGAATAAATACTGCCAGTATATGCTTGCAATACTCCTCCATGTCAGAGCAATTTATTGCGATTGTAAAATCAGCTCATCGGAGTGATTTCTCAACCTACTCCATCCGTGCATAGAATGTAAACAAAACCAGCTCATCCTGCAGCAACTCCGCTTCCCATTCCAGATGCCACTTCGCCGCACCAAGGGTCTGCATCGCCCTGTTTGCAAAATCCTCTATTACGTCTCCGTCCACCGCGTAACCGTTAGATGTCTGCCGCAGCACCGAATGATCCGCCACACAGCTAAAACTGTAACTGCCGATACCATGCTGTATCATCTGGTCATATCCATAATCGGCAAACTCCTGACTGCCGTGCAGTACATCTTCCTGCGACAGCCTTACATCTTCCAGACTTCGAAGAGTTCCGTCGCCCGTTCCGGCGGACTGCTCCAGATTCCGGTACATCTGTCCGCCGCATGGCGGCAGATTGACAGATAGCTCTCTTCTCACATGGGTATTCTCATAATCCTGATCCGTCTTATTGAAGTAATCATACTCTCCGCCCGGCGTATCATCCCAGGTCACATCCACATTGTAATAACCGTCTTCCAACGCCACAATATTCCACGCATGATCTTCTCCCGCATAGCCTGTACAATAATAGCAGGGAATCCCCAGTTTCTGAAGCAGATACTGATACGCCCTCGCATAACCCGCACACACCGTCTCCTCCTCTACCAAGGCGCTGTATGCGCTCTGACTCATTTTCGCACCGGTATTGTATGTAATCTTGTCAATCAGAAGATCATGCACCTGCTTCTCTTTCTCATAATTGCTTCCCAGATTCTGCACCTGTGTCAGAATATTGTTCACCGTATTATTGAAGCTGACAGACGCCTGCTCCATATCCTCCGCGGTCTCGTTAAAATCAAGTTCCAGCTCCGCGCATATCCTGTTCTTGTCATACTTGCAGACATACGCGGTATTCAGCCAGAACAGTTCCGGGTGGTCGTTATAAACCGCGCATACTATATCCCGAATCCTTGATACCGGAACCGCCTCAACAGGCACAAACGCTTCATTCATGGCAGCCGCATTGGCATAAATCTGCCTGTAAAGATGCTGTCCTTTAGCGTCCAGCATATAGTAATAAGGATAAAATGCCTCGTCAAAGCTAAGTCCGTCTCCCGTCTCGCCATAGCCCAAATCACTGGTATATTCGCCGCCCTCCGCGTCAGGCAGCTCCTCGGCTTGCTCCGTGATCGGCTGATAACCGGTCTTGCCGCTTACCGCCTCCGGCACATCCACACTGCTCTCAGAAGGAATCTCATAGCCGTTGCTGCCCCTTGTGACTTCTGTTTGTTCATCCGCGTCTGATGGCATACTGTCTGTTGACACATCTGATATCTGCCCGCTCTGGGAAGTATCTGTATCATCTTCCTCTTCCGTCACAGGAATACTCTCTCCCGTCTCCTTCGGCACTTGGACCTCTTGATTTACGCTGTCCTCCTGCTTTGCCTGTTGTTCGTTCTGAGGCAGCAGACTTGCCAGTTCCTTCGAGATATCAGGATTCACAGCGCATAATAGGATAAAAGCACACAACAATGCCGCCAATATTCCTATGACTGCCAGTATTCTCTTCAGTATTTTCATGTCAAATTCTCTTACTCTCCGAACAGCAAATCCGCTCTTCAGCTCGCATATTTACTGTTCCTATGTACGCATTATAAGTGATGCATTAAGTATATCACTATCTTTATTTCCCGACAAGAAAGAGCACTGTATACGCCAGAATCAGGACTTTGTCATATGATATTTTTCATATAACTTCTCACTGTCATATTCCGGCGCAAACTCTCTGGCCAGTTCACAGATCGGCAGAATCGTGCTGATTTCTTCTTCCAAATCTTCGGCAATCTCCTCAGGAGTTTTATTCTTTGCCAACTTTTTGCAGATCATCTTGATCAGCTTAAGCTCTTCGCCTTCGGCCTTTCCATCCTGTCTGGCATACGCCATCTCCTCCCAACGCTGCATATATTTTCCTCCCATCTTCTCTGAAATTTTAATCTTTCTGACCCTGTTATGAATCAGCTTTATTTTGCTGCTGTGGCTGCCCTCGGCCACCGCGTCTGTCGTTCTGGTAATGTATTCCATAAAGTCCAGGAATTCTCCGGAAAAATCTTCCGGATTTGTTCCTCTGGTGTTGATAAAGATCCTGACCGCCCCGTCCTTTAACTTTAAATCCGGGCATTCCCTGCAGACTCCCTCAAACGTATACCTGTACAGCCCTCGCCCGAAAATATCAAAAGGCGCAATCAAAATAAAGCAGCTATCGTTAAGCAGATTAAAATCCGTGCTTCCCGGCTCTAACAAAGATACATCCAACTGAGCCTGATAATACCGGCTCCTCCTAATCAGATTATCAGTATCCCGCTTCTGCATTTCCGTGTAGTACATTCTCTTTTCCCGATCCATACTTACTACGTCCAGTCTGACCTGACGAAGCTGCGGAGATACCCGCAGTTCTTTCTCCGTCTGCGGTTTATCCAGAAGCTCTATCTCATTTTCCAAAATAATACTGACAAGCGCCTGATAAGCTTCCTTATCCTCCATCGTCTCATCAAAGAGAAACTTGTCCACCAGATTCAATTCCTCCAGCTTCGTCACTACATTATTTACCATACCTTTTCCTCCTTTGGGCAGAAATACAGGCATGGTATGCTTTATCTGTTCATCTTCCTGTTTCCTGCTGTATTTAAGTTATTGGGTTTCTGAAAGCAGGATTTCAAGATGATATGCTTATTGAACTGCCAACATTCAACAAGATAAGAACAGATAGGTACTGTCAGATGCAGCCGTGCTGCCAAAATAAGCTTTCGCTTAAAGAAATCTTATGCTTTGCAATCACTATAGCACATTTCAAATTATATTGCAACTTAATTTATTCTGTATATTGTTAAACTTTGCCTTTTTATCTTAATTTTTACACTATTAATTTTCAATCTATACATATAAAATGCGGAGCAATATTTCACTCCGCATTTTATACCAATATCACTTTTACTTGTGCCATCCTATAGAAAAGCGACTGCAGCACCCCAGGGAAGAGCCGTTCCTCCGTTCCTATACCTCAACTTCAATCTTCTTTGCCTCAGGCACAAGAACCGTATCTTCTCCTGTGATCTCCATGGAAGCTCCTGCCGCGGATAACGCTTTCACATTCACAAGCCGGATTGTATAAGGCTTATCCGCCTCTACCTGTATCGTAATCTTACCGCCGTTTCTGACAGCGGAAGCCGTCAACGCCACATTCTGCTTCATATCGTAGATGACCGTGGATGCTTCCCGGCCTTCCGCAAGCGCGTACACACGGAGTTCCGCGCCGTCCGCGTAATCGTAATCCGGCTTGTCGTCACAGGCGCCTACGGCTATGATGCTGTTCTCTTTTGCCAGCAAAGGCAGATGCAGATAATCGTATTCCTTCTCCACCCATGCAGAGCCCTCCGTCGTCTCGCCAGTGAAGAAGTCAGTCCATATGCCCTCAGGCAGATAGAAGATACCCTTGCTTTCGTCGTTGAAGATGGGAGCCACCAGCAGGTTATCGCCCAGCATATACTGCTTATCCAGATAACCGCAGTTTCTGTCCTCCGTATACTCAAGCACCATGCTGCGCATGGTAGGCACGCCGGATTTAGAAGTATCTACCGCCGTCTTATACAGATAAGGCATGAGAGACGCTTTCAGGCGGGTAAAGGTTCTCACTACATCCACCGCTTCCTCATCGTACACCCACGGCACACGATAGGAACTGCTGCCATGCAGACGGCTGTGGGAGGACAATAAGCCGAACGCCACCCAGCGTTTATACACATCCGCCGTAGAAGTACTCTCGAAGCCGCCGATATCATGGGCCCAGAAACCGAAACCGGACATCATAAGCGACAGACCGCCCCGCAGACTCTCTTCCATAGACTCATAATCAGACCAGCAGTCGCCGCCCCAGTGTACCGGAAATTTCTGGCCGCCCACGGTAGCGGAACGCGCAAACAGCACCGCTTCCCCTTTGCCGCGCTTCCTCTCCAGCAGCTCATAAACCGTCTTATTATATAAATAAGTATAGAAATTATGCATCTTCTTCGGATCGGAGCCGTCATGATAAACGCAATTAACCGGAATCCTCTCGCCGAAATCGGTCTTGAAGCAGTCCACGCCCATATCCAACAGCACTTCCAGCTTATCCTGGAACCACTTACATGCCGCAGGATTGGTGAAATCTACCAACGCCATGCCCGGCTGCCACATATCCCACTGCCATACATCGCCGTTAGGCCGTTTGATGAAATAGCCCTTCTCCGCGCCTTCTGCAAACAGAACCGATTCCTGTCCGATATAAGGGTTAATCCACACGCAGATATTTAAGCCTTTGTCCTTAATTCTCCGCAAGAGCCCCGCCGGGTCAGGGAACACCTCATCATCCCAGATGAAATCAGACCAGTGGAAGCCCTTCATCCAGAAGCAGTCGAAGTGGAAGGTTCTAAGCGGAATCCCACGATCCAGCATACCGTCGATGAAGCTCATAACCGTAGCTTCATCATAATTCGTCGTAAAGGAAGTGGACAGCCACAGCCCAAAGGTCCAAGGTGCGGGAAGAGAAGGCTTACCCGACAAATCCGTATACCTGGTCAGCACTTCCTTCATGGTAGGACCGTTGAAGAAGAAATAATCCAGAGAACCCCCCTCCACAGAAAATGCCGTCTTCGTCACATTCTCTGTGGCAAATTCGAAGGAAACCCGCTCGGGATGATTGACCAGTACTCCATAGCCCTTATTGGAAAGGAAGAACGGTATGTTCTTGTAGGACTGCTCCGTGCTGGTACCGCCGTCCTCATTATAGATTTCCACACTCTGCCCGTTCTTCACAAAAGGCGTAAAGCGCTCGCCCGTACCGTATAACAATTCGCCCACGCCGATACTGAGCTGCTGGCGCATATAGGTATTCTTCAAATCTCCGTCTAAATCATAGCAGTCGCCCTTCCAGTCCGTCTTAATCATCGCCAGATCCCTGCTGCCGCTCTGGGTAATGACCTTGCCGTCCCTCATATATCGCATCGCCCAGTTGTTCTTACCGATTTCCAGAGACAGGGAACCACTGGTAACCACCAGCTTTTCCTCGGTCTCCTCCACCTGTAAGGTCTGTGGATTGTCCAGATTCAATTCAAAAGAAGGCGCCTTCTTACGCACACCCAAATAATGATCTGTCTGGACCCGAATCACATCCGGCATCGGAGATGTAATCCGAATAGTCAGATTAGCGCCGCCCAGCGTATCCCCTCTGTGATTAATTTTGTGCGCAGGCGCACACAGGATAACTTCCTTGTCCGTAATCCTTGCGTCATACACCTGCTGGGGCGAGAAACACGCCATACCTTCCTTGAGCAGCCAGCATCCGTTACTGAATTTCATAATAATAATCCTCCTTCCGAAGCGTGCAGTCTGCCTTAAGGCAGCCCACCTTCTCACGTCACTGTAAAATTACCGGAATGCTCCGACTTCCTCCGGCCTGTTATGCGCCGGCCCTGCCTGATTGCCGCAGGCGTCCGTACGAAATAAGAAGTGACCGCACAGGAAGTCAAATAGTTACTATATTCAATTCCCCAATTTTATACTATTATAAAAGTGATAATAAGGAAAGTATACCGCTTTTTTTGGATTTGAAATACGGTCAATACTAGAGAAAAGGAATGCAATATATTCATGAACCATAATATACATTTATTAAAAATCTTCAACAGAGCACGCATCAAACAGCAGTTGTATCTGATGTACGCCATCGTCGTTGTTCTTCCTATTATATTAATCGGCGTCTTCCTGCTGGGGAACAGCTACCGCCTGATGGTGAATTATCACAAAGACCTGCTGGAATCTGACAACCGCCGCGCCAGAAATGTGCTCTTCGAGATTACGACCCAGATCTATAACATCTCCGAGAATATATCCTTTAACGACGATATCCGCAATGTCCTCACAGGCAGCTTCTTAAATGAGTCGGACTGCCGGGATTCCATCAGCCGGATTACTCTTCTGGATAACTATATCAGCAATTATGCGGAAATCAGGCAGATTACCATCTATACCGACAACCCTGCTATCACCGGATACAAGCAGTTCGAACCGGTAACGCCTCAGATTGCGCAGACTGATTGGTATCAGAAGGGAATCTCCCAGTCCGGTATTTTCTGGTCAGGCATGTCCAGAGAAGATTCCTATTCCAATGAATACTGGAATCTGTGTCTGGTGCGCAAAATACCTCTGGTTAATTCTCCTTATCACGCGGTGCTGGTACTGTCTATCAGCGACGACTATCTGCGTACCCGCATCGATAACAGCGAATACATAAGCATCATTTCCGCAGACGAAGAAGCAGTCTTCTACAGCACTGACAGGCGGTATTACGGCGGGAGTCAGCCTATGCTGATCGACCACAGCGAACCTTATTTTCAGTACAGCGGTCAGATGCGGCAGGACGGACGCCAGTGCCTGATCCATATTTCCACCCTGCACACCTACCAGTCGGATTCCCGGCTCTATATCACCACCATAGACAGACAGGGCTTTTTAACCATTCGGAGCATTCTGTCCTTTTGTATTGCCATTATGATAGTAGCCATCCTCATTCCCGGTATTCTGATTCATATCTTTACCGATTATTTTACAGGCAGAGTCATGCTTCTTCGTCAGGAAATGCACAAGGCAAGCAATCAGGACTATGAACTGATTTCCTCCTTCCAGGGCAATGACGAGCTTTCGGAAGCCTTCGCGGATCTGCAGGTCATGGTGCAGAATATTAAAGAACAGGAAGCGAAAACATACGAAGCCCAGATTAAAGAGAAAGAGTTATTAATCAGCCAGCGGGAAATGGAGTTTAAGATGCTTGCCAGCCAGATCAACCCCCATTTCCTCTATAATACACTGGAAACCATCCGCATGAAGGCTTTCACCGCGGGAGATAAGGAGGCGGCCACCGCCATCAAGCTGCTTGGCAAATCCATGCGCTATGTCTTAGACAACACAGGCACCTCCTTTACCACTCTTGGCAGAGAGCTGGACCATGTGGATACATATATTACAATCCAGCAGCTTAGATTCGGCGACCGCTTCCAGTACGTTAAGAGAATCGAGGACGGCGTCGGACTTCATACCCTCCGCATCCTTCCCCTGCTTCTGCAGCCTATTGTGGAGAACGCCATCCTGCACGGCTTAGAGGATATCTCCCAGGGCGGCATCATTACGCTCTCCGTTTACCGGAAAACACACGGCGACAGCGAACTGCTCTACATCGATGTCACAGACAACGGCAACGGTATGACACAGGAAACACTTCAGAAGCTGCGGCTTGCCATCGAGGAACACGATATGAGCAGGAGCAAAAGCATCGGCCTGTACAATATCAATCAAAGAATCAAGCTCTGCTATGGAGAGACCTGCCGTCTGCATCTGTACTCGGAGCCTCATAAGGGAACCACCGTACGGCTGATGCTTCCCATGGAACAGGTTCTCTCCTCTGTATAAGGTGTATAAAATGTAAGATACTTTTAGTCAAATATTTATGGTATTTTTATATCTTTTATTCTTATATAATAAATCCAACTTCAAAACCTTAGACCTGAAAAGTAGATGTGAGGAGGTAGTTGGATGAAGGTCAAAAGTAAAGAAAAAGTCATAAAACAGAAATTCAGCTTACAACTGATGTGGAAACAGCGATATCTTCTGTTGATGTCGGTTCCCTTTGTAATATGGCTTATTATCTTCAAGTATGTACCCTTATGGGGATGGACGATGGCGTTTCAGGAAGTAAAGCCGAAAACCTTCGCGTTACCCATCTGGGAGCGGGAGTTTGTAGGCTTCGACAATTTTATCAAAGCTTTCTCCGACCGGCTGTTTAATCAGACCATGATCAACACCATCGGAATCAGTATTCTGGGCATTGCCCTTGGCACTGTATCGGCAATTCTGTTTGCTCTGATGCTCAACGAAATCTGTTTCAACCGTTTCAAGAAAATAACGCAGACAATCTCTTATCTGCCGCACTTCGTATCCTGGGTTGTTATCGCCAGTATCGCCAAGATGGTATTAAATGACGGCGGTATGCTGGATACGATGCTCGGCACAAACCTAAAGCTTATGAGCAACAATTCCCCGTTGTTCTGGCTCGTCGTATGTCTCATCAATGTCTGGAAAGAAGTCGGCTGGGATGCCATCGTATACCTCTCCGCCATGGCGGGTATCGATTCGGGACTCTATGAAGCCGCCAAGGTGGACGGCGCTAACCGTCTCCAGAGAATCTGGCACATCACCCTTCCGGGCATTAAGCCAACCGTTGTCGTCCTGCTGATTATGAGTATCGGCAGCGCATTAAATGTTGGTATGGAGCGTCAGATGCTTCTCAGCAACGCTATCGTACAAGACCATGCAATGGTACTTTCCTGGTTCGCTTATATCAGAGGTATCGGCACAAGCAACTACGGTCTTGGTACTGCAATCGGTATGTTCCAGTCATTAGTCGGAATCGCGCTGCTTCTTATTGCAAATAAGATCGCCGGATGGCTGGGCGAAAGCAGACTGATTTAAGGAGGGATTATCATGGCTAAAGTAAAAGGCAGTTATCATAAAATAAAAAGCCGGGACAACATTCTGGATTACATACTATTGGTCGTATTCATACTTACGATTATGGTGACCGTGTATCCGTTCTTAAACGTACTTGCTATTTCGTTTAACGACCCGATCGACACAATGCGGAATATTAACTTCATTATTCCAAGAAAATTTACTGTCAGCAACTATATTTACGTATTTGAGAAGCATCATCTGATTACGCCTCTTATGCTCTCCGTAGCAAGAACCTTAATCGGTACGCTGGCAGGCGTTATCTGTACGGCAATGATTGCTTACGTATTAAGCAGAAAGGATTTCTACTTCAATAAGCTCTTCACCATATTGTTCGTCGTTACCATGTATGTCAGCGGCGGTCTGGTTCCTGAATACTTACTGATCATGCGAACTCTGAAATTAGGCAACAGCTTCCTTGTCTATATTCTGCCGGGACTGATCTGGGTGTATAACATTATCCTGATTCGTTCCTTCATCGAAGGACTTCCCATTGCCTTACAGGAAGCGGCCAGAGTAGACGGCGCCAATGATTTTACGATCTGGTGGAGAATCATTCTGCCGCTGTGCAAGCCGGTGCTTGCGACAGTAGCGCTGTTCGTAGCCGTTGGACAATGGAACGCCTTCATGGACACCTATTTATATGCCAAGGAACTGCCTACCTTACAGTACGTATTGTACGAGATCATGGAGAAAGCGCAGATGAAGATCGATCCTCATTCTGCGGCGCAGCAGACATCCAGTACGATATCTCCGCTCTCCGTTAGAATGGCAATTACGATTATCGCAACGGTTCCGATTCTGATTGTCTATCCGTTCTTACAGAAGTATTTTGTAAGCGGCATGACAGTAGGCGCGGTAAAAGACTGACAACAAAGTTTGCTTTTGGAAATGTATTTACCACATTTCCATGAAAATAAAACCGGTTTGTGACTGTGCGCTGCCTGCACAGACCGGTATCCTCCATACAAAGCGGCGCAGAAAAGAGGTAAATATGAAAAAGAAAAGAATCAGCGCATTGTTGCTTGCCGTAACAATGACAGCAGGCGTCCTTACAGGATGCGGCGGCAGCAGCGATACGGCTGCCGGGACAGACGGTGAAACTACTGAATCAGCAGGAGACAGCGAGGCTGCAGCTTCCGGCGACGTGATCGAACTGACCTTCTACAACGCGGACGGACAGGAAGACCCCTGGACAGATCCTGTTGCGCAGGCTATCACAGAGAAGACAGGTATTCAGTTAAAGACCTCCTATCCGATTTCACAGAATGATGAAACCGTTCCTCTCATGATCGCAGAACAGAATTATCCTGATCTGATTTTCGCCAAAGGCGACGCAGGCAGCTTAATCGATGCAGGCGCGTTAATCGATATGACAGATCTGATCGAGGAATACGGCCCCAACATCAAGAAGCTCTACGGCGATGAGCTTGACAAACTGAAATACTCGGCGGACGACCCGTCCATCTATCAGCTTTCCTCCTACAACGTAGGCGGCGAAGTATTTACCCACGCCGGAACCGCACAGCTTCAGTGGGACGCGTTAAAAGCAAACGACTATAAGCTTCCTGAAACTCTGGAAGAGTTCGAGACCATGATTAAGGATTACCTGGCTGCCAGCCCCACCACAGAAGACGGCCTTGACAGAATCGGCTTCACCTTATCCTGCTCTGACTGGCACTGGATGATTACGCTGGGCAATCCGGCAGGCTTCATCGCGGACGGCGCGCCGGACAACGGCCAGTGGCTGATCGACGAGAATAACCAGGCCATGTACAAGTTCCGTTCGGAGAAAGAGAAAGAGTATTTCCGCTGGATGTGCCGTATGTACAACGAAGGCATCCTTGACCCTGACTTCGCAACACAGACACATGAGGATTATATCGCTAAAATCGCTTCCGGCCGCGTCGTAGCGCTGTTCGATACAGACTGGGATTACGCGGACGGTGAGAAAGTATTGAAGACAGACGGCAAATATGGCTCCACATACGCTCCGATCCCGCTTACCATGGATAAGGACACCAAGTGTGCCGCTCTGATGTATCAGGGTCTTACCACCGGCTACGGTATCGGTATCTCCACCTCCTGTGAGGATCCGGTAGCCGCTATCAAGTATCTTGACTTCATCTGCTCCGACGAAGGTCAGGTATTAGTACAGTGGGGTATCGAAGACGTCAATTATTTCATCGATGAAGAGGGACATCGTTACCGTACCGACGAAGAAATCGCAAGAGCGACAGAGGATACGGAGTATCCTAAAGAGACCGGCGTAGGCTTCCACAACTATCCGTTCCCTTACTATGGCGACGGTATCGAAGATTCCACAGGAAGCACCTACACAACCAAGAGCCGCGCTTCTGTTGCCGCAACCTATGACGAAGAGCAGAAAGCTGCCTGCGAAGCATGGGGCGTAGAGCTTCTGGTGGATGTATTCCCTCAGGCTGACGAGTTCGAGACGCCTCCGTACTCCGCTATCTGGGCATATGCGAAGCCCATGGAGTTTGATGAAATCGCTAACCAGTTAGATGAAGTGGCATGGCCGAGACTGATTAGCTGCATCATGGGTTCCGAGGCGGACTTCGATTCCTCCTACGACGCTATGTTAGACGAACTGGAGTCCATCGGTATGGCTGAAGCTGAACAGATGCTGACAGACATCATCGCTGAGAAGGTTGCGTTAGTTCAGTAATCAATACATAACAGGAAATTCTTCTGAAGATTAAATGGCCCGCTGCCTGCGGGAACAGAAGGAAAAGGCGCTGCCGTATCCGTGAATTGCTTTCACGACGCGGCGGCGCTTTTTACTCTATCACAGATTACTGCGTTTATACTTTTCTGACATGGAGGATTTATATGAAAACAGACAAAACAACCCCTTTCTGGGACGTATCGCTTCCCATACAAGCAAGGCTTGACTGGCTGCTGTCCGCTATGACTATCGAGGAGAAACTGGACTGCCTGGCAACCAGAATGCCCGACTTGGAAAGGCTGGGTATTCCCGGCATGTCCGTAGGCGGAGAAGCGGCCCATGGCGTAGAAGCAAGAAACGACCAGAATGAATTCAAAGAACCCGAAACGACCACTTCCTTTCCCCAGCCTATCGGCATGAGCGCCACATGGGATACGGAACTGGTGAAAAAGGCCGGCATGGTCACCGGAACCGAAGCCCGCGTTCTCTACCATCGCCATCCTGACAGAGGCTTAAGCCGCTGGGCGCCTACCGTGGATTTGGAACGGGATCCCCGATGGGGCAGATGCGAGGAAGGGTACGGGGAAGATCCTTACCTGACCGGTGAAATGGCTTCCGCCTACATTCAGGGCATGCAGGGAGACGACCCCTGTTACCTGCGGATTGCGGCTACGCTGAAGCATTTCTACGGCAATAATACGGAAGCAGGGAGAGGCTATAAGAACTCCTCTATCGACCCCCGCAACCTCTACGAACTATATCTGGAACCCTTCCGCCGATGTATCGTACAGGGCAAGGCCGAGGCCATCATGACTGCCTACAATAAAATCAACGGTATTCCCGGTATGCTGAATTCTCAGGTGAATACTATTCTGAAGAAACAGTACGGATTGGGACACGCGGTCTGCGACGGCGGCGCTATGGCACTGGTAGCAGACTACCACCACTACTACGGTACCCACGCTGAGACGTTGGCAGGCGCAGTCAAGGCAGGCATAGACGCCATGTCCGACAATCCCGCACTGGTGGCACAGGCCGCCAGAGAGGCCTATGATCTCGGGCTTCTGACAAAAGAGGAAATCGACGGCGCTCTTCGGAATATGTTCCGCACCAAGCTGCGTCTTGGCATCTACGATGCGGTATCCCGCAACCCATACGACACAGTAACAGAGGACGACCTCAATTCTCCCCTGCACCGGGAAATCTGCAGGCAGGTATCCAGAGAATCTATCGTCCTTCTGAAAAACGAAACCAATTTACTGCCCCTTTCCCGGAAGGATGCACAGTCTGTCGCCATAATCGGTCCTCTGGGCGATATCTGGTATCAGGACTGGTACGGCGGCGCCGCTTACACAGAGACGACGCTGCGGCAAGGCGTGGAAGCCGTGACCGGGCAGACGGTTGCCTATACGGATGGTCTGGACCGCGTTCTGTTGAAATGCGGCGATAAGGGTATTGCGGTTCTGGAGGACGGTACGCTTGCTCTCTCTGATACGCCGGATGTCTTCATCATGCAGGACTGGGGCGAGGGCAACATAACCTTCCGCTGCGTCCGCACAGGATGCTATATGAACTCGCGCCTGTATGTCAGCCCTGAAGAAGCGGATCAGATCGGCAGGATTGCCGCAGAAAAAGAGCGTACTTTTGACTGGTTCGTTATGGAAATCTTCCATCTGGAGCCGCAGGCGGACGGCGCTCTGCTTCTGACCAACCGGTTTGATCATCCCGTTATGGCCGCCGGGGACGGCAGCCTGTGGGCAAAGCCCGTGACCAAACAGACCGGGCCTACCGTTGGCATCGACCTGAAGCTATCCCAATCCGAAACAGGCCGCAAATCTCTGACAGAAGTGCATTTTACCATAGAAGTGATAGAATCCGGGATGAAACAGGCAATCGCCCTGGCCAAAGAGAAGCAAACCGTCATACTGGCGCTGGGCTGTAATCCCATGATTAACGCCAAGGAAGAAACAGACCGTTCCACGATCCTTCTGCCGCCGGAACAGGAAGCCTTACTGGAAGCGGTCTGCCAGGCAAATCCTGATATAGTGCTTACATTATTCTCCAACTACCCCTACGCCATCCGGACGGCTCAGGAGAAGGTTCCCGCTATCCTGTGGAGCGCCACAGGCAGCCAGGATATGGGTACTGCCATGGCAGAAACCCTCTTTGGCATAAATGCGCCTGCCGGGCGGCTGAATATGACCTGGTATGCAGACGACAGCAGCCTTCCCGACATCGACGATTACGATATCATCAAAGGAAACCGTACCTACCGTTACTTCGACGGCGATGTGCTCTATCCCTTCGGCCACGGCCTGACCTACTCTGCCTTTGCCTACTCGGATCTCACAGTAACGCTTGCCGATCAGATTAACCTGTCTGTGTCTTTTACCATACAAAACACAGGCAGCCGCATCAGCGACGAGGTAGTGCAGGTCTACGGCACAGCCCCCGCCTCCAGAGTGAAGAAGCCGCGCAGGCAGCTCCTCGCCTTCGACAGAATCAAAGCGATACGGCCCAAGGAGAGCCGGAAGGTCAGCTTCCTCATTCCCATAGCGGAATTCCGGTTCTACGACGTCATCAGCCAGTCGCTTATGGTGGAAGCAGGAACATACACGATCTGCGCAGGCTCTTCCAGCGAGACCCTTCCTCTGACCGCGCACATTGCTCTTTGCGGCGGCAAACCGGGACTGCGCGACTTAAGCCGCAGAATCAAAGCGGATCATTATGACGATTACGAGCATATCGTACTCAGTGAGGGACAGTTCGGCTTTACCGCGGCAGAACCCCTGCCGGGACAGGAAGGAAGTCTCTATTACCGGGACTGCAGCATAGACCCGGAAGCACGCGCCGTCTGCCTTCATCTGTTAAGTGTGCAGGGCGGACACATAGAGCTTCTGTTGAAGCGTGGAACAGCCGGTAACCGGCAGGATGCCGAAGATCGCCAGGGCGGCGGCAGTAAACAGTGCGGAGACAACTGGCAAAGCGTCGGAAGCTGGCAGGGCGACACACGGACTTACTCTCAGGTACCCCAGGCTCCCATGAGCGCCAAAGCCGCAGAAGAGACCATGGCCCGCATAGCGACCTGGAAGCCCGTCTACACCGATGTCCGCATCCCCTTAAACGATACGACGGCCGGTATCCTGGAGGAGCTTCACGACACTAAAACGCCTGCGGAACTGGCCATCCGGCTCTCCGGCGATATCAAATTATGCTATTTCAGAGTAGAATAAAATTCACCCTCTTAGACAAGCAAGCCTGTATTTACACTTGTTTGCTAAGAGGGTGTTTTAGTCGCATTCCTTACTTCCGATACTCCGCAGGACTTACTCCTACGTATTTCTTGAACTTCTTATGGAAGTAGTCTACGTTCTTATATCCTACCTGCTCCGCGATCTCATAGACCTTCAGTTTATTTTCCATGAGAAGCTCCTTGGCGCATTCGATTCTCTTATGATCCAGATAAGTATTGAAGCTCTCTCCCACCGTTTTATTGAAGATTTTACCCAGATAGGCGCTGTTGTAGCCAAACAGCGGCGCGATCGTCTCCAGCTTGATATTGTTCCTGAAGTTATGGTCAATATAGAACAGCACATCATCCAGAATCGTATCTCTGGACGGATTACCGGTAGCATTCATCACCTTCTCGAACTGCTCCGACAGGAATCTGATAATCTCATAGAGATAATTCTGGCTGGTGATAAACTCTATGACCGCTGAATTTGTTTCAAAAGGAATCTCCGCCGCCCCATAGGTATGATTAATTCTTTCCTTAATCTGCAGGTAAATATCCGTCAGAAACAGCTTAATTGCACTGATCTCCTCCGTCGTATCCGTACAGGTATCTTCCAGCTCCTGCAGAACGGCGACTACCATCTTCCGATTAAAAGATAGAATATAATCCACGAAGCGATTAACAAAATCAGCAGCAAGATACTTATCAAGCGCCAGAAATCCACATCGGGGGGGGCTTGAAGGCACTTTATCCACATTGCCCGGCAGGCTTTCATACCCAAGGGCGTGCTGCTCCTGGGCACAGAAGAAGCGGCGGTTTAGAAGCGCCAGCGCATCTTCATAAGAGAGATGAATATCCTCCACCTCAGAAACCGGCCTGCCGTAGGTTATGAACATGGAAGCCATAGGACTGCCCGACTGCAGAGGCAGTTCTTCCAGATGCTCCAGGAAATCCATCAGCCTGTACTGTCCGTGGGCGCCCTTGAGCAATACAATATCCTTGCTGTCCGCCTCCAGATGTTCGAAGGTACTATTCTCCTTATTCGTCACCTTAAGCAGCTCCGCGAAGGTGTACGGCGCGGAAGTATCACGCGTATGGAAATCCTCACAGATTACCACCTGATAGACCTCTGCCGTCAGCCGGAAGTGCTCCTTATCCTCCTCAGACAATGGCGCAGTCAGCTTGTTTGTGAGCAGTTCATAAAGAATCATACTCTTCGCCTTATCCTTTAAAGCCACAATATGGCTGGACTGCTGCTTTTCACTGCGAATCAAATCCCTGATCTCGCTGACCACCTGATATAATTCCTCTTCGTCGAGAGGCTTCGTCAGATAATAGCTGACGCCGCTCTTAATCGCCTCCTGTGCGTATTTAAAATCCGAATAACCGCTTAAGATAATGCATTTCCCGGTAAAACCCGCTTCCCTCGCCCGCGCCATAATCTCCGTGCCGTGCATCCCCGGCATCTTTACGTCGAGCATCACCAGACTGGGCCGATACGCAAGAATCTTCGTAAGCGCCTCCTGGCCGTTGGCGGCCTCGCCGCACAGCGTAAATCCCAGCTCCTCCCAGTCGATAATGCATTTTAGGCCTTCTCTGATGGAAAGCTCATCATCCGCTATAAATAACGTTTCCATACTCTCACTCATTTCCTGCGTCTCCGCCGTCACTCTACGCTCACCTTAACCACCACCGGACGTTCGCTCCGCACCGCGCAGGTGGTAATATGCAGCCCTTCTTCATCCATATGGTACTCCGGTCTCTCCGCAAAACCAAGAAGCTCTACATTCTTAATAATACCATGGAAGTCCGGCTTATTGGCATCCTTCGTCCTGGAAAGGGAACGAATCGTGATGCGTCCATTCTCCGGATAATGCAGACAGACCGCATAGATACAGCCATGCCCCGCCGTAAACCGGAAATCTTCGCTGGTGTATACTGTCGCCTCGCTGTCCGAAAATTGTCCTTCTGTCTCCTTAGTCGGTCCTTCCCCAGCACAACGCCAGGGCTTCGTCTCATAGACCGCTTCACCGTTGACCGCAAGCCATCTGCCAAGCTCTTGCAGGATACCGACATCTTCTTCCGCAAAGCTGCCGTCCGCTTTCGGTCCCACGTTGAGCAGGAGATTGCCGTTCTTGCTGACTACATCCGCCAGATAACAGATAATCTCATTGGCGCTCTTGTACGCAAGAGAAGTAGTATAACACCAGGAATTGCGGGCAATAGCCGTGTCTGTCTGCCAGTGATAAGGCTGCGCCTGCGCAAACTTCCCCCTCTCCACGTCCACAATACCGCTGCCAAACGCCATGGCGTCATGCTTATAACAAATGGCCGCCGGATAGCCGCCCTCCAGGCCGCGGTTATAGTAGTACGCCGCAATCTTACGCAGATAAGGCTTGTAAGCCTCGTGCTGTATCCACCAATCGAAGTACAATAATCCGGGCTGATAACGGTCGATAATCTCACAGGTACGGCACAGCCAATCTTCCAGAAACTCTGCGTCAGGATATGGTTTGGCGAACAAATCCTGCTGATCCGGCTGCTGCCTCTCCGAAGGCCAGTAGAAATCGCCGCAATGCAGAGGTTCCTTGATATCGCTGTCGAAATCCTTCCCGTTTCCCATAAACCAGTGATGCTCCGCCCGGTGGGTGGAGGCGCCAAACTTCATATCCCTTTTCTCTACAGCCCTCTTAAGCTCGCCCAGAATATCTCTCTTAGGCCCCATCCTTGCCGCGTTATAAATCGATAAATCGCTCCGATACATCTGGAAGCCGTCGTGGTGTTCCGCCACCGGAACCACATATCTGGCTCCGGCCTGGCTAAACGTCTCCGCCCAGTAATCCGGATCGAACTTCTCTGCCGTAAACATCGGGATAAAATCCTTGTAGCCGAAATCCTTATGCGCCCCATAAGTCCTGATGTGATGCTCGTATTCCGGCGTACCCTGTATATACATATTCCGCGAATACCACTCATTCCTGTAAGCCGGAACACTGTAAAGCCCCCAGTGAATGAAAATACCGAACTTCGCTTTCGTAAACCACTCCGGCATCGCAAAATCCGTCAGAGAACTCCACGTGTCATGGTAAGGCCCCTGATCGATTATCTTCTGTATCTGTGCTAAATATTGTTTCCTCTCCTCTGCTGTCATGAAAGCGTTGTCCTTTCTGTGAAATATGGAAATATTCTGCAATGATATCCGGCTTAATCCAACTGAATAATCGCAACGCCCTTCCCCGCCAGCTTCAATTTGCCGCCGGCCTCATATGACACATCTGTCAGAATATCCACGCCTCCCTCCGGCAAGGCTACCTCCTGCTCCTTATCGTCATGATTCAGCAGGAAAAGGAAACTGCCGTTGTCGTTCACACGCTTCGTCGCTTCCACCTTCTCCGGTGTATCAAGCACAGGCGCAATGCCCGCCTCCCTGCACAGCTTCCTCGTGAAATCACGGTAGAACTGCTCATTGGAACGGGTCGCTACATAATACGCCTTTCCTTCTCCGAAATCGTTGCAAGTCAGCGCAGGCATACCCGCGTAAAAATCCTTCTCATATGCGCAAAGCGCCCTAGCGCCTTCCGTGTGCAGCAAATCGCAGATCATAACCGCCGGATAGACAGTTCCCTCATAGGTGAAGCTGTTCCTGGTTTCATCAGGCAGAGCGTCTTCTTCCTCCACCCAGATACCCAGAATGTCCCTGAGCTTACCCGGGTAACCGCCCACGGTAACTAAGTCGTGTTCATCCACATAGCCGCTGAAAAAGGTCGTCACGAAAGTACCGCCCGCCTGCACGAAGGCACGCAGCTTCTCATCATACTCCGGCTTCACCATATACAGTATCGGCGCGATCACGAGCTGATAACCCGACAGATCATCCTCCACGCCAATCATATCCACGGAAATGTTCTGGTCGTTCAATGCCTTATAATAATTTATGATCTCATCACAATAATGCAGATTCACACTGGGGCCTGCAGAATAATCCGTCGCCCACCAGTTATCCCAGTCGAACACAATTGCCGCCTGCGCCTTCGTCCTCGCGCCCAGAGTCCTGGCTCCGATCCGCTCAAGCTCCGCCCCCAGCGCCGCAACCTCTCTGAACACTCTCGTATTCTCATGCCCCGCATGGTCTATCACCGCGCCATGATATTTCTCGCAGGCGCCGATGCTTCTTTTCATCTGGAAAAACATTACCGTATCCGCGCCGTGGGCTACTGCCTGATAACTCCACAGCCGCATCACGCCGGGACGCTTCAGCGAATTGTAAGGCAGCCAGTTGGTAACGCTGGGCGTCTGCTCCATCAAGGCGAAAGGTTTGCCCTGCTTGATACCGCGCATCAGGTCATGGCGCATCGCCGTCTCCTCATAGGGCGCTTCATTGGAAGGATAATTATCCCAGGAAATAAAATCCATATATTTCGCCCACATCTGATAATCCAGCGGCTGATAGGTTCCCATCAGATTCGTGGTAATCGGAATATCCGGCGTAACCGCGTGTACCGCATCGTACTCTATCCTGTAGCAGTTTAAGATGCTTTCCGAGTTAAACCGTTTGTAATCCAACGAGATTCCCTGAAAAGTCGTCCTGTTGCTTGCGAAGTGCTCCGAAAGCAGATTGGGCGCTACGATATCCTCAAAATCATAGAACGTATGCCCCCAGAAAGCCGTATCCCACGCCTGATTAACTGCCTCAATGGTCTGGTATTTGTTCTGCAGCCACTTGCGGAATGCTTTCTCACAGTTCTCACAATAGCATTCCCCGCCAAACTCATTGGAAATATGCCAGGCCACGATATTATCGTAGTTCTTATACCGCTCCGCCAGCTTCTGCGCCAGCGCCCTCGCGTATTTATGATAGGTGGGACTGTTGGGGCAGGAATTATGACGGCTGCCGAATTTCCGTTTCATGCCGTTAAACTCCGTGCGCAGGATATCAGGATGTTTCCTCGCCATCCACGCCGGATGCGCCCCGGTGGATGTGGCAAGACAGATCTTCATGCCGTGCTTTGTCACTAACTCCATGATTTTGTCCAGCTTGCTGAAATCATAGGTTTCCTCGTCCGGCTGCAGCATCGCCCAACTGAACACATTTAATGTCACCACGTCGATATGGGCAAGCTTCAGAAGCCGCATATCCTCTTCCCATGTTTCCTCCGGCCATTGTTCCGGGTTGTAATCCCCGCCGTATAGAATTTTCTTTACCTTACTGCTCTCAATCATTTTGTCGCCCTCCGCTGTTTTATCTTTTTAGCTACTCTGCCGCCTGCTCCGCCGCTATGGCCTCCTGGCGAAGCTGCGTCTGTATTTGCACATTTTGCATATCCTGCGCCAGAACCTGATCATAACCCAGGCTGTATGCCGCCAGCTTCATCTTCTTCTGCAGATCATAGAAGGCTTCCTCATCCTCCGCAAAAATCATATTCCAGGAACCTTCCACAATCACACTGCTGCACTGGCTGCGCAGCGTCGCTATCTCCGAACTTTCCGCAGGCGCCTGATAAGTGATGCCCGGACAGACTAAGTACTGGTCATGTTCCATCAGATAATCCAAAGACGTGTCCGCCTGCATATCCCTTCTCCATGCTTCTTCCAGCGCCGTATTCTCCAGCGCCTGATAGGTATCCCACAGCGTGTAATAATAGGGATATCCCTCCGGCGATTCGTCAATCAGCGCAACTCCGTTGAAATTCAGGCAGGAGCAGCCGGAGGCCCACGTGCCGCCGCCCCACGCTTCCGGTACCTGCACATTTTCTCCCGCCAGCGCGCGGATACCGAAATCCGTCAGCGCAGGCCCGTTGTCTGTCATTTCCCAGGTCAGCCCTTCCGGCCCCGCCGTGCCTGTCACCGCCTGTGCCCCGTTGGCATATATTCCCTCAGGAGAATAGAGCCAGTCGATGAAATCCGCAAGCCGCTCCGGGTCCTTCGCATTAGAGCCGATGGCGATAATGGTGTTGGTATTGCCAAACGGCCGGCAGCCGTTGGAAAGAATCTGCATATCGTCAATCGGCACCAGCATAAAACCCTTGCCCGCCATACGCCGCTCTACCGTATTGTAAGCGGATTTGCCAAGCCACGGCCAATGGGAGAAAAGCACGTCGCCCTGAGCGCATTTATCGTACACATCCATATACTTCTGGTTCATGGAATCCGGGTCTATCAGCCCCATCTGATTCGCATCGAAATAAAATTTCAGAATCCTCTGATAGATAGAATCCTCCGCCAGAATATCCTCATAAGCGGAACCATCCACCTTATAGAGCACGAATCCGTATTCCTCATATCCATAGAAGCACGCCGGCTGCTTGGCAGCGCTCATCATATTGCCGTCCCAATCCCGAAACAGGCTGAAACCGTATGTCTTATTGCCGGATTCGCTGATTGGGTACGTCTCCTGCATCTCTTTCAGGACCGGAAGCAGATCTTCCAGCGTTTCCATCTTTGGAGAGCCGATTGCCGTATACAAATCGTAACGCAGATACGGTCCGAAAGTCAGCTCCGTATTTTCACTGGGCTGCTGGCAGCTATGTACGGATATCTCCGAAGGTACCGCATAAATAGCCGTCTCCGACACCGGGTCGTTCAGATTCCGCAGAGCCGCCTCATACTGCATGATATCCCTGCCCTCCAGGTATTCGCTCATATCCATTACCAGACCCGCCGTCACCAGATCCTGCAGATTATTGTTGCTGCCGTCGCAGATCAACAGATCACCCAGATTGCCTGCCGCCGCCCTGGTCTGATAGAGCGTATCGCCGCCGCCCGCCACGTTGGGCGCAATGATATTCAGCTCCATGTTAAATTTGTCCTTTACGATTTTCGCAAACCATCCGGACTGCATACCCTGATAATTAGCCAGAGAATCAAACACGTCTACAATCAACGTTTCTTCATATTCCTTACGTCTCTCTCTCCTCACGGACATCCAGAGTACTGCCGCCCCGCACAAGATGATTACCGCGGCTGCCAACAAAAGTATCTTACAGTTATGGGATCTCTCCTGCTTTGCTTCCCGAACGGCTCCGTCTTTCCCGCTGCGTTCCATACTAATCTCCATTCCTGAGCAATTTTATTCCGTTTTAGTATATCATCTGGGAAACGCCGTGAATACCAACTAAATTCATGATTTTTTACCTTGATTTTTAGCGATATCGCCGGATTTTTACGCAACAAATTTTGCTCATTCGCCGCTTCTGAAATTGATACAGCTCTTATACTGATAGATATTGACAAGCTGGTCGTAAACCCATTCCGGTGAGACGCCCTTAGTCGTTACTTCTACAACAATATCTCCATAGCGGACGCCGAAAGACATTCGGATTTCACTTGTATCATTGCTCTCGTTGGTAGAATAAGCTCTGCGGTTGACCGCTTCCAATGTCAGCTCATCCATATTGAAAATAGGGTGGTCTACAATTTCAAACAATTCTTCCGGTACGGAATCGGCAAGCGGGAACGGATAAAGGCTTAAATCATAGTTCTGAATATCATCAACCGATGTTACTCTGTTCTCCATAGTTTCGTCATAGAAAGAAACACGCCAGCTTATCTCATCAAAAGAACCTTCCCCTTTCGTCCAAAGCCCATACAGATAATTTGTGTTTTCATCCTGATAACGCTGAATTGTTTCGGCAGTAAAGCCGGCAGGCGCTTCGGAAAGCAGATAGCCGCCGAAAGGTTCGGAGTGCTGCGCTTCCTCCCATGTCATGGTTTCATCAATAACAATATCTTGCGCTTTATGCTTATTGGCTTCGTCCTGTGCAGGAGAAATAATGGGGTTGTTGGGCTGAGGCTGTGCAGGAGAATCAATAGGGCTGCTGGGTTGAGGCTGTGCAGGAGAATCAATAGGGCTGCCGGGTTGGGGCTGCTGCGTTCCAACATCAGAAAGCTGCACGAATTCCGGTGCTGTAAAGGCCGCCCCTAATGCCAGACATAAGCACGCGGCGAGAGTGCCCCACTTAGCCCAAACAGACTTCTTTGCTCCCTTTTTATAATTGACAGCTTCTTCATAGTATTTGTCATCAACTTCACTCATGGCTTCGGAAAATTTCTTTGAGTTCATACGAATACCTCTCTTTCGATTAAGTAGTGTTTCAGCTTCTGCCGAATAAGCGTCAGACGGACAGATACATTTTTTTCAGATATTCCCACGCGCTCCGCTATGTCTGCATAGTTATCCATATACGCATAGCGGAGCATGAAGATAACTCGTTCCTTTTGAGACAGCGTATCTAAGAAGCTCTCAATAATACGGGCTAATTCTCTGGCTTCAATCTCTGTCTCCACTGTGTTCGGGTCTGCTATGCAGGCTTCGATTTCCTCCATAGCAATCGTGTAGGCGCTGTTTCGTTTTGCTGCTTCTTTTCTGTAGTATACCTTCAATGAAAGGTTCCGAACGATTTTACAGAGATAAGTCAGCAGTGGGTTGGGGCGCGTCGGGGGGATTGCGTTCCATGCGCCTAAATAAGCGTCGTTGACACATTCCTCCGCGTCCTGCCTGTTATTCAGGATATTGTTCGATATCTTGCGGCAGACTTTTCCGTATTTCATATCCAGCTCCCGTATGCCCTGCTCTGAGCGCTCAAAAAACAGCGCAATGATTTTATCATCTTCTATCATCATACCGCCCCCTTTCCGGCTTCACCTATATACTACGGTTTCAGCAGCGAATACTAAATCAAATCGGAGCTTTTTCAAAAAATTATATCACACTTTCAAAATGGCGCGCAGCCGTCCGTAATTCGTCGCTAGTAATAAAACCCATAAGCTATATCCGCAACGCTGATTGCCCTTGTTGAATTCCTTTATATTCCGTCTCAGCAGATTTATGAGAATCTCGTGATTTAAAGTATCAAAACACTTTGATAAATCAAGAACCACCGCAAGTGTGTAGCCCTGTTCTCCATACGCTTTAACTTTTATGATTGCATCCTTTGCGCTTCTGTTCGGGCGGTAACCATAACTGTTTTCCGCAAACAATGGTTCATAGATTGACACTAATTGTTGTGTTATTGCTTGTTGGATTGTGCGGTCTATCACTGTTGGTATGCCAAGCTTTCGCACACCATTGTCTGGTTTTGGAATCTCAACCCTTACCGGAGATGGAGTATATTTCCCCCTAAGTATGCGGTTAATTAACTCCCATTGATGTTCCTTTAGGTATGGCAAGGCTTCCTCTATGGTCATTCCACCAACACCTGCAGCTCCCTTGTTTGCTTTCACTCTTTTATACGCTCTGTTAAGATTATCTCTATACAGTATCGTTTCCAAGAGCTTTGGCTGTGCACTGTCTCTTTCTCTCCGTCCATCTGCCACATCTATCATACATGATTCCATGTAGTTACCGGGTTTCGGCTTGCTATGCAGTCTTACCCTCATGCATAACCTCTTATGTGATTTCTGTTCGTCAGACCAGAGATTTGCCCGTGGATTAGTATGTTCCCCACATCCCGCTTCCTTCAGATTCCACCTTGCGATGGGCATCCATGCCTTCGACTATATCCTTCCCACTACCGGGCGGATTCGGGACCTGCCCCATAAGAAACGTGCGCCGCCAGGCGTACAAATAAAAGGGGCTGTTGCAAAATCGCATTTTTTATTTTCTTTAAACTTTTTATATCCCAAAACAGTTATATTATATAGAGTACTCAATATCACGGAAAGGAAACTCCCGTCTTGCAAGATAAAGAAATCATCCGACAGATCCAGCATGGTCACAAGGAACTGCTTCAGGATGTAATAGAAAAATACTATGACGAAATTTTACATTTCTGTATGTATCAGATAAAAGATACCGCAGACGCATATGATCTGACACAGGAAACCTTCTGCCGTTTCATCCGCTGTGTGGACACTTACGAGTGCCGAAACCTGAAAGGATATCTGCTTACCATTGCCAGAAATCTGTGTATGGATTATCTGCGAAAAAATACAGTGACCGAATCTCTGTCCCATACAGAATTGACCGGGGATATTTCTCCGCAGGAAAAAGACGCTGCAATAAACCAATACAATGCTTACAAGCAAATTGAAGATCATATGCTTCTTACAGATCTGCTTGCAGAAATACCGGAAGAACAGAGAGACGTAATCATTCTGCGCTACTATCATGAGTTAAAATATACGGATATTGCAAAAATCCTCGATGTAAAATTATCTACCGTCAAATCCCGGCTGCGTCTGGGAATCATAAATTTACAAAAAAGGTGGGATCAAAAATGAAAGCAAAAATAAAACTCCAAATAAATTCCGAATCAACCCCCGTCCGGAAAACGGACTTAACGGAAATATTTCATCAGGACAGTTTGCAGATTCCGATTGATGAGAAGAAAAAGGCGCAATCTCTTCTTTTGTTAAATCAGGAAATAGAACATAAAAAAATCATCCCGTTATCCTCCAAAAGAGAAATCATCAGGGCACAAATGCGGTTCCTTGATTATAAAGTCATAGCAATTCAGGGTATCTGTTTACTGCTGCTGCTTTCAGTATACTGGTTTTTCCACAATACGATGCAGGAAAGGATTATTTATATTCCGATTACCGCTTCCGCTCCGATTTTCAGTATGTTTATGATGATTGGCTGCAACCGCGAGGAGACATTTGGTATAGCAGAACTTGCCGGAAGCTGCTTTTTTAACCATCGCCAAATATGTGCCCTGCGAATGATCTTATATGGCATTATAAATCTATTGTTTATGACTGTTCTCTCACTTGCCTTATCCGGCAATGTCCAAAAAAATGCCGTCGAAATAGGTATTTATTTTCTGGTTCCCTTTCTGATGACAGGATGTGTTCAATTTATGGTTCTGCTGATGGGATTAGGAAAAAAAAATAATTACGGTCTGATTGCCATCGGGCTTTTTATGACCGTCCTATGGGTTGAAGTTTCAACTTTTTCTGAGGTTTATGAGCAAACTGCATTGGGTATCTGGGTTTTCATACTTTTGCTATGTATTGCAGGTTATAGCTTTGAAGCTGCCATGATGCTGGAAAAAATGAAAAGGGGTGATCTGTTATGCAGGAATTAAAACTGGATAAAGTCAGCAAAGAATACAAAGGAAAAAAAGCTGTAAATAACATAAATGTCACTTTAACACACGGCGTATACGGACTATTAGGGGAAAACGGTGCCGGAAAGACAACGCTGATGAGGATGATCTGCGGTCTGCTGGAAAAAAACGAAGGCAAAATACTATGTGACGGCACAGAAATTGAAAAAATGGGCGGCTCTTACCGGAGACTGCTTGGTTATCTACCGCAGGATTTCGGTTACTATCCTGACTACAGCGCATGGCGTTTTCTCATGTATATGGCTGCTTTAAAAGCCCTGCCGGATGACTATGCCGGGAAAAGAGTTTCTGAATTATTGGAGTTAGTAAACCTGATCGACGTAAAAGATAAAAAGCTCAAAACCTTTTCAGGCGGTATGTTAAAAAGAGTGGGTATTGCACAGGCACTGCTCAACGAACCGGAAATTTTAATCTTAGATGAGCCCACATCCGGTCTTGACCCCAAGGAACGTGTTCGGTTTCGTAATATTATCAGTTCACTCAGCAAAGACCGGATCATTATACTCTCTACCCATATCGTATCGGATATCGAGTATATCGCAGATAAGATACTGATGATGAAGAGCGGTAAACTGGCTGTCCGCGGAACACCGGACGAAATGATCAAACCTGTGAAACAAGCCGTCTGGGAGTGCATCGTCCCACAGAAGGATTCCGATCAGTTCAGTGCAAAGTACCTTGTCAGCAATCTTAAGAATGTGGAACAGGGGGTATTACTCAGAATTGTTTCAAATACTGCTCCTACGGCAGATGCAGTCAATGTAGCTCCCACACTGGAAGATGCTTATCTGTATTACTTATCCACTTAATGCGGTCTAAATACAGACCATAAGCAATAAACACAAATTATAAATTTGATAAGAATTTCTGTGACAAAGAAAGTTAAGAGATGGAGGTCCCTTATGCGTTTATACAAAATGGAATTATATAAAATATTACATAAAAAGCTTGTCCTTGCGCTAGGTGTTCTGATGCTGTTATGGATGGCGCTCTATTTCTATATGCTCATATCAGAAGAACATACTACCGTTGACGGCGTTGATTATTATGGCTATGAAGCAATACAGAAAGACCGGGAAATCACAGAAGAATACAAAGGTATTTTCACAGATAAAACCGCAGAGCAAATTATTGCAAGATACGGCTTTCCCAGTAAAGTAGTGTGGGAGTACGGCTATTGGCAGGATTCCAACTATTTAAATGGATTTGTTACAGATTATCTGTCTGACGGGTACATGCGGGGATGGGAAGAAGGAGAATATAAAGTTGCAGAGCATGTGATCCCTATGGCGGAGTCCAGCTTAGATATCTATGTGGATTCTTCGCTTCCCTTTGCATATACCAAAGGATGGGAAAAGCTTTTAGATTATTTACAGATGGGAGCACAGATTTTGAGTGCATGGTTTATTATTGCATTCTCCACCTTGTTCAGTGAAGAGCGGCAGAATGATACCCGTTCTCTCATTTTTACAACAGAGAACGGACTCCATACGGATATCCTTGCGAAGGTAGGGGCTGCCTTTACGATTTGTCTGGCAGCAGGTTTTATCTTCTTAGGAATTTCATTTTTATTATTTTGGTCTGTATTCGGACTGGATGGCGGCGATGTGCCTGCCGCAATCGCCGCACATAGTTACGGATTCAATGATCTGGTGCGCGGCAGGATCGACTTTTATGTAATAAAATATGTAATCATTATATTAGCCGCACTGGTGATGCTGACTGCAATCTGTATCTGGATTTCCTCGGAAATGAAAAATAATTTTCAGGCAATCCTGTCAAACATTGCAATATGGCTTCTTCCATGCGCCGTCTATCTATGTATGAGAGGAATGCTGTTTCGCCTGATATCCGGTTGTCTTCCGTTCATGCTGGTGATGTATTATAACATGGAGGAATTCTGTCGGGTATACGGGCTATATCATGTACAGCTTTGGATTGTATTTATTACCGTTTTATTCTGTGTAATAGACAGTGGCAGGAATTGGAGAAAAGTTGATCGGGAGTAATAAAAAAGGGTATTTCCATTATGCGAGATACCCTTTTGCACTCTAAAAATATTATATCTATATCCTTGCAAATTTTTTATTATACTCTTTAGGAGAAAAATAGCCTTTAATACAATTTGGATTTCTGACACATATCTGAATATGAGTTTTGTCTAAAAAACCCGCATTAGGATATATAGGTTTTCCTTCAAAAAATATCCCTCTAACGCTGTCATATTCAGATTGTTCTATTTCCTGATTTAGTTTATGCAACCTTTCAATAACAGCGCAATCTAATCGCCGAAAAGGTTTTAGGCTATCTTTTCCACCATTTTCAGGCAGCCCAATTCCTTCCATTTGGCATTCTTCACTTAATAATCCATAAACCGATGATAAAACTTCAGTACAACCATAATCACTCAAGTTTAAACAATATCCCAAATCAATAACTGCTCCAATAACTGACGGTCCTTCATCCTTTTTAAATCTCTCTGCCCATTCCAGTGCTCTGGCATAACTATTTTCCCAAAAATAAATGCCATTGCCCAACCAGTCATAGTCATTCATGCTTTTACTTAACTCTTCGTGGTTAATTAAAACTTTTTCATATGTTTCACGACTGCATCCATGAAATCCTAAAACAAGATTATGTAATGTCTTGTACATTCTAAACCCTCAATGGTAATAATACTACTGCTTATAAAAACCGGTCAGATCACCTTTCGCATCAACTATTCCCGCATCCATCAGATTTTTATGTGCCTTCTTCTGTGCTTCTTCCTTGGGCAGTTTTTTAAAATCAGAGATATATTCTTTGATTTGCTTTAAATAATCAAACATCTCATAATTTACGTTTTCAACTGTCGGCATACTATCACCTTTGCTTTCTTCTTTGGTAAATCGGGTCGTACTCTTTTTCATATAATTGATCTGCCGTTCTATATATTTTTCAAATTATATCATGAAGAGTTAGACACATTTCTGTTTATCCTTGAAAGAAAAACGACACTATTTTCCTTTTCTTTACAATATAATCATATTATATATATGAAAATATGGCAAGCCAATATCTTTTACTCTGATTATTTATATAATATCATTGTAATAAAGATCAGATCAGAACAAACGCTAGCCGCTTTTTTATACAATAATCTAAACTGTGTACAAAATAAGGGAAATTATATTTTTATAAAGGAAACCAAATCCACCGATGATTATCGTTCTTACAACTATTATGAAGAATTTGGCGAAAACGGTTATGCAAAATATTATGATGGAATGTATTTATATTCTACAAGAAAATTCAAGGATGGAAACAGATTAGTCAGTCAGGGAAGAACTTTGAGAGAAGATCCAATCGGAGAAATCAGCGAAGTATATCTCCGTAAAATCATAGAGCATTGTCAACAAGAAGATATTTCCATTACGCTTTTTATTTCTCCTATGGATAATCTACTGCTCATAAGCACTCTTGATTATGATAACTATATTAACCAAGTCAGAGAGATCGCTGCTGAATATAACGTGGAGTTTTATGATTTCAACCTGATCAAACAACAATATTTAAATTTGGACAAGCACACCTGTTTCCATGATAATAATCATTTAAATGCCTCCGGCGTAAATTTATTTAATCCTGTACTGCATCAAGTCCTTACCAGCAATGCCGAACAAAATTACTCTCTTTTTTATACCACTTATGCGGAAATGCTTGCCAATACTGATCCTGACTTTTATGGATTATATTCCAAAGATGCAGTAACAGAGGATGGAAAACAAATAACAACTTACCATATTGCCTCTAACAGAAACAATATGGAATACCGGATTATCATAACTCCAAATGAAGATGAACAGTACTGGCTGCAGGATTTCAATACCAATGCTTCCTTTACTTTGCCGACTTCTGAACATGGTATTTGTACTATCATTGCAAGAATGAAAGAGAATCCTGAAGAAATTATCCAAACTATGGAAATTGGCTTTTGATATATTAACAGAAATCTTAAAAGATCTGCTTCATGATTTGTTTTAGGTATACAGAATTTACGCTCTTGGATAAAAGAAAAACTCTTGATTTCTCAAGAGTTTTCTACTGCCGGCGACCGGAATCGAACCGGTACGGGGGGTTAGCCCCGCAGGATTTTAAGTCCTGTGCGTCTGCCAGTTCCGCCACGCCGGCAAAATGGATGGAGGTGGATTCGAACCACCGAAGCAATTTGCAGCAGATTTACAGTCTGTCCCCTTTGGCCACTCGGGAATCCATCCATAGTGAGCACATCCGACTGCCTGTCTCAACAGGCAGATAAATCAGCATGTCTCACAAATATCATTTATAACATATCACTCCATAAAATGCAAGAAATTTTTTATGGCGCGGTTATCATAATGCAGAATAATCGCCGAAGTCGGGGGCAGCGTCACGCTGACCTTGCCGCCGATTACCGGATATTCCTTCTCCACAGTCGTATAACCTTCCGCCGTGGTCAGGAAAATCTGCTTCACCGTACACTCCTTGGGAATTCCCAAATACCATACGGACAGATCCTTCGTAATCTCATAATCGTTATTATTAATCAATACCGCCGACTGTCCCTGCCTGGTGAACCTGCCGTAACCGATCACATTGTACTCCGCTTCCATATATTTCAAAGAACCGGTCTGAAATTCCTGGTGCATTTTATGAATCTTAATGATGTCCTTATGAAAGTCTATCAATTCCTGATCTTCCTGTCCCCATGGATAGGTACGCCTGTTATCCGGGTCTGTGAAACCGCAGACGCCCGCCTCGTCTCCATAATAGATCGTGGGTGCACCGGGCCATGTCATCTGGATAACGACCGCCTCGCGCATAACCGCCTTATTAACGCCCTCATTGGCCGCCTGAGGACCAAGCGTATTCGTTCTGCCCACTTTACGGTTTGTTCTCGTCAGGAAACGGGAATGATCATGATTGGACAGCTCATTCATCGCTACCAACAGGGAAGGCATCGTAAAACTCGCACTATGATGACGCATGGCGCCCCAGAAGCTGTCCGCATTGCCCCGCAGATCTTCTCTGTAATCGTCGCTGTGCTTCTGCATCCCCGTCAAAAACCAGGTGACCGGCTCCATAAAGGCGTCATAATTCATGACGGTATCCCACTCGTCCCCCTGCAGCCAGTCTTTCGGACAGCCATAATGCTCTGCCAGAATAATCGCATTGGGATTTGCCTCCTTTACCGTCCTGCGAAACTCTTTCCAGAAATTGTGATTAAACTCAGGGCTATGTCCCAAGTCCGCTGCCACATCCAGCCGCCAGCCATCTACATTGTAAGGCGGAGATACCCATTTCCTGCCGATATATAACACATAATCCAGCAGTTCTCTGGAATTCTCATAATTCAGCTTCGGTAGCGTGTCGTGCCCCCACCAGCCGTCATAAGAGCCATTATAAGGAAATTTATTGTCATCATAGAACTGAAAATAATTATGGTAAGGACTGTCCTTGGTAATATAAGCGCCTTTCTCATAACCGGGCGCATTCTCATAAATACGCTCTCTGTCCAGCCATTTATTAAAGGAACCGCAATGATTGAACACACCGTCCAGAATAACCTTCATACCCCTTCTGTGAGCTTCTTTTACTACCTCTGCAAAAAGAGCATTGCTGGCTTCCAGATTCTCTTTGTTGGAAACGCGGTCAATATACCTGGTCGCGAAGCGGTTCTCACACTGATCGGGGCGCAGCAGCTCCCCTTCATCATGCACAATCCTGCCGAAATGAGGATCGATATAATCATAGTCCTGTATATCGTATTTATGATTGGACGGCGATACGAATAAGGGATTGAAATAGATAACATCAACGCCCAGCTCCTGCAGATAATCCATCTTATCCAGCACACCCTGCAGGTCGCCTCCGTAGAATTCCCTGACTCCCATAGCGGCAGGATACTTATTCCAATCCTCCACCTTAACCGTCTTATCGCCGATGTACTGATATTCATTGGTCAGCACATCATTGGACGGATCCCCATTATAGAAGCGGTCTACGTATATCTGATAGAACACCGCTCCTTTCGCCCAGTCAGGCGTCTTGAAACCCGGAATCAACTGGAAATGATAATATTCATTGATATCCTTGCAGACTCCCCTGGTATCATAGTAACAGGAAATTTTACCTGCCTGTACCTGAAAATAATAAATCAGCTTCTCATTCTCTAACTGAACGGAATGAGAATAATAATCGAAATATTCATCCGACTCTGTTTTCATCATTATATGCTTCTCGCCTTTAGAGACGAAGAACACTCTGTCAATATTGTTCTTTGCAGAGCGGAAATGAATTACTACCTCTCCATAAGCGCTGGGTTCCGGCGGACACACATAATCCTCCGTCATATCCGAAAACAATGCCTTCCGGTTAAACACCGGCCGCATACCGGCTATATACTGCTGATACTTTTCTGCTTTCTGAAATTGATTGATATCCATATTCGTATTAGCCCTCTTCTAAAAAATGCGAAAAAAATAGATATTTTTATTTTATACTATATATCGTGGAGATTCAAGACTTAAACGATTTCGAATGCTTTTTTTCAAACAAAATCTTCATGACAGACGGATAGTAAAAAAGACAGCCTGTAAAAGCTGTCCTTTTTAGAGAAGGTATTTCTTTCTTATGGGGTATAGCAAAAAACTATATAATGTATTGGGGGGTTACAAGTAGTATAATAGCATAGCCCCTGTTCGTCCACAATACCAAGGATTCACAAATATTACAATTTTACTTTGTGTTTTTTGTGCATTTTATACAACTATCCCTCTGTTTTGATCTCTGCACCGGGTTCTTCCGGCTGCGGATAATAGGTGTCAAACAGCGCTTCGAATTCTGCACGGTTGATTTTTTCTTTCTCTAACAGAAGCTCTGCGCATTTATGCAGCACGTCTTCATGCTCCATAATAATGTCCTTCGCCTTCTGATAACAGTCGTCAATGATGAGCTTGACTTCTTTATCGATCTCGCCGGAGATCAGCTCGCTGTGATTCTTGGCATGCGCCAGATCCCTGCCGATAAACACTTCATCATCATCGTCATCATAATTTATAATGCCGATATGATCCGACATGCCGTACCGCGTTACCATAGCTCTGGCTCTCTTAGTCGCTTTCTTAATATCACTGGAAGCTCCCGTCGTAATATCATCAAAGATAATTTCCTCGGCAATACGGCCGCCCAGAGATACCATAATATCCTGAAGCATCTTTCCTTTGGTCATGAACATTTCGTCCTTTTCAGGAAGCGGCATAGTATAACCGGCCGCACCCAGTCCCGTAGGAATAATAGATACTGTATATACCGGCCCCACATCAGGCAGCACATGGAACAGAATCGCGTGGCCCGCCTCATGATAAGCCGTAATCTTCTTCTCTTTATCGGAAATAATACGGCTTTTTTTCTCCGCGCCGATACCGACTTTAATAAAAGCTTTCTTAATATCTTCCTGCTTTACGAATACACGCTTATCCATGGCCGCATTGATAGCGGCTTCATTTAAGAGATTCTCCAGATCCGCGCCGGTAAAGCCTGCTGTAGTCTGCGCGATCTGCTGTAAATCTACGTCGTCGCCAAGCGGTTTATTTCTGGCATGTACCTTAAGAATATCCTCTCGTCCCCGTACATCGGGAGACGCCACTGTAATCTTCCTGTCGAAACGTCCCGGACGCAGGATCGCGGGATCCAGTATATCCACACGGTTCGTTGCCGCCATGACGATGATTCCTTCATTCACACCGAAGCCGTCCATCTCCACTAATAACTGGTTCAATGTCTGTTCGCGCTCGTCATGACCGCCGCCCATACCGGTGCCGCGTCGTCTTGCCACCGCGTCGATCTCGTCGATAAAGATAATACACGGAGCATGTCTCTTAGCCTCCGCGAACATATCACGTACACGGGATGCGCCTACGCCTACAAACATCTCTACGAAATCGGAACCGGAGATACTAAAGAAAGGCACATTCGCCTCTCCTGCGATCGCCTTTGCCAGAAGCGTCTTTCCGGTACCGGGTGCGCCCTCTAAGAGCACTCCCTTGGGGATACGCGCCCCTACCTTTGTAAACTTCCCGGGATCCTTTAAGAATTCTACGATCTCCTGCAGCTCTTCTTTCTCTTCCTTGAGCCCCGCGACCTCTTCCAGCGTAATTTTATTCTCGCTGCCCATTGTGAGTCTCGCACGGCTTTTGCCGAAATTCATCATCTTGCCGTTGCTGCCGCCGCCGCCGGCATTCTGGGCATTCATCATCGCAAAGAAAAAGACACAGACAATCACCACGATCAGAATCGGAAGAATACTGTTTAGGAACCAGCTTTCCTGCGGCACATCCTGTACCGCAGGATCAATGTTATAGCTTCTGACCAGCTCTTCCATCTCTGTGACGTCCGTCACATAGAGAACCTTCTCTTCTCCATTCTTCAGCGTAATCTCCAAAGAACCTGTCGGCGTATCTTTATTGGGACATATGTCAACGCGCGCCACTTCTCCGTTTTTCAACTGGACTTCGAATTGTCCTCTGGTATATCCGCTGTGCTGTACCTGAAGCGTGCCGATCCAGACCGTGAACAAAAGCAGCCCGATAATAACCACAAAATATAAATAAAAACCTCTATTATTTCTGCTCAAAGTAAACCTCTTTCATTAATCAAATTTCACAACGCCGATATAAGGCAGATTACGATATCTCTGATCATAATCCAATCCGTAGCCTACCACAAACTCATCGGGAATCTCAAAACCGGTATAATCTACCTTTACATCCACGACTCTTCTCTCCGGCTTATCTAACAACGTGCACAGCTTCACATCCTCCGGCCCTCTGTCTTTTAACATTTCCAGCAGATAACTCAACGTTCTTCCGGAATCCACAATATCCTCCACGACCAATACATTCTTGCCGCCGAGAGGTTCGTCTAAATCTTTGACAATCTTAACCACGCCGCTGGATTTGGTATCTCCGCCATAGCTGGATACAGACATGAAATCTAGAGAAACAGGTACGGTGATCCTCTTTGCAAGCTCGCACATAAAGAAGCTGCCGCCTTTTAATACACATACCAGATGCACCTGTTTGCCCGCATAATCTTTGGAAATCTGATCCCCAATCTCCTGAATTCTTCTGTCTACTTCTTCCTCAGTCAATAATACTTCAACTCGTTCAGCCATTACGCCCTCCTCTTATGCTTACCTGTAAGATACGCTTTGTACTTTCATCCACTTTATAATACTGGCTCATCCGGTATCCCGGTATCCACATGACATGCGACCCGTCAGCCAGCAAATACATGCTTCCTCGCTGTATTTTCGGGATTTTCTCATTGATCATATATTGCTTTACGGATTTCGTGTTAAGAGACGCGTCTATCGTAAGATAATCTCCCTCCCGCCTTGTCCGTAATGATAGAATCGTAGTTATTTTATCATAATCAAACCATTTCGTATATCTATTTTCTGGAATATTTTGTCCCTTATTGCAGAAAATTTGCCGATACAGGTCAGATTCCGGTCCATGCAGCGAGAATTCGAAATCTCCTGCAGACGGTATATGGACGCTGGCCGGGGGCACAATTTCATATACCGCACCGCCGCTATCCTGCAGCTTACCGGGATTCTCCTCTGCCGCCCGCGCCGCATCTTTGATCAGATAAAGCATATCGTATTCTTTATACGCTTTCACCCCGCCGGGAAGAAACAGCTCTTTACTGCCTTCCTTTTGCATAAGCGCCGCCAGGTCTGCAATATGCTGTCTCGTAATATCCTTTCTGTGCGGTATCAGCCGTTCCAGACAATACAGCAGCACCCTGTTGACCATAACCGGATGCGCCACAGACAACATACTGCCTCTGATCTTAAGTCCGCTCACTGTCTTCTGCCTGTCATTCCCGCCTGGTCCGGTATACCCGCCATAGATTTCCGCACAGGCTTCGTACAGCCGCTTCGTCTGTTCATCCAGATACGCTTCCGTCTCCGACAGGACGTCCGCCAGCTCGCTCATATGCGCTACCGTCCCCTGACAGATCTCCTGTCTGGCATAAGGCAGGATATGATGCCTGATCTTATTGCGGGTATAAGTATCCTCCTCATTCGTGCTGTCCACACAGTAACGGAGATGATGCTCCTTAAGATATGCTTCTATCTCCTCCCTTTCCAGACACAGAACCGGCCGGATGACCGTCCCCCTGACCGGCTGAATAGAACGCAGTCCTCTCATGCCGCTTCCGCGGAACATATGAAAAAGCATCGTCTCCGCTCTGTCGTCGGCATTATGGGCTACCGCGACCTTACCTGTTTCATTCCTGCCCGCCTGATCTGCCAGCACCTCTTCGAAGCTCTGATACCGAAGGATTCTGCCCGCTTCTTCCAGCGACAGCTTCTGTCCGGACGCATACCCGCACATATCCACTTCCTTCAGAAAATACGGAAGGTCCATCTGTCCGCATAATTCCTTTACATATGCCGCATCCTCTGATGCGTCCGGGCGCATAAGATGATTCACATGCACCGCGACCAAACGATAGGGTACTTCCTGCTTAAGCCGCCATAGCAGGTGCAGCAGGCACACGGAATCCGCTCCCCCGGACACGGCCGCGGCGACCAGATCGCCCTCCGCTATCATATGATATTTCTCTATAAACCTTCTCACCTTAGTATATGTATTATCTTCCATTCTAATCCTGACTGCGTCTTCTAAGTAATCGCACTGAAAATATCCGGCATCCTCTTATAATAATAGGCAATTCTGTCACAAAATGCAATCTTCTGTCTGATCCCAGATTCCCGTGACAAGCACCGTCATATCGTCCCGGACTTGTCCATTGCTCTGCCTGATGCAGTAAGCCAGGATTTGATTGGCTATTTCACCCGGACTGGCGTAGTCCATTCTCCCGATAATCTCCGGCAGCACTTCCTCTCCCATTCCCTGCGAAAGCGCATCTAACACGCCGTCCGACAGCATTATGATATAATCGCCGTTCTGCAGCGTTCTGTCCATGCTCCCTATTTCCAACTGTCCAAAGGCCCCTAACGGCAGGTTCTGCGCCGACAGCCTGTCCACCAAATGTCCTCTTTTGATATAAGTACAGGCAGCGCCCGCCTTGATAAACTCACACTCACCGGTATACAAATTAATGTCGCATATATCAATGGTGGACATATTCTGTTCCTGCCCGGCTGCGGCAAGCGCCCCATTGATCATCTGGACAGCCGATTCCTTGCGAAATCCTGCGGTAAGAAAGCTTTCCATAATCTCAATTACCCGCTCTGATTCTTCACACGCCTTCTCCCCTGATCCCATTCCGTCAGAAAGAAGTATCATCATCCTTCCCGTATCCGCTTCATAGAAGGAATAATTATCCCCGGATATCTTCTCCGTCTCCTTGACGGCTTTGGCTACCCCTGTCAGCAGATGATAATCCGGCTCTTCCTGAAAATAATAAGTATTATAATTTCCGGTCAGATACACCGGAGAATTCCTCGCAGCGCACAGACGCATATTCATGGCGACCGATATATAATCCGCCACATCCTCGACGGAAATATGCTCGCTTTCTCCCAGCTTTATATACTTATTGCCGATATATCTCATTGTCAGGCTGAGTTCTGTGTGCCCATCCTCATGCTCTATTTCGAAGAAATTCTTAAGAGAAATACCCGATTCACGAAGGACTTTGGACATCTGCTTAAAACGCCTTTCCCCCATAGGGCGGTAATGACAAGTCTCTTTCGCCACCTCTGACATAATATGCGCCATTTCCTTGAGATGCTCCGCCAGCAGCTCCTGATTCTCCTTAAGCCTCC
Organism: Lachnospiraceae bacterium; assembly: GCA_017626325.1. Lineage (GTDB taxonomy): Bacteria > Bacillota > Clostridia > Lachnospirales > Lachnospiraceae > UBA3282. Next base: position 25,243 of record JAGAIZ010000064.1, on the reverse strand, counting down.
TCTGACACAGATAATTCTGCCTGTCCTCTATTGCCCATGCCTCCCCGCTGTCAGCGTCCTCTTCCTCTCCTTCGAACAAATCCGCCAGATCCCGGAAAGATTCCGCATAAGTCAGAAGCCTCTGCCTGCCATACTCCGGTATAATCGTTACAATATTCTCATCCCTGACCTCCGCCTGTTTTCTCATGATAGTCCTCCATTCTATATCACTGACATTCATCTTTAATCAATATATGAGAGGACCTGCCGGATTATTCATAAGAAATAGAAAAAGCAGATTCGGAATACATCCATAATCTGCTCAGTTCTCATCCTTAAATATGATCTCGCCTTTATATACAAGCCCCAGTTTTTCCTTGGCGATTTCTTCCACGTACTTCTTAGTCTGCGTATATTTCTCATATTCTTCTATTTCTTCCGCCCTTGCTTCTTCCGCCTCGATCTGTTCCATCAGCTCCGCTTCCTTTGCCATATATACTTCCCGCTTTTCACGAAGCTCCGCGCTCTTTACTGTAACCACGAGTAACATCATCAACACTACTGTGGTAACCAGAAGCATGCCCATTTTGTTCTGGCGCTTTTTACGATATGCTGCTTTTCTTGCCATACTGTAAACGATACCCCTCTCCTGTCACCTTCTCAGTGTTTACATAAAACCATTTTAAGCATTTTTATGCAACCCGTCAACCGCTTTTTTACATAATCGATACACTTTTTACACTTTTTGAAAACAAATCGAACAAACCTTCTAACCGCGAAAATCAGGCATTTCAGCGGTTTTAGCATAACTTGTATTACGCGAAATGCGAACCACATTATCTTGTGTATGCAAGTTGACATAATGTATATAAATCTATTTTTAATCACCGCTTTATAAAAAAGCATCCCCAGCGTAGCCCCCACTACGGCAAACCATCTTAAGACGCCATTATTCTCTCTATAAAGCATATAGAAAACACCAATTCCACAAAAAAGCCAAAAAATGAAATCCTCTGCCGATATCAAAACGATACCGTGCTTTACTATTTTTCTAAAAACCAATATCCAGTCATAGACAAATGTAATAAACAAACCTATAAGGATAGAATGTAGAAAAAAAGTAACCTCCTGCACAATGTCCTGACTCATATCCTATGATTTCCCCCGAAATCTCACTTAAACAGTCTTGCCAGTAATGATTCGCCCTTCGCGCTGTATCCGGCATTCTCCGAATAGGTAAAACTGTCGATTCGTCCGTCTACATCCACTTCGCCTTTATCCAGAGATAATCTGCTGATATGCAGCTCATTACCCCTGATCATCAGCATGCCCTGTTCCGTTTCCAGCAGGATTTCGTTTACGTCAAAAGAAAGTACATCATTGACGCCGCTGATGTTACATGTCCTTCTGTTGGTAAGCATCAGCTTGTGCGGCTTTCTATTCACATTATTCAGATCTTCCATACATGCCCTCCCATAACAATGGTACTTATTAAATGTATGTCTGATCTTTCTCAATTATTCCTCCCTCCTGCGCTCTTACGTCAGATACCGGAATAATTCCTTCGCTTCCTCCTTGCGCACAGTCTCCTGCACGTCCAATACCTCTACTTTGACTTCTTTATTGCCGAACTGGATCGTAATCGTATCGCCAGGCTTAACATTCGCAGACGCCTTGGCGGGCTTGTCATTGATCATCACTCTTCCCGCGTCGCATGCTTCGTTTGCCACCGTGCGCCGCTTGATCAGACGGGACACCTTTAAGTATTTATCTAATCTCATATTCTTCCTCCCAATATAAATTCCTGTACAAATAAGGAAAAGCCTGTATGCATCTACATACAGGCTTTACAGATCTTGTTCGATTATGCGTTAAGCATATCCTTTAAAGCTTTACCAGCTTTGAACTTAGGAGCCTTGGACGCTGCGATCTTCATAACCTCGCCGCTCTGAGGATTTCTGCCCTCTCTGGCTGCTCTCTGGGAAACTTCAAAAGTACCAAAACCAACTAACTGTACTTTACCGTCTTTCTTTAATTCTTCTGCAACAACATCTGTAAATGCCTTTAAAGCCTTCTCTGCGTCTTTTTTGGATAATCCTGCCTGATCAGCCATAGCTGCGATTAATTCTGTTTTGTTCATCTTGAACTCCTCCTGTTAAATGAGTTATCATTTTTATTATTAGATGTTTCTCTTTTGAAACGCCTATACATATTTATAGACGGTTTTCATGTTCTTGTCAAGCCAAAAAAGCCTTTTTTACGGCATTTGAGGGATTTTCCATACGCCGCATTTACAATTCCGCAGTTATGCAGATTCTCATCATTCCTTATCCGCTTTTCCATCATATTTATCTATCATATCATCGATTCTGTCTGTCAGAACCTGTTCCTGCGAAATCTTACAAATTCTGGCAATATCAGACAGACTGATCAGAGCGTCCGCCATAATGCGCTCTATCTCCTTGCTGTACGCCTGAGGCTCGCATTCCCGCAGGGCGTCTACCGCCTTCTGCAGCGCATCCACATCCTGCTCATAGCTGCTGCCCTTCTCATATAACTTATCAATCTTCTTTAAAACCTTGGCTGCCCGCGTCAGCGCGGGGAGTTCTCCCGGGATTTCCCTAAGAGGCGACTTGATCCATTCCTTGTCCTTCTTCTCTTCTTTCTTAATCTCCTCCCAGTTCGTAAGCACTTCATCCGGCGTATCGGCGCTCTCTGAGCCAAACACATGCGGATGCCTGCGGACCATCTTACGGCTGACCTCATCCACCACGTCCTCCATGCCAAACAGTCCTTCCTCGGATGCGATCTGCGCATGCATCACTACCTGCAGAAGCACATCTCCCAGCTCTTCCCGCATATTCTCAGAATTGCCCGTCTGGTTATAAATACGGATGGAGGCAAGCAGCTCCGCCGCCTCTTCCATCATACAGGGCCTCAGGCTTTCATGGGTCTGCACCTTATCCCAGGGACAGCCGTTCTCACCTCTAAGCGTTCGGATAATCTCCAGAAACTCTTCATAACTGTACTTCGCATCATGCCTGTCCGCCATTTTCATCCACGCCTTTCTATCCGACTGTATCTCATCATTCAAACAGATATCTGGTATTCCCGCTTACCGTATCATCCGCTTCTATTTCCGTAGGTTCATCCGCAGTATCGGAGGTTGTAGTGCTTGTAGAACCGGACGAACTGCTGTTGCTGCTTACGGTATCCGATTCCTTCTCCAGATCCGTGAAGGAATATGTAATATCCTCGCCGTCGTTATACAGATATATCGTATAACTCTTAGTCTTATAACCGCTCTTGCGCAGCGTAATCGTATGGCTGCCCACAGACTTCTTGAAGCTCACGGGCGCAATGCCTACATAATTGCTGTCAAGATAGACCTCCACATTCTTCGGTGCGTCTATATATACTTTGTTGCCGCTTGAAGCGGTGATCGTATTCTCACTGATTGTAGATGCATTGTCCGCAGTCGTGTCTGTGTTCGCGCTCTGATTCTCTATACTGTTCTGACTGATAGTATCCGATGCATCTTCTTCCTCTTTGCTTTTCTCCAGTGTAAAGCTGATGCTTGCGTTCTCAGAACCTACCTGAATGTATTTGGTTAAGGAATCATAACCCTCTGCCTCCAGGTGCACCTGATGAATGCCGTATGGAAGCTCCACTGCCTTTTCGGTATCGATCTGCTTACCGTCTACCGTGACCACGGCGTCCTGGGGCGTAACGCTGAACAGGATTCTGCCGGTCTTATCTCTGGCGATCTCCACATCGCCCACATCCAGTACGACTTCTTTATCCCGCTCGATTACCACTTCCTTGGTACAACTGATACCGTCATTGGATAACAATACCTGGTAGCTTCCCTCCGGTACCACCAGAAGCATATCCTCCGTAATCTCTCTGATCACGCTGCTGCCTACTTCAATCCAGCCGCCGATCAGCGCCTGGTCATTTTTGAGACGCAGGTACCCATGTCCCTTTTCCACATTGATACTGTAGATCTTATGGTCAACACCGGAGATCGTAACCACATCCTGCGCCACGACATCCATGATCTCTGTCCGTCTTCCGCCTGACAGTACGACCACATTTTCCGGCAGGGAATACGTGGAAGCCCCGATACTGGCGGTTTTGTTGATTCCGCCCAGGTCATAATTCTCCACATTGTCATAGACCCACGCATCAGGAGCTAACTGTATGCTGGCTATCTGCCTTTTACCCTTCAGGAAATTAACGTCGACCACATCTCCCGCTTTCAGTTGGGAAACCGTCATCGGCCCGTCATGCTTATCCGTAACATAGGTAGTGCCGTTATAATACAGCGTATACTGCTTGCCCGTATCCATATTCATAAAAGTCACACTGCTGTTATCCATATCTACGGACATAACGACTGCGGTATCTGCCGAATCATAGCTTCCTACCGCAGTTACGCTGAATCCGGTATCTACCGCACTTCTTTCTTTATCCTTGGCAAGACCGATATTGCTTGCCTCTGACGCACAGCCCATGATAAGCATTGCCATTATCATGATAACCGTAACCGCCTGCGAAACTCTTTTGTGCATATGCAAACCTTATCCTTTCTATCTGACCATAAATCCCCGCTGTTCAAATATATTTTCCAGAAAAAGCTGTTTCTCCCTCTCCTGCGCAAATAATTTTTCTATTTTCTCCATATTTCTGTCAGGTATCCACGCCTTACCGGTATTATAGTAGAAATTCACAATCTTCCAGAATTTCTCAGGATAGGCAAACCGGTAATATAACTGCCTGTAATCCTTGTCAGTCAATGTTCTTTCCCTATTATAACTCTCCAGAAGCATATCCCCAAGTATCTGCGACCAATTATTCTTTTCTAATAATTTGCGCAGAAACAAATACAGGTCCCTGACTGGATAATCTCTCACACATTTCTCAAAATTAACCAGCACGCTTCCCGACTGCGTCTGAATAATATTATGATACTGATAATCCCCGTGACATACAATAGGAAATTCGTAAGAATCTTCCCCATAGGCATAATACCGCAATTCTTCCGTAATTTGCAAGGCAATATCCAGAAAATAATCATAGTGCTTCATCAGATAGATTTCAAAATCTGTTTTCTGACTCTTCTCCCGCAGGAATTTCCTTACCTTCTTAAGCTCCCTGTTATGCTTCTCATATTCATTTTCAATTCGAAAAACAGGCTGATTCTGCAGAAATTCATATTCTGACAGATCGGCTGCGTTATGAAGCTTCGCAAGCGTTCTGACAGCCTGCGCGCATTCCTGCGAATCTCTGTGGTTGCACTCTCTGCCGTCACAGTATGTCTTAACTATGTAAGCGACTCTGTCCTGATCGTAGACGATCATTTCCTCTTCCTTCGTTCTCAGAATGGACTCTGCCCGTACTGCGCCGCTTTCATTAATATGCTTTAACAGGTAATCCTGAAATTTTACTTTTTCCACCGGTCCGGCATACTCCTTCATAATAAGCAGTCCCCGGTCCGATTCACACAGAATCGCTCCCCGGCCTTTCCAAGTGCGATTCACTTCTATTTCATATTGGTCTAATAAACCGACAGCTCTGTCATTCACACGAATACCCTCCGCTTTCTCGTCTATCTTATCTTATGAATAGCGGTGGAAAAGTATGAATTTCATTTGACAATTTTCTTTCTGTTTATGTTTCCGCGTCAGATATCCGCCGTCCCTTAATCCTTCTCCTGCATATGTCTGTCAGCTCATCCTTCCGGTTCTTCGAGGGATCCTCCAGAACGATCTCCAATAGCTCATGCAATATCTCTCCGATCTGTCTGCCAGGCTGCATCCCCAGTGCGATCAGATCGCTGCCATTTACCGCCAGATCTTTGAGACTGACAGCCTCATGACGGCTGCGGATATCCTCGTACATTCTCTCTATGTAATCTAATCTCTCTAATTTCTCTTCTCGCTTATAATCGCTCTGCGCGCTGATATCCGCACGCCGTACCGCCAGTATCATTGGAAAGATATCCTCTCCCATCCGGTTTACGGCGCGTCTGACGCCGGCATCATTAAGAGCGATTTCCTGATCGTGATACAGGACGATCTTCGTCACCTTATCAATCGTATCATTATCAAATTTCAGCCGCCGCAGAATCTTCTTCGTCATCTCTGCTCCCACAGCCGGATGCATTTTATTATGGGTAATACCATCCTCATCTATGGTTAATGTCTGCGGCTTGCCGATATCATGAAAAAGCATCCCAAGCCGCAGCGCCTTATCCGGCTCCACAGCCAGCATGGAGTGCAGAATATGCTCCCCTACGCTATAACAGTGATGAGGATTATTCTGCGGCGTTTCCATGCATAAATCAAACTCCGGCAGCACCTCCGCCGTAATGCCCGTCTCGTAGGCAATACGCAGATAATCGGGATGCGGAGAGACAGCCAGCTTAACTAACTCCGCCTGAATCCGTTCCACGCTGATCCTGCGCAGGCTGGGCGCAAGCCTCTTAACCGCATCCGCAGTCGTTTCCTCGATCCGGTATCCAAGCTGCGCTGAGAACCGGACTGCCCGCAGCATACGCAGCGCATCCTCCGTAAAACGTTCCCGGGCATCGCCCACGCACCGGATCACACCCGCTTCCATATCGCGAATGCCTCCGAAAATATCCACCAGTCCGTCCTGCTCATTATACGCCATGGCATTGATCGTGAAATCCCGGCGCTTCAAGTCCTCTTCCAGACTGGCGGTAAAGGTTACCTCCTTGGGGTGGCGGCAGTCCTCATATTCTCCGTCGATGCGGTACGTCGTTACCTCGAAGCCCTCTCTCTCCAGCATAACCGTCACGGTACCGTGCATAATTCCGGTATCGATCGTACGCGCAAAAAGCCTCTTCGTCTCTTCCGGTTTGGCAGAGGTAGTGATATCCCAGTCGTTGGGAGTCCTGCCTAAAACAGAATCGCGGACACAGCCGCCTACCGCATATGCCTCATATCCTGCCGCCTGCAGCGTTTCTATAATTGTATGCACTTTATCAGGCAGCCGTATCCTCATCCCGATATAACCTCCCTATGCCAAATATCCTTCCGAAATCCTCCGGCAGCAGTATCGTCTCTAGCCGATACCCGGTCCCTTAAAAATATCTTTCACATCTTCCAGATGGATGTCCGGCTCCTCGTCATCCTCTGCCAGCGACCCTACCAGACGCTCCATCTCGCTCTTCGACATCACGCTGCGGCTTCTCTCAACAAATTCTTCTTTCTCATTGTCCGTCATATCCACGAACCGCTCCATCGCCGCACGATTCGTCGCAAACGCCAGTCCTAAGCCAATCGGCAATTCATTATAATCCATCGCTCTGTGTTCCTTTATAACCAGAAGGAACGGCTGCTCCTACGGTTACATCCTTTCTACAATCTGTCAGCAGCTATACTGTAATAAGCTTCTGTAGTAAGGATGTCCCCGCAGCCCGGAAAATATACGTTGCCTGTCAGTAATTGTACTATGCCAGGGTGGCGATTCCTCTTAAGCGGATATCTTCACAGGAAGCGCCTACCAGAATCTCATAATCGCCCGCATCCGTTATAAATTCATGCAAATGCTCGTCAAAATACGCAAAATCCTGCTGGTTCAAGGTCAGGCTGACTTTCCCGGACTTGCCCGCCGCCAGTTCCACTTTCGCATACGCCTTCAACTCCTTAACCGGGCGGTTCGTCCTGGCTGCAATCGGCGCAATATAGACCTGCGCAATCTCGGCGCCCGCTCGCTTACCCGTATTCTTAACGGTGAAAGTCAGCTTCACATTCCTGCCCTTCTCCGCTTTCATGGACAGGCCGCTGTACTCAAAATCAGTATAAGATAACCCGTGTCCGAAGCAGAATGCCGGCGCAATACGCTGACGGTCGAAATGGCGGTATCCATAATACAGGCCTTCCTCCAGTCTGATCGATCCCCATTTGCCGAACTGGCCGTTCTGCCCTGTCGCACAGTCCTCATATCTGGCAGGGAAAGTCTCCGCCAGCTTTCCTGAAGGATTTACTTCGCCGAAGATCACCCTGGCAAACGCATTGCCGGTTTCCATACCCGCATAATAACTCCACAGAATCGTCTGCGCCTTGTTTCTCCAGGGCATCTCTACCGGAGAACCGCCGATCAGCGTTACTATCATATCCGGTCTTACCTTAAGAAGCTCTTCTATTATAATATCCTGTTCGTACGGAAGCTTCATGTTAGAACGGTCAAATCCTTCGCTGTCCAGATCATGATTCAGACCGCCTACGAAAATCACCGCGTCCGCATCCTGCGCCGCCTCTACTGCCTGCGCAAAGAGCTTCTTGTTCTTCTCGTGAACCTCCGCTTTTTCCTTCTCTATCTGGGCGAGCCGCTGCTCTTCTCCTTTGCGGTGGTTCTCCTGTTCGTGGGCCTCGTCTCTGACTGCCTGTCCCACATCCGAATCCGCCAGATCGTCCAGACTGGTTGCCTGCCAGTTCTGCTCAAAGGTTTTCGGCTTATCCGGGACATGATACCCCTTCACATATTCAACCTGTACGTTTCCGCCCAGATACATCTTAAGTCCCATCAGCGGGCAGATCTCGTACAGCGCCTTGATTTCTGCGCTGCCGCCGCCGTCAGAATGTATCTTAGCCGCGTTCCGGCCGATTACCACCAGCTTTTTGATCTTCTTTTTATCCAGCGGAAGCGCACCCTTCTCATTCTTTAATAAGATCATGGATTCCTCCGCCGTGCGCAGAATCGCCTCACGGTGCTCAGGGGCATTGTAAGCGCCTGCTTTCCTGCTGTCCTTTTGTTTGCCGATCATCTTAAGACGGTACATCATCCGCAGAATATTGCGGACCTTAGCGTTTACTCTTTCCTCAGAAACCTCACCCTTCTGAATCAATTCCTTTAATGGATTGGCGAATTTATAATTCTCGAAATCGGGGAAAACAGACATTTCCAGATCCATGGAGCATTCCGCTGCTTCCTTAGAATTATGCACGCCGCCCCAATCGCTGATCACAACGCCGTCATAACCCCATTCATGACGCAGCACAAGATCCAGCAAATCCTTACTTTCACAGCAATGGCTGCCGTTAATCTTGTTGTAAGCGCCCATCACGGAATAAGCGCCGCCTTCCTGTACCGCCGCCTTGAATGCGGGAAGATAAATCTCATATAAGGTTCTGTCGTCAATCTCTTCGTCCACCATCAGACGGTCCGTCTCCTGACCGTTCGCCGCAAAATGCTTCACACATGCCGCCACGTCATTCTCCTGTACACCCTGCACGAAGGGTACCGCAAGCGTAGCGGTTAATTTGGGATCCTCACTCATATACTCAAAGTTTCTGCCGCACTTAGGATCGCGCTTGATGTTGATGCCCGGCGCTAAGATCATATCCTTGCCGCGTCCTCTTGCCTCCGCGCCCAGCACATGCCCCATATCATGCGCAAGCTGTGTATTCCATGTGGAAGCCAGCGCACTGTTGCTTGGCAGATAAGATACCATATCGTCATTATTGCCCGAGGGAATCCATCTGTCGTTCATGAATTCCGCCCTGACGCCCATCGGCCCGTCAGACGTGGACACAGCCGGAATACCCAGTCTCTCTACAGCGCCTGATTTGAAAAGCGTCGCGCCGTGAATCATGGAAAGCTTCTCATCCAGAGTCAGCTTTTTCACTAATTTGTCAATTTCCTTTTCCATTTTTTTGGTATCGATTTTTGCATCTTTTTTCATAGAGGTATGCGTCCTTTCTTTATTATAAATATTTTGTTTCCTGTTTCTTTTCATATTCCTTATTCCTGTACGGCAGGCATGAAAACCGGCCGATAGGCGTGTAACTCCATATTAAGAATAGTATAGCGGCAAATCCGGCCGATAGCAATACCGCATTGACCGGGCTCAAAATATAAAGTACACTGATAGTTAGTATAAAAGCAGTTGAAAATATTGTCATCATAATTATTTCATGACTATTATCATAAAAATTACATCACACAGAAGAAAGGCAGGATTTGTTCCTATGTACCATACGATCGTCACTTTGAAAAAGGGAGAAGGACGTACTCTGAAAGCCGGAGGCGCCTGGGTATACGACAATGAAATCGCATCCATCGCCGGCGATTTTGAGAACGGAGATATTGTGGCCGTACATGATTTCGACGGATACTTTATGGGCTATGGTTTCATCAATACCAGCTCTAAGATCACAGTAAGAATCATGAGCCGCCATAAAGATCATCCCATCACGGAGGATTTCATAAAGGAACGCGTCCGCGCCGCATGGGAATACCGCAAGCAGGTCATCGATACGGATAGCTGCCGTCTTATCTTCGGAGAAGCGGACTGGCTGCCCGGCCTGGTAGTGGACAAATTCTCCGACGTACTGGTGGTAGAATCTCTGGCCTTAGGAATTGACCGGCTTAAGAACCTGATTCTGGAAGCCCTGGTATCTGTTTTGAAGGAAGACGGTATTGCCGTCCGCGGCGTCTATGAAAGAAGCGATGCCAAAGTGCGTCTGCAGGAAGGGCTCCCCCGCTATAAGGGGTTTATCGGAGAACCCTTCGACACGAAAGTAGAGATTACGGAAAACGGTGTGAAGTATGTCGTGGATGTACAGGACGGACAGAAAACCGGCTTCTTTCTTGACCAGAAAAATAACCGCGCCGCTGTTCAGAAACTGTGTCCCGGCAAAAAGGTATTGGACTGCTTTACCCACACCGGCTCTTTTGCATTGAATGCCGGTATTGCAGGAGCGGCTTCTGTTCTGGGCGTAGACGCTTCGGAGCTTGGTATCCGGCAGGCACAGGAAAACGCGCGGCGAAACGGCCTGGAGGACCGCGTCTCTTTCCTTTGCGCGGATGTCTTCGACCTGCTGCCCTCCTTAGAAGCACAGGGCGAGCGCTACGACGTGGTCATTCTCGATCCTCCCGCGTTTACCAAATCCAGACAGGCAGTCAGAAACGCCGTAAAGGGTTACCGTGAGATCAATCTGCGGGGCTTGAAGCTGGTTCGGGACGGCGGCTTCCTTGCCACCTGCTCCTGCTCCCATTTCATGGATCCTGAACTGTTCGCGAAGACCATCCGGGAAGCCGCAAGAGGCGCCCATAAGAGACTCCGACAGGTGGAATTCCACACCCAGGCGCCGGACCATCCGATTCTGTGGGCGGCGGAAGAGTCGTATTATCTGAAGTTCTATATTTTCCAGGTATGCGAGGAAAAATAACCCTATATAATAAGCTAAGAAAGCAGAGCATTATAAACGGGATATTCCAATTCATTGTTTTGGAATATCCCGTATCTCCTATACCATACTGTTCTGTTTGTCAACCGCCTGCGTAATATACTCTTCTACCTGTTCCTTCGGAATAGCAAGCGCCAGCGACATCTCACTGTAGAGAAGCTCTTCTGCCTTACGCAGATATTGTTCATCGGAGGAAAGCACCTTCTTGCCTTCCTTCAGGCGGTTCTGCTTACGCAGGTATAACGTCTTGATAATCTGCACCAGACTCTGACAGTCATAGGTGCGGATAGCTTCCTTATACATCTGCTCCCTGCGCTTTTCCTCCTGAATCCAGACCGTATCGATCCCCGTAATACGCTCGATTAACTCTTCCGCCTCTTCCTTATTCATGATTCTGCGCATGATGACCTTCTCATTGTCAACCGGCGTATATATTGTGCTGCTCTTCTCGAAAACCGGCTCTAGCAGATAGTATTTTCTCTTCCTGTCCAACCGGTCAATCGGATTTCCCACAATGTCAACAACGCGGCAGACGCCATGTCCGCCGCACATTATCAATTCACCCTTCTCAAACATAACACCCTCCAAAATCTCACAACCACAACATTTCCGATATATCCCTCAATATATATTAGTTTACCATTTTTTGAAGGCAGTTGTAAGTTTTTTCGGTGATTATCGCTGATTTTCGGCGTTTTGCCGATATATCCTCTCCTGTTATTTGTGAAAATCTTCCAATCGAATCCTGCCATAAAGCGTCGAATTATCTGGCGCTGAAATTATCGCAGATATAACGTGTCTCCTTCATCGGATAAATTCGAATCAGAATCCCCTTCAACAGTCCCACCGATTCGAAATGACAGACCACAAGCGTCATCTCATCCCCCGGAAAGGGAAGAAAATCTATCCCGTTAATATCCGCCGGCGTCTGCACGAAGGTCGTCTTAGGCGGATTGATATCCACGGTCTTATGAATCATCTCCGTCAGAACGATCGCAGAAGCCCCCATCATCTGATTCATAACCTCCGCCACACAGGATAGATGCATCTCGTTCAATTCGCCCGGCGCCGCAACGCCGGCGCCGCCCATCATAAGATCCATAATAATCTTAATATCGTCCGCCTTCATCATCAGCAGATTGTTGCCGTTGAAATCATCCTTAAAATCTATCTGAACCGTCACGCCGCCCATGCCAAACGCCGCCAGAATATTCTTAATATCCGCGCTGTTTACCACCTTAACCATAGGCACGCGAATCTTAACTTCCCGGTTAATCAGCATATTCAGAGCCGTAGCGGAATGCGCCATACAGATCTGTGATACTTCCGCCATTTTATCTTGGTCTTTCGCTGTCAATGCTCCCATACTTATACGCTTCCCTTTTCTTTATCTCTCCATATCTGGTTACTACCCCTATATTAAATATACCTTATACGCAATACTTCATGCAATCCCTTTTATAGAAAATCTCAAATCCCTGAATAACGCTATTTCAATTCATTGGCAGTCACATAGAAATGATAATAAATACCGCCCTGGGCCAACAGACTCTCATGGGTTCCCTCTTCCACGATACCATCCTCCGTAAGCACCAGAATACGATCAGAATTGCGGATGCTGGAAAGACGATGGGCAATGGTAATCGTGGTTCTGCCTTTCGCCAGTTCCTCTAAGGATCTCGCCACCTGGAACTCGCTCTCGTTATCCAGCGCGGAGGTAGCCTCGTCCAGAATCAGAATGGGCGGATTCTTCAGAAAGACACGGGCAATGCTGATCCGCTGCTTCTGTCCGCCGGAAAGCTTCACGCCCCGCTCACCCACATAGGTATCATAGCCGTCCTTTAGCGCCATGATAAATTCATGTGCCCCGGCGCGCTTCGCAGCTTCCATCACCTCTTCTTTGGACGCGTGCTCTTTACCATAAGCAATGTTTTCGTATACCGTGCCGGAGAATAAGTAGACATCCTGCTGCACCATACCGATATTCCGGCGCAGGCTCTTTAGGGTATAATGATGAATGTTCTTGCCGTCTAACAGAATCTCACCCTGATCGATATCATAGAATCTGGGTATCAGATTGCACAGCGTCGTCTTGCCGCCGCCGGAAGGTCCTACGATCGCGATTTTTTCCCCGGAACGGATATCCAGATTCAGGCCCTTAAAGACCACATTATGGTCGTCCGGATACTCGAAGCTTACATTGCAAAAGGAGATGTTGCCCTGTGGGCTGACGCACTCCACCGCGCCCGGCTCGTCGAAAATCTCAATATCGCTGTCCATAATCTGAACAAAACGCTCAATTCCTGTCATGCCCCGCTGGAACTGCTCCGCAAATTCAATGATTCTCCGTATGGTCGCAATCAGCGTCGTCACATACATCACATATGCCACCAAATCTCCCGGCGCAATCTTCCCCTTCACCATGAAGATACCGCCGGCCACCAGAAGAACCAGGTACATGAGTCCGTCAAAGGCTCTGGTCGTAGTCTGGAACGCCGCCATGAATTTATAGGTCTCTTTCTTCAACCGGAAGAATTTGCGGTTGTCTTCCTCAAACTTCTCCTTCTCTTTCTCCTCGTTGGTAAAGGCCTTAACCACCTTCTGTCCCAGCAGACTGTCCTCAATCCGGGCATTCAGTTCACCGATCTGCACCTGCTGCCTGCGGAATGCCTCCCGCATACGCAGATTGATGATAATACACGTTACCGCCATAACAGGCACTACCGCGAAAATAATAACGGTCAACCCCACACTGATCTGTGCCAAAATGATAAAGGAAATCACCGCTTTCAGGCCTGCAATAAAAAATTCCTCCGGACAGTGATGGGAAAACTCCGTCACATCGAACAGATCGTTAGTAATGCGTCCCATAATCTGCCCCACCTTTGTGTTGTTATAATAAGTATCCGACAGCTTCTGCAGATGCCCGTAAGCGTCCCTGCGCATATCTGTCTCGATCCTCGTACCCATCACATGCCCTGTGTATGCCATATAGAAATTCGCCATCGTGTCGATGATGCGCAGGCACAGATACAGCACGCCCAGCCGCACAATCGTCGTCACCGTCAGAGACGCCAGATCATTCATGCCCGTGTTCGTGATAAACCGGATAATCATCGGCAGCACCAGCTCACATATAGTCGTGAGCCCCGCGCAGAATAAATCAATAACCACAATTCTCCAATACTTCTTATAATAAGGGAGAAACCGCTTAAGCAGCTCTCCGGACTGGTAGGTCTTCGTATTTTCCTGCATGATAGAGAGTCTCCTTTTTGCAAAAAGACAGGCGTTTACTCCTTGATCAAAGTAAACGACTGCCTCTATTTTATTACTAAATAACCATGTCTGTTCTTAGTCCGCTTATTTTATCTATACGCAGCCTGTACATTCTAACCGCACAGAACACAACTCATGCACCGTACAGGCTTTACAGCGCATAGCTGTTCAGATATTTCTCCTGCTTGGGGGTCAGCACGTCGATCTCTTTGCCCAGGAAAGCAAGCTTACGCCTTGCCACATCCTTATCCACTTCTTCCGGCACATCGATCAGCTTCTCGGTAAGCTCGCCGCCATGCTCCACCAGATATTTGGCTGACAATGCCTGAATCGCGAAGCTCATGTCCATAATCTCCGCCGGATGTCCGTCGCCTGCCGCCAGATTAACGAGACGTCCCTCTGCCAGCACGAAAATCCACTGCCCTGTAGGCAGCTTATAGCCCATGATATTCTTGCGCTGTTCTCTTGTCTCTACCGCGTTCTCCTTTAACCACGCCATATCGATCTCACAGTCAAAATGCCCCGCGTTGCACAGAATCGCGCCTTCCTTCATCTCAGCAAAATCTTCCTGATCGATCACGCCGTCGCAGCCTGTCACGGTTATGAAGAAATCACCCACCTTAGCGGCTTCCTTCATGGGCATTACGTCGAAACCGTCCATCACCGCCTCGATTGCCTTAATAGGATCGATCTCTGTCACGATAACCCGCGCGCCAAGCCCTTTGGCTCTCATAGCGGTTCCCTTACCGCACCAGCCATAGCCTGCCACAACAACGATTTTGCCCGCTACGATCAGGTTCGTCGTCCGGTTAATGCCGTCCCACACGGACTGACCCGTGCCGTATCTGTTATCAAAGAAATGCTTACATGCCGCATTGTTAACACGAACCATCGGGAACTTCAGTTCTCCCGCCTTGTTCATGGCTTCCAGACGGATAATTCCCGTAGTCGTCTCTTCGCAGCCGCCGATAATATTCGGAATCAGATGCTGCATTTCCTTGTGCACCATATTCACCAGGTCGCCGCCGTCGTCGATTATGATATTGGGTCCTGCCGCCAGCGCCGCGCGAATATGATTCTCATATTCCTCCGGCGTCGCGTCATACCAGGCGTGCACCTCAAGTCCGGCTTTCACAAGGGCAGCCGCCACATCATCCTGGGTAGACAAGGGATTCGAGCCTGTCACATACATCTTAGCGCCGCCTGCTGCCAGCACAAGACACAGGTACGCGGTCTTGGCTTCCAGATGCACGGACAGGGTTACCTTCTTGCCCGCAAAAGGCTTGCTTTCACTAAACTCCTTCTCCAGTGTACGCAGAAGATCGCAGTTCCTCTTCACCCACTCAATCTTTCTCTCACCGGATTCGGCAAGATTAATGTCTCTGATTTCGCTACTCATTGATAGTTTCCTCCTTAAGATTAATCAGCCGAATTTTTATTATAGTGATGGTCGTCTGTCCTGTCATCACTGATGAAAATTCACGGATTGTGAATCATATCCTATTCCTTAGAAAAACATATCCCTGTACCAGCACATAGTCTCCGTATATGCGTCGTACACCGTATTCACGCTGATATCCTTGACAATCAGCTCCCGGCATACCTCCTGCCAGTCCGCATTCTCATATGCCGTAATAAACTCATACAGCTCGGCGAACTCGCCTTTGTGATAGACCAGCGCGTCCGAAATCTCTCTGGACACATTCACCTTCTTCAAGGCGTCTTCCATCGTCATATTAAGGATAATGTCAAGTACCGAGAAAAGGCCCATTAAGAATAATTCCGAAGACTTCATCGCCAGCCCGAAGCAAGGCGCCAGGCACTCCGCGAACTTCGCGCGAAGCAGGGAAAGTCTTGCGATCTCATTGGGTCTGTCCGCGCACAATTCCTTCGTAATTACAGTATTGATCCACTGCTTTAATTCCTTCTGTCCGAGAATTGCCGCCGCATGCCGGATAGAAGTAACCTCAGAATTAATCGCGATCTTATTTACCAGCTTCAGAAGCTCCACCACCAGCGCTGTATCCCGCCCGATGATGTCCGCCGCCTCCGTCAGTTCATAATCCTTATCATTCACAATATTCATGAGCTCCAGATAATTAATCTTAAGCGGCGAAACCTCTGTCTCTCCCCTTGTAATTGGAATGCGGTAGAATTTGCCCTCAAACAAACTGTAGCTGTCGTCATCCTTAATATAATCAAACATCTTCTGATTCTCGATATTGCCCACGCAGATCTTAATACTCGGATAGAGCTTGCCAAAATAAATTTTGGCCTTCATCACATCTACTTTCTTACAATCCAGAATAATATAATCCATGAGTGCAAGAATCTCCTTGTACTGCTCATAAGCCGCCACCGGAAGCTTACGGATAGCCAGCTTGTAGCCTTCCTTCTTAAGCTGTGCCAGGCGGTTCCTATAAGCCTCGTCATTCTGGATCGCATCATCCAGAAGCAGCACAAGCCTGCCCCGCATGGAACTGCTCTGAGACTCAATATCTGAGAAAATAGCGATATGCCCTACCGTAATAAATACGTCTGTTCCCGGAGAAAGCGTATCGATGCCAATCTTCTGTATAATATCCAACCCGCTCACATTCGCCGCCCCGTCATGCTTGGACGAACCCTGAAGTACCGGATTTAACAGATAATTTTCCTTCTGAGAAAACAGTGAATAGGCGCATACCTTCATATCTTTATCAAAAAAGGGTATTAATGTCGCTAACATATCACAATCTCCTTTCGATTTCATTTGTTCTGTCTGTAATATCAGTATACCAAATATTACATATTTATGCCATCACTAAATCTTTCTCCACTCTGGGAAATATGTTCTACGTTATACCAATCTGTTCTTAAGAATACTGCTTCTTATCCAATCCCATCCGCTCGATAATGCCCTGAATCTTTCTGTATACAAGCTGCTCGTCCATCGTCAGTATCCTGCGGTGCTCCATCGTAATCTGTCCGTTGATGATCACAGTGTCCACTTCGGAACCGTTGGCAGAATAAGAGAGTCCCGCAAGGAGATTATTTCTGGGCGTTAAGGACGGTGTATTCAGGTCAAGAATCGCCAGATCCGCTTTCTTACCGGCTTCGATAGAACCGATTTCCTGTTCCAGCCCAAGCGCCCTGGCGCCGTTGATCGTCGCAATACGGAAGCCCTCCCTGGCACTGACGCACTGAGGCGTCCTGCCTGTTCCCTTATGAATCAGCGTCAGAAGGCTCAGTTCGTGGAACATATTCAGACAATTGTTGCTGGCTGCGCCGTCCGTACCCAGACAGACATTCACACCCTTTTCCAGCATCTTTCCGATGGGCGCAAAGCCATTGCCCAGCTTCATATTGCTGGCAGGATTGGTCACGACGCTGACCCCTTTCCTGACCAGAATATCGATATCCTCATCCGTTACCTGCACGCAGTGAGCCGCAATCGCAGGCACATCGAAGATACCGCTTCGCTCTGCCAGCGCTATCGGCGTACATCCGTATTTCTCCTGTATCTGTTCTATTTCACTTACGCTTTCGGACAGATGCACATGGATTCCCATATGCTCCCGCTTCGCTTCCGCCGCTACAATTTGCAGGAATTCCTCGTCGCAGGTATAGGGCGCGTGAGGTCCTAAACGAAACGTTAATCTGTCGCAGTCCTTCGCGGCGTCCCGTTCTTCGTATGCCTGACGCAGACGCGTCTGTCCCGCCTCGTCATTACCGCTTCCAACCAGTCCCCTGCAGATAACCGCGCGCATGCCGGATTCCTTCACCGCCCTTGTGGTCTGACGAATATTCATCTGCATATCGTTAAAGCAGGTCGTTCCGCTTTTCATCATCTCAATAATCGCCAGCTTCGCGCCCCAGTAAGTATCTTCGTCCGTCATCTGCTGCTCGATAGGGTCAATCGTTCCAAACAGCCAGTCCATAAAAGAAAGATCGTCCGCCACATTGCGCATAAAGGACATATAGGAATGGGTATGACAGTTAATTAAGCCCGGAATCACCAGCTTATCCTTTCCGTCGATTACCTTGTCCGCCACGAAACCCTCCGGCGCGTCCCCGACAGCCGCGATACGGTCTTTCTCTATATAAATGCTCGTCTCTTTGATTACATCCTCCGCACCCTGGGGCAATACTGCCAGCGCGTTCTTAATCACGATTCCCATATTGAATTATCCTTTCTTATTCCTGATTATTCGATCGTTCTTACTCTTTCTTAATTCACAATATTCCTGTCCGTTCCCGCAAGAAACGCTTCGATATTCTTCGCCACTTCCTCCACCAGACGAATTCTGGATTCTGTACTTGCCCAGGACATATGGGGCGTAATGATCAGCTTCGTGCTGTCCTGAATGCCGGCCAACGGATTATCCTTCGCCATCGGCTCCTTCTCCAGCACATCCAGCCCGGCAGCAGCAATCTGCCCTTCCATCAGCGCGTCATACAGATCCTGTGTGTTGACCACCGGACCCCGCGCCACATTAACCAGCACCGCCGTATTCTTCATCTTCGCAAACGCTTCTTTATTTATGAGGTTCCTCGTCCTGTCGCTTAACGGGCAATGCAGGGATAAGATATCCGACTCCTGCAAAAGCGTATCAAATTCTACTCTCTCATACTCCGTACAGGTACTTTTGCCGGAAGCGGAATAGAAGATTATCTTACACCCAAAGGCCGACGCCAGGGATGCCACTTTCCGTCCTATGCTTCCCATACCGACAATACCCCAGGTCTTTCCCTCAAGCTCCGTAAACGCCCTGTCAAAATTGGAAAATCTCTCCTGCGCGCTGTATGTGCCGGATTTCACATAATCGTCATAATACGCCAGCTTCTCAGACAAAACCATAGCAAGCAGGAGCGTATGCTGCGCTACCGCGGGCGTACAATAATTCACTACGTTAGCTACCCTGATGCCGCGGCTCTTACAATAATCCAAATCTACGTTGTCATACCCTGTCGCAAACAGACAGATCAGCTTCACATTCGGCGCGTCCTTCAATGTATCCTCATTCATCGGCGCTTTGTTGACAATGACAATATCAGCGTCCTTCACGCGCTCCGCTGTATTTGCCGCCACCGTATTCGGATAGTACGTCACCTCTCCGAACTTCTCATAACAGCTTACATCAATATCCGTACCGACACTGTCTCTTTCCAAGACTACCAGTTTCATCGTTAATACCTCATTCTTTCTTAAGGTCCATTTCTCAATAGCCCTCCATAAATATAGCGCTATTGTACCATGAAAATACGAATATTTCTACGACGATCCGCCGGCGTTTCTATAAATTCTGATACTTTTTATTTCATACAGAATACAGCAAACAGAATCGGGTAAGCCTTTCCATGCACATCGCTCAGAATAACCGGATCATCCTCTTCGCCCAGCTCTTAAAGAACCACCAGTGAGAAGACACCTGCGCGTCGATGGCACGACAGGCGCTTTCATAGTCAAAGGACTCTCCGCCGCTGATCTGTGTATAATCGCCGGCTGCCCGGGAATAGCCGAGGGCAATCTTCCCCCGCGCCACGTCGCCAATCGCTACCTGTACACCTTCCGCTTTCGCCCCGAATGCGAACTGCCCCACCGAATATGCACCCATAGAGAAAATGCCGAAAGACACCGCGCCAAAGCTGATCACCCCCACAGCCAGAGAACCATAGGCCAACAATCCCACAGCCACCGTAGCCAGCGCCAGAAGCCCTATCGAGAGAAGTCCCACCGCAATGACTCCCGTCGCAAGAAAACCTACCGCAATCACACCGGATGCCATATTGCCGATGGCAATAATGCCCTTTGCACGATACAGCCCGGGGCCGACGTTAATGTGTATGAAAGGAAGGCTGCCCACCATCTTCTGACTTCTGTATTCGTAATGACGACGGCGGCAGGAAAAATCTTCTGACGCATAGCTTGCTGTGCGGTACATGGAAGAAGCAGCGCTTCCTGTATCTTCCGTCGTCTCCTCCTTTAACAGATAGTCCGTACTCACATCAAAAAAATCACTGATTGCCACCAATTTATCAAGCTCCGGTACAGACTGGTCTGTTTCCCATTTGGATACGGACTGTCTGGACACTTTCAACACATCGCCCAGCGCTTCCTGTGAAAGTCCTTTCTCTGTTCGTAGTCTATAGATTTTCTCTCCTAATGTCATGCGAATCCTCCTGTCAGACAAGTAACGCTTCTGACCTGTCATTCTGTCAGAGTCATTACCCTTTTGATTTATTTCCTATATCATAACTTATTCCAGGAAAAACCGCTACCAATCACGCTTGGAAATCTGTCAACCGGCAGTTGCACGCCGCTGGCTGCGCTGTTTCCAGGCTTTTGCCCCCGCAGGCTCTATAACAGGGCTGCTGCCTGCCAGCAAGCCAAAGGGCGCCAATTATTCGTTCACCTGATAACCTGCAGCCCGCACGGCTTTGATGATTTCTTCTTTTGAAACCTCTCTGTCATAAGAGACTACTGCCTGTTTCTTCTTAAGAGACACCTTTGCACAGACGCCGTCCAGCTTATTAACGGCATTTTCCACGCGGATTCTACAGTTATTACAGGTCATCCCTTCTATGTGAATGACATATTCTCCCAGCTTCTCATGCTCCAGCTTTTTCTTGATGGCGATGTCTCCGCCACCGCCGCCGCAGCAGCCGCTCTCTCCCTTGAAATGCCTGCGGGACGATATGACGGCATAGACCGCAATTGCCGCCAACAACGCTATAATGATTACATTTGCCATAACTGATAATCTCCTTTATAAATACGAATATAAGCGGGATCTATACAAATCCCGCTCATAATCTTCCCTATATGTTTTGTATGTCATGTGTGTCAGATTGAGTCTTTAGTGGCAGCCGCCGCAATGCTTACAGTCCCCGCCGCACTGAAGCGACTTGCCTGCTTTTTTATCCTTAATCATGCTGCGGACTGCAAGCCCTACGGCTCCCGCAACAATCAACAGTACTATAGCTGTACCCATATTCTCAACTCCAATCTTTTCTTGTCTGACTTTCTTATTATCTTCTATAAATTCCAAGAATCTCTTTAAGCCGCTTTCCTGCTCTTCTTCAAGTCTACCTTAAGCTCCGTAGACTCTTTGTAAGGTCTGAACAGCAGATACAGGAAACCGATTACCAGCGCAATCGATACAACTGTTCCGATGCCAAACCCGCCGCCTGTAAAAAGTGTGCCGAGCTGGTAGATCACCATGGCAACCACGTAAGCAAGCAGACACTGATAACCAATCGCGAACCAGAACCACTTCGTATTGTTCATCTCTCTCTTGATAGCGCCCATCGCCGCGAAACAGGGTGCGCACAGGAGATTGAACGCCAGGAAGCCATATGCTGCAACAGGCGTCATAACTGCTGCCAGATTGCCCCATACTTCTGCACCGTCTTCTGCAACCTCAGCGAAGCCGTAGAGCATACCGAAGGTTGCCACCACATTCTCCTTTGCAATCAGGCCGGTAACTGCAGCAACTGCCATCTTCCAACCTTCGCCGCCCTGTGTCCAGCCAAGGGGCGCGAATATCCAGGCAATGCCGCTGCCGATTCTGGCAAGAATACTGTTGTTCAGTTCTTCTACCATGCCAAAGCCCTCTTCCCAGCCGAAGCTCATCAGGAACCAGAGAATGATAGTAGATAACAGGATAATGGTACCTGCCTTCTTAATAAAGGACCAGCCGCGCTCCCACATGCTGCGCAGCACCGCGCCCACGGTAGGCATATGATATGCGGGAAGCTCCATAACGAAAGGAGCCGGATCACCGGCAAACATTTTAGTCTTCTTCAGGATAATACCGGAACAGATGATTGCCGCAATACCTACGAAATATGCGCTCCATGCTACCCAGCCCGCATTGTCGAAGAATGCGCCCGCAATAAGGGCGATAATCGGCAGCTTCGCGCCGCAGGGTACGAAGGTCGTGGTCATAATCGTCATCTTACGGTCTCTGTCATTCTCAATGGTACGGGACGCCATAACGCCGGGCACACCGCAGCCGGAGCCAATCAGCATCGGAATGAAGGACTTACCGGACAGACCGAATTTACGGAAGATTCTGTCCATGATAAACGCGATACGCGCCATATATCCGCAGGACTCCAGGAATGCCAGGAAGATAAACAGCACAAGCATCTGGGGTACGAAACCGAGCACAGCGCCAACACCGGCCACGATACCGTCAAGAATCAGGCCTGACAGCCAGTCTGCACAGCCGATAGAGGTAAGCACACTCTCAATTGCCGGAGGGATGATCTCGCCGAACAATACGTCGTTGGTCCAATCTGTTACGAACGCACCCACCGTCGTAACGGATACATAGTATACAATAAACATTACAACTGCGAAAATCGGCAGCGCCAGCCATCTGTTTGTAACAATTCTATCAATTTTATCAGAGGTTGTCATTGCGTTTTTCTTATTTTTAGTTACGCAGTCCTTAATAATATTGGAAATGTACACATATCTTTCATTGGTAATAATGCTCTCCGTATCATCATCGAAGGCTTCCTCCAGCGCTTTGATCTGCGAATCAACGTTAGGAACAGAACTCATCTGCTCAGCAATCTTATTGTCCTTCTCAAGCAGCTTGACAGCAAAGAATCTCTTCTGCTCTTCCGCTACGCCGCTTAAGAGTGCGGATACGTCGCTGATGGCATTCTCCACTTTCTCATCAAATTTATGCGCCACAGGCTGCGCTGCTTTGCCGGCAAGCGCTACGGCCTTGTTTGCCGCTTCCATAACTCCTGTTCCCTTCAGGGCGGAAATCTCCACCACCTCACAGCCCAGGCTCTGGCTCAGCTTCTGCAGGGAAATCTTATCGCCGTTCTTATTGACAAGGTCGATCATGTTAACCGCCATCACAACCGGAATGCCAAGCTCCAGAAGCTGTGTGGTCAGATACAGGTTACGTTCAATATTCGTACCGTCTACGATATTCAGGATAATATCCGGCCTGTCGTTAATCAGATAGTTTCTGGCTACCACTTCCTCCAAGGTATAGGGAGATAAAGAATAGATACCAGGTAAGTCCATGATAATCACGTCTTTATTTCCTTTTAATTTACCCTCTTTTTTCTCTACCGTAACGCCCGGCCAGTTTCCTACGAACTGGTTGGAACCTGTCAGTGCGTTAAACAGAGTCGTTTTACCGCAGTTAGGGTTACCTGCAAGTGCAATTTTAACTGACATTTTTTCCTCCTCAACTTTCTAAGTTAGCTACTCGACTTCAATCATCTCAGCGTCCGCCTTGCGCAGAGACAATTCATATCCGCGCACAGTTACTTCCACAGGGTCTCCAAGAGGCGCTACCTTACGCACATAGATTGAAACGCCTTTGGTAATGCCCATATCCATGATACGTCTCCTGACCGGACCCTCGCCGGACAGCTTCTTCACTGTTACGGTCTGTCCGCAGGCCACTTCCTTTAATGTTTTCATCACTGTTCTCCTATCCTCTGATACTCTCTATCCCACACATAGAATAGATGTTAGTTACAACTTACTCCCCTTTATTAAAAAAGTGGTCCGGCATTATCGCCTTATCACCCTTTAACCATAATTATCCGCAGACGCATATGCCTACACCATAATGCGTGCCGCCATATCCCTGCCAATGGCAATTCTGGAATCCTTAATATTCACAATGACATTTCCGCCTACGGTAGATACCACCGTCACATCAGCGCCTGTCACGAAT
Source organism: Lachnospiraceae bacterium (assembly GCA_017626325.1). GTDB lineage: Bacteria > Bacillota > Clostridia > Lachnospirales > Lachnospiraceae > UBA3282. Next base: position 1,068 of record JAGAIZ010000064.1, on the reverse strand, counting down.
CCAAGCTTCTCCAGAAACTGTCTTGTCTCTTCCTTACCGCCGACCTTCTTAATGGAATTGATTTCTCCCTCTTTTGCAAATGTAAGTGGCATCACTATCATCCTCCTTGCCGGAATATCTTCTAACATGATTCCTGATCGCTTCTTCTGTTCCTTATACAGCCGCGACAGTCTCCGCATGATCGGAACACTCCCGCATTTCTATCAGTTCTACATTACGATTGTCCAGATAACCGCATATCTTCAGTCCTGCTTTCACAATCCGGTTCCATTCCTCGCTGCTTAAGTTTACCTTCGTCTGATCATCGAACTGCACCATACAGCTATGTACCTTCGCCGGTTCCTCTTCGAAACATACATGGTACATATTCTTACGGTTAATGGCTCCCACATTCTCTAAGGTATTGATCATCCGGTATACTGTGGCGATTCCTATGGACGGGTCAATCTTGCACACCTGACAGTATATTTCCTTACAGCAGCTAAACTCATTCTCCAGAATACAATCAATAATAAGCTTTCTCTGGTTAGTAATGCGAAGCCCGCGCTCTCTTAATTTCGCCAGAATATACTCTTTCTGCTCCGTTACCCGGTAATAGATACCGTTCTCCTGTGTTCCGTTTCCGTTCCTGCCCACAGCCGGCATGCCTCCTTCCGTACCTGATTCCTTATGAAAAGATTACTTCTTTCACCCGGACCGTCCTCCTCACAAAGCCGGCCGACGCCCCGCCGTAGAAAGATATCCTCCGCTGATGTTACTATATGTACGCATTTGAATTAGGTTAGTCTTTTCTAACCTCTTCATCTGAAAGGTTAGCACCAGCTAACTGATATGTCAACAGGTTTTTTGATAATGATATTTTTTATCAACTATAGACATTGCTCTTTACACATTTCGCTCCGTTTCCATATATTTTCTGATGAAACCCAATCGAGTAGGAGGCTAACCATTAGTTGATTAGCCGTCCTCTCACACCACCGTGCGTACGGTTCCGTACACGGCGGTTCCTTAGTTTTCACAAACCATTAGATAATGGTCAAGCATGGATGTATATCCTAGCTTGGCTAT
>JAGAIZ010000001.1 GCA_017626325.1 Lachnospiraceae bacterium | reverse complement strand
GTTGCTGACCGAGATGGACGGCTTCGAGGGCAATAACGGGGTTATTATCTTGGCGGCTACCAACCGTCCCGAATCTCTGGATCCGGCGTTGACCCGTCCGGGACGTTTCGACAGGCGGGTGCCGGTGGAACTGCCGGACTTAGCGGGCAGGGAAGCGATTCTGAAGGTTCACGCCAGGAAAATCAAAGCGGATTCCCAGGTGGACTTACACACCATCGCCCGGATGGCCTCAGGCGCATCCGGCGCGGAGCTTGCCAATATTATCAATGAGGCGGCTCTCCGGGCAGTCAGAAACGGGCGGGTTATTGTCAACCAGTCCGACCTGGAGGAGAGCGTGGAGGTGGTTATCGCGGGTTACCAGAAGAAGAACGCGGTGCTCTCCGACAAGGAGAAGCTGGTGGTGGCTTATCACGAAATCGGTCACGCCCTGGTGGCGGCCATGCAGGACCATTCCGCACCGGTGCAGAAGATCACCATTATTCCCCGTACCTCCGGCGCGCTGGGCTATACCATGCAGGTGGACAAGGGAGACAAATATCTGCTGACCAAGGAGGAAATAGAGAATAAGATAGCCACCTACACCGGCGGACGGGCGGCGGAGGAGGTCATCTTCGGCGAGATTACCACAGGCGCCTCCAACGACATCGAACAGGCTACCAAGCTGGCCCGTTCCATGATTACCCGTTACGGTATGAGCGAGCAGTTCGATATGGTGGCTATGGAGACGGTGAACAACCAGTATCTGGGCGGGGACACGTCTCTTGCCTGCTCTGCGGATACCCAGAAGGAAATCGACAGGCAGGTGGTAGAGCTGGTGAAGAAGCAGCATGAGAAGGCAAGGAAGCTTCTGGAGGAAAACCGGGGCAAACTGGAAGAGCTGGCCGGGTTTCTCTATGAGAAGGAGACGATTACCGGAGACGAGTTTATGTCCATTTTGCAGGCGGGAGGTGAGCAGGCATGAGAAGACGTTCCGGATTTGGATGGCTGGATTTGATTGTGGGGACAGCGTTTCTCTGCCTGGGGCTCTATACCTTTGTCAATCCCGGACGGGCCCTGAGCGGTATGGTGATGCTCTACGGCCTGCTGGCGGTGATTGCAGGCATAGAAGATATTCTGATGTATGTGCGGGTTGAGAAATATACGGGCTTCGGGCCTACGATGGCGCTGATTACGGGAATTTTAAGCGTGATGGCGGGAATGATGCTTCTGGTGTATCCCAATGCGGGCAAGTGGATTCTGTCCCTGCTGTTCCCGGTCTGGTTCATTGCGCACTGTATTTCCAGACTCTGTCATCTGGAGGCTGTCCGTATTACGGCGGGAAAGTCCATGTATTACCTTACCATGGCGCTGAATATCATCGGCCTGGCGCTGGGCGCTATGATGATATTCCGTCCCCTTATATCCCTGCTTTACGTCAGCTATATTGTGGGCTTCTATCTGGTAGCGTTGGGCATTGACAACATAGCCATGGGAATCAGCAGGATGGGTTCGAGGAGATAAGACGCTTTCATTTTTTCGCTCCAGCCTTTCATTTTTTCAATGATTTTTTCAATGATTTTCAGGCATTCCGTCTTGTATTGATATTTCGATAATGGTAGAATAGAACTAATCATATCCCTATGGAATGAAATCAGCATGAAGAAGCCATAGGGATAGCTTATGGGAAATTTATCGAGATTCAATACGGAGAAACGGCAGTGAAAACGACAGAATATGAGAAGATACTTGACGCCCTGCAGATGACGGCTGTTTATGTCATCAGGGAGGATAATCATAAGTTTTTGTATTATAACAAGCGGGTAAAGGAAGTGGCGCCGGATATTCAGACGGGCATGGTCTGTCATGAACTCTGGAAAGGCACCTGTTCCAATTGCCCGCTGCTTTTCATCGGAGACAAGAAAGAAGCCAGAAGCGTCAATTATGACGATCCCTTCGGCAAAGCTGTGGAGATTGCCGCAACCCGAATTATGTGGGAGGACACAATCCCGGCGTTTCTCATCGCGGTGACGCCATACGCGGAGACGTCCAATTACATCTATCATAAGGTGCTGCGGGGGAATCTTACCACCGGCAGCTTCGACGTCGTGAAGGCGGATGAGACGGAGCTGCAGGATATGAGCGGGGAGCCGCCGATACTTTCCTGCTGGCTGAAAGGCGTGGTCAGGAAGGGCTATATCTACGAGGAGGATGTGGAGCGGTATCTGCATTTCGTCCAGATTGAAAGGCTCCGCAGGAAGCTGCGGGACGGCGCGGAGAAATTAAACTGCATGTACCGCCGGAAGGTAGGCGATCGGTTCCGCTGGCATACGCTGGAGATTGTGCCTGACTATGATTATACCCCGGAGAACCAGAAGGTGATGATATATCTGAAGGACGTGCATGATACCTTCACGGAAGGCCTGGAGCGGGAAGAACTGAATCTGCGGAATATGGAGATCATCAATTCGCTGGGCGAGACGAATTTCGCGATTTATGTGGTGAACCTGCACAGCGGCGGCGTGAGCATTGTGCGCACTACGGAGAAGGTCAGAGATGCCGTAGGAACGGATATCTATTTATGGGATTATATTTTCAGTGAGAACGCATTCGGATATATCGCTGCGGAAGATCAGCAGGAATTTCAGGAGAAATTCTCCCTGGAGGCCATGCGCAGGGCATGGCGGGACGGGGAGCAGAAGCGTACGCTCGTCTGTCAGGCTTTCCTCAACGGCGCATGGAGGTATATTCTGGTGTCCGCTTATCTGCGGGAGAGCCGTAGTCTGGGCGGTTACGCGATTCTGGCTTTTCAGGATGTGGATGAGCGTACCAGAAGGGAGAAGGAACGCAGCCGCAATGACAGGCGGATGGCGGCTATTATCAAGTCCCGGTACAGCATCTTAAATACGGTGGATGTGGAGACCGGCTTCTGCGAGCGGGTCTACCTGAACGAAGGAGAGCTTGGCAGACGAGTGGAAGGCGATTACAGCTATCATATAGACAAGGCGCTGGCGGAAGTCGTGGCGGAAGCGGATAAGGAGAAATTCAAACAGGCTTTTCTGTTAGAGAATCTGCGGGCGAAAGCGGAGAAGGTGAAGGAATATCAGGAAGAATTGTGTCAGTACCGGCAGAAGGGCCGGCCTCTCGTGTGGGTGGAGGAGCATATCTTCTATCTGAAGCAGGGGGATAAGACAGTGGTTAATATCCTGGGGCGGGATATCACGGCGGAGAAGCTGGCGGAAGAGCAGGCGCTGCGGGATTCACGGGATAAGATATCCATTATCAACAGCTTAAGCAGTATGTTCTTCGCTACATATTATATGGATTTGGAGCAAGGCACTTTCCGGCCCGTGACCCAGAAAGCAGAGGTGGAGAATATTCTGGGAGACGAGGCGGACTGCGCTCAGGCGCTGCGGTTATACGCGGAGCATTTCATAAAGCCAGAGGATCGGGAGAAGTACCTGGAATATATCAGTACGGAGCGGCTGCGCCGTATCCTGAACGCGGATCATCCGCTGACGGCGGTGGAGTACCGGCTGCTGCCGGATGAGAATAACCGCAGCGCCTGGATACGGGCTACGGTGGTACTCTCGGAGACAGCGGCTGACGGAAGCCCCAGAAGGGCGCTGTATGTAGCCCAGGACGTGACGGAGAGCAAACTGCGGGAGGAGCAGGAGCAGCAGGCGTTGAGAGAGGCCTGCGAGGCGGCGAATCATGCCAATGCCGCCAAGAGTGAGTTTATGTCCAGAATGAGCCACGATATCAGAACGCCCATGAATGCCATTATCGGTATGACGGCCATTGCAGGGCGCTATCTGGAGGATAAGGAGCGGGTGGCGGATTGCCTGGGCAAGATTACAGTTTCCAGCAGGCATCTTTTGTCTCTGATTAACGAAGTACTGGATATGAGCAAGATCGAATCGGGTAAGATCGATCTGGCGGAGGAAGAGATTAACCTGTCCGATCTGATAGACGCGATGGTGACTATGGCGCGGCCTTCTATTGCGGAGAAGAAGCAGAATCTGGACGTGCGCATCGCCAATGTGGAGCACGAGCAGGTCATCGGCGACTCCATGCGGCTGCAGCAGATTTTCACGAATATTCTGGGCAATGCGGTGAAGTATACGCCGCCGGGAGGCAATATCCGGGTGGAGATCAACGAGAAGCCTGCCGGGTCTTACGGCTATGCGGCTTATGAATTTATCTTCCGGGATACGGGCATCGGCATGAGCCCGGAATTTCTGCAGCGCCTGTTCGAGCCCTTCAGCCGGGCGGAGGATTCAAGGGTCAGCAAGATCGAGGGCACCGGGCTTGGCATGACTATCGCCAGAAATATCGCCCGCAGGATGAACGGGGATATTACGGTGGAGAGCCAGGTGGGCAAGGGAACCCAGTTCGTGGTGACGCTTTCCTTCCGGCTGGCGGATGTGCAGCCGCCGGATACAGAGAAGCTGGCGGATCTGCCGGTGCTGGTGGCGGACGACGATGAGTCCGCGTGCGAGGCCACCTGCCTGATTCTGGAGAATATCGGTATGCTGGGAGAGTATGTCCTGAACGGCTATGACGCCGTGGCGCGGGTAAGGAAGCGCCACAATGCGGGGCAGGATTATTTCGCTGTGATTCTGGACTGGAAAATGCCGGATATGGACGGTATCGAGACGGCCAGAAGGATTCGGGCGCAGGTGGGCCCGGAGGTGCCGATTATTATTCTGTCCGCCTACGACTGGAACAGCGTGGAGGAAGAAGCGAGGGAAGCCGGAGTCAACGGCTTTATCGCCAAGCCGCTGTTCAAATCCAGGCTGGTGTATCTGTTCAACCAGATCGCCGGGGAGGAGGCGGAGAGGCAGGAGCAGGACAACAATGTTCCGACAGATGCCATCAGGCCTGACGCCAGAGTGCTTCTGGTGGAGGACAATGAATTAAACCGGGAGATTGCGGCGGAGTTAATCGGACATGTGGGCGTAACCGTGGAATGGGCGGAGAACGGCGAAGAAGCGGTGGAAATGTTTACGCAGACGGACGAGGGCTATTACGACATGATTTTCATGGACATTCAGATGCCTGTGATGAACGGTTACGAGGCGTCCAAGGCGATACGGAGCCTGCCGCGGGCAGACGCCTTAAGGATTCCCATCGTGGCCATGACTGCCAATGCTTTTGCGGAGGATGTGCGGCGCAGCAGGGATGCGGGGATGAACGAACATCTCACCAAGCCCCTGGAGGTGGCGCAGTTGATGAAGTGTCTTGGAAGATGGCTGAACAATACAGAAGCGTGAGGATAAGAGGATGGAGGCTGACAATCGGGATAAGAGCAAGCTCATAAGGGAGCTTGCCTGGGCAGGGGTACTTGCCCTGTTCATCATCGTCGCATTTATTAATTTTACCAGGAAGAATAATGAGCGTATCGTAAGGCAGAACGAGAATTACGTGAAGGACGCCGCCGTACAGACGGCGGAACGAATCGGCGGCCTGTTAAACAGCGCCGGGGAGAATATCGAGACTATGGCGTATCTTTACGGGGATTCCTTAAGCTCCGATCAGGTGGATACGAAGAAGCTTAAGACCCTGCAGGACAGCTCTTTGTTTGATATCATCGAGTACACCGACGCCTCCGGCAGCAATATCAGTGCGGATGGCGAGACCACGCAGGCGTCGGAGCGGGAGGATTACATAGAGGGCATGAAGGGCAACGTCGGTATGGTGGTGATCTCCCATGCCAGAATAACCGGAGAAACGCTGATGACCTTCTATGCGCCGGTGTATTACCGGGGAAAGATAATCGGCGTGTTAAGCGGTATCTACAGAGAAGCCCGGATGGACAATATTCTGGCCACGGAGTTCTTTGATGTGCAGGCCAAGAATTATCTGTGTGAAAGCGACGGCACGGTGGTATATTTCAGCGGTATGGACGAAGCGCCCGACAATGTGCTTCTGACCATGCCGGATACCATGCGGGTGACGGACGAGCAGCTTGCGCAGATTCAGGAGACGTTTGATACCCATGGCTCCATGGGCTACCGGTACGACGGCTCCCAGGGCGTGGGCAACGCTTATCTGACCAATATCAGAAACAGTGATTACATGCTGCTGCAGACATTCCCTTCCGCTGTCACCAACAGTATGCGGGAGATGGCCAACGGAATCGGTATGCGGCTGGAGATAGAGCTGATTGCGGCGTGCGCGGTCTATGTGGCGTTCCTGTTGATTGCCCGTTGGAAGCAGAAGAAGCTTCTGGTGTCGGAGAAGCAGGAAATGTCCCAGATTGTCAGCGGTGTGACACAGCTTTACGACCGTTTCGTGGTGGTGGATCTGGAGAAGGATACTTACAGATATCTGAAGGGCATGGAGAAGGGACGGCCGTCGGAGGGCTGTTATTCGGAACTGACGGCCTATTTGACGCCTCATTACATCAAAGAAGAGGACGGACTGGATATGTCCGAGGTCGTTACAAAGGAGTACATACAGAAGCATATGGGCAGGAATAAGCCCTATCTGCAGTATGAGTACCGGATTCAGAGGGAGGAGCAGAAGTGGGAGAATATATCCATTCTCTGTCTGCACAGGGAACACAGGACGGCCGCCAGCGTGCTGCTGGCCATTCAGGATGTGACGGCGCTCAAGGAGAAGGAGCTGCGCAACCGGATTGCCTTAAAGGACGCTTTCGAGGCGGCGGAGGAGGCGAATCATGCCAAGAGCGATTTCCTGTCCCATATGTCCCACGATATCCGCACGCCGATGAACGCTATTATGGGGATGACGGCGGTAGCCGCGATGAACATCGACGACAAGGAGCGGCTTGTGGACTGTCTCAATAAGATAACCCTTTCCAGCCGCCATCTGCTGGCGCTGATCAACGACGTGCTGGATATGTCCAAGATTGAGAGCGGCAAGGTAACGCTGGCGATGGAAGCCTTCGAGATGTCCGGGACGGTGGAGAGCCTGCTGGCAATTATGCACCCGCAGATTCAGGAGAAGAACCAGCAGCTTAAGGTAAGCGTCCACGATATCATTCATGAGAAGGTAATCGGCGACCCGCTCCGGCTGCAGCAGGTGTTCGTCAATATCATGGGCAACTCTGTGAAATTTACGCCGGAGGGAGGCACGATCAGCTTCCATATTCACGAGAAGCCGTCCCACGTACAGGGCTGCGGCTGCTATGAATTTATCTTCGAGGATACCGGAATCGGCATGCAGAAGGAATTTCTGGACAAAATCTTCGAACCCTTCGCCAGAGAAGAAGGGGAGGAGGGTAAAAACGTCGAAGGTACGGGACTCGGTATGTCTATCGCAAGGAATATTGCCCGTATGATGAACGGCGATATCCAGGTTGAGAGTACGCCGGGCAAAGGCTCCAGATTTACCGTGACGATTTATCTGAAGCTGCAGGACGCCGAGGAAGTGGATACGGAATGTCTCAGAGAACTGCGCGTACTGGTGGCGGACGATGAAGAAGACGCCTGCCTCAATACCTGCGAAATCTTAAACGGTATCGGGATGCATGCGGACGGCGTGCCCAGCGGAGAAGAGGCAGTGGCAAGGCTGGCGGAGGCCTATGACCAGGCCAGGGAATACGCGGTGGCGATTCTGGACTGGAAGATGCCGGGCATGGGCGGCGTGGAGACAGCCAGGGCGATCAGGAAGAAGCTGGGGGACGACGTGCCGATTATCATCCTGTCTGCCTATGATTGGTCGGATATCGAGAAGGAGGCCAGGGAAGCGGGAGTCAACGCTTTCATTGCCAAGCCTTTGTTCAAGTCCAGGCTCGTCTACGTGCTCAAATCTGTCATTGCGCCTAAGAACGAGGAGGAAACCTCCGATATCGAGCAGTTTATCCAGACAGATTATACCGGCAAGCGCGTGCTGCTGGTGGATGACAACGATCTGAATATTGAGATTGCGCAGGAACTGCTGACCTATATCGGCATCCGGGTGGAGACGGCGCGGGACGGCAGACAGGCGGTGGACGCCCTGATGGAGAAGCCCGCAGGGTATTATGACCTGGTATTTATGGATATCCAGATGCCTGTGATGAACGGCTATGAGGCGGTCAGGACGATTCGTGCGTCGGACAGAGAGGACTTAAGGACGCTGCCGATTGTGGCCATGAGCGCCGATGCGTTCTCGGACGATATCCAGAAAGCGGCGGCAGCGGGCATGAACGACCATGTGGCCAAGCCTATCGAGCTGCCTAAGCTGACGGCGGCGCTGGAGAAATGGATTCGGTCAGACAGAGGATAAGGAAATGGGAAGTAAGGGAAATAAGAGAAGGGAAAAAACGATTGCGTACAGAAACACCCGTCCATTCTGGCTGCTGCTTCTGACGGCGCTGTTTGCGGCGGCAGGCATATTGGGCGGACGTTCTGTCCTCTTAAAGAACGCGGATGCTATGGGCAGTAAGCTGGTGCAGAGCTATGCCAAGGATGAAGAACTGAATATCGGCATTTATGCCAATCTGATTGAGATTGGTATGGCGTATATCAATGACCAGATCAGGGAGGGAGCGTCCGCAGAGAAGGTCGAGGAATGGCTTATCGATTATTTCGAGAAGACAGGCGAGAGTATGGGCGCTGACTGTGCAGACGCCTATGCGGTCATCGGAGGCAGGACCATTGCGTACAGCCCCTGGAAGGAGATAGAGGACTATGACTTCAGGCAGACGGACTGGTACCGTCAGGCCATAGAAGCGGAGGGCGCGGTGATTTTCACGGACGCGTATGTGGATTCTGTCTATGGGGAACAGGTCATTACCATAGCGGCGGCGGACTCTGAGACAGGCAACGCGGTGGCGTTTGATCTGTTCCCGCAGAATATGGAGAACCTCCATGAGAAGATGGCTCTGTTTGAAGCAAGTTCCTATTATCTGTGCGATTCCTCAGGGAAGGTTATCTTTTACAGAGCATCCTTCGATGTCCCGCAGGAAACGATACGGGCATTTGCGGAGGAACTGTACCTGCAGACCGCGTCCGGGCCGCTTAAGGATTCCGGCAGTATCGTCCGGGACCTGGACGGGAAGAAAAGGAGCGTCTATTCCTGCGCTACCTCTAACGGCTGGATGTGTATTCTGACAGTGCCGCTGGAGGCGCTGTATGAAAATATGCAGGAGGTCTATCTGTATTATGCGGGCGTGGCGCTGGTGGCGCTGGCCATTATCCTGGCAGTTTGGATTCGCGACCGCAGATTGAGGCGCTATATTGAGGACAGCAACGATACCATACAGATGCTGGGCAATTCCTATTATGCCATTTACCGGGTGGAGACTCAGAAGGGGACTTATGAGATGACTAAGGCCGCAGGGGATATTCGCAGTATCCTTCCCTACAGCGGCGACTATGAGGATTTGTTAAGCACGCTGGTGGAGCGTATCAGCGAGGAAACCAGACAGGATTTTGCCAGAAGCTTCTCTATGGAGAATATCATTGCGCTGGCCGGACAGGGCGCTATCGATTTCGGCGGTGATTTCAAACGATTGTTCGGAGAGGAATACCGCTGGGTGAACGTGCGTCTGGTACAGGATCCTGTGAACCATCCGGGAGAGGCGGTGCTGTGCTTCCGTGAGATCGAGGAGGAGAAGCAGCGCCAGACCCAGACCATCAGCCTGTTGGAGAATGCGCTGACGGCGGCGGACGCCAGCAGGGAGTCGCAGAAGCAGTTTTTCTCCAGTATGAGCCATGATATGCGTACTCCTTTGAATGTCATCCTCGGTATGGCGAGGCTGGGCCTGCGGGAGGACTGCAGCCAGGAGAAAATGCGGGATTATCTGGAGAAAATCAGCGTATCCGGCAAACAGCTTCTGGCGCTGATTAACGATATCCTGGAAATGTCCCGGATGGAGCAGGGCAAGATCGATCTGGATAACCGTACCTTTAATATCTGCGATACGCTGGAGCTGTGCGTTGCCCCCTTTAGAATGCAGGCGGAAAACGAGGGCAAAGAGTTTACGGTAAGTACGGAAATAACCGCTCCGGTGGTGTACGGAGACCCGTCCAGATTGACCCAGATTCTCAACAACCTGATTTCCAACGCGGTGAAATTCACGGAACCGGGAGACTCGGTTTCGGTGCATTTAAAGCAGGTGAAGCGCAGTGCCTACGGCAGATATATCTTTGTCATCAAGGACACGGGAGCGGGCATGTCCGAGGAATTCCTGCCGCGCCTGTTTGAACCTTATGAGAGGGAGAAGCGTTTCAGCACCCGGAATATTGCGGGCACAGGGCTTGGAATGCCGATCGTGAAGAATCTGGTTAACCGCATGGGCGGAGAGATTACGGTGGAGAGTAAGGTAGGAGAAGGCACGAAATTCGTGGTGATGATTCCTTTTACCGTAAGTAACGACGAGTCTGCCGCAGAAGATGAGAAGGAAAAAGAAAAGGATGATTTGACCAGCTTAGAAGGCAAATGCATTCTGCTTGCGGAGGATAACCCGTTAAACAGGGAGATCGTGACGGAGCTTCTGACGATGCAGGGGATTGAAGTAACCTGTGCGGAGAACGGCAGAGAAGCGGTAGAGCGGTTTGAAGAATCAAAGGAGTGGTACTTCGATACGGTTCTGTTAGACGTGCAGATGCCGGAGATGGACGGTTGTGAGGCAGCCGGCGCAATCCGCAGCCTAAGCCGGGAAGACGCGAAGACTGTGCCTATCATAGCCCTTACTGCGAACGCCTTTCCGGAAGACATCGCCCGGACAGCGGCAGCAGGCATGAACGCCCATCTGTGCAAGCCGATCGAGCCGGAGATCCTCTTTACGACGCTGCAGCAGGTGCAAAGGTAACCGGCTGCAGCGTCCGTAAGGGAAGCCTGCCTGCGAAACTGCAGCAGGGCAATTGCGGCGTGCACTAAATACTGAAATCGAAATGTCCGCCCGGCGCATTCGTAATGGTCTCCTCCTTGACAGCATCCCAGTCTATGCCTGCGATTTTCTCAAGAAGCTCTTCTGTGGAGCCTGCGTAAACAGTGGTGCGCCTGCTCTTGTCAGAATTGTGAGCGCTATAATTGTGAGCGGTCTTCTCAGCTTCTGTTTCTCGGGCATCAGCGGCTTTCCTGGCTTCCGCTTCTTTGGCGTCGGCGGCGGCTTCCTTCTTCTCAGCCCGGATTCTGTCGACGAATTCCCTCTGGCGTTCTCCTGCTTTCTCTAACTCCGCAAAATAGGAGACTTCACCGTCCTTGCCGATGGTGACGCCAAGCGTTACGACCTGATCGCCGTTTTCCGTATTCTTAAGCTGTTCCTTCATCTTGTCCAGATTGCCTACAGCCTCGTCTAACAGCGCAAGGTTCTGATTCTTGACGTCTTCGTCTTCGGCCATGCGCTCTAATTCTTCCGGGTCGATCAGTACGCTGTATTCTTTCGTGCCGCGGGAGAGATAGGAAGCGGCTTCCTCCTCTGAATCATAGTCCGCCACGATGAAGTCCATGTTGCCGTACTGTTTCCTTAATTCCTGCAAAAGAGCCTTGGCTCTGTCGCTGAGCTGCACAGAAGCTTTATCTGTTTTCTTTGCCTTGTCAGATTTCTGGGAGGCGTCGGATTTGCTCGTTTTCTCCGGCTCCTTTTTGTTCTGTACCGCATTGTTGTAATAGCTGCTTTGATACACGCTGTATCCGTTTACTTTGCTCATGATATGCCCTCCTTAGCATGATTCGTAAATCCGTTTACTTAAGCGGCTTATTCAGCCTTTTCTTATAATATATATCGTTCCGTTTGCCCTTTTCTTTAACGGCTGACGTGAAAGAAATTGCCGGCTCTTATGCAGTCCTCATTCGCCGGCGCTTTTGCCGGTATTTCCTGGTCTTAAATTATGGTATGCGGATCGCGGCATGACAGAAGGCCTAAGAAGCGGCGCGGACTATTCACAGGGAACTCCGGTGTCGAATCCGGTATCGATTTCAGAAAGTGTTAATTGACAAAGAATCGAAAGCGTAGTATAACTTATCATATAAAGCATATTAAAATAATAGGAAAAACAAAGAAAAAGATATGCCTTGTCTGATAGAGGATCAGTATTGTCAGATACCGGGCAGACGGGGAACTGATATAAGATGATGTAAGACGTCTGTCATGGAATAGATGAATGGATATAAAAAGAAAGTAAATGGAGGGAAAAGACATGTACAGCGATAAGGTAATAGATCATTTCAGCAACCCCAGAAACGTGGGGGAGATAGAGAATCCCAGCGGCGTCGGCACGGTCGGCAACGCTAAGTGCGGCGATATTATGAGAATGTATCTGGATATCGATGATGACGGCGTGATCAGGGAGGCGAAGTTTAAGACCTTCGGATGCGGCGCGGCAATCGCTACAAGCTCCATGGCGACTGAGCTTGTTAAAGGAAAGACTGTGCAGGAAGCGCTGGAGGTGACCAACAAGGCGGTCATGGAAGCATTGGACGGTCTGCCGCCGGTGAAGGTGCACTGTTCTTTATTGGCGGAGGAAGCGATTCACGCGGCCTTGTGGGACTACGCGAAAAAGAACGGCATTGTAATCGAGGGATTGCAGGAGCCGGTGGAGGACATTGAAGAATCGGCTGAATACGATAAGATGTAGAGGGATGAAGCTTCATGGCAATAAATTTGAATTGAAATAAATTTAAATTGAAATAAATTTAAATTGCTCTGACATGGAGGATTAGTGTGAAAAATCACACTGATGTGCTGATTTTTCACACGGCTATTTGTTTCTGAGCGAAAGCAAATAGCCCTGATGGCAGACGCAAATCTGATATTTGCGTCGCCTCTTCGCGACAAGTCGCTTAGAAATGGGGATTAATATGAAAATATCAACAAAAGGCAGATATGCGCTCAGGTTAATGCTGGATCTGGCTATTAATAATACGGGAGAGCCGATTCGGATTAAGGATATCGCAGCGAGACAGGAGATATCGGATAAATATCTGGAACAGATTATTTCCACACTGAATAAGGCGGGGTATGTCAAAAGCATCAGAGGACCCCAGGGCGGCTACCGTCTGACTAAAGATCCGGCGCAGTATACGGTAGGCATGATTCTGCGTCTGACGGAAGGCTCTCTTGCCCCGGTGGCGTGTCTGGAGGATGAAGTGAATGCCTGCGAGCGGCAGGATACCTGCGCCACGCTGAAACTCTGGCAAATGCTGAATACGGCAATCAGCGATGTGGTGGATCGGGTGACGCTGGCTGACCTGGTAGAGTGGCAGAATGAGAAAATGAGTAATTATGTGATATAGTCTTCTGGTATGCCGGACTATGTTTTGCGCGGGGCTTGCGTTTCTGCCGTTCTGTATTGTATTATCATAAGTGACAGGATACAGGACAGATAAGATACTTTAGGAAGCGGTGGAATTATGACAGGCGTGAAGGAAGCATGGGAGCGCATGAGAAATTATAAATACGATATCCTGGATTATGATGTGTTTCTGCAGTTTTGTTCATGGATGCTGGCTGCGGTGCATATTGTGCTGGGAATATCCCTGTGGCTTGCCGGGGAGAACTTCTTAAGCAGACTGAACATTTTGAGCGTACTCTGTTATGTCGTGGCATTTTTCTGGGCGGCGCAGAACCGGATTAGGCGGGTGTACCACCTTTTTGTGACGGAGATACTGGCGTACTCGCTGATATCGGTCTATATTCTCGGCGACGATACCTATGCGCATTACTGCCTTGCGATTATGCCTTTTACCTTTCTGACAAGCTTTGTGCTAAGATGCCGCAATGAAGACAGAAATGTATTTCACCCAATGATAAATTTTGGCGTAATCTGCCTGTTTTATGTGCTGGAACAGATGCTGCCCGCATTTCATGAGCCGGTTTCACAGATAGAAAATATAAGAATACTGCATTTTATGCAGACGCTGAATCTGACGCTTAACGTTCTGTGCAATCTGATCGGATGCGGCGTGCTTTCGGCTGCCGCCATTAAGTATACGGCGGTTATCCGCCGGAATATGGAGCAGATGGAGCAGTTAATGCATGAGGCGGAAGCTTCCAACGAGGCCAAGAGCGCGTTTCTCGCCAATATGTCTCACGAAATCAGGACGCCCATGAATGCCATCTGCGGTATGTCCGATATGCTGCTGGACGAACAATTGTCAAAACAGGGCAAAGAATACGCTTCCACGATTAAATCTTCCGGCGAGGGTCTGCTTAGTATTATCAACGATATTCTGGATTTCTCCAAGATTGAATCCGGCAAAATGGATATCCTTCCGGAAGAATATTATTTCTCATCGCTGATACATGATGTGATGAGCATGATGGAAGTGCGGGTCAGGGAGAAGCCGGTCACACTGGCGGCCGATATACAGGCAGATATACCGCGTAAGCTGTACGGCGATGTGGGCAGAGTCAAGCAGGTTATCATCAATATCATGGGCAATGCCACGAAGTTTACCCATGAGGGAACGATCACGCTGAAAGCTGCATGGCAGTGGGAAGACGGGGATACGGGACGGCTGGCGTTTGACGTCGCGGATACCGGTATCGGCATTAAGCCGGAGAATCTGTCCAGGCTGTTTGACGCTTTTGAGCAGGTTGATACGAAGAGAAACAGAGGCATTGAGGGAACAGGCCTGGGACTTTCCATCTCCAAGCTCCTGGTGGAGCGCATGGGTGGAGAGATTCAGGTGCAGAGCGAATACGGCAAAGGAAGCTGTTTTACTTTCAGTATCCGACAGAAGGTTATCGACAGAGCGCCTTGCGAATATTATAAAAACAAACAGAAAGCAGTAGTAAAGCAGTTTCGTGTCGCGTTTGCGGCGCCGGAGGCGAAGGTGCTGGTGGTGGATGACAATAAGGTGAACCTGCGGGTGGCCTCCGGCTTATTGAAGAAGTTCGGCATAAAACCGGATCTGGTGGATAATGGAAGAGATTGTGTGGAACTGTTGCGCAGGGGCACGCGGTACGATCTGATCTTTATGGATCATATGATGCCGGAGATGGACGGCATTGAGGCAACGGCGCTGATCCGCGCCATCGGCACGGAATATACGGCGCATCTTCCGATTGTGGCGCTGTCAGCCAACGCGGTGCAGGGAATGGAGGAAGAATTTCTGACAGGCGGTATGAACGATTTCCTGCCGAAACCTATCGATTTGGAGAAAATGGCGGACATTCTCTTAAAGTGGATTCCGGCTGACAAGATTGAGAAGACAGGCGATAAAACAGTCCAGCGATAAAACAGGATTAGAAAAAAGGGGTTGACGCATGGGGCGGTCTGTGCTATGCTTTATCCAATTAAAGAATCAAAGTCAGTGAGCAAAAAGAGTAGCGTAGGCTGTGACGTCACAGAGAGCCGGCGGTGGTGAGAGCCGGTACGAAGCACTTTCGTGAATGGGTTTGTGAGACGCAGGTCGAATACAGAGCGTGTCTTGGGGCGTGAGTCCGGGGCAGACGCATAAGTTAGTAGACTGAGCCGTAACTCTGCGTTAAAGAGAGCGATATCAGGCGTAAGCCTCGTATCTGTGATAAGTCGACGATTGAATTGGTGGCGGGTATTTTCCGATTGGAAGATACCCGCTTTTTGTTGCGGATAAGCAGAGCGTTTCAGTCTGCTTATGAAACGCGCAAATATATCGTAAAAGGCGCCTACGGCTTAAATCAGCAGGTCGAGAG
Source organism: Lachnospiraceae bacterium (assembly GCA_017626325.1). Lineage (GTDB taxonomy): Bacteria > Bacillota > Clostridia > Lachnospirales > Lachnospiraceae > UBA3282. Next base: position 10,522 of record JAGAIZ010000001.1, on the reverse strand, counting down.
AAAGGTTTAGAATGTTATGAAAAGAAAACTGAGAGCGTACCGCAAGACGGTCAGTCTTGTGAATGAAAAGGCCATTTCCATGTTTGAGGGAATCGCGAAGGGAGCGGAAAAATGTTTTCTGCTTGAGAGCTATGACAAGGATTATGACAGATATTCTTTCTTCGGCGTCAACCCGGAAGAGGTAATCTCCTCGAAGGGACAGAGCCTGGTGATCACGAAGAGAGACGGGAGCAAACAAGTCCGTGAGGGCAATCCGCTGGAGCTTCTGAAGGCCTATTATGACGAATTCGAGGTGGTCAAGGACGAGGGCGAGCTTGCCATGATCGGCGGGCTGGTGGGGAGTCTGGCCTATGATTTCGTGCGTTACAGCGAGAAGCTTCCTGATGAGAATCCTGACGAAATCGGTATTGAGACGATACAGCTTATGCTGACGAAGGAATTTATCATTATTGATCACCGGGCAGAGACGATGACGGGCGTGGTTCTGGAGGAGGATACTCCGGAGGGCAGGACGGTCGGAGAGAAACGGGCGCAGGAGCTGGTGACACGGGTCAGAAACAGTGTGACAGATTCCTGTGCGGAAGATGGCGGGGAAGAGACGCGGCCCTTCGTACATGACGGAAGGATCGTCCGCAAGTCAGATACGCTGGAAGAATATTGTGAGAAGGTAGAGAAGATTAAGCACTACATCAAGGAGGGACATATTTTCCAGACGGTACTTTCTCAGAGATGGACGATTGAGACGGGACATGACGGACTGACGCTTTATAAAGAACTGCGGGAGCTGAATCCGTCGCCTTATCTGTATTATTTTAACTTCGGTGATTTCGAGATCATCGGTTCCAGCCCGGAGATGGTAGTGAAGCAGACCGACAATAAGGTATTTACCTGTCCGATCGCGGGCACGAGACGCAGAGGACGGGACGAGGAAGAGGATCAGCTTCTTCGGGATGAGCTTCTGCAGGACGAGAAGGAACGGGCGGAGCACGTCATGTTAGTGGATCTGGCGAGAAACGATATGGGACGCATCGCGGAGTTCGGCACGGTGAAGGTCACCCAGTTTATGAATGTCCAGAACTATTCCCACGTGATGCACATCGTATCCCTGGTAGAAGGGAAGAAAAAGGGAGAGAGGCATCCGCTTGACCTGGTGGCATCCTTTCTGCCCGCAGGAACTTTAAGCGGCGCGCCTAAGATTCGCGCGATGGAGATTATCGACGAGCTGGAGACGGTGCGCAGAGGCTTGTACGGAGGCGCAACCGGATATCTTGGCTTCAACGGCAACATGGATTTCTGTATCACCATCAGAACCATGATTAAGAAAGGAAATAAAGTATACCTGCAGGCGGGTGCCGGCATCGTGGCTGACTCTGTGGGAGAGCTGGAATACAAGGAATGCTGCAACAAGGTAATGGCGCTTGCAAAGACTCTGGTAGAGGAGGAAAACTTATGATTTTACTCATTGATAATTACGATTCGTTTACTTATAATCTGTATCAGTATATCGGGACCTTTACAAGCGATATCAGGGTAGTTCGCAACGACAAGATTACAGTGGAAGAGATCGAGGAGATGGATCCTGACAAAATCGTTTTGTCGCCCGGTCCCAAAAGCCCGAAGGACGCCGGAATCTGTATGGATGTAGTAAAGCGCTTCACCGGTAAAAAGCCCATACTCGGCATTTGTCTGGGCCATCAGTGCATCGGGGAAGCGCTGGGCGGTACAGTCTCCTATGCGAAGAAGATTTTCCATGGAAAGCAAAGCAAAATTACCCATGACGGCACAAGCATATTTACAGGAATCGACACGCCCATGAAGGTGGCGCGGTATCATTCGCTGGCGGTGCAGAAGGATGATTTGCCGGGATGCCTGCAGATTATGGCGCAGACAGAGGATGGCGAGATCATGGCGATCCGCCATAAGGAATATCCGGTGGTGGGACTTCAGTTCCATCCGGAGTCTATTTATACGGAGCATGGAAAGCGGCTGATCGAGAACTTTGTGAATGGCGTTATATAGTTTGCGATCATAGGATTGATTGCCCGGTAAACAGAGGGAGAATCACTCTGACATGAGGATTATTGATAACAGGAAAGGAAAGCGTCATGATTTTAGATGAAATAGTAGCGGATAAGAGGAAGCGTCTGGCAGAGCATAAGGCAGGAATTTCCGAGGAGGAGATGAAGCGTCTGGCGGCGGAATGCGAGCGGGAGAGCGTCAGCTTCTACAATGCGCTGGCAAAGGAAGGACTTTCCATCATAGGAGAGTTCAAGAAAGCGTCGCCCAGCCATGGCAGGATGGACAATAAGCTGGAACTGACGGACAGGATAGACCAGTATAATGTGCTGGTGGACGCGATTTCCTGTCTGACGGAGGAAGACCATTTTCTGGGGAGCGTGGATTATTTCAGGCAGATTCGGGCGATGTCGCCTCTCCCCATGATTCGGAAGGATTTTATCATCGACCCTTATCAGATCTTTGAGGCTAAAGTGATCGGCGCGGACTGTATTCTGCTGATTGCCGCGATTCTCAATGACAGGGAGTTAAAGCTGTTCTATGAACTGGCGTATGCGCTTGGTATGGATGTTTTGCTGGAAGTCCATGATGAGGAAGAGATGATGCGCGCCGTAGGGCTGGATGCGAAGATTATCGGCGTCAACAACCGGAATCTGAAAGATTTCACCATAGATTTAAATACCACCAGAAGGCTGGCTGAAATGGTCCCGGAAGGTACGCTTCTCGTATCGGAAAGCGGCGTGACGAAGGACGAGGACGTAGCGTTCTTAAAGGAAGCGGGCGTGGACGCCCTGTTAATCGGCACGGTCTTTATGGAAGCGGAGAATCTGGAAGAGATGGCAGGCAGATGGCGGGGATAACGATCATGACAGAATCTGGGAAAGCGATGGGTCATCATATAATAAAACATACGGATACGTGCAAGGTACCTGCTATTAAAATCTGCGGTCTGACTTCGGCGGAGGAAGCAAGGTGGTGTCTGGAAGAGCGGGTAAACTATGCTGGCATGGTAGTGTTTTACCCGAAAAGCAAGAGAAACCTGGAGATAGAACAGGCGAAAGAGCTTCTGGCAGTACTGCATCAGGGACACAGCCAGGCTGCGCCTCACCGGTATATCGGTCAGGAAACGGATTCTGAGGCAATTCTGGCAGTGGCGGTCACCGTATCCCCTTCGCCGGAGCAGGTGAAGGCCATACAGGAGGCGGGCTTTGACCGGATTCAGGTGCATGGCGCATTGTCCGGGGAATCCTTCGACGCCATACGGATTCCGATGATTCGCGCATTTAACGGTATGGATAAGGAACTGTATGAGGAATTTCATAACTGCCCCAAGGTGGAAGCGTATCTGTTCGATGCGAAGATACCCGGCAGCGGAGAGACCTTCGACTGGAATATCCTGCAGAACCTGCCCCGGGATGAAAAGCCCTTTTTCCTGGCGGGCGGCCTGACGCCGGACAATGTCGAAGCGGCAATCAGAACCGTACAGCCCGACGTGGTGGATGTGTCCAGCGGCGTAGAGCTTTCCCCCGGGCTTGTGGGTAAGGACCGGGAGAAAATCAGAGCGTTTGTGTATAGGGTGCGCTGCGGAGATTCGAGGCTATAGGTTGGGGAGAGACGTATGGCACGAAACAGACACAGCGCAATGAAGACAGAGCAATGCAGAGTATAGAAAGGAATGGAAGATCATGAGCAGTAAATATTATGGAGAGTTCGGCGGACAGTATGTGGCGGAGACTTTGATGAACACGCTGGCGGAGTTGGAAAGGGCGTTCGAGGAAGCCATTGCAGACCCGAAATTCTGGGAGGAGTACCATTATTATCTGAAAGAATATGTAGGAAGGGAAACGCCGCTGTATCTGGCGGAACGGTTATCGGAGAAATACGGCACGAAGATTTACCTGAAACGTGAGGATCTGAACCATACCGGTGCGCATAAGATCAATAACGTCATCGGACAGATTCTTCTGGCGAAGCGTATGGGAAAGACTAAGGTGATTGCGGAAACCGGAGCGGGACAGCACGGTGTCGCCACAGCCACGGGCGCGGCTCTTTTTAACATGGAATGCAAGGTCTACATGGGTTCTGAGGATATCGAGAGACAGCACCTTAACGTCATGCGTATGGAGATGCTGGGCGCGAAGGTGGTCAGCGTAGAGTCCGGCAGCAATACCCTGAAGGACGCCACCAACGAAGCCATCCGTACCTGGGCCAAAGAAGCGGAGGATACCTTCTATGTGATCGGATCTGCGGTAGGCCCTCATCCTTACCCGAGGATGGTCAAGGAATTCCAGAAATGCATCAGTGTGGAAGCGAAGCGCCAGTTTATGGAGAAAGAGGGCAGACTGCCGGAGGTAGTGATGGCATGTGTCGGCGGCGGCTCCAATTCCATCGGTATGTTTGCGGACTTTATCGACGAGCCGGGCGTAGAGCTGATCGGCGTGGAAGCGGCAGGTATGGGAATCGAGACGGGGAAGCACGCTTCGGCGATGGCTCTTGGCAAGCCGGGGACGCTGCATGGGATGCGTTCCTATCTGCTGCAGGATGACGACGGCAACGTACAGCTTGCCCATTCCATTTCTGCGGGACTGGATTATCCGGGCGTAGGGCCGGAGCACGCCTATCTGCGTGACAGCGGCAGAGCGCAGTATGTATCGATTACGGACGACGAGGCGATGGAAGCGCTTGCAGAGTTATGTAAACTTGAAGGCATTATTCCGGCTATTGAGAGCGCACACGCTCTTGCCTATGCTTTCAAGAAGGCGAAGACAATGACGAAGGACCAGGCGATTGTGCTGTGTCTGTCCGGGCGCGGCGATAAGGACGTGCATACGATTGAATCCTATTTCAGCGGCAATGGATATTTGAATTAAGGGGGTCACGATCATGAACAGAATCGAAGAGAGATTGCAGCAGGTAAAAGAGAAGAACGAAAAAGCCTTCATTACGTATATGACGGCGGGGCTTCCTGATATGGCGGGCTGCGCGGCGTTAATCAAGGCCCAGGCGGAAGCGGGCATAGACGTGGTGGAGCTGGGGATTCCTTTTTCAGACCCGGTGGCGGACGGCCCGGTGATTCAGGCGGCTTCTTATAAGTCCATCCAGCAGGGGACGAACTTAAAGAAGGTATTTGAGATGGTGGCGCAGGTGCGCGCGGACGGCTGTCAGGCGCCGCTTGTTTTTATGATGTATTTTAATACGGTACTGCATTACGGTCCGGAGGCTTTTGCGAAGAAGTGTGCGGAAGTGGGCGTAGACGGACTGATTATCCCGGATCTGCCCTACGAGGAGCAGGGACAGCTTCGGGAGGCGCTGGATAAGACGGCGGAGGCGCCGATTCTCATCCAGCTTGTGACGCCTGTATCCGGCGATCGGATCCCGATGCTTCTGGAAGATGCAAGAGGCTTCGTCTACTGCGTCTCCTCCATGGGCGTTACCGGGCAGGCGGCGGAATTCCACAGGGATGTGGTTCATTATTTAGAGCAGGTCAGGGCGGTAAGTAAGATTCCGGTAATGATGGGCTTCGGCATCCGCACTGCGGCGGATGTGCTTCCGATGAAAGATATTATCGACGGCTGTATCGTCGGCTCACATTTCATCAACCTGATGGAAGAGAATAACTACAGTACAGAGACGGCGAAGGAGTATGTAAGTACATTTAAGAAAGAGATGAATGGGATATCCTGTGAGACAGGTCATTAGAAGACGATGCGTGATATACCGTGAGAAGACGGCCATATAAGGAAACCGGTACAGTCAGTCCTCTGCATATATCTGATCTGTGCAGAGGATGAAACTGTACCGGTTTTCCGCTGTTTCCAAGCATCCGCCTGACGGCGTTTGTCTGACAGCCTTTGGAGATTGGCGGCTGCCTCTAGCAATATTCCCTCATATTTACGAAATTGTAAAAAGGGAGACCGTCCTTAGTGTAGCCGTTGGTCTGGATGTGGATATTCTTCTGCTGCTCTTTCTCACATGCATCCTCTAAGACATCTGCGAAAAATGTACGGGCAAAGGTCTGGGATGTATTCTGTCCGGACTGACGATTTTGGTCTTCGGAAGTAATCTTCTTCAACGGGGTGATCGCCATAACCGCTTCCACTTTATAATTCCTGTCATATACATATACTGCGATGATCCCTCCTTGGATTCAGATTTGCGTTTCCTTATTGTATTCCTGCCGTCTTTCGGCGGTGCAGGTACATTACAGATAAGAAAATGCAGGCGAACTTCTTGTTCTATTAATAGTATCGGCGTGAATCTTATTTTCTTAACACTATTTTAACAGAAAATAATCAAAAGCAAAAGAAATAAACTGTAAATAATTGCAAATATTGATCAATTGTTGGAAAATTTAAAGCGCGATAAGATTCTTTCTTATTGTGTATTTTTGTGTTAATATAGTATATTATATAACAGCATGTCATAGGAAAGGTCGAAATATAACTGCATCGGCATACGGGCAGTTCCCGTATGCCGTATGCCAAACCTGGGAGAAACAGAGGATAAGGGTATATTATGAAATATAAGAAGATTAACGATGCGACAGTACAATGTATTATCACGCAGGAAGACATGATGGAGTATGGTCTTACCTTAACAGATATCTTTGAGCGCAACGAGAAGGGGGAAGAATTTCTCCGCGACGTAATCGAACGCGCCCATGACGAAGTGGGATATCAGATCAATAACGGCAATATAGCCATGCAGATTACGCCGCTTAAGGACAAGGGGCTGGTAGTGACCTTTACGGATGAGAGTCCGGCGGCATTCAAGGATATCTTACAGCATCTGAAGGAGGTGCTGCAGGATGTCAGTGCGGAACTGGATCATCAGGAGGAGACGGAGCGGCGTGCCGTGCCGGTTGATCTGTCAGGCTCCATGTATGATGACAACATGTATGATGAAAATTACCGGATGTTCGCGTTTACATCGATTCGTCAGGTGATGCGGTATGCGGCATCGATTCCGGGCAGTTGCAGTGTTAAGAGCCACCTCTTTAAAGGCGGAGGGAAGTACTATCTTGTGATGGAGAAAAACAGACTGTCTTATAAGATGTTCAACAGAATCAGCGCGCAGGGAATAGAATTCGGCGAACCGACTACCTGCACGGAGGATATCGTATCAATTGTGGAGGAACATGGAGAATGTCTGATCAGAAACAGGGCGGTGAGCAGGCTTCGCAGAATCTATTTAGCCTGAAATTGGGAGAGTATACGGTCCGGTGTCTGGGGGCTGCAGACGGAACAACAGATAGAATCGTGTATATGCATGCTGCCATGCCTGGTGAAACGGATAAGGTATGGCAGCTCTTATCATGTAAATGTGTGCTGGTCGGCATTGAGGGGATAGATTGGAACCGTGATATGTCTCCGTGGCGCCATCCCGGGGTTTTTGCCAGGGGAGAGGATTTCGCAGGCGGGGCGGATGCTTATCTGCGGGAACTGTGCGGCAGGATTATACCAGAGACAGAACGGAGGATAAACTCGTACATTGGGGCAGAGTTTGGAGGGATAACAAGAAGATATCTGTCAGGATATTCTCTTGGCGGTCTTTTTGCGCTCTATACGCTGTATCAGACGGATTTATTTGAGGGCGTCTCTTCGGCATCCGGTTCTCTCTGGTATGACGGTTTTATTTCCTATATGCGGGAGCATGAGATGCGGCGTAAACCGGGGAAGGTGTATCTTTCCATTGGAGACAGGGAGGCGGGAGGCAATCCGCGGATGAAAACCGTATCGGAGCGTACTGCGGAAGCGGCGCGGTTAGTACGGGAGCAAGGAATACCTGTCGTTCTGGAGTATAATCCGGGCGGTCATTTTCAGGATGTGCCTGTAAGGATCGCCAGAGGGATAGACTGGCTGCTGCGGGAAGAAGCGGACGGCTGATCATTTCGCAGACGATGCGGGCCGCCTGCTGTATATGACAAACTACTTGGAAATGAGGATTGAGATGATAAAGGACGAGCAGATTTTAAGAGAAAATTCAGAAGAGAAACAGGGAGAGCAGGAAGCGCGCATGCGCTATGAGGATGCCGGGATCGACAGCCGTATTCTGCGCGCCGTCAGGGAGCTTGGCTTCGAGCATATGACGCCTATTCAGGAACAGGCGATTCCGCTCTTTATGACGGGACAGGATATTATTGGTCAGGCGCAGACGGGGACAGGCAAGACGGCGGCCTTCGGGATTCCTGTTTTGCAGAAAATAGACCCGGAGAACAGGAACTTGCAGGCGGTCATTTTATGCCCCACCAGAGAACTTGCCATGCAGGCGGCGGAGGAACTGCGTAAATTCTCTAAATACATGCATGGAATTAAAGTGCTGCCGGTCTATGGCGGACAGGATATTGTCAGACAGATCAAGAATCTGAAAGGCGGTGTGCAGATTGTAGTGGGTACGCCGGGACGTGTGATGGATCATATGCGCAGGCACACGCTCAGGATGGAGCACGTGCATACGGTGGTTCTGGACGAAGCGGACGAGATGCTGAACATGGGGTTTCGCGAGGATATCGAGATGATTCTGAACGAAATGCCCAAAGAGCGGCAGACGGGGCTTTTCTCCGCCACAATGCCGAAGCCTATTCTGGATATTACCAGGACTTATCAGAAGGATGCCGCTTATATCAGGATGACGCCGCAGGAGGTGACGATTCCGCTGATCAAGCAGGCGTATTATCAGGTGCGTAAGCAGGATAAAGAGGAAGTGCTGTGCCGGCTGATCGATTATTATGATCCGAAACGGGCTTTGATTTTCTGTAATACGAAGCGGATGGTGGATGAACTGACAGAGCATTTGAAAGCACGCGGCTATGAGGTGGAGGGCCTGCACGGAGATTTGTCGCAGAATCAGAGAGATACCGTGATGAATCTGTTTCGGAGCGGCCGGGCAGGGATCCTGATTGCCACCGACGTAGCGGCAAGAGGGATTGATGTAAGCGATGTGGAGGCTGTCTATAATTATGACGTGCCGGAGGATATTGAATATTATGTGCACCGCATCGGCAGGACCGGGCGTGCAGGCAAGACAGGACGCTCCTTTACGCTGGTAGTGGGAAGAGAGGCCTATAAGGTGCGTGATATTGAGCGTGTCTGCCATACGAAGATCAAGGAGCGCAAGATTCCCAGCGCGGCGGACATTACCGCCAGAAAAGCGGCTAAAATTCTGAAAGAGGCGACAGACGTCATTGACAATGAAGATATCGGCAGAAGCATGGAATATATTCTGGAAGCGGTGGCACAGGGCCAGTACAGCGCCGTGCAGATCGCGGCTGCGTTTATGAAGATGAAGCTTGGCGATGAAATCGAGGATATTCAGACAGAGAAATTCTTCTTTGAGAAAAGAGGAGACCAGGGAAGACGCGGCGGCAGACGTGGACGCGGCGGCCAGGATAAGAGCGGGCGCGGGGACAGAAACGGATATGCGGACAGAAGAACCGGGCGCGGCGGCAGAGGAAAGAGCGGATATGCGGAAAGCGCCGGAAGCAATCGTACAGAAAAGGCCAGAGGCGGATATGCCGGAAACGGCAGAGACGGACGAAGCGATCGGAGCGGACACGGCAGAAAGAGAGAGAATAGCGGAGCAAAGCCTAAGAATGTAAGACAGGATGGCAGCAGCTATGATAAGAGGAGACCGGACAGCGGACGGTATGCCATGCTGCGGATTAAGACGAGGAAACAGGAGTCATAATTACAGCACCAGATCCTGTCCGTGATCCTTCAGCCACTTGCGGGCAGTACGGTAATCGGGACAGACTTCGCCTACAGCCTGCCAGAAGGCGGGGGAGTGATCCATATGTGTCAGGTGGCACAGTTCATGGACGACCACATAGTCCAGAATGGCGGGCGGCGCGAGCATAAGCCGCCAGTTGAAGGAAAGAGTGCCTCTGCTGCTGCAGCTTCCCCATCTGGTTTTCTGGTCCCGTATGGATATCCTGGAGTAAGTACCGCCGGTGAACTGATGAAAGTAGGCGATTCTTTTCGGGAAGTATTCCCTGGCGGCTTCGATATAGCGTTTCTTAAGGGCGTCGCGCTGGACGTCAGTCAGATTGGAAACAGGACGGCTTTCCTTCTTTTGCTGCAATTCCAGATATTTGGTGATGATCCAATGCTGTTTCTCCAGGAGAATATGTTGGATTTCCCTGTCGGAAATGTGAAGCGGCACGCGCAGGACCAGTCCTTCCTCAGAGATGCTGACGGAGCAGGTTTTGCGGTCGCTGCGTATGACGGAATAGGGCAGTTCATATAGTTTGCTCTGGTATTTGATACGATAAACAGTGTCCATGGCAAGGTCCTCACAGAGTAATATTGTTGCCTGTATATGGTATCATATTTCGGCGCGGGATAAAATAGGGAAGGCCATGTGAAATGTCTGTGAATCTTATCTGGATACATTTGTCAAATAATGGGAACTGTGCTAGTATGTTAGGGTATGTTTAGAAATGGGGATCAGATCGATGGGGATTAGTGTTTTGGAAAATGAATTGACGGCAGAGCAGAAAACAAAAGAG
>JAGAIZ010000063.1 GCA_017626325.1 Lachnospiraceae bacterium | reverse complement strand
CTTGAAATACACATTTTTCTCTAATAAGAAACGCAGATCCCCGCTCTGCTTCACATAAAGTTCCATCGTCAGGTAGGGCCACATGCCATGGTCCATCCACACCCGGGGAATGCCGTTTCTGTCCGCGATAAATTCTCCCTGCTTACTGCCGATGATGGTAGCATTGGTTCCGTCCATACGGACACCGCCGAAATTGCTAAGCAGCATCCCGCGCACACCTGCCGGATTCATAAGAAGCAGCGCCAGACAATCCTGCCACAGGTCACGCCACCCCCTGCCGCCTTTACCATAGTCATGATGAGGCAGGAACGAACAGCCGTAGATCCGGCGCAGCATGGGCTGGAAATTTACCCAGTACATCCACTGGTCAAACCGTTTATCGCCGGATGCATAGGATATGTTATTTTTCTCATTCCAATAAGTCTTATTTTCCTCTAATAGTTTGTCAAAGGCGCTCTCATTCAGAAAACTTTCCATGCAGTCTGCGAGTAAATCTGACAATCGTGTCACTTCTGTTTCGTCAGACTTTTTATCACCCTGTGATCTGCGTTGTTCCGCATTCAATGCCGCCCACGCAGGGTCTTCCATACATCCCAAAGCGATCACATAGGAAGCCTTTTCACCGGGCTGCAGGCTGATCTCTTCAAATGTCAGACCGCCCATGGCTTCAAAACCGTCGATCCTGTCACCCGGTTTCGCCATCAGCACACCCTCTGACGCTACCGCATAAGGATTCTCGAAAGAGCCGCCTTCGCCGATGAAATCCTCCGCCACCGGATAAAAGCCCACAGGATTACGGTAGCGATCTGTTTGCTGCACATCTGTGCACATACCGCCTCTTCCGAACACGCCATACACCATATGATTCTTCTGATGTCCTCTTTCATCAAAGGTCAGCGTCGGTACAACCGCCACGCCCTGTCCGGTTACCCGGATCCGGTGCAGCATACTGGTCACGTTGCGGTGATCTCTTATATTATCTGCGCTTCTTGCATACAGCGGAATGGCAGCAATCGGCGTTACAGTCAGCGGCTCTTCTCCGCTGTTTGTAATCGTCACCTTCATCAGCTCCACCGGCAGATCGGAGAGCGGCGCAAAGACAGTCACCTCCGACTTGATTCCATACCGCAGGGACTCTCTTTCCATCGTCTGATAGAGCAGTCCCGCCGTCAGCTTCGTTTTTTCTTTATCTTTACTGAATTTCTGTGCCTGCTGGGAAGCGGAAACTCCTGTGGCAGACCAGATTCCTTTTCCTTTTACGCGCAGCCAGAAATTTCTGGTTGACTTGTTATTGTGCAGGTTCTCACTGCTGACCGGCTCCAACAGAAATGTATTCTGTCCGGTCTTGGCGTCTCCGCCAAACTCCGGCGTTACGCACCCCATCATACCTGCTTCATTTGCGATCGGAAAATACAAATAACTTGTCAGTTCCGGATTTTCCAGTGTAAAAGTTCCCTGATCGTTGATAAAATTATACTGTTCCATTTTGATAGTCCACCTTTCCTTTTACTTGTACAACGGTAAAATCCTTCTTCGAAATATTTTCCTTTTTCCCTTTTGACTTAGTTCCCTTTGTCTTGCTTTCCCTTTATTTCATTGCAACAGAGACTTACATTCCAGAATCCCATTTGCAACAAAAGGCTGAATCATTGTGACTCAGCCTTTCCTTTTTATTTCCTAATGCTATACCACATGCTCTATTTACGTACTAAGTGTCTCGGCAGGCCATTTACGAACAACGGCTGTAACTCGCCCATGATAAGCGGTCTTGCGTATTTCTCGTAATCATCTGTCAATCCCTTGCCGTCTGCTGTGATCCACTCGTCCGGAACGTTTCTCTCAACGTTCGCGATGGCGTGAATATCGTAAGCGCTTGTACCGCACTGGTAAGGAGCCTCACCATTTCTGTCAAGCGTAATCATCATACCGGTCTTGCCTTCCTCAGCAGCCATAACCGCATCGAAACCAACCTGGAACGCCTCGTTGATATCAGTTAAAGAAGCTAAATGGGTAGCCGCTCTCTGTAAGGTGGAGAACTCGATCGCACGGGTCTTAAGGCCTGTCTCAGCAGCGATCTTCTCTGCCAGCATTACTGCAGTACCGGACATCTGCTTATGTCCGAATGCATCCACTGCCACTTCTCTGCCGATCTCGCATACATATCTGCCGTCCGCAACCTTAACGCCCTCAGAGACAGCGATAACAACGGAAGACTTCTTAGCTGCCAGTTCTTTGACATCAGCTACGAACTGATCGATATCGAATACTCTCTCCGGCAGATAAATTGCGTCACAGCCCTCGCAGTCATCTCCTTTGGCAAGCGCTGCTGCCGCTGTCAGCCAGCCTGCATTACGTCCCATAATCTCCACGATGCAGACAGTAGGCTTCTTCGCGCCGAAAGAAGCATTGTCACGGATGATTTCTTTTAAGGATGCCGCGATATATTTTGCTGCGGAACCATAACCAGGACAATGGTCTGTCACCGGCAGGTCATTGTCGATCGTCTTCGGTACGCCCATGAATCTCTGCGGTTTGTTGTGAGCTGCCGCATAATCGGACAGCATCTTAACGGTATCCATGGAATCATTGCCGCCTGCATAGAACAGGCACTCGATATCATGCTTCTCCATGATCTCGAAAATCTTCTCATATACATCTTCATGTCCCTCGATCTTAGGCATTTTAAAACGGCAGGAGCCTAAGAATGCGGAAGGAGTTCTCTTCAATAATTCGATTCCTGTCTCATCGTCAAGGTAATCGCCAAGGTCGATCATCTTATCCTCTAAGAATCCCTCGATACCGTGAACCATACCATAAATCTTCTTAACCCCTAACTTCTTAGCAGCAGCATACACGCCTGCTACGGAAGAGTTAATAACGGCTGTAGGGCCGCCAGACTGACCAACAACAATATTTCCTTTCATTGTTTCTCTCCTTTATCTGTTTTCTTCTTGATACGACTTGTCCGATGCATACCGGACACCAACAAGATTATACCAAATAAAACCACTGGTGGCAAGGGTGATTACACTACAATCCGCCCTATCCGTACATTGTTTTTCTCCGGAAAAAGTGCTACACTTTGAACATGACAGACGGCAAGCTTATATAAGCCAGTCCGGACAGTATGCATTTCATTACGCCCGGATTTCCGGGCTGCGTCAGAATGGAGGCTTTTTATGAATCGTTATGTAATAAGCTGCTGTTCCACAGCAGACTTAACCGAAGATCATTTCAGACAGAGAGATATTTCCTATATCTGTTTTCACTATGAGCTGGACGGGAAGCAATACCCGGACGATCTCGGCAAATCTATTCCTTTTGATCAATTCTATCAGGCCATGGCAGAAGGCGCGGACACCAAGACCTCCCAGATTAACGCGGAAGAATTCACCGAATACTTCGAAGGATTCCTCAAGGAAGGCAGAGATGTCCTGCATCTGACCCTTTCCTCCGGCATCTCCGGCGTTGTCAATTCCGCCATGATCGCGAGAAACACGCTGGCAGAAGCATATCCTGACCGTAAAATCTATGTTGTGGATTCCCTGGCGGCTTCTTCGGGCTATGGTCTTCTGATGGATAAGCTGGCAGATCTGCGCGACGAGGGCAAGAGCATCGATGAAGTGTACGAATGGGCGATGCAAAATCGTCTGCGCCTGAACCACTGGTTCTTTTCCACGGACTTAACCTTCTATATCAAAGGCGGGCGCATCTCCAAAACCGCAGGCTTCTTCGGCGGTATGCTCAATATCTGCCCGCTGCTCAACGTAGACCATCTGGGACGGCTGATCCCCCGCTATAAGATACGCACCAAACGCAAGGTCATCCAGACCATCGTCGATAAGATGGAAGAATGCCTGGAGGAAGGTACCGCTTACAGCGGCAAATGCTATATCTCCCAATCCGCCTGCTACGAAGACGCCCGAGCCGTGGCTGACCTGATCGAAGCCCGATTCCCCCAGCTAAACGGCAGGGTACTCATCAACAACATCGGCACCACCATCGGCGCGCACACCGGCCCCGGTACCGTGGCGGTGTTCTTCTGGGGCAAAGAAAGGGTTGACTAATGAGGTCAACCCTTTCCTGCTGATATTCCGGTCCGCAGATCATCTGCAGGCCATCTCTTCTTTTTCCAGTTCTGTCACCGCATCAAATACGCAAAATACCCCGCATAACACAACAACATCACCACGCCGCCGCCCCTGCCGAGCCTCCTTCCCCGGACAACGCACAGCCACAGAAGCACTGCCGCACCGATACACACGATGCTGTCCACCAGGAAATTCGGCGCATAGACCACAGGCGTGATCAGCGCAGACGTACCGATGACAAAGAGAATATTGAAGATATTGCTGCCCACGATATTACCTACCGCGATATCCGCTTTGCCGCGGATCGCCGCCGTGACAGAAGTCACTAACTCCGGCAGGGAAGTACCAAGCGCCACGATTGTAAGACCAATCAGCCGCTCACTCATGCCAAAGATTCTGGCAAGCTCCGTGGCCGCATCCACCGCCAGATCAGAACCAATAACGATTGCCGCCGCGCCGCCCGCAATCAGCAGAAGCATTTTCCACACAGGCATATCCTTATCTTCTTCCGGCAGTTCCTCTAACACAGCCTCGCCGGATTTCGTCATTTTCAGAAGATACAGCAGATAGGCAATGAAAAGCGCCCATAAGATAACGCCGTCCATTCTGCCTACCACCTGATCTGTATAACCGATTCCCAGAAGCAGCACCGAAATAAGCGCCACAAAAGGAATCTCATATTTTATCGTGGATTTCTGTACTGCCACAGGGCGAATCACTGACGTCAGTCCGAGAATAATCAAAATATTCAGGATGTTGCTGCCCACAATATTACCGATGGTAATATCCGCACTGCCTTTCAATGCCGCCGATACACTGACAGCCGCCTCCGGCAGCGAAGTTCCCATGGCCACAATCGTAAGCCCGATGACAAGCTGCGGAATTCCGAATTTCTCCGCCACCTTGCTTGCGCCCTCCACAAACCAGTCCGCGCCTTTTACCAGAAACACAAAACCGATTACCAACAAAACTACCTGAATCACCACTGTCATAAACGTCTCCTCCTTGCAATCTTTGGCCAGCAGTTGGGCCGCATGGCCAAACCGCTGCGTCTCTTAAGTTCGCAGAGGCTGCTGTAATACATAAAATAAACGAGACCTCTGCATTTTCATGCTAAAAGTCTCGTTCTTTCCATCGTAATCCTTCTATCCTACCAGACAGACAATTCACACTATTTGATACAGAAAGCGTGTAAACATGGCTTACGCCAGGGTATGTTGCTTACACAGGATAACTACTCCCTCTTAACGTAGGACTACTGTACCATAAGCCCGTCCGCCGTGTCAAGTCTATAAGTCTTATAAATCTCGAAGGTCGTGACATTCATCATCGGATACGCGCCGTCCTCTTCCTGCTCCAGGGAGAACGCATAATCGTACTTCGCGCTGCCTGTCATGCCCTGCTCGCCGTTCACATACAGCGCTTCCGGATACAGCGCCAGATAGACGCCCTCTCCTTCGGCAAAACCAAGCGTCGCATTCTCCACGTCACAGCCATAGCTGCCGGTGTGCATATTGTCCGGGTTCATCGTCTCCTCCATATACCATTCATAAGTGCCGTCTTCCTTCAGCACCAGATATCCTTTATCTCCCTCGCTGTCTGCACCGACGCTCCATGTGCCGACCAGGAATTCCTTCGCCTTCTCTTCCGCGTCCTCATTCCCCGGCACGTTCATCACGACGGAGTTCATGACCCTGGCCGCCTCGCTCTTGCCGGATTCATAAGCCTCTTCCTGTGCTACATAGGTCATCTGATATACATAATAATTCTTCGCATAGAAACGCTGCATGGATATGGTCGGGACGCCGTTTTCCACATACCGGATGACCCATTCATACCATTCTCCATCCTGCGTCTGTGTTTCCACCGGAGAAGGCGCTTCCACCTCCTCATATCCTTCATAAGTCGCGTATATCTGTTCTGACATGGCAATCATATCCAGCGGATGCTGATAAGTGGATTCCTTCGAACACGAAATCCCCAATACGGAATCATTCTGATCTGTAAATGCAAGACTCGACTCCGTCTCCTGCTCCGGCTGCTCCGTCCAGACAGAATCGTCATACAGCATCATTAAGCCCCCAAGGCCCGCCTGCTTTAAATCTTCCTTCTGTGTATTGCCGCTCTCCGCACTCTGCCCAGTGCCTTCTTCCGCCTGCTGCCCGTCATTTCCTGTCTCCGCCGTCTGCCCCGCACTGTCCGCATTTGTGCCAGACGCGCCGCAGCCTGCCAGCATGGTAAACGCCATCCCGCTTACTAACACGATGGCCGCTAATTTTCTTCTTCTCATAATGCTCCTCCTGTGCACGGCTATTTGCTTTCGCTCAGAAGCAGACAGCCGGACAATTACAATTGCCTATTACATTCTACCGAATTATGCGGTAAATAGCAATCTGTTCACCAAATCTTCACATACATCCTTACCTGATCTTGGCCCAGGCTTCCTCCGTCAGAATCTTCTTACTGTTCCATATAAAAAGCGTTGTCGCCGTCACGGCGGAAATCACATCGGATATCGGCTCCGCGTAATACACACCCATAACGCCCACGAAGCGCGGCAGAATCAACGCCAGCGGTATCAGCAGGATGATCTTGCGCAGTACGGCGATAAAAAGCGATATCTTCGCCTGTCCCATCGCCAGAAAAGAAGGCTGGATACCATTCTGCAGACCAAAAATCAGCATCCCCGCCATAAATACCGGCATGACCTCTCCTACCATCTCTATTAAAGCCGCCTCGTTCGTAAAAAGTCCTGCGTAGAAGCGGGGAAACAGCATCGTAGTAGATGTGGCCGCCGCCATGAAGCCAAAGCATACTCCTATCATGCGGCGATACAGCGCCCTCACCCTTTCGAAATTCTTCGCGCCGTAATTATAACTGATAACCGGCGTCATACCCTGCGTGAAGCCGCTGACAGGCGCAGCAAAAAGCTGCATCACGCTCTGTATAATCGTCAAAGACCCCACATACAGATCACCGCCGTAAGTCTGCAGACCATGATTTAACACAATGCTGATAAAGCTCTCCGTGGCGCTCATGATAAAAGGCGAAACGCCAAGAGAAAAGATACCGCCCAATATCCTGCCGTCAAATCTCAGAAATCTGAGCCGTATTTTCAGAGAAGATTTCTCTCCCAGCAGGAAACGCATCACCCATGCCGCGCTAAGCGCCTGGGAAAGCACCGTGGCAACCGCCGCGCCCTGCACGCCCAGCCCGAAACCGAAAATAAACACCGGATCCAGAATAATATTTGTAACAGCGCCAAGCAGTACGGAAATCATCGCCGTCTTAGGCTGCCCCTGACAGATGATGAAGGCGTTCAAACCAAGCGCCGTCTCCACAAAAATCGTCCCCAGCAGATAGATAGACAGATAGTCCATCGCATAACCGATGGTCGCGTCACTTGCGCCGAACTGATACAACAGCGGTTTCTGGAACAGGTAGAAAAAGAACATCAGCGCCGCCGTGCAGACCAACAGGAAGCTTACGCTGTTGCCCAGAATCTTCTCCGCGTGCTCTCTGTCCTGCTTTCCCAGCCAGATAGCGGCAAGCGGCGCCGCGCCGCTGCTGATAAAGGCTGCGAAAGCAGAGATAAAAACAGTGATACAGAACGTAACGCCCACACCGGTAAGCGCGTTGGCTCCCACGCCTTCCATATGCCCGATATAGATACGGTCGATGATATTATATAAAATATTGATAATCTGTGCCAGAATAGACGGAAACGTCATACTGATCATCAGCCGGCCGACAGGCTGTGTCGCCATCTGTTCCTCACGAGTCATGTTCGATGTATCCGCCATAAAGCCTCTCCTTCCCTGTCAGTTTCCTGCCGCTTTTTGTCTATCTGCCGTCTTCCTTCGGATAATACATCTGTATCAGTCTCTGCTCGAATTCATCATGGGTCAGCGGCTTATCGAACAGATATCCCTGCGCAATATCGCAGTCCATACCGCTCATGTACTGCAGCTCCTTCTCCGTCTCGATGCCCTCCGAAACGATGGACATGTTAAGCTCCTTGGCCATACGGATGATGTTCTCAATCACCTTGCGGCTCCGTTCGTCGTTGCCCTCCTGCAGAAATGTCTTGTCCAGCTTCAGCGTATCAAAGCTCATATTCTGCAGCATACTGAGAGACGAATATCCTGTTCCGAAATCATCCATGGAAGAAGCGATGCCGAACTCGTGCAGCTTATCAATACTGGAAATCAGGTTATGCCCGTCGTCCAGATACGCGGTCTCCGTAAATTCGATCTCCAGATACTGTTTCGGCGTCTTACGCTTCTCAGCAATCTCATTAATATGCTCCGCCACCGTATCTTCTACGAAATGCTGCTTCGAGAAATTAACCGAAACAGGCACCATCGTGATTCCCTTATCAATCCACTCTACAATATGGCGGCATACCGTATCCAGGACGAAGAAATCCAGCTTCTGCACCAGTCCCACTCTCTCACAGATCGGGATGAAATCCATCGGCGGCACAACAGAGCCGTTCCTTCTCCAGCGAATCAGCGCTTCCGCGCCGATCAGCCTGCGGGTCTTCATATTGACTTTGGGCTGGTAGAATACCTCAAATTCCCCTGCCTCCAATCCCGGCTCCACGGAATTCATAATTTCATCTTCGTAAATCTTCTTCTGCCGCAGCCTCTCGTCATAATAGAGCACCGATTGGTTAATGGAACGGTTGATCTCCGCAAAGGTAGTAGACATCTTCTCCATGATCATCTGCGGGGAATTGTCCGTGCCATCCGGTATATAGACCGCTACCCTTGCCGATATGTAGACCTGTTTGCCATTATTTTCTGCCAGCGTAATAAGCGGAATTCCTTCTAATCTATGTAATAATTCATCCACGCGCTCCGCTTTGACCACACCTACGAAATTATTACCGCCAACTAACGCCACCAATTCATTCTCATGGGCAAGTTCGGCTACCGTCATGCAATATTCCTTCAGAACGGCGTCGCCCCGCCTGAAACCATATTTCTGATTCACAAATTTAAAATTATTGATATTAAAGTACAGGAAACCATATTCCCGCACTCTGTTTTCAACCAAAAGCGTCTCCACAAAATTCAGGTAAGCGTTAAAATTCGGAATCCCCGTCCTGATATCTATCATGGATATGCGCATATTTTCATCCTTCAGATAATGCACACAGTTCTCTATTCTGTTATAGCCCTTCGCGATCGCCTTCGCCATCTCGCGGCAACTGCTGTAGCCGCAGGAATGACAGTCTATCTTACGGGATTCCTCCGAATCCTTATGCATCTTATGAAAAATCCGCTCCAACTGCTCTTCACAGCCGTCCTCTCCGGTTCCATCCCACGAAGACTCCGCGTCAGCGCTCTCCTGCCGCGCACATCCATAATCACGGGCAAAGTCCTTAACATCCAGATCAGCGAACCGCTCAAACAGCCTTGTCCGCCGCTCCGCCAGCGGCAGCTCCTCCAGATACGGATTCCCGGACGTCTCAATCAATGGATTCGGAAGCCTGTTATGCTGCATCCTGAAATACACATCGTCATCCAGTTCCGGAAAGCTCTCTGTCGCCGTACCGGACAAACAGCCCTGCGCACAGTTGAGACAATCCACCAGATAAGGAAGCTCCTTATGCAGAAGAATCCTTTTCTCCAGCTTGGAGAAATAATCGTATACATTATTCTCTCCGTGAAGCTCCCGCACCGTCTCGTCCGGGCCGATAAAACGCCTGATATTATCAGACAATCCGCCCGGCACGGGATAAATCCGCCCAAGCCCATAATCCGACAGTTCTACTTCCGTATCATAGCTGCTTAAATCGATTCCCGCAAGGCGGCTCATCAGATGCCCGAAGGTCACATTATACTGCACCAGTCCTTCACAGCCCGGCGCTTCTATCTCATCCTTCTTGGCAATGCAGGGACTTAAGAACGCAAATTCATCCGTAATTCCCTGATATTTCCTCAGATAAACCGCCAGGCACAAAAGCGGCGAGTGAATCGGTATAATCGCCTCTGTCAGCGCCGCAGAGAATTTCTGCAGATAATTCACAATTGCGCTGCAAGGCGGTGCGATCGCTCCCTGCAGATGATGTTCCTCCACATAGGTCAGATATGCCCATGTAGCGATATCAGCGCCGTAGCTCACATCATAGACAAGCCTTACGCCCAGACTTCTTAAATATCCTAAGACCTGTGCCGCTTTATCCCCATATACAATAAAAAAGGATGGCGCAACCAGCAGGGAAACCGAAGCGCCCTGCTTCAACTTCTCCATAAACTCCTGCGTATCATCCCTGTATTCTCTCGCATTATGCTTACAGGCAGCCAGACATCTGCCGCAATGCAGACATTGATCTCCATCTACATGAATGTGATTCCTGCCGTTTACACTGACCGCAACATTAGCACCCAGCACCGGGCAGCCGGATATGCAGCGGTTACATCCGATACAATTATCATTTGTATATATTAACCCCTCATTCAGACTCATAAGATCCCCCTACTGTAGTAATTAAGTACTATTATATCCCATAAAAAGAAAGAAATCCACGATTCCCGAAAAAAAATAACAGCCCGCCAGCGCAGAACTGTTATCCAAAGAATGGAGATAGCGAGACTCGAACTCGTGACCTATACGTTGCGAACGTATCGCTCTCCCAACTGAGCTATATCCCCATGTGCATAATTATAGCATTATCTGTCGAAAATGCAAGATATAGTGTGAAAAATCACACTGATGTGCTAATTTTTCACACGGCTATTTGTTTCTGAACGAAAGCAAATAGCCCTGATGGCAGACGCAAATCTGATATTTGCGTCGCCTCTTCGCGACAAGTCGCTCAGAAATGAGGATTAATATGTATATAACTTCTATGCGGATGACAGGACTTGAACCTGCACCCTCTCAGACTGGAACCTAAATCCAGCGCGTCTGCCAATTCCGCCACATCCGCCGATTGCGGGCTGGAAAAACCCGCTCAAGTATCATATCATTTTCATAAAGCTGTGTCAACGGATAACTTGCCGCCCTGCACAATTGCGCCAAAGCACAGGCTTTATTCTTCCCCGATGTGCCTTATCACATCCTTATTGATCTTTAACAGGAAGATGGTCGTCATCGTCAACGAAGCAATCTCCGCAATCGGGAATGCCCACCACACATAATTCACATTCCCCAGAAGCGCCAGCAGATAAGCCGCCGGAAGCAGTACCACGAGCTGTCTGGCTATGGATACGATCATACTGTACACCGCGTTGCCAAGCGCCTGAAAAGCAGTGCCGCACACGATATTATAGCCCGCGAAAATATAGCTGATGCTGATAATCCGAAGCGCCGGAATACCGATGCCGAGCATAGTGTCCGATGCCGCGAACAGCGCAAACAGCGTTCCCGGAATCGTCTGGAAAACAATAATTCCCACGAACATAATGGCCATCGCGTAAATGACCGCACATTTCAGCGCCTGCACAAAACGCTCCCGTCTGCCAGCGCCATAATTATACGCCAGAATCGGCACTAAGCCATTATTGATGCCGAACACCGGCATAAAGATGAAGCTCTGCAGCTTGAAGTATACGCCGAAGACGGCTGTCGCGGTGGATGTAAAAGAAATCAGAATCAGATTCATGCCATAGGTCATGACCGAACCGATTGCCTGCATAATCATAGACGGCACGCCGATTCTGTAAATCTGCTTCACAATATCCTTCTGCGGCTTCAGCACACGCAGCTCCAATTGTATCTCCGCATTCTTCCTCGCGTTAATGATACACGCGAGCATACCGGCCACAATCTGACCGATCACGGTCGCTACCGCCGCGCCTCTTACGCCCATCCTGGGCGCGCCGTACAGACCGAAAATAAAGATAGGATCCAGTATAATATTGATAATAGCGCCTGTTCCCTGGGTAATCATAATATAGAAGGTCTTCCCGGTAGACTGTAAGAGCCGTTCGAAAGTGAACTGGGCAAACATGCCGAAAGAACAACAGCACACCACCGACAGATACTCGTATCCATACTGTACAATCTGCGCATCATCCGTCTGGCTTAGATAGAATGCCCTTGCAGCCAGTATCCCCACAAGCAGGAAAATCACGTAGCTGATTCCCATCAGAACGATGCCGTTTCCCGCCGCCTGGTTCACCTGTTCCTGCTTCTTCTCGCCGAGTGCCTTCGACAGCACCGCATTGATACCGACGCAGGTACCTCCAGCCACAGCGATCATCAACGTTTGTATCGGAAACGCGAGAGACACCGCCGTCAGTGCGTTTTCGTTAATACGCGACACAAAGATACTGTCCACCACGTTATAAAGCGCCTGAACCAGCATAGAAATCATCATCGGCAGCGACATGGTAATCAGCAGCCTGTTTATGGGCATAGTGCCCATTTTATTTTCCTGTACCGTCGTATTTTCCTGTGCCATATCCTTTCCTCCTTCTTTCCGTACATCTCCATATGTCTGCAAAACGTAAAGCAAAAAAATACCCTCAAAACCATTAACTTCAAGTTTTGAAGGTTATATATCAAGTGAAGCACGGGGGATTCGAACCCCCGACAACCTGATTAAAAGTCAGGTGCTCTACCGACTGAGCTAGTGCTCCATAGCTGGGCTAGCTGGATTTGAACCAGCGAATGCAGGAGTCAAAGTCCTGTGCCTTACCCCTTGGCGATAGCCCATTATTGGTATCAGCAGGCTGTGCTCCTTGCACGTTCCCGTGTAAAGGTGGATAGAGGGACTCGAACCCTCGGCCTCCAGAGCCACAATCTGGCGCGCTAGCCAACTGCGCCATACCCACCATATATT
>JAGAIZ010000062.1 GCA_017626325.1 Lachnospiraceae bacterium | reverse complement strand
GGAGTAGATATACCAGCCGTTGGAGATATCCATCGCAATCTTCTTGCCTGCTGCTTCCGCAACTTCGATCATCTTCTCTAAGGACTGTACGTCATCCTCTGTGAATACGGATGCGTCATAGAACATGAAATAACCGTTATCAGCAGTCATCGGGTATGCGTATAACTTACCGTCTACAGAAGCCGCCTCTACAGCGCCTGCTGCGTTCTCTGTCGCTACGTCGAATGTGTAGGATGTTACTACTTCCTGTAATGCGCCAGCCTGTACCAGTTCATTGATCTGGTCGTCTGCGAATGCGTATACGTCTGCTGCCGCCTCTACGTCTGTCAGGATAGTATCCTTCGCTGTAGACTCGGATTCAGCGCCCAGTGTGATATCAAATGTTACATCAGGATAAGCAGCCTTGAAATCCTCAAGAAGCTGTGTTGTAAGATCCTGATCTTCCTCAGATGCCCATACTGTCAATGTAACAGTATCTGTTGTAGCAGCGATCAGGTTCGCTACCGGATCTGCTGCGTCTGCCGCACCCGCGTCTTCTGTGGTATCTGCTGCCGCAGCGTCGTCAGCAGGAGCAGCTTCTTCTGTTGCCTCAGCATCTGCTGCAGGCGCCGCTTCCTCTGTTGCCGCTGTGTCGTTAGAACTGCCACAGCCTGCAAGACAGCCAGCTACCATTGCTGTTGCCAGTAATGTTGCCAATACTTTCTTCTTCATAATCTTTTCCTCTCTCTTTCTTTGATCGGTTCCCTGGGGAACCATATTACTTTTCTATATAAAGTATGAAGCCATACCTTATACCATAACGAATATACAGACAGATGTTTTATATTCTATAACTATAGAATATAAAGAAAGGACTAGTCCTTTCTTGCGCGCGTCCTACCGCCTGTAGAGCGCCGTCTGCGTCCGAATCCAGCTTCTGCGTTCCTCCGGGAGCGCGGCGCTTAAGATCCGCCATTTCCAGTTTGCCCCGACTGTAGAGGGTTGATTCATCCGCGCCTCATTGCCTAGCTGCAGAATATCCTGCATCTGCAGAATGACCACATCCGCAATGCTCGCATAAGCCGTCCGAATCAAGGCGTCGGAAATCTCTTCTTTCTTATCTATGTTCAGGTAGGAATACAGGTATGCCAGTTCATAGTCGGTATAATCTCTGAAATATCCTACGATGGTGTCATTGTCATGAGTGCCCGCATAGACTACTGTATTGGTACTCTCATAATTGTGAGGCAGATTACTGTTGTCCGGCTTGCCATCGAAGGCAAACAGCAGCACTTTCATATCCGGCCAGCCCAGCTTGCGAATCAGCATATCGACGCCCGGAAGCATCGTTCCCATGTTCTCCGCAATGATAATCTTGCCGCCTGCCGCTTTCTCCAGGACGTCCGTCAGTTTCCTGCCCGGTCCCTTCATCCAGCGTCCCCGGGAAATATCTTTCTCCCCGTTCTTCAGGCTGAAATATTTCACCATACCCGTGAAATGATCTATCTTGATGATATCAAACAGTGAAGCCTGCTGTTTCATCCTGGCTTTCCACCACTTGAAATTATCCGCCTCCATGGCCTCCCAGTCATAGACCGGATTGCCCCATATCTGTCCTTTTTCTGAAAAAGAATCCGGCGGACAGGCCGCCACCCGAAGCATTCTGCCGTCCCTGTCTAACTGAAACAAGCTGCGGTGTGTCCACACATCCACGCTGTCGTAAGCTACGTAGAAAGGCATATCGCCGATCAACTGCACGCCCCGTTTATGAGCGTATGCTTTCACGGATTCCCATTGCTGATAAAATTCATACTGGCAGAAATTCCAGAATGCCATCTGCCCTGCCAGATCTGTCTTATATTGCTCCAGAGCCTCCGTCTTCCTGTTCCGTATGGGTTCCTCCCATTCGAACCAGGGTCTGTCGCCGTTTACTTTTTTTACTGCCATATACAGGCTGTAAGGCTCCAGCCATTCCCGGTTCTTCTCACAGAAAGCTATGTAGGACGCGTTCCGGATGTCAAAGCGTTCAAACGCTTGCTGTAATACATTGTACCTGTTCTCATAAAGGACTCCGTAGTCCACATGATCTTCACTGTCTCCCCAGCGGTACGCATCCACCTCTTCTGCCAGAAGCAGCCCGTTCCGAATCAGGTCGTCCAGATCGATATAATACGGATTCCCCGCGAAAAGAGAGATCGACTGAAAAGGGCTGTCCCCCACGGTCAACGGTCCCATCGGCAATATCTGCCAGTACTTCTGCTTCAAATCCGCCAGCAGGTCTATGAAGCGAAAAGCCGCATCGCCCAAGGCGCCGATTCCATATGCGGAAGGCAGACTGGATATAGATAATAGTATGCCCGCTCCCCTTGTCAACGATTTCCCTCTCACTACTTCGACCCCCATCGCGAAAGCTCTTCGAATGTTTTCGCAAACTTTCGTATCTACTACCAAATTTACCACTCTTATAGGCATATTGTCAATATGGAAATCGTTTTTGCAAAGGGTTTTGCCATTATTTACTGTTTTTTCAGTGCCAATTTGTATAAAAATAACAAATTTGCGAAATTTTTCGAAACTTCCGTTTCCATCCTTGCATTCTTACTCTTTTTCTTTTATGCTTATTTTTATATGATGTTATAAAATAATTTACATACTTTGCTTTTCTTTTGTGGAGGAAATTATGGCTACAATCAAGGACATTGCCAACCGGCTTGGCGTCTCCGTAAGCACGGTATCCAAGGGCTTAAACGGCGCCAGCGACATCAGCGAACAGCTTCGTCAGGCGGTGCTCGATACCGCCGTGGAAATGGGTTACACCACCAAGCAGATGCGCGGAAGGGACCGCAAAAAAATATGTCTTTTTGTGGAAAATATGGATTACGAGACACCGGAGCAATTCGGCTACGATATCATTCTCGGCTTCCGGCAGGAGGCCTTTCGCGGCAACTATGACGTTACCGTCATTCCTGTTACCCCTCTGTTCCAATCCACGGAAAAATACGACACTTATATGTTAAAAAACGGGTATGTCGGTGCTTTTATCGTCGGCTTTGCCCTTCAGGATGACTGGATGAGCCAATTCTCCTCCACCAACATTCCTACGGTTTTATTCGATAATTATGTCAGAAAGAATCCCTGCGTCGGCTCCATCGGTACCGACAGCGCCGAGGGCATCGACGACGCCATCGTCCATCTGATTCATCAGGGCCACAGCCGCATCGCCCTGATCAACGGCTCCCGCCACTCCATGATTTCCGAGCAGCGCAGGCAGGCCTATATCGACAGCATGACCTCTCACGGTCTTCCTTTCAGCGAAGCCACCATGCCCTACGGCTACTATGTGGCGGATGCCGCCAAGGACCATGTGAGCAGCCTGCTCTCCATGGGCATTACCGCTATCCTGTGCGGCAACGACTTAATCGCCTCCGGCGTGATTACGGAATGTACGCTCCACGGCTATAAAGTCCCGGAGGACGTCAGCGTCATCGGCTTCGACGACATTCCCATCTCCACCAAACTGAATCCGCCGCTGACCACCATCCGGCAGGACCGGATCGAACTGGGCAAGTCAGGCTTCTACACCCTGCACTCTCTGCTCAACCATGTGTCTATCAGCAGGACGCTGCTGCGCCCGCAGCTTGTGGTGCGTAAGTCCACCGCCATGGCGCGCCCGCAGCCCGTCTTATAAAGCTCCGGCTTCACCGGACGCTACGGCTGATAATCTCTGATTAATTCTAACGCAGGCAGCGCGTTGCCGTCATAGTCAAACAGCGCCTGATTGGCCCACTCATTACCGCAGGGGCCCTTTTCCTCAATATATTCCAGCGCGCCCGGCGTCGCCCAGCCTGAGCCGGGTACGGGAATCCATGCGGCTTCCCAATAGAAATAGCCTTTTCCTTTGCCGTCAGGCACCTGCTTGATCACATCGAACAGGGCGTGCAGGAACTCCTTCTGCCCTTCTTTCGTCATGGGGTAAGGCACCTTCGCCGCCAGCTCCGGCTTCGTCGCATAGCCTTTACGCTCTCCCGGCTCCAGCTTCTCATATGCCGCGTAATCCTCCATAGTAAAGCCCATGGAGACCTCAGCGATCATCAGTTCCTTGCCGTAACGAACTGCCAGGTCGTTCATGTTGTTCTTCAAATCCTCCAACGAACCGTGCCAGAACGGATAATAGGATAACCCGATGATATCGAAGTCCTCGCCCCGCTCTGTATAATGGTCGAACCAGTCGCGGTACATCGCGTTGTTGCCGCCGTTGTCCAGATGAATCATGATCGGCATGTCAGCGTCCACCGCCTTCACGCCGCGGATTCCGGCACTGATAAAGCGCGCCAGATTATCATACTCAGGCTTCTTTCCAAGCGGCCAGAGCGTTCCGTTGGTCAATTCGTTTCCCACCTGCACAAGCGTCGGGAAAGCATCCGCCTCCTTCATCGCCCGCAGGGTATCCGCCGTAAATTCATAGACCGCCTGCTCCAGTTCTTCCACATTCATACCGCGCCAGGCCTTCGGCACCCGCTGTTTGCCCGGATCAGCCCAGAAATCGCTGTAATGGAAATCCAGAAGCACTTCCATGCCGCGCTCCAGCGCCCGCTTCGTAAGCTCTATCGTCGTCGGAAGATCGTTCGTACCCGCCCCATAGGGGACGCCGTCCTCCGTATAAGGGTCGTTCCACAGACGAAGGCGAACCGCATTCACACCATAGCTTAACAGAATATCGAAGACGTCCTTCTCTACGCCGTGATCGTAGAATTTACCGCCCAGACTCTCCACCTCTTTTACCGTGGAAAGATCCATGCCTTTCATATATTTCATGTGTAGTCTCCTAAATCAATCATGAATAAATCAATTTACCGCTTTTTCCATAAATAACCAGATTGCTCAGGCAGCATACCTGCCGCCCGGGCAATCTGAGTTTTTTTAATTCGCTCTGTCTCTTAATCGAAGTCAAATTTCGTAAAACGTTTCATCGCCGCCTTATACCGGAAACGAACCAGCTCGTTTTTCTCCAGCACATCCTCTTCACTGCCTACATACTGACAGCGGATGCAGTGGTATTCCTTTTTATCCTTATCGTAGAACATATCGATATCTAAGTCTCTCATAAAGCAGGAGGGACATCTGTAATTTAATTTGCCTTTGCCAGATTGAGCCATGTTGCAAATACCTCCTTATCTTTTAACTTGGTCGTATAACCTAATGTGAACATCGGGGAGAACGCGTAGCCTTCCTTGATGTAACCTACCGCGTCTTTCTTCTCGCAGCTTATAGAAACTCTCGTCTCGATCTCGGGAACGACTGCTACCGCTTCCGTCGCGCCGCTCATCTGCGCCTCGCGGCACTTGTATGCGTAATCGATGCTCTCCGTGTTATTTCCGTCTGTAACGGATAACTTAACGTTCGTCATATCCTCGGAGTACTCTGTTGTGCCGTAGCAGGCTACCATGTACTCGTTGATCTCCACTTCTGCGTTAGGATCGCTCATTTCCAGAACGGTTCTCTCAATCTTGATCCTGGAACTTCCCTCTTCGAAGTACAGCTTGGTCTGTAACTTTACAGTCAGATCGTAGAATTCAATATCTACCGGATCAAGGGTAAGGATTCTGGTATTGCCCTCCTGTGAGAAATGCGCTTTCGTTCTGCACAGGCACAGGTCTACTTCCTCGCCGTTGTGTACTAATTTCGCACTTCTGACCGTACCCTCGCCTGCGTAATGGGTGAAGTATCCGGCTCTGTATTTCTCCTGAATCAGGAACGGATAGGAAGCGTCCGTTACGTGCTTCGTGCCGATACCTACAGGCCATTCCAGCTTCGCCGCGTAAGGACGAAGGTCTACGATCGCGCCGCCCTGGTCCATATTCGCGCAGACTCTCATGTAAGGGTCGCAGTACCAGAAAAGCTGCTTGTCGGATCCGTATAAGATATCTCTCCAAAGCGCGCATTCAGGCTCTGTCAGTCTTCTGTTGGCGCGGAAATAATCCGCGAACTCCGCCATCGTCATATCATCCAGAAGACCTTCCTTCTTCAGCTTGCCATAGTAAGCCATACCGTCCTCGTAAGACTTCAGGAGCAGCTCGTAAGGAGCCTCCCAGCGTCCCATCTTGTTCATCCAGCCGGGACCTACAAACATCATGTTGTATGCGTAGCCGTTGTTGTATTTTGCAAGGGAACGGAACTGGTCGATCAGGTTGTACATATAAGGATATTCCCAGGTCTTCGAATCATAACACATACTGCGCAGTACGTTCTGCGGATGCGTACCGAAGTTGGAGCCGTTGCCGTCATAGCAGGCAATCAGGTCACGGGATAAGTGCGGGATCGCCACGATGCCGGAATCCTCCGCTTCGTTCGCCGCCGGTGCGTGTACATTCTGCTTACTCGGGATCCAGGGCGCCCACGGGCCGCCGTCCATAAAGGTATACCAGGAGTTATTGCAGGTATGGTAAGCCTTCGGTCCTTCCTCCCAGCAGGTAGCGACAGCGCATTTTACCATCGGATACTTCTCTTTGATGTAATTAACCAGATCGGCGTCCATATAATAGGAACCTGTGGATTCCGGGTAGAAACCGAATCTGTCCTTGAACTTGCCGAACACATCGTCCACGATAGACTTCTTGTCCTCCATAGAGAACATCCAGATGCAGAAGTCCTTCGTCTTATACTTCTCACGGAACTCTTCGCAGGGAAGTCCCAGTAAGGATAATGCAATCTCATCGCCGTATTTCTCGTGGTCTTCCTTCGCCAGTGCCACCGCCTCGTCGT
Source organism: Lachnospiraceae bacterium (assembly GCA_017626325.1). Taxonomy (GTDB): domain Bacteria; phylum Bacillota; class Clostridia; order Lachnospirales; family Lachnospiraceae; genus UBA3282. The sequence goes on along the minus strand of JAGAIZ010000062.1, from coordinate 20,036 downwards.
TAAACAGGGACGCGTAGGTCATCTGAATGGTAGTCTTAAGACCGTTCTTGTGCGCGATCGACTGCTGTGCCTTGAAGATATCAAGGGACTCTGTCAGAAGCTCCTTTCTTCCGATATCCTCTTCTTTGCCGTGTCCGGTAACCTTCTCTGCGTACTCAGGTACCATCTCCGGACGATGGATGATGTTTACAATAAACTTATCCATTGCCATGCCCTCCATTGTTTTTGTTTACTTGGTTTTCATTTACTTTCTTGTTTTTCGTGCCGTTTTGTGCTTTTTAGATTTTCCTCATGCTTTTTTGTAGGTTTTTACTTTGCGCAATCGGTTGTTCATGTGATAAGGATAACAAATTGCACAGAAGATGTCAATGCTGTTTTTGCCAAAATGACGCGTGTAGAATTAGGTATTTTGCACAATACAATGAAAGCTTCCTGCAGGAACACCGGAAATGCAAAAGAAAAAACGCGGAGAAAAAAGCAAAGAAGCGGGGGCTGCGGTGCGTCTTGCCTAAAAGCCGCAGATATGTTTTAATGAAAGGACAAGGATTAGATTGAACAATCACTCTGATGAGCTGATTGTTCAATCCCAAATTTGTGCCGGAGCGTCACAAATTTGTCTGATGGCAGATGAGAAACCGCCTGCGCGGATTTCTCATCGCCCAGTCGCGTAAAACGCTCCGGAATGGAGATTACTATGAAAATCACAGTCATAGACGGGCAGGGCGGGCGCATCGGCAAGACCGTCATCGAAGCCCTGAAAGCAAAGCATAAAGACCTGGAACTGTACGCCATCGGCACCAACAGCATCGCCACCTCCGCCATGCTGAAGGCAGGCGCGGAATACGGCGCAACAGGAGAAAACGCGGCGATCGTGAACGCGGCGGACTCGGATATTATCATCGGCCCCATCGGTATCGTCTTCGCCAACGCCCTGTTAGGAGAGATTACGCCCGCCATCGCCGCTGCGGTAGGCGCAAGCCGCGCCTTCAAGGTGCTCATTCCGGTCAACCGCTGCAACCACTATATCGCCGGATGCGGGGATGTCTCCATGAGCGAAGCCATCAGCCTTGCCGTCAATAAAATAGAGTCCATGCTCTGAGGCACGGACTCTGTCTTCTGTATCATATATCGCATCATATATCACATATCATGATCTTTTATTTCTTACCTCTGCATCAGATCAACGATTCATACAGCTTCGTAATATCCTCAACGCTTGTCTCCTTCGGATTGCCCGGTCTGCAGGCATCGTCGTAAGCTGACTGTGCCAGGAACGGAATATCCTCTCTCTTCACGATTTCCTTCAGATCTGCAGGAATGCCTACGTCCTCAGACAGCTTCTTTACTGCATCGATGGCTGCTCTGCGGTACTCTTCCTGACTCATAGAGTCAACACCTGCCACGCCCATTGCTCTGGCGATCTCTCGGTATTTCTCTCCTGTAGCATCCGCATTGTACTCCATCACTGTAGGCAGAATAATCGCATTGGCAATCCCGTGAGGCGTATCATACAAAGCGCCCAGCGGATGCGCCATGGAATGCACGATACCAAGTCCTACGTTGGAGAATCCCATACCCGCCACATACTGGCCAAGCGCCATGTCTTCTCTTCCTTCCGGCGTATTGTCCACCGCGCCTCTTAAGGAGCGGGAAATAATCTCGATTGCTTTCAGATGGAACATATCGGATAACTCCCATGCTCCTGCGGTAATATAGCCTTCGATGGCGTGCGTCAGCGCGTCCATACCTGTCGCCGCCGTCAGGCCCTTGGGCATGGAAGACATCATCTCCGGATCCACAAACGCCACGACCGGAATATCCTTCGGATCCACGCATACCATCTTGCGGTTCTTCTCCGCATCGGTAATCACATAATTGATCGTAACCTCTGCCGCAGTTCCCGCCGTGGTGGGTACCGCAAAAATCGGTACGGATTTATTCTTCGTAGGCGCAACGCCCTCTAAGCTTACCACGTCCCCGAACTCAGGGTTATTAATGATGATACCGATAGCCTTCGCGGTATCCATGGAAGAACCGCCGCCGATTGCAATCAGGTAATCCGCGCCTGATTTCTGATAAGCTTCCACACCTGTCTGCACATTTTCAATGGTGGGATTGGGCTTGATGTTGGAATACAGCTCATATGCCAGTCCCGCTTCCTCCAGAACGGAGAGCACCTTGCCTGTCACGCCGAATTTCACCAGATCCGGGTCTGAGCAGACAAATGCCTTGCCAAAGCCTCTTCCCTTCGCTTCCGTCGCGATCTCACGGATTGCCCCCGCTCCGTGATAAGATGTTTCATTCAATACAAATCTGTTTGCCATACTGATACTTACCTTCCTTTCCCCTGTTCTGCCGCTTTCCCGCCGCGCGAATCAGGTACTTATATTATACCTTGGATTTTCCATATGGTAAAGGTAATTTTCAGTTGCGCTGCCGTTCCGTTGTTACGTTGTTCCTTAGCTTCCGGTGCGGAAGCTTCTGGTGGAGCGTCTCATTCTGACCTCGTAGCCAAGCAGCGTGCGCCGCTCCACGTCTTTTTCCTCCAGCAGATCGAGCAGCAGTTCGCAGGCTTTCGTGCCAAGCTCCTCTACATTAAACCGGATGGACGTGACAGAGGGCATATGATTGGCAAGAAAGGTACTGTCATAGAAGGAACCCACCTGCACCTCGTCCGGTACCTGCGCCCCGCTTCTCTGCAGAGCATCCAGCACGCAGCCGCACAGGAAATCATCCATTGTCACAATACATTCGATGCGCTCCTGAAGCAGGCGTTTCACAATCTCCTCCACCTGCCTGCCATTGTCCACATTCAGAAAAACCTCTCTGCTGCCCTGCCATCCGTCCAGTTCCCCGAAGGCGTCCTCGAAGCCGCGCAGACGATTGCCCGTTACGACATGACTCTCGTCACTTCCAATCAGCGCAATCTTCTTGATGCCCTGACGCAGCAGATTACCGGTCAGTTCTTTGCAGGCTCTTCTGTGATCGTTATCAATCTGAATCACCGTATCGTCTCCGGTACTGCCGATGGCCACGAACGGAATCCCGCTCTCCTTCAGATACTCCATGGGCGCATCCTTCGTCAGTGTCCGGGTGAGAATCACGCCGTCTATCTTATGATTGGTCACCGCCCGCTCAAGCTGGGCAATATTCTGTCCGGTCACCATAGAGATCAGCACGTCGTAATCCCGCTCCGAAGCCAGCTTGCAGATGCCCATCATGCAATTCTGGAAAAAGGGCAGTTCCACCACATTATAGTCTCCCGGCAGGACCAGACCGATATTATAGGTCTTATTCTGGGCCAGCCCTTTGGCAATGACGTTAAGCCGGTAGTTATGGGCCTCGATATATTCAAGCACCTTTTTGCGGGTGTCCGCCCCGATTCTGCCCTTGCCGGATATGGCGCGGGAGATAGTAGTCTTGGACACGCCCAGTTCTTCCGCGATATCGTTAATCGTTAGATTCTTCTCTTCCATAATTTCTCCATTGATACTCTTTCTGATCTTTCAAGCATTACAGCCGTCTGCTTTTCCCAGTCTCTGCGCAAACGGTTGAGCGTTTTTTAATAGCGTAGCAGATAGCACTGGACTATGCAATAGCTTTTTTGTACAATAAATATTATAATTTTTGGATATCTTGTTTTACGACAAACTCTTTTCAGGAAGGACGGTATTGTATATGGAAACAAATAAGCTTCTCTTCGGCGCGGCGTACTATGACGAGTACCTGCCTACAGACCGGATCGAGACAGACATGGAGATGATGGCGCAGGCGGGCATGAACGTCATCCGTATCGCGGAATCCACCTGGAGCACCTGGGAACCCCAGGAGGGTGTCTTCGACTTCACCCACCTGCACCGGATGCTGCGCGCTTCTGAGGGACACGGCATACAGGTGATCGTAGGAACTCCCACCTACGCGGTTCCCACCTGGCTGGTACGCAAATATCCCGATATTCTTACACAGACCCATGACGGCCCCGAACGCTATGGCCGCAGACAGAATATGGACATTACCCATCCCATGTATCTGAAATACGCAGAGCGTATTATCCGCAGGCTGATGGAAGAAGTCCGGCCTTATGAACATGTCGTCGGCTTCCAGCTTGACAATGAGACGAAGTCCTACGACACCTGCTCCTCTTACGCGCAGGCCAGGTTCGTCTCCTATGTGCGGGAGCTTTTCCACGACGACCTGGACGCCCTAAATCATGCCTGGGGGCTGGATTACTGGAGCAACCGCATCAATAGCTGGGAGGATTTCCCGGACGTGCGGGGCACGATTAACGGGAGCCTGGGCGCGGAATACCAGAAATTCCAGCGTAAATTAGTGTCGGATTTCCTGGCGTGGCAGCAGCGCATCGTGTCGGAATACGCCCGCCCGGATCAGTTCATCACCCAAAACTTCGACTACGACTGGCGCGGCTATTCCTACGGGCTGCAGCCGGAGGTGAATCAGTGGGACGCCGCCGGTCCGCTGACCATAGCGGGCTGCGACATATACCATCCCTCCGCCCAGTCCCTGACCGGCAAGGAGATTGCCATGGGCGGCTCTATCGCCCGTTCTCTGAAAAAGGACAACTATCTGGTTCTGGAAACGGAAGCTCAGGGAAACCACGGCTGGCTCCATTATCCCGGACAGCTTGTCATGCAGGCCTTCAGCCACCTGTCCAACGGCGCAAACTCCGTAATGTACTGGCACTGGCATTCCATTCATAACGCCATTGAATCCTACTGGAAGGGCGTATTAAGCCATAATCTCAAAGAAAATGCCACTTACCGGGAAGCCTGCCGCATCGGCGCAGCTTTCAGAGAGCATGGCGCGCACCTTGTGAATCTGCGCAAGAACTGCCCCGTGGCTTTCGTGTTGAACAACGAATCCCTGACCGCTCTGCAGTGGTTTAAGATTCATGATGAGCTGGCCTACAACGATATCTTCCGCTGGCTCTTCGATGCTTTCTATGAATTGAATGTGGAGTGCGATATTCTCTCCGAGAACGATATTGACTTGTTCAGTCAATACAAGATTCTTGTAACGCCGGCGCTCTATAGTGTAAATGACACACTTGTCAACGCATTAGATACCTATGTCAGAAACGGCGGACACCTGATTTCTACGTTTAGAACAGCATTTGCAGATAAGATGCTGAAAATCTATCACGACGACCAACCTCACAAACTGACAGAGGTGTTCGGTATGACTTACGATCAATTTACCGATGGAGTCAATATGGGCTTAAAAGATGTAATGTTCTCAGATTTGACTGAAACAGTAAAAGAAGCAAAAACAAGCAGCGTCCGCTACTGGATGGAGCTTCTGCTTCCCACGACAGCGAAGACGCTGGCCTCCTACGACCATCCTCAGTGGGGTTCTTATGCCGCCATCACCCAGAACCAGTACGGCCTGGGAACCGCCGCTTATCTCGGCTGTTACTTCGAGGATAATACAGTGCTTAAAGACCTGCTTCGCTGCCTCTGCGCGCAGGCACAAATTGCGCTGCCGGAAGAGACCTATCCGCTTATCATCAAACGCGGTGTCAACACCCTTGGCAGAGAAGTCGTTTATTATTTCAATTATTCCGATACGCCCTGCACCGTGATCTATCATGGTAAGGACGCGGCGCTGCTGATGCAGAACAAAAACACAGCCTCCGCAAAGAATATCGAAACAATATCCGACGGAGCCTCGCTGCAATTACAGGCCTGGGATTTTGTAATATTGGAAGTACAGTAATCTATATCTTTCAAAATATCAGTTCAGTCGTATCCATTCATAGGCTGCCGGGCATCTGTCCTATCGAGATGATGCGAAAGGCTGCGGCATATTGCTGTGCCGCAGCCTTTCTACATATCTTCTTTCTGTTGCTTGCGCCTTGTTTTCCGTCTCTGCATCTCTTTGACCCTTGCGCCTTGTTTTCTGTCTCTGCATCTCTTTGACCCTTACGCCTTCTTGCACCTACTGTCCACACAGCACTGACCGGTATAGGGCGCAAGCTCCAGCCTGATGAAGAAGCCCTTGTTGTGATGACACACCGGACATTCCTCCGGAACGCTGGTTCCGTAGATGATATTCCCACACTCTAAGCACATCCATGCCGTTTCCACATCGGATACAAACAACTTGCCCTGCTCTAACAGCTCCGCAAATTCGCCAAACCGGTTGCCGTGCACCTTCTCAATCTCAGCAATGCTGCGGAAGGAAGCCGCAATATTCCGAAAGCCCTCTTCCTCGGCTTTATCGGCAAATTTCTGATACACATCGTCATGCTCTTCGTATTCATTGTGCTGCGCCATCCTGAGAAGTCCGGCCGCATCTTTGGCAAGATCCACCGGATACACGCCGTCAACCGCAATATTTTCACCGGACAGTTCGCTTAAATAGCGGTAAAAAATCTCGGCGTGCTCCTTCTCCTGGTCTGCCGTAAACTGAAATACCGCCGCTATTACATGCAAATTCTCCTTCTTCGCCTGCCCCGCCGCAATCGTATAACGATTCCTGGCCTGGCTCTCTCCCGCAAAAGCCCGCATCAGATTTTCCTTCGTCTCACTGTTCTTAAATTCCATCCTCATACTTCCTTTCCGGATAAGACCTATCCCATGCTTTCTTACGTCTTTCCATTTCCGCTATGAGTATACCCGCTGGTGCTCCTCTTCATACGCCTTACTTCACTGATCGAAACATAATTAAACCATAATTCTGCAAAAAATGCTTGCCTAAGGCATATCGTCTATGCTATAATAAATCCCGGTGGTTCAATTGATACAGATATCGCCGATATAGGGGCATAGTTCAAAGGTAGAACAGTGGTCTCCAAAACCATCGATGTGGGTTCGATTCCTACTGCCCCTGTCATAACCCGTGAGTTGCTGCTCACGGGTTTTTGAATATCACGGCCGCTTTTTCAGCACCGGAACGGAGAATGCCCATGAAACTTTTTATCAAAAGATACATAAAAAAAACAGCCAGGTTTCTTCTGGCTGCCTGTCTCACATTAGGTACTTTAAGCGCATGCGGTAAGGGAACTCCTCTTCTGACCGCTGTCGATTATGAATTAGACGCCGATGCCGGCCAGACCAGCCGCGGTATATCTGTCGGAGATGACGCCGAAGCTTTTCTGTCCGCTTACGGCGACTATCAGATATTAACGTCTGTGGACGGCGGCGACTATCAGGCACTTTCCGCCGAGGAAATTCCTTTTACAGGTAACGGTGTCAAAACCATACTCCCTACCTTCTTTATCGACGGGCTGGCCATTGACACCGACAGCTTCTGTAAAGAAAATGAAATTGAGAAAAGTTCTCTTCTGACCTATTTAAGTTCCGAAGATTATCTTCAAAAACACACAGTTGTCTATCACTATCTGGTGTTCACATGGGACAACGGCGTTATCACGCAGCTTTCGTCTGAATCCATGGATTATAATGCGGACGCGGCGTATTATGAAGAGGTAGAGTAGGGTATCTTCTCTGTTACACCGCGAATTGGCTGTTATACAGCTTCGCATAGAATCCGTCCTGCATAAGCAGCGTCTCATGATTTCCCTGCTCGATAATATTGCCGTCCTTCATGACTAAGATCACGTCCGCTTCCCTGATTGTTGACAGCCTATGCGCTACAATAAAGCTGGTTCTTCCCTGCATCATCGTGGCAAACGCCTGCTGAATCTTAATCTCTGTTCTGGTATCGATGGAGGACGTCGCCTCGTCGAGAATCAGCATGGGCGGCAGGCACAGCATGACTCTGGTAATACACAGAAGCTGCTTCTGCCCCTGGGACAGATTACCGCCGTCCTCGCCGATTACCGTATCATAGCCGTCAGGCAGCCTCTTGATAAAGCTGTGAGCATGGGACGCCTTGGCCGCCGCGATAATCTCTTCTTCCGAAGCGTCCGGCTTACCCATGATAATATTGTCCCGGACAGTGCCAGCCTTCAGCCACGTCTCCTGCAGTACCATACCGTAATTCGCCCGCAGGCTTTCTCTCGTCACCTTCCTGATATCCGCGCCGTCCACGCAGATCCTCCCCGCATTCACATCATAGAAACGCATGAGCAGATTGATCACCGTCGTCTTGCCGCATCCTGTCGGCCCCACAATCGCCACACGCTGCCCCGGTTTCACCGAAAGATTGAAGTCTGTAATCAACTGTTTTTCCGGCACATAAGAGAACGCCACGTGCTCCAGATCCACTCTGCCCGATACCGCAGCCAGAACCCGGGCGTCATCGCCATCCGGCGTCTGCGCTTCTTCTTCAATCAGCGCGAAGATTCTCGCCGCGCACGCCAGCGCGTTCTGCAGTTCCGTCACCACGCCCGATATCTCGTTAAAGGGCTTGGTATACTGGTTGGCATAGCTCAGGAAACAGGACAACTGTCCAACGCTGATCCCGCCCTTTATGGCAAATACCGCGCCGGTGACCGCTACGCCCGCATAGACCAGATTGTTGACGAATCTGGTAGCCGGATTGGTGATGGAAGAAAAGAAAATCGCTTTGAGCGAGTACTTCTGCAGCTTCTCATTTACCTCATCGAAATCCGCCAATGCCTCGTCTTCATGGGAAAAAGCCTGCACTACCTTCTGATTGCCGATCATCTCTTCGATCAGCGCAGTCTGCTCGCCTCTGGTCTCGGACTGCAGCTTAAACATCGTAAAGGTTTTCTTCGCAATAAAACCCGCCACGAAGAAGGACAGCGGCGTTACAAGCACTACCACGCCCGTAATGCCCACATTCACGCTGAGCATAAAGCCAAGCGTTCCCAGAATCGTGATTACGCCTGTAAAAAACTGGGTAAAGCCCATCAGCAGTCCGTCCGCGAACTGATCCACGTCGGCAATGACACGGCTCACGATTTCTCCGTATGAATGCGCATCAATGTATTTCAGGGGCAGAATTTCTATCTTACGAAAAGCGTCATTGCGGATATCCTGCACAATCCGGTACGTCATCTTATTGTTGCATACATTCATCATCCATTGCGCCGCCGCCGTAGCCGCGATAATCCATGCCATTTGAATCAGAACGGCAAATACGCCTTCAAAATCCACCCGGTTCTTATCCACGATCAGATCAATCGCCCGGCCTGTTAAAATAGGCAAATAAAGGGTCAGCGTAACCGTAACCGTCGCCATCATAATAGAGACCGCCAGATAAAACCAATATTTCTTAATATACTGCAATACCTTACCGAGCGTTTCTTTCTGTCCTGCCTTACTCTTCTCAGCCATATGGATACCTCCTGCTGTCAATTATTTCCAAACCGCCTGCTCTCCAGACCTCGTCTGCGCTTAACTTGTTGCTTCTGCCTGATCAGGATATTGAGAATAATAGATTTCCTGATAGACCCTGCAGCTTACCAATAATTCTTCATGCGTCCCAAGACCGACCATTTCTCCGTCGTCCAGCACGATGATCTGATCCGCGTACTGAATGGAAGAGGCTCTCTGGGACACGATAAATACAGTCATGTCATTCTCCATATCACGGATGGCTTTGCGCAGCGCCGCGTCCGTGGCATAGTCGAGCGCCGATGCGCTGTCGTCCAGAATCAGTATCTCCGGCCTGCCCGTCAGAGCTCTTGCAATCGTCAGACGCTGCTTCTGCCCGCCCGACAGGTTCCTGCCCGCCTGTGCGATCATGAAATCCAGCTTTCCCTCTTTCTGTTCTACAAATTCTCTTGCCTGCGAGATCTCTACCGCCCGCCACAATTCCTCTTCGGAGGCGTCCGGTCTGCCCCACTGCAGATTCTCCCTGATGGTTCCCTGGAAAAGTACCGCTTTCTGCAGGACAACGCCTACCTTCCGGCGCAGCTCTTCCATGCCATAGCTTCTTACATCCCTGCCGTCAACCTTCACAGAACCAATCGACGCATCGTAAAATCTGGGAATCATGTTCACAAGAGAAGATTTGCCGGAGCCGGTGCCGCCGATAATGCCCACGGTCTGTCCCCGTTTCACCTTGAAATGAATATCTGACAGGGATTCCGCACCCGCGCCTGCATAGGTCAGATGCACATGGTCAAATTCCACCGCGTATTCCTGCTGCCTGTCCTCCTTCCGGGCACCGTCTGTGATTTCCCACTCCATAGACGATTGAAGCTCTATCACATTCTCGATACGGTTAGCGCACGCCAGCGCTTTGGTAATCGTAATGATCAGATTCGCCAGCTTCACTAACTCGATCAGAATCTGCGACATATAGTTCACCAGCGCTACCACCTGTCCCTGTGTGATGCTTCCTTCATCCACCCGGACCGCCCCCGTATAAAGCAGAACAATCGTCGCCACATTGATAATGATATAAGTGACCGGATTGGTCAAAGCAGATATTTTGCCTACGAACAACTGCATATCGGCAAGCGCCCGGTTCTTCTCCTCGAATCCCTCTATCTCTTCCTTTTCTTTATTAAAAGCCCGGATTACTCTTGCTCCGGTCAGATTCTCTCTCGTAGACCCCAATACCTTATCAAGCCCTGCCTGCACCTTCCTGTACATGGGCATCGTAATCATCATAATGCCGAATACCACGATGGACAGGAGCGGAATCGTCACCACAAAGATAAACGCCGCCTGCACATCTATGGTAAACGCCATGACCATAGCGCCGAATACAATAAAGGGCGACCGAAGGAACAGTCTGAGCACCATATTCACGCCATTCTGTACCTGATTGACGTCGGAAGTCATCCGTGTGATCATCGTAGACGTGCCGAGCTGATCCATCTCCGTAAAGGAAAGGCTCTGAATGTGCGCAAAAAGCGCGTGCTTTAACTTCGTGGAGAATCCCACCGCCGCCTTCGCCGCATAATACTGCGCTGTAATAGAGCATGTCAGTCCGATCACGCCCAGCGCGATGAGCAATAATCCCATCCGCAGTACATAAGGAACATTCTCTCCCTGAATCCCCTGATCAATAATTGCCGCCATAACAAGCGGTACAAACAATTCAAAGGTCGCCTCCAGCATTTTGAATAACGGCGCCAGAACCGTCTCCTTCTTATAATCCTTCAAATAGACTAATAATTTCTTCATATCACATCTGCCCTTCCGCTTATGATTTCCACAGCATTGCCCGCCGGGAACAGGCCGATCACTCGTTCACACAGGACAGGCCTGCTTCGCCGCCAGCCGCACCACGTACAAACAGCAGCCCGTACCGGAACTGCTGTCTTATCTCTATATACTACCGCATAGCTGACACTTCTCTGCTCGTCTGCTTCGCCGATATCTACCGCTGTATTTACTGTGTATATTCTCTCGTCTGTTCTTCTATCTCCGCGCTGATGCTCTGCACCTGCTTAGACGGCGTGTACTGTTCCTCCGGATAGAGCACTTCGTGAAGCCTGATCACATTCTCTTCCAGACTGTCAGGAATCACGCAGCTTCCCTTGCTGCCTATATTAGCGCCTGTCCTGTTTTCTTCAAACGGAAATCCATCGCTGACCACAACGTCATAGCCCGCCACGCTTCCCAGAACACTCAATATTTCATTCACGCCCAGAGAGGTCTCTACCTGAGGGAGTACCGCGTTGACCATATCTGTCAATGCGCTGACGGAAGCGCCCTTCGCCTCATTCATCATTGCGGTAAGCACGTCTCTTTGCCGCTCCGCACGTTTGAAATCATCCCCCTTTGTATAACGGATTCTGCAATAGGCAGTCGCCTGCATACCGTTCAGAAGCTGCTTGCCGCTTTTCTTTACCGGAATATAGCTGACTCCCATTTCCTCCGCCATACAGAGCTGATAATTATTCAGATGGCTGATTTCAGACTCCGTCACCTCTATCTCGACGCCGCCAAGCGCGTCAATGGCGTCTATCAGCCCGCCGAAGCCAACCGTCACATAATCTGTAATATCCAGATCCATATTGGCATTCAGCATACTGATCGCCTGCTCCGGGCCGCCTTTGGCGTAAGCCGCATTGCATTTATTATAAGTGTCATTGCTCAGATTCAAATACGTATCCCGAAAGACCGAAATTAATTTGATCTCCTGCGTATCCTGATTAATGCTTGCTATTATGATTGTATCGCTTCTGGTACCCTTCCCCAGCTCGCCGTCCCGGGAATCCACTCCAAAGAGCGCTATATTGCGGTACCCTTTCACCGTATTGACCGTCTCCTCCTGCCGCTGCTCCACCACTTCTTCATTAATCGTAATGTGATCCGTATCAATGTTCTTCCGGTCCACCTCTCTGGTCGTCGTCGTAACTACATACAATACGCCGATCGCTATCAACAGTATGCAGATTTCTGCAATCAAGAGCGGTATGTTTTTTACAAAACGGAACTTTCTCTTACCTGTATCTTTGCTGTCCTCAGTTATAATCTCTGCAATTTCCTGAGCGTCCTCTGTCTGCTTATTCATAGTAACTCCTTTGTGTAAGTTCACGGTATAACGCCATATCTAAAATATCCTACCACAAAATTGTTGATTTGAACATAGAAAAAGCATAACTTATTAAGGATTTTTACAATTTTGTTACAATTTCGTCACATTTAAATAAGATCAATGGCATCCTGCACGGTCTTAACCCCCACAATTCTGACGCCGTCAACGGGCTTCACCTGATTCCGGTTCACCTCCGGTATAATACAGGTCGTAAACCCCAGCTTCGCGGCCTCCGCAACTCTCTGCTCCGCCATGGATACCCCTCGTACTTCTCCGCTCAAGCCGATCTCGCCGAATGCAATCGTCTTATCGTCGATCACTCTGTTCTTGAAGCTCGACACTACCGCCATCGCTATTCCCAGATCGATCGCAGGTTCCATAATCCGCATACCGCCCGCCAGATTCACATAGGCGTCACAATCAGACATCTGTACGCCAAGTCTTTTCTCCAGAACCGCCATCAACAGGTTGACCCTGTTAAAATCTGTCCCGATCGCCTGCCGTCTCGGAATTCCGAAATTACTGTGGCAGACCAGCGCCTGAATCTCCAGAAGAATCGGTCTGGTCCCCTCCATGGAGCAGGAAACGACGGAACCGCTCGCCCCCTCCGGTTTGCCGCTCAGCATGAACTCCGAAGCATTTGCCACTTCCACAAGTCCCTCTTCCTTCATCTCGAAAACGCCGATCTCATTGGTAGAGCCAAACCGGTTCTTAACGCCGCGCAGAATCCGGTATGAAGCATGTCTGTCACCCTCAAAGTACAGCACCGTATCCACCATGTGCTCCAATACCCTCGGTCCGGCCACTGTTCCCTCCTTCGTCACATGTCCCACAATGAAGATAGAAATTCCCAGTCCTTTGGCAAGCTGCAAAAACACATTGGTAGATTCCCGCACCTGCGACACGCTGCCCGGCGCGGCGGATATCTCCTCATGATACATCGTCTGAATCGAGTCTATGATCGTAATATCCGGCATCTCATGCCGTATGGTTTCCTCTACAATTTCCAGACTCGTCTCACACAGCAGAGACAGATTATCCGAGAATTCTCCCAGACGGTTGGCTCTGATCTTGATCTGGCGCAGAGATTCCTCGCCGGAAATATACAGTACCTTCCGCCCGTCCGCCGCCATATGCCTGCACACCTGCAGAAGCAGCGTGGACTTACCGATACCGGGATCCCCGCCCACCAATGTCAGGGAACCCGGTACGATACCGCCGCCCAGTACTCTGTCAAGCTCTGTCATATGCGTCGTCATACGCTCTTCTTCCCGGATACTGACCTCAGACAGAACAGACGGTTTGACGCTGTCCTTCTTGCGGATACTGCCGCCCATACCGCTGACCTTACCGGCCGCTTTCTCTTCTACCATGCTGTTCCATTCCTTACAGCCCGGACATTGCCCCATCCATTTCGAAGATTCATATCCGCAGTTCTGACAGTAAAACACTGTCGCCATCTTATTTTTTGCCATTTCGACTCCTAACCTTATGCATTGGGGAATAAAGCGGAACTTCCAAAACGGCGCCGCGCATCATAGCGCAGGCATCATTCTGGAAGTTCCATTCTCTTACCCGTCATATACGAAAACTGCTTCGCAGCTTCAACTGCCGCTTTGCGATTATACCCGCAGTTCCCTGCAGGCTCAACCACTACTGCTTCACAATCTTAACAGCCACTTCTCCGGCATTGGCAAGCTCAACGCTGATACTCAGCTTGCCGCTTAAATTGGTTTTCATTCTGCCGACATTCACGTCGTCCACAAATACCTTGTACTCCGTATCTTCTTCCAGGCCCACCGTAATCTGCGCGTCCTCGTCTCCCTCTACCAGAAAAGACACACCCTTCTCCGTCTCCGTAAACTGCGTCACGCTGGTTCCGGGCTCCGATTCATATGCAAACATGCCGTTTTTCTCTAATTTCGTCAGTTCCCGGAAGGTCTTTACTTTATACAGATCTCCGCCATGCTCATAATCTTCCACCTTTGATTTGGCCTCCAGCTTATGATTGCCAAAACTGATTGCACCGCTCTTCTCGGTGCGCAGTAACTCTTCTACGACTGCCATTGTGTTTTCCTCCTAAGTCTTTGCACTTATTTATCATTGCGTACTGCGAACACTACTTTCTTATTCCGTAAACCTGCCGTTACCTTGTCTCCGCGCTTCACATTGCCAAGCAGGATTTCTTCCGCCAGCGCGTCCTCGATCTCCGACTGGATTGCCCGTTTCATTGGTCTGGCGCCCATCTTCACATCGGTATGCTTCTCGATCAGATACTCCTTAACAGAATTGCTGATCGTTAAGTCAATCTCCATCTGCTCTCTGCAGCGTTTCGTCAGATTTCTGGACAGCAGAGAAATAATCTGCTTCATATTCTCCTTATTCAGCGGATGGAATACCATGATCTCATCGATTCGGTTGACGAATTCCGGCTTAAACAGGTGTTTTACCTCTTCCATGACATTGGACTTCATCTTGTCGTAATTCTGTTCTTCCGTCTGCGCCGCGCCAAAGCCCAGATTCTTAGGGTCAATAATCCGCTGTGCGCCCGCATTCGATGTCATAATCAATATAGTATTCTTAAAGCTTACTTTTCTGCCCTTGGAATCCGTAATATGTCCGTCGTCCAGAACCTGCAGCAAGACATTGAATACATCGGGATGCGCTTTCTCTATCTCATCGAATAACACCACCGAATAGGGATTCCTGCGCACCTTCTCCGATAACTGTCCGCCCTCCTCGAAGCCCACATATCCCGGAGGCGAGCCGATCATCTTCGAAACCGAATGTCCTTCCATATACTCTGACATATCTACGCGGATAAGCGCATTCTCCGAACCAAACATCGCCTCGGCAAGCGCCTTGCTAAGCTCCGTCTTACCCACGCCCGTAGGCCCTAAGAACAGGAACGACCCAATAGGACGATTCGGATCCTGTAATCCCACTCTGCCCCGGCGCATCGCCCTGGCCACCGCTGTCACCGCCTCGTCCTGACCGATGACACGCTTATGCAGAATAGATTCCAGCTTCAATAACCGTTCGCTTTCCTTCTCCGCCAGCTTCTTAACCGGTATCTTCGTCCAGAGCGCCACTACCTCCGCAATCTCATTCTCGCCGACCACAAAGGCACGTTTCTCCTCTTCCTTCGCCATCCGCTTGACGATGCGGTCATATTTCTTAATACATTCTTCCTGTTTCTTCTTAAGCTCCGCCGCCTGCGTGAATGCCTCCATACGGATAGACCGTTCGATCTGCAAGTCGATCTTCTTGATCTCATCGGATAATTCCCGCAGCTGATCCGGCTGCTTCGTCACATGAAGGCGTACTGCCGCCGCCGCTTCATCGATCAGATCGATCGCCTTATCCGGCAGGTTCCGGTCATTAATATAGCGGGTTGACAACGCCACCGCCGCGCTGATCGCCTCTCTCGTAATGGTGACGCGGTGATGCTCCTCATACTTGTGTACAATACCGCAGAGGATTCTTTCCGCTTCCTCCACCGTAGGCTCCTCTACCGTCACGGGCTGGAACCTTCTCTCCAGAGCGGCGTCTTTCTCGACGTATTTGCGGTACTCTGCTATCGTCGTAGCGCCGATTAGCTGAATCTCACCTCTCGCCAGAGACGGCTTCAGAATATTGGAGGCGTCGATCGCTCCTTCCGCGCCGCCTGCACCGATGATGGTATGCATTTCATCCAGGAAAAGGATCACGCTGCCGTCCTCGATCACTTCCCTGATCACTTTCTTAATTCTTTCTTCGAATTCGCCGCGGTACTTGCTGCCCGCAACCATACCGGATAAATCCAGCGTCAATACTCTCTTATTCTGCACCGTGAAAGGCACGTCTCCCGCAGCGATTCTCGCCGCCAGTCCTTCCACGACCGCAGTCTTGCCCACGCCCGGCTCGCCGATCAGACATGGATTATTCTTCGTCCGTCTGCTGAGTATCTGAATCACACGTGTGATTTCTTCCTCTCTGCCAATAACCGGATCTAACTTACCGTCTCTGGCCAGTGCCGTCAGATCTCTGCTGTATTGCTCCAGCATGGAGGCTCCGCCTTTTTTCTTATTCTGCTTCCTGCTCAGATCTTCTCTGTACAAAGAACCATCCTCGCCCATAGCCACCAGCACGTCTATATACAGCTTCTGTATGGAAATCCCCATCGTATTGAGCAGTCTGACCGCTACGTTTTCTCCTTCTTTCAAAAGCGCCAGCAGAATATGTTCCGTCCCTATCTTATCGCTGCGGAAGCGATCCGCCTGTCTGTGCGCTTCTTCCAGAATGCTCTGGGCCCTGGGCGAAAAGCCATCCCGTTCCGCAAGCAGTACGGAGCTTTCCGGCACGATGAGATCTTTGATCATTTCTTTCAGTTGGTCAATATCCACTCCGTTACTCTGTAAAACACTCGCCGCAACGCCCGTATTCTCCCTGAGCAGTCCGAGCAAAATATGTTCGCTTCCCACATAGCTTTGTTTCAGGCTTCTGGCTGCTCTCTCGGCTAGCGTCAATGCCGCTTTCGCTTTATCCGTAAATTGTGGCTGCATCAATCATCCATCCCTTTCCCGTAATCTTCATAGATTTCATCTATAAGAGCATGCACTTCTTCTCTGGAAATATTCTTACAACTTGCCTTCGCCAGCGTAACCAGCAGATCATTCCGCACATCCTCCATCGCCTGTATCTTATCGATATCCACGGCGATCATAGCGCCTTTTCTGCGGTCTACCTTGACATATCCCTCCTGCCTCAGCACCGTATACGCCTTATTAACCGTATGCATATTGATGCCAATATGCTCCGCAAGCTGTCTGACCGACGGGAGCATATCCCCTTCTCTGAATTTGGAGGTGGCGATTCCCATAATAATCTGGTTTCTCAACTGCATATAGATTGCTTCATCACTGTTAAAGTCTATTTCTATAAACATTCCCAATCAACCCTGTTATTTCAAATCCTTGTCGTCCATATTCAAAAATTCGAACTCAAAATCATCGTCATCTATCAGGAAATTCCTTGCCTTACGCTTAGGCGCGGTCTTCACCGGCACTTTCACATCCGGCTCTTCCTGATACGTAATTTCCGGCATGACCGGTTTCCTCTCGGCTTTCTGCTTCACCGGAGCTTCTTCACGGACCGCTTTCCTGCGCTGCGCTTTCTTAGCCGTTTCCTCCGCTTCCTCGGGTACAGTCTCAGGACGCGCTTTACGTCTGACCGGCTTTACTTCCTCTTCTTCCTCCGGTTCTTCTTCCGCCTGCTCATCCTCGTCGTCTTCGTAATCCTCATAATATACGTCACGAAGCTTAAATATCATAATGATGACCGCAATACCCAGAATGACTGCCACTACCATAAGCACCACGATAACGATCCGCTGCTTCACAACCGTATCTGTGTCCGCCGGCGTCGTATCAGCCATTGCCTGTTCCGCCGCCTCCAGAAGAGGCTCCAGCTTCTGCTTGCTTCCCACCTGGCTGTCCCGGTTATCGTACAGATACCATACGTATTCGTCTCCGTCCTGCTCGTATCTGAGTTCAAAATCATTGTTGAGATTCTGTACCGGCTCCGGCTCTGCCGCAGGCTCCTCCACAGGCTCTTCTTCCACCGGAAGCATATCTCCCAGCGTCACCAGATCATTGCGGACAAACCCTGTCTTCTCTGCGCCGTCCGCTCCGGTGAATGTGACGTAATACCAGTCTTTGCCGTCGCTTCCGGCAGACTTGCCGCTTACTACCAACTGCGTGCCTTCCGCCAGCGTCTCTACTACGCCGTCATTGGTGGAAGGGCCAGACCTGACCTTCGCCGCCTGCACGGAAACAGATGCGTACTGCGCGTCCATGGCTGTCTCAGCATCGCCTGCCGCCGCTGTATCTGACGCATCCGTGTTACTCTGTTCTCCTGCCGTATCCTCTGTCGGAGCGGCGCTGATCTCGCCCTCCGTGCTTACCAGATCAGAACGAATATATCCCAGCGTATCCGCATCCACATATACCCGGTACCATATCGTGCCGGAAGCGTCCGTCACCTGATCTTTAATGGTCACTTTCTTTCCCTGGGTGGAGCTGCCGATTACATTGCTGGTGATATCCGCCTTCTCGCGTATCTTAGCCGTCTCAACTGTAACTGTCCCCTCAGCGTCCGCCAGACTGACAACCGGCGTACACCAGACCGCCGTCATCACGCAGACAGCCGCCGCACACCCTAATAAGACCTGTTTCCTCTTAAGCATATTCATTCTGATACCATGCCTTTCTCTTTCTCTATCTGTCTCTTGTAAATCGCTTGGAGCCGTCATCCACGGCAGGCTTCTGTGTACTGAAGCCTGAATAACCGCTCTTATGCCCCATTCTCGCCTGCGCTTCCAGATTTCTATGATAGTTCACTTCACATTTCGGGCACAGACGCCCGCCCCGGATACTCGTACCGCACATTTCACATTGCAGGAAAGTCTTGGAACCAGTCGTAATTTCCAGTCTGTCTTCCTTTAGCATATCGCGAATAGACTTCTGGCTCACTCCGGTTGCATCGGCCACCTGCGCGGTCGTCGCTCCGTGATGCTTCTCGAGATAATTGCGCACTTTGCCGTAATCATCAAATATCTGACAATCACATTTCTCGCATCTATACTCTCCCACACCCTTAAAGACCATAACGCCTCCGCACTCCGGGCAGAATGTCGGCCTGTTATATGTATTGATTTCTAAATATTCCCTGCGGAAATTTTCCACTTTCTCTGCTCTGTCTTCCATACAAGCTCCCTTTCCCCGGCCAAATTACAACGCTTATGCTTCCTCGATAGCCTTTCCGATATCAGTTCTCATATATTTGTTCTCAAAGGTTACCCATTTTGTTGCTTCATAAGCGTTGGCTCTTGCTTCCTTCAGCGTAGCGCCTGTCGCCGTTACGCCCAATACCCGGCCGCCGTTAGTGACGATACCCTGCTCCGTCAGCTTCGTACCCGCATGGAAACAGTAGTAGCCTTCTTTCTTCTCAAAATTCTCAAGTCCCTGAATCGGGAAACCTTTCTCATAAGCTACAGGATACCCCTCAGACGCCAGTACAACGCAGACTGCCGCATTGTCTTCGAACTGTAAATCTATCTGGTCTAATGTGCCGTCGATACAGGCCTCTGCCACCTCGATGATATCGTTTTTCATACGGGGCAGTACCACCTGTGCCTCCGGGTCACCGAATCTGGCATTGTACTCCAACACCTTCGGCCCCTGCTCAGTCAGCATCAATCCGAAGAATATAACGCCCTTAAAGGGTCTTCCTTCCGCTGCCATAGCGTCCACTGTAGCCTGATAGATATATTTCTTGCAGAAAGCGTCCACTTCCTCCGTATAGAAGGGGCTGGGAGAGAAATTCCCCATGCCGCCTGTATTCAGTCCCTGATCGCCGTCCAGCGCCCGCTTGTGATCCTGGGCGGAGGACATGATCCTGATGGTCTTGCCGTCCACGAAGGAGAGCACCGACACCTCACGTCCTGTCATAAATTCCTCAATAACCATACGGTTGCCGGCAGTTCCGAACTTCTTATCCTCCATGATGGTCCTGACGCCTTCTCTTGCCTCCTCTATGGTCTCACAGATAAGTACGCCCTTGCCCAGCGCCAGACCGTCCGCCTTTAATACCGCAGGCATTTGGATTGT
>JAGAIZ010000061.1 GCA_017626325.1 Lachnospiraceae bacterium | reverse complement strand
TGACAGATAATATTCCCGCCTCTTTCGGACGCAGATTTTCGTCCAGATTGACTCCGATCGTCACACTTTTCAGATAGCCGAATCTGACTTCCATCTCAGACAGTTCTGTGTCCAAGGTCTTAAATTCTTCACTCTCCGCTATTGACAAGATCTGTTCCTTAAAATGCCGCATACCGTCAGACTGCACTTCACAGCCTTTCAGGGCGTCCGCAAAAAGATTCACGATCTCCTGATACATCTCCAGATACCGCACGGAACCAAGCGCCGACTCCACCGTGAAATCACTGTTGATCGCTTTGCGCAGGTCGCTGATATTATAGATCACCGAGACTGCCTTACAAAATACCTTATAAAGCTCATCCTGCTCCACCAGATCACGCACCACCGCCAGACGATACCGAAGCACCATAGGGTCCGTCGTGTAGAAATTTTCCAGCGATAAATCCGCAAACCCTCTGTAGCTTTCCTTGATCAGCACCACCATATCGTCGATCTGCAACGAATGGATAAACTTGAAATCCTTCATACGGATTTCAGATGACCGGTCATATCCCGGCGGATACAATAAACTAAGTTCTACTGCCATTGCTTTATTCCTCTCCGTTAATCCAAATGCTCTTTGATAACCCTCCACTCTTCCACCAGCTTTTCTAAAGAAAACGCCGCATTGGCAGGGCTGGTAGAGGGCAGCTTTACGATCCTGCGCCCACTCTGCGGATAGATATATTTCTGATACATTTCATAAGCTTTGGCGCCGTTGGCATATACCGCCCGGATCTGCGCCCGCTCGAAGATGGGCGACAGGTCATTGGGTACCGCGTCCTGGATACTGGCGTCAGAAGAACCCGTAATGTTACAGCTTCCTATCACATCCCAGAGCGCAATATGATGTTGCAAAAGCATCGCTCTTTTCTCTTCGATGTTCTCCGGCACCGGGCAGGAAAGAACAGACGCCGTCACTTTCCAGAAGCGGTTCTGCTTATGTCCGTAGAAAAACTGCTGTTCTCTTGACTTAACCGAGGGGAAGCTTCCCAGAATCAAAATCCGGGACTCTTCATTATATAATGGCGGAAAAGGGTGCCGTATCATATGTATAACCTTTCTTTTTCTTGTTTCTTCCGGTTCTTATATTGGTGCTGCTGCGCTTGCGTTTATTATAGTATAACATATTCCTGTATGAAACAGACAGAGCAGAAATGATTATTTCCCATACTTTCATTTCTGCTCTGTCTTCTATAATATGTCTTCTCCACAGGAGATTATAACGCTGCCATCCCGCAATCCCCTTTATTCCAGACTCTTCATCCAGCTCCTTTTTCTGAAAATCACCACAGCAATCAGC
Source organism: Lachnospiraceae bacterium (assembly GCA_017626325.1). Taxonomy (GTDB): domain Bacteria; phylum Bacillota; class Clostridia; order Lachnospirales; family Lachnospiraceae; genus UBA3282. The sequence continues at coordinate 8,687 of JAGAIZ010000061.1, read as the reverse complement.
AATCTGACGATCTCTTCCAATGACAGCACGAAATACACATAAGGAATATCCAGTTTCCAGACAAATGCCGCCAATAGTCCTAACGGCACGCCGAAAATCCATGTGCCGATCAGATCGATCCACATCACATATTTGGTCATACCGCCGCTTCTGATGATACCGCCGCCCAGTATCATGTTCTGCACCTTGACCGGAGATATGATGGCAAAGGCTATCAAGATCTGATAAGCTGTTTCCCGCACCTGCGGCTCCACATTATAGATCGCCACATAATATCTGCCAAGCAGCACCAGCAGGATCGATAAGACAAGCGAGCCTGCCAATCCGCATTTTATCAGCTTTTTAGAGTCCCCATACGCCTTTTCATACTCTTTCTTCCCAAGAGACTTACCGATCATGATGCCCGCTGCCTGCGAGATACCGCTGAGCGCACCGATCATAAGCCCCTGGACAGGCCCCGTCATCGTCATCGCCGCACAGGGATCCGTACCGAGATTACCGTATATCGCCGTGTACACGTTTTCCCCCAGACTCCATGCAAACTCACAGATCAGGATCGGCGCCAGGATACCGATATACTGCCGTCTGCCCGCCTTACTCAGGCTGATGCTAAAGGATAAATGGATTCCTTTCTGATGAAGCTTCCATAAAAAGAAACAAAAGGTCAGAATACATGCCGCTGCCTGCGCCATCACACTGGCAATGGCTGCGCCCCGGACGCCCAACGCCGGACAGCCGAACTTACCGAAAATCAGCAGGTAATTCAATCCCGTATTCAGAATCACCGACAAAAAACTTGCCACCAAAGGCACAACTGCCGCATCCACACACCGAAGCAAAACTGCCATCATGGTCGTAAGCGCCATGGGGATAAAGGAAAAGGAATAAATCCTGAGGTAACTGACTGCCAAAGCGCTTGTTGAGGCATCCTTCGTGTAAAGCGTCATGATCGCCTGCGGGCACAGATTACATACTGCCATAAAAAGAACCGCTATCACGGCGCCGACTATCAGATTGAGATGGAAGCTTTTGGCCAGTTCCTTGTCATTCTTCTGTCCGATATATTGGGCGATCATAATGCCCGCCGCCACAGCCACCGCCCCAAGCACCACGGAATAGATCGATGCGAATTTGCCACCCAGTCCGATACCCGCAATGCTGTCGCTGCCCAACTGCCCGATCATGATCTGATCGATCATACTGAAAGAAGACTGCAGTAACGACTGAAGCGTCACCGGCAACGCAATTTGAAGCAGACTGCTCCGGAAATGATTCCTTTTCTCATTCATGATCCTTCTCCTCCCTGACACTGTCCCGTATCACCAGATGAACCGGAAGCATCCGCACGGCTGCCTCACCGGTTCCGTCTTTTAATTCCTGCAGCGCTTTGACCGCCGCACTTGCACGCCTGGACGCATCCTGTCCCACTGTAGTTAGTCTCGGGTAACTATTTTCACACAATCTGATATTGTCAAATCCTACGATCGAAATATCCTTTGGCACGGATATCTCCTGTTCCTGCAAAAAGTGCATCAGTTCCATCGCATAGACGTCTGATACTACAAACATCGCCGTGTGGCGAAGTATCATCTGTAAATGGATTTCATAGAAATGCCGTCTTGCTTCTTTCTGCATCGGCACCTGTAGAAAATCCAGCGTTCCCGCTTGAAGTCCCGCCCCGCAGCCATCAATTCTTTCTTTATCCACGCACACATAATTGTCAGAAACACAAAGCACCCTGCGATGTCCCATCCGGTACAGGTACTCTCCTACCTGACGCCCGCCATCGAAATTATCTATGGTAATATTGCAAATTTTCTTATTGTTCTCAAAATATCCATCATAAACCACAAAAGGAATATGCATTTTCTCCCGCAGTTTCTCATAATCGGCATCACAGAAGCCGATGAGCACCATGCCGTCCATATTCCACATGGATGCCAGACGCACTACCTCGTTCCAGTCCGTAGTTGCCTTTACCATCATGAAGTAACCGTTTCTCTCCAGTTCAAACATCAGGGCATTTATTGACGACGCCACAAAGGCATCCTCCAGCACTTTTCCTTCATATTTAATATGATCATTGACCACGACTCCGACAATGCGGGAATCATTCTGCGACAGCAGAATGCCTGCCATGCTGGGAATATACTGCCTTTCCTCCAACAATTCCTGCACCCGTTTGACAGTGGCGTCAGATATTTTCTTCGTCTTACCATGGATTACATTGGAGACCGTAGTGCTGCTTACGCCAAGCTCCTCCGCGATATCCGCGATCCTTACCCGTTGTGCCATACTGCTGACCATGCCTTTCTTTTCATCTGCAAAAAGGATTCCTTTCGCCAAAGCCCCTTTCGCCCTTGCCTTAAGTTTATACGTAGAATACAGTAAACACAATAGGTTAAACGTGTAACCATTTCCAAAAAACAATGGGAAATTTCATTTGATTTTTATGGAGATTGCCGAAAGAAAGAATAACAGAAAAAAAAGCCTTGCCGCCAACACGGCAAAGCTCTCTTTATCTCATCTTTTCCCCAGTTCCCAAAAAGTTACTGCACTGGCTGCCGCCACGTTCAGTGAATCAACCCCGTGGGACATGGGAATGCGAACCGTATAATCACAGTTGTCTATCGTGAAATCAGGCAGTCCGTCTCCCTCTGTGCCGAGAATGACCGCCAGTTTTTCTTCCTCCTTCAGCCTTCGATCATCTATGCTGACAGAGTCCTCACGAAGCGCCATGGCAGCCGTCCGAAATCCCAAATCATGCAGCAGCTTTATATAATGTTGTTCCTGCCTGTTGTCCTGATCAGGCAGATAGGTCCATGGTACCTGAAATACTGTCCCCATACTGACACGTATCGCACGGCGGTACAACGGATCGCTGCACGCCCGGGTCAGCAATACCGCATCCATATTCAATGCGGCGGCAGAACGGAAAATCGCTCCCACATTCGTAGGATTAACAACATCCTCCAATACGGCAATTCTGCGCGCATGGGCACACACCTGTCTGACCGCTGGCAGCTCCGGCCGATACATCGCACATAGCATCCCGCGCGTCAGAGCAAATCCGGTAAGCTGTGTCAAAACATCACAAGACGCCCTATACACCGGGACGGCTTCGCATCTTGTCAGAAAAGGCCGCGCCTGCGTTTCCATATGCTTATCTTCCACTAAAAAGGAAATCGGCTTACACCCTGCATTCAGTGCCCGTTCAATTACTTTGGGACTTTCCGCAATGAAAATACCGCGCCCCGGCTCATGGATACGCAGAAGCTGTACTTCTGACAATCTGGCATAAATATCTAACTCCGGCGCGTTAAAATCTGTTATGTCTATGATGTCAGGCATAAACTATTCTCTCTTTCTTCTGCTTTTCACTCCTCTTCTGTTTTCAGCAGCCTGCTGATTTCATCAACCATCTCGTTAATGTCACTTGCCTGTGTTGCCACGTCCGCTGTATCATTGGCATTGCTCTCAGCCATGGAATTGATGGAATCAAACTGCTCTTTCGCGCTGATCACATTCTCTGCTATTTCCTGATTGATCATTACTGTTTTCTTAATGACATCAGCCTGCTTGCCGTGCGCTTCGCCCATCGTACTTACCGCGTCCACCGATACATGAAGCAGCTTGGTCATTTCCTGCATACTTTGAAATACATTATCAAAATATTGGTTCTGCGTACCAAGCTTCTCCGCATTCTCCTGCACTTGCGCCGTTATCTCCCTGACATTATTCTGTACCCGCTCAATGACCAGTTCCACTTCTCTGAGGGATTCCTGCGTACTGTTTGCCAGATTGCCTACTTCCGTTGCAACTACCGCAAATCCTCTTCCGGCTTCCCCGGCCCTTGCGGCTTCAATGGAAGCGTTCAATGCCAATAAGTTTGTAGAAGAAGAAATATCGCTGATCAGCTTCAGAGTCACTCCAATTTCCTGTACTGCCACTGACAGCTTCTGGGCTATGTCAGTCGTAACCTTCATGGAGTCTGACACTTCGCCGTTGATTGTATGTAAATCATTGAGAAGCTTTTCATTTTCCCTGGATTTATCAAGCAGATCTCTGGAAGTGCTTTCTACTTTGTCCACATTATCAGCAACTACACCTTCCCACTCGCTCAGTTCACTAAGATTTGTCATACTTTCATCGGTTTTGGATCTGAGAATATCACTGCTCTTTACCAACTGCTCACTCGTTGCGGCCAGTTCCTCAGCCGAGGCGCTCTCGCTTTCGGAAATCTGTGACAGGGAAGTTCCCGCCACGGATAATCTTTCAAACAATGCCTGCACCGAATCCAGAACCTTCATGACCTGTTCATTATTCTTCTCTAATTCATCCTTCCTGGCATTAACCAGAAAATGTGCCACAAAATATACGAAAATAAGCAGTCCTGCCAAAGATAATACAAGCGCTATAAGACATAACAGAATATCCGTAAGATACAAATCATCCTTTACCGGCATAAGGCTTGTGCCGCGCACGCCCCAGGCAACAAACAAAGATACCGCGCAAATTCCCCCGGCAGTCAACACCAGTTTCACATCAAGGAAAAATGCTATCAGTATTAAAAAGAAAAACAGAAATCCCCAAAATGTTCTGGAAGGAATCAAATACAGAATATAATTCCACTGTACGATCAGAATAATCGCGGAGAACAATTTACCGACTTTCAATCTTCCTTCTTTTAAGTACCCGCTTTCATCATAGGATGTTTTCACAATGAATAATGCAATGGCAAAGAAAATAATATCCATAAGCGCAAACAAAATCAATGCGGTCCATGGCACATTCGGATAAAGACCAAACATTTTTTCCACATTAAACGTGACTGTCGCACACATACAGGCACTTACCAGAATGATAAGCCCCCATTTAAATACCGCGGCCAAATACACTTCTACCGTAGTTTTTTTCTTTCCCATAAGACGTAACCTCCTCCGGCATCCTGTCCTGCTGATATAATGCAGTCCCTTCTGCCTTTTTACTTTTTATGGAATTATCATACCATTATCAGACAATTTTTTCAATTGTATACGATATTGTATTATATATGTAGTTTTCTTTCCCTCTGTCTGAAATCTGATCCTGTTTTCCCGCACGGCATACTCTTTCTAAAGCAACCCGATTCCGAACAGTTCCATCCAATTCTCTTCTTCAATCACTCTGTCACTGTGTACGTCCGCATGCTCCAGCATCTTATCCACATGACTTGCCAGCGCCACATCCACAAAACGCTCCACATCGATTCCCCTTAGTTCAAAGAAAAGCAAGGGATTTTCATCAAACCGCGCTCCTATCCCATACAGCACTGCCGCCACATGCTTGCACATCAGAGCCCAGTCCGGACAACTGCATGTGAATCCTATCTCCTTCGGCGCAGGAAAAAGCCCGTTTTCACCAAGAAATACTTCCTTCAATTCTTCCGGGAAATCACCTTTCATCAACCGTTCCAGATTCTCTATCTTCTCTTCACACGCAGCGATGGCATACTGGCATCTTTCCTCCGATAAGGGGCTGATGCGGATTTCTATTTTATAAGGGGTCTTTCTTCTGCCCTGCACGCGTGCAAGCACCTTGCCCTTCTGGATCTTCAGATCGACCACCGCACCGGTGCGCACATACCGCTTACCCCGCTCCAAACGGCTTTCATAGTCGGCATATTTCTCCAGATTATCACACCATGCCTGCCCCCACCAGCTTGATACGATCTTCCTTCCCTGAATGCTTACGGGCTGCATGACCCTGCCGTTTGTCCGTTCCTTATTCAGCGTCTGCTTCACATTACGTTTCAACTGCGCCGTATCCGGCTGCGCATAATCTGTCCCGGTATTCCAATAGCTTCTGCTCATACTAATCTCCATTTTCCACTAATCTAATCTCAAAATCGACATCAATTGCTCATTGCTCATCTCCGTAATCCAGCTCTCGCCGCCGCTTCCGATCACATTCGCCGCAAGCTCCATCTTCGATTCTATCATCGCGTCGATCTTTTCTTCTATGGTACCCTTGCATACCAGCTTATGCACCATCACATTGTTCTTCTGTCCGATGCGGTATGCCCGGTCGGTTGCCTGATTCTCCACGGCAGGGTTCCACCACCTGTCAAAATGGATCACATGATTTGCATTGGTCAGGTTCAGACCTGTGCCCCCGGCTTTGACTGACAATATCATATAGGGAATATACCGCTCCGACTGAAACGCCTCCACCATCTTGCTGCGGCTGGCAACCGGCGTACCGCCATGCAGGACAAAGCCTTTCGTATGAAAAATTTCCGTCAGAAATTCATCCAGCCACGGCGTGATCTCTTTGAACTGTGTAAAAACAAGCACTCTTTCCCGCTTCTCGTAAATCGTTTCGCACAATTCGCGCAGCATCTCGAATTTTCCGCTTTCTTTCACATCATAGGTCTGCTGCCCCAGATACTGATCAGGATGATTGCATATCTGCTTTAATTTGGTCAAAGACGCCAGAACCAGTCCCCGTCTCTGCATGCCGTCCAGTTCTTCTAATTTTACCGCCAAATCTGCCACATACTTCCGGTATAATACGGTCTGCTTCTTAGAAAGCATGACATAATCGACCTGTTCCAGCTTATCCGGCAGATCGGAAATGATCTCCTTATCCGTCTTTACACGCCTTAGCATAAAGGGCGTAATCATTGCTTTCAGCTTGGCATACCCCTCCGGGCGCTGCTCCAGTCTCCTGCAGTATTCATGAAACTCGCCGGAGCTGCCAAGCAGTCCCTTATTCAGGAAATCGAAAAGCGACCAGAGATTCGTCAGATCATTCTCGATCGGCGTACCTGTCATTGCAATTTTCATTCTGCTTTTCAGTTTTTTGATCTGTTTTGTCTGTTTGGTAGCGGGATTCTTGATCGCCTGCGCTTCATCCAGCACCAGGCAGTCCCACACGATTTCTTCCAGCGCTTCCATTCTTGCCGCCATGCCGTAAGTGGTAATTGTCAGAAAGGCGGAATCTGTCCTCAGGGTTTCTTCCAAGACGCCGGCTCCTTTTCCATGCAGTACCGTAACTGTCATTTCCGGTGCAAATTTCTCCGTCTCCCGCTGCCAGTTCCCAAGAAGAGAAGCCGGAACCACAAGGAGCGCTCTCGCACCTTTATCCGATTTTCTGAGTTTCTCCAGAAATGCCAGCACCTGCACGGTTTTGCCCAGACCCATATCATCGGCGAGACAGGCGCCGAAATGAAGCTGATTCATATAATTAAGCCATGTAAAGCCCGCTTTCTGATAAGGCCGGAGCGTCGCCTGAAAGGTTTTGGGAACCACCGCTGACCGGATTCGTTTCGGCGTCCTCAGATCCGCAAAAAGTCCGGCAAGCCAGGAACCGTTCGTAATGATCGGACCCACATCAGCCCCTTCTTCATCCTGCCTCTCCTGAAGTCCCATTCTGACCGCATCCGAAAGCGTCATTTCGCCCCGGTACTGCTCCATCTCTGCCAGAAGTCTCTCCAGTCTGGCATGATTGACTTCAATCCATTTGCCTTTCAGAAAGGCGAGACCTTCCGTCTGCCGCAGAAGCGTTTCGATTTCTTCCCGGGTCAGGGGAATGCCGTCCACTGATAACTGCGGAACCATGTTCAGGATCGTATCCAGTCCGACCATCGCAGGCTTTTCCTCTCCAATGTTTACCGCCATGGATACGCTGTACGCGTTCCTTCTCCACCAGTTCGGAATACGGCAGACGATACCGGCCTCTTCAATCCGGGGTACGTCCTTCAATATGCTCCAGGCTTCCTCAGACGTCAGACGAAGAGGATGAAACATTTCGCCTTTCTCCACAAATTCCCCGATCAGCGGTGAAATTTCCGCGACGCGGTTCAGACAAGCAAGCAGCTCCAACAGCTTCTCCCGCTGCGTACCGTATTCCGTCAGCGCATATTGAAGCGGCATGTGCCTTACCTTTCCCGCCTCGTCGCAGGTTGCATAAGTCGCCAGAAAGGCAAATGGGTACGCCGCTTCCCCGCTTTCCACAAGATGGAAAAAAATTCTCTCCGGCACATGGAGCTTCTGACTCTTTTCTGCCAGATAGAAAGCAACCGTTCCCTCATAAGCGGCAATTTCTTCCGCAAATACAAGCTGCAGCCGCCGGAAGGCTTCTTCGATCCACCCGGTCGTCACATATTCCGAGCCAAGTGTAAAAGGAACGGAATGCAGCAGGCTCTCCGCCATCTCTTCTTCCGGGATGACCTGCACTTTCTCACGCGATATTTCCAGATCAGGCAGCCGCGTCAGTTGTCTTTGAAAACCGTCCGCAACCTGGTATAGAAACCGTCCTGCCGCATCCAGCCAGTCCGGTTTCTGCTCAAAGCTCAGATTATAAAGAGCCTTCCATCTATCTTCCTGAAAAAGTTCTGCCCATGCGCTGATTTTCTCCGCATAGACGCCATCCTGCCCATCCAGCACAAAACCGTCCGCCGTGTATCTGAACCTCAGATTTTTCTTGATTTCTTCTGTCGTTTTCTTTGGCATTTTCTTATTCCTTTGCAGTTTACCTATTTATCGCCGTTCACAGTCACGCTGTCCATAGCCGATTATGAAAAGGGCAGCGGCCAGCCGGTCTTCATATGTTTTCTCCGCTCTTCTGACCCACTTCAGCGCCTGCTTGTCATTTACTTTCTCATACAGCTTCTCTGCCGCAACAAATAGGATATCGTTCTCATC
>JAGAIZ010000060.1 GCA_017626325.1 Lachnospiraceae bacterium | reverse complement strand
ATAAATCCAAGTTGTCAACTTATTTGCAACCACATGAAACAACGAATCACTCACGCCAGAATTGGCCATCAATTCAACATAATCAACTCCTCCAAATTCTGTCACTATTCTATAATATGTACCATGCCCAACAACAACCAGAATAGTTAATATGATTCTCAGTATATCAAGATTTGTCCGTCTGCTTAAATTATCTCTTTGGTTCATCTGCGGGTTATCTTTCATAAACATCAATGCTCCCTTATACTTTCTTCTTTTTAATCATCTCCAGACCTAACTGAAGCAGTTCATCTTTCGTTATGATTAATTCTAATGCATATACACTCATACCAATAAAAACCAAAATACATAGTGATATCACTCCATCTGAAAGTATACTGCCAACAGCCCGAACAGCCAAAAACATTATGACACCCAAAAACAGATATCTTGGTAATGTCCGAAAACATTCTCTAAGCGGCAATTGCTTTCTAACATATAAAATCTGGACAAAAGTTACAGAAAGTTCTGCCAACAAAGTTGCTATCGAAGCACCAATAGCATCAAAAAAGGGAATTAATAACGCATTAAATCCAAAGTTAACACAAGCTCCTATTACAATTGATATTGTAAAAGCACTCTGTTGCTTTGTGGGAAGCAAAAATTGTTTTCCAATAATATTGCTAATTCCAATAATCAAAAGAATAGGAGACATTACAACCATTAAAGGCACAACCAGATCATATCCTTTTCCAAAAAAAATCGGAACAAATGTCTCTGATATGCCTATTAATCCAAAAATTAAAGCAAATGCAAGCATAAAAACAAATCGAAAACTCTCTTTAATATTCTTTACAATCTCTTCTTTTTTCCCTTGAGCGAAAGCTGCTGACATTGCCGGAAGCATTACAGTGCCAAGAGATGTAACTATCATCAATGTAATTTTTACCACTTTTTGAGCCTGTGTATAATATCCCACCTGATCAATGTCTGAACCAAATATCCCTATCATTGTCTTGTCCAACACCGTGTATATTTCTATTGCAATCTGCGGAAAAAACAAGATTAATATCGGTTTGATATGTGCTGGAATTCCCGAAAAAATCAAATGCTCCAATTTTATAAGATACTTTTTTAGGCCAAACCATAAGCTGACATTCCCTATAAATACAGGAAGTGTCAGGCACCAAGTATAAAGTTGCACATCTTCCGGTGTTTTTACAAACAAAAATATTAGAATGATCCCACACAACTTTATTAATGTATTCCGAAGAACCGTCAGCCTAAAATTTTCCATACCCATAAAAAACCACGAAATATCAAAAGCTGTTGCAAAAACTTCAAGTGTAAGAATTTTATAAACTGCAGAATACTCTCCATGAACCGCAAATATAAAATAATATATAATCGTACAAATTGTTACAGCAATGAAACGAAAAATTGTAATTTCCCAAAATACTTCGGTTCTCCTTATAGGATCATTTTGTGTATAAGCAATTTCACGTTGTCCATACAAAGTTGTCCCAACAGCCCCTACTAGCACAAAGTATGTCGCAATAGATTGCGCATAAGAATATATTCCTATTCCAGTTGCTCCCAGGACTCGAGATATATAAGGTGTTGTTATCAACGGAGCTATCAAAACAAGTATCTGATATAAAGTATTATAAATGTAATTTTTGATTAGTTTCTCTTGCTGCATATTAATAATTGCTCCTATTACATCCAAATCGCCCCAGTATTATACGTTTTAATTGACTTTTACTATTCTTGTCAATCTTTCATAGAGATTGTATCCATCCCAAATAAACTCAAAGTCCATAGTCTTTCCAACTGGAACGATTCTGTCAATTCCTTTAATCCCAGAACGTACTAGTGGAAGAATTTCTTCGGCATTCCCAATATAGCCAATCGTCTGACATTGTTTACTGTTGCAAATTTCTCTAAGCTCCAAAATATCATCACAATCATATTCAAAAAAGTAACCAGAATTGTCCTTATACTCCATTAATCCATCTTTAAGATCAGGTACACGGATCCGAATAATATAATTATCCTCATGAGGTTCAATCTTCGCATTCGGCTCCTCTACGGCAAAAAGAAATGCACTGGTCATCTTATTAATCCCCTGAATAGGTCGAAAGATATACTTCTTCCGTACAAATTTATGCAATGTGCTCCAAAACACCTTTTTAGCTTCTGCCTTCTTATTTCCAGTCCAAACAACCAGACGAGGGCTTGTGCAAGCATTTTGATCTGTCATATAAGTATCATTGTAAAAATTCTCTGCAACATGATCCACATTATCTAACCCAAGATAATAATCACTATTGATTACAGCCAAAGAAAATCTATCCGCAAATGTTATCTCACCAGAACGAGGCTGCAACGATGATTTTCGGATCTCTGCGATTGTTTTATCTCCTCCCCAGATAACTCTAACGTCTGCGACTGAAGATAAATAATCATTTATCTCAAAATCTTTTTCATAACGTACAAGGCAGATATAGGGCTTCACTTCAGGATGTGTCTTAAATCCCTGCTCAATAGCCTTATTGATAATAGTAATCTGCGGAAAATCTTTTGATGGAATCCTCACAATATTAGCATTACCTGTCAGCAATCCCGTAATCATCGAATATGCATAGTTTACGGGAACATTGGAAGGTGCTATATGAAAGGCTAATCCTCTTCCCAAATGCACATTTCCATCATCTCTGTAAAACTTATCTCTAATTTTTTCTACAGATCCTTTTCGCATCCAAAAAGCTAGCGTAATCACATCAGGATAAGCTCTTGATGCCGGATTTTTCATCAATATTCTTGAAACATCATTAAGATATTCTACAATTTCCTTATCAAAAGGCTGATTGGTCTTCAGACTGCCCATTGCAGCAATAGTCTCTACATCGCCAACCAGAAAAATAAGCTTATTTAAAATTTCATTATATGAATTTTGTTGCATAGGTATCACTGCACCCCCTAATCTCCGCATCTTTCAATCTTCCAGTAATCTTAAAATATTTGCCTTTACGACCACACAAGCAATCATCTTCACCCAATAGAATTCCTTCATCCTCCGTGATCAAAGAATGCCCCGGATAGGATTCCGGAATCGTAGATACCACCTGAATGATTCCCTTTTCACCAATTTCACATTCCGAAAAGTCTTCTGGTCTTCTCATAATCACATCAGAAAAAATACTCGCATGAAGATGACCACACTCACACTGCATATAAATACACCCCGTCTGCTCAACCATCCCGTAATAATCGTGAATATTATCCAGACCACATACATCTTTCAGCCTATTATGATATTCTTCGGGACTTACAGCCTCGCTGATCAGCTTTTTCCATCCGCCACCATGGATAAGAACTCCGTTTGAAAAATCAAATGTAATCCCTTCATTTTTCAAACGGAGCAATTCTTTATAAAAATGCTGCCATACCATAAATGTGAAACCAAACATGAAAATAGTCTGCCCCCGATATTGGTTCAAAAATTTTCGAAGTTCATCTACATCCAACTTCATATCATCATCAAATGCATATATTTTCTTTGCGCCGAAAATAGAAAATCCAAGAATACCAGCCCCCCTAGCTGAAAACATCTGTCGGTTCTTAATAACTGATGGACAATCCAGAATAATCATAGGCATACGACTTGATCCTGTAAAACTCGAAACAATTTTAACCATTGTCTTTTGCTGGTTTAAAGAGGTAATTTTGTCAAGATAAATCTTCGACACTGCCTGTCCTGATGTTCCCGAAGATGTCATCGTCTTAACTACTTCTTTCTGTGGTATACTTTTAAGGGAAAGTTCCTTAAAAAGTCGAACAGGAAGGAACGGCAAATCCTTATAACTCCGTATCTCTTTTCTATCATAATCGATACTTCTAAGCATATTCGCATACTCTAAACAATTCACCCTATGCATTTCAGTAAGTTCTATCAATCTTTCCGTCAAGATCTCTTCCTTTTCTTTCTTTTCTAATGAATAAGGTTGCATTTGCAAAAACTTTTCAAATTTCATTATTAATATTTAACCTTTCTACACCCAAAACAGATCATTATTTGATCAGCAAATAAAATATCATATATCTACTATTTCTATGAATAATTGTTATATCCTACCTTTTAGAAAAAAACAATCCTTGTCTAAACAGATACCATAAGATAAAAAGCCAAAAATAATAAAGAATAGAAGTTGTCCCTAATGTAGTTTCAAAAAAGCGATTTGAAAATGTCAGCATGATTAAATCATTAAATAAATATCCATATATAAATAGTCTGACCCCAAAACATGTCTCATTTCTGTCCCAATTCATCAATGTCGAATATGTGGAATTATAGTACCATGCAATAAATGATGTTAAAATAACCACACCCATTCCACCAAAGTCTTCAAGAAACATAAAATACATTGTATAAACATTTCCAAGATAATGTCCATGATATCTTAAATATGGAAGATTCAAACTATAATTCCATTCAGATATTCCCAGCCGTGAGCTTAAAAATTTATACAAATGATGAAACGTTTCCTGTCCAAACAATTCAGACTTTACTATTCCATTTTGAATTGCGATATCAAGGTTATAAAAAGGTGCACCTACGTAAGCTGTTACATATTCAAATATAGGTATACTTGTTTGCCGTCCAATTAAATTGATAGAATAACCCAATCCAATCAGAATAATAGAAAGTATAAATATAAGCCTTACAATCATCTTAAATTGACCTTGTCTATAACTTTTGTTATTCCATCTGCTGATTATTATAAACTCGATAATGAAAGCAGTTATAAATCTAAATGCTGTAGACCTTGAGCCAATCAAAAAACTCATTATAAGCATAATTACAGACGGAAACAGCATAAATAACTCCTTTACATGTGTTTTTTTATAATTCCAAATAAAAACACATGATATAATAGAATTTGCTGCTATACAAAGAGGCCATCCAAGTACATATATTGCACTTGCGTGCACACCACTATTTCTAAATTCATCGCCTCTATTTTTTGTTATATTGTTTAGGATGCCAATGTCAGAAAGTATACCTTGAGATGACCCATAAAAAGCTCTTGAAACATCTCGCGCATACTTTATCATGTACAAAGCAACAATTAATTCAAATACAATCAGTATACAAACCCACTGACTATTAATATAAAAGAAAGGCATATCCATTTGAGAAGACATAATGCTTTTAATATATACTCTTCTCTTTAAATGCACTAATATATTAAATAGAGTAAAAATCAGCATTCCTCCCATCAATATAATCGCTGTATTAAAATGGAAATCAATTGAATAAGAGAACTTGATTGCCAAACAAACTACTGAATATATAAAATTCATTGTACAGAAAATAACTGACGGGTTAAGCCAGTCTCTTCTGCCAATAGCAAAATTCAATATAATCAACAGTCCTCCTGTTATAATCAAAGCATATAATGCCATAACATTATTTTACCTTTCTATCTTTTACGAACCTTCAAATAAATACGCCTTAATTTAACAAAAATCTTAAGACCATACACATTTTTCTTCTTGGCCAATTTGATAGCTATCCTATATTGTTTAGAAAGATCTTCCATCCTCACATTCTCAACAGCCTCCATAAAATATTTTGAATCAAGCACCTCTAATAATTCTTTTTTTATTTCTTTATATGTTTTCTTATTTTCAGAATTAAAAAAATAACTGTCTAATCTAAAGATGAAAAATCTGGAAACATGAGCATAAAAAGGCTTTCTAAGATATTGTTCTTTACCATGTTTCACTATAAATTCATCAATTTTCCCAAAACTTGTCCTTAAGAGAGCAATCGCATTATCCTTAAATTTATGAGTTATAGATGTCCCCACAATCCGATAATTATAGGTGTGCTCCATACCATAATAAAAGGATTTTATATATTCAAAAATATTCAGACTAAAAAGACCATCATCAAAAATCCCCTTTACATCTGGATCAAATGATAAGTTATTATCCTTTATGACAGACATTCTTATAAACTTCCCCCAAGGAGCAGCATAGCCATTTTGACTCTTTGGCGAATAATACGGACTATACTTCTGACACAATACATATTCCTGCAATTTTTGAATAGTATCTTTATCTTCAGTATAAAATTTCTGTGAAAACTGTTGCATTCTGATTTGGTTCCCATTCTCATAATGCAACACACAATCCGACATAACGCAATCAACACTTTTTTCTTTTGCTGATTTATATAATTTCTCGGCCGCATCCGCTTCAATCCAATCATCTGAATCTACAATATAAGCATATTCTCCGGACGCAATTTCCAGCCCAGTATTCCTTGCAATTGCTACCCCTTCATTTACTTTATGTATTACTTTTATCCTGCTATCCTTTTTGGCGTATTCATCACATATCTGAGGAGATCTATCTGGAGAACCATCATCAATAAGAATTAATTCAAAATCATTCAACGTCTGGTTTAGAATGCTGTCTATGCATTGATTAATATATCGTTCTACACCATACACCGGCACAATAAAACTTACTTTAACCATCGATAAATTCCTCTCAAAATCATGTTTGCTTAAAATCGGAAGAACAAATAAGAGTATCTTCCCTAATATCCCTAATTAGTATATTTCCAATAACTGAATTGACCCTATCTGGGCTTATCCCTGTTCCAGGTCTTTTAGCATATACATCGTTCTCAGTAATAATCTCTCCTGCGGACATATCTCTTGTATAAATCAGACTTCTACGCATCTTCGTCCTCTGTTCAATCTCAGCGTCAGATACAAGTCTTTCATAAGAGCCCATTGCAGCCCAAACATTATTGCAGAATGCCACAAGGTTATTCATTTCACCTGGTTCAATTGCCATCTGATTGTCCATACCAATTCGATTTTTATCTAATGTAAGATGCTTTTCTATAATATCAGCACCAAGCGCTATTGCCGCACATGCAAGTTCCATCCCCAGTGAATGATCAGAAAATCCTATAGGATACTCTGGAAATTCATTTTTCAACATCTTAATATTATTCAGATTTATTATTTCCGGCTCTGCCGGATAAATGGAAATGCAATGCAAAAGACATATCTTATGATTTCCAGTGCTTTCTATGATGGAAACTGCCTTCCGTATCTCCTCAAAATCACTCATTCCTGTCGATAAGATAATCGGCATCTGCTTTGAAGCAATATATTTAAGAAATGGATAGTTATTAATTTCCATTGAAGCAATCTTGATATAAGGAACATCATGATTTACCAGAAAATCAACCTCTCTGTTTGAATACGGTGTGGATGAGAAATCTATTCCTTTCCTCCTGCAATAGTTCATTACTTCGAGAAGTTTTTCCTCGTTCAACGAGAACTTCTTTACAAATCTCTTAGCAATCGGATTTTCATCATAATATGTCTTTGAATACAAGGATTCTGTCGACCATGATTGAAACTTAACACAACTGCACCCGGCATCAACAGATGCATCAATCATCTTCTTTGCCAACTCTACACTGCCATTATGGCTTGAATTAACCTCTGCTATAATATATGGTCTATTCCCATTACCTATCTCTCTGCCGTTTGTAAATACTACACTCATATCATTCCCCCAACTAACCTACGACCACAATCTTCCTCCATCCACAACCATAACCTGTCCTGTCATGAATGACGACTGATCAGATGCCAAAAACAGAACTGCATTCGCTATTTCCTCAGGCGCTGCCATACGTTTCATGCTACTTCTGTCTAATACTTTCTGAAGGTCGGTTTCTGAAATTACTTTATTCATTTCCGTATCTGTTAAACCCGGTGCCAATGCGTTAACGCGGATATTATATGTCGCAAGTTCTTTCGAAATCGCTTTTGAAGCATAGATTAACGCCGCCTTACTGGAACCATATGCCAGCTTTCCTTCTGTAGTTTCTATTCCACTTACAGATGCCACATTCACAATAGAACCTTTTTTCTGGCGCATCATAATCCTGGAAATCAACTGCATCATATATATTTGAGCAAAATAATTGATTTCGAATACCTCTTTTAACTTATTGACTGATGTCATGGTAAATGTTCCATTATAAACAATACCAGCGCAGTTTACCAACGCGTCAATACATTTTTTCTCTTTGGATATTTCTTTCACGGCATTCTTTATCTGATTCTCATCCGCCATATCAAAATATACTGGTTCTATCCATACGCCATATTGGTCAGCAGTTTTTTGCAAATCCTGTTCGAATTGTGCCGTTTTGGTACGGGCACAGGCCCAGATATTGCCGCCGTTTTCAGCTATTTTATATACAACCGCCCGCCCTATTCCGCCATTGGCTCCGGTAATGATTACATTCCTGTCTTTTAATATCATATATTTCACCTTGATTAATTCACTGGCAGTTGAGAATACAAAACCTTGCCAGACTCATTATGAGGAATTTCATCAATATGCTTCACAGAAAATGCCGTTCTGTTTAATCCTGTCTTGGAAGAAATAAACTCAACTAATTTATCACTTTCATTGGAAGTTGTATATATAAGCATATGATCGTCTTCTCCAACACAGGCAGTTTCAAATCCTTCTTTACTGAAAAGATCTTCCACCTCTACCAGATTCACACGATTACCATAAATTTTAAGGAAACGCTTCTTCCTGCCGACTACATAATAAAAGCCATCCTTATCTCTTTTCGCCATATCCCCTGTTTCAAGACGCCCTTTCCGTTCATCACCCTTATTCAAGTCCTCTCTGGATTCAGCATAGCCAAGCGTAACATTAGGTCCATAATAAACCAATTCGCCAACCTGATCCGGCTCATGAATCACACTTCCATCTACGTCAATCAGTTCAAAGTGTCCGCCAGGTATAGCGATACCTATACTACCAGCTTTCTCAACTGCTTTATCTGCAGGTACATAACTCATTCTTGCGGTTGCCTCCGTCGCGCCATACATAACTACAAGTGCTTTTCCTTTTTGGCGCATGCCTAATCCAAACTTATAATGAAGCTCTTCCCCCAATCTTCCTCCAGCCTGCGTAATATATCTGAGAGACGGAAGGTCCATCTGAAGGAAACGCAATTTATCCAACATTTGATAGGTATAAGGAACCGCACCAAAAGTAGTCGCCTGAGACTCTTTGAAAAAGTCCCAAAATCCTCTGTCAAAAAAGCTTTTTTCTGTTAGCACAAGCCTTGCTCCCGCCATAAGGTGGGACTGAACAATTGACAATCCGTAAGTATAATTCATCGGAAGCGTTGTTATGGCCCTGTCCTCTGGGATAATTCCCAGATATTCAACAATGGCCTCTGTATTCGACTGAATATTAATATATGTCTGTCTTACAAACTTAGGGCTTCCCGTACTGCCCGAGGTGGTCAACATAACAGCCAATTCTTCATCCATTGCCGGTTCCTGTGTTCCGGTTTCAATCAGTTTATAATTCTCCTTTTCATACAAGGGCAAATTATCCGCAAAGTCATTTGGACACCAAATAAACTGCGGCTTATAAATATTTACAAGATTTTCATATAACGTCCTGTCAATTGTATGACTGAGCATTACCGGAACAATCCTTTTCTGAAGGAATCCAACGTATCCGGCAACTGCTCCGATTGTATTCTTACAAATGCAGAAAACCAGCGAACGCTCTTTCATGTGACTTGAAATCTCCCTCGCCATTTTGTCCAACTGTGCATAAGTGATTTCTTTTGATTCCTCCATCAATGCTACAGAATCCTGAAATTGAGCAAGATTATTCCAAAAAAAGTTATCCATCCCTACTACCCCTTAAATTTCCACTTCGTATTTTTTGAGAATCTCTTTCCCCTTTGCATAAGATGAAAAATCGATAATGTCATCTGTGTCCATCATAATATCAAACGCATCCTCAAGCGCGGCAACCAGTGACATATGGCCCACCGAATCCCACTGTTCGATCCCCATATACTGAAGCGCATCAAAATCCGGATTTTCTAATTGAAAAGTTTCACAAAATGCCTGATTGTATTTTTCTAAATTTGTCATTGTCCCTCTCCTTTAATAAAGTAAATATAATTTAATAAGTTGAAAAAGTATCAAGCTTCCTCAACAAGTTTTCTGTATTTCATTCTATTTGCAGGAATACCAGCCATTTTTTGATTCGGCTTCACATTGGCATATACCATGCTGCCCGGATAAATCCGAGAATTATCCCCGATTTTTATATGTTCCATTATGAAAGCATGACTTCCAATCCGAACCTTCTTACCTATGTCCGCATTCGTGATATTGGCAAATGCCTGTATCGTAGTATATGCCCCTACATGAGCCGCTCCCGCCATAACATTAATCATTGTTACGAATTCGTCAAATACCGCGCCATCCTTAAAGCTATAATTCGAAATTACACATCCTTCTCCTATACAGGTACGATCCGGCGTTAAGGTCCATGGCGTCAGAATTGTCAGAAATTTTGCGCCTTTGTCTTTAAGTACCTTTGCCGCATATTCTTTATTCTCCGGATCTTTGATTCCCATAACATATTGTTCATCATCAATTGGCTGCCAGGAATCTATATTTCCCAAAATAGGTTTAGATTGATTATCAACCATACCGAAGGGCTGCGGATTATTGGAAATAAATCCCTTTACATCATATGTATCATCGGACAATCTTTCTCTTGCCACATACATATTAATTTCATTTAATATTGAATACACTTCCAACCCAAATAAATCTTCACAGACTATAATCACATTTTTCTGCATATGCACCTCTCTACACCTTACAGCGAAGATTCAACCGCAGGAAAACCAAACACTTTTTTATTAGAAGAAATATCTTTGATTACAATGCTTCCCGCTGATATATTAACGTTATCGCCTACAGTTACTCCTTCTGTAACAACGGCATGGCTTCCAACATATACACCTTCCCCAATAGAAGCATTTTCTATAACGGCAAAACCAGTTGTAGTACTATAATCTCCAATAACTGCTCCTGGCATAATCATGGATCCATGCATATTCACATAATTTCCTATCTTAACACCGCTGGCAATATGGTATGCTTTAATCAGACATCCTTCCCCAATAACCAGATCATCCGGCAAAATCACATAGGGCGCTATTATTGTTTCAAACTGACATCCTCTGCTTTTAAGCATGTCCACAACTTTTTTCTTTGATGAAGGCGTACCCAATCCAAGCGCATAGACTTCGTCGGCAATAGGCCTCCATTCTTTGATTGTACCTAAAATCGGAAGATCTATTTCTGATGTTTCCAATGCATTCGGAATATCATTGATAAAACCTAATAAATTATATTGTTTTTCTTTTCCATCTTTCAGTGCTGCCTGGTTTATTTTTTGAATGGTATAATACACTTCTTTACCATAACTGCCTGCACATACGATAATGATATCTTTCACATTAATCCTCCATGCCCTTCCATCAACATGCCAAAACATCCTTCTTAATTTGAGCGTTTTCTCCATAAAGTTGTCTTGCTGTATTCATGCTCAAAGCATGACCCTGCTCGTCGTAGCCCACAAAATATGACGCTGCATCCCCCTTTGCACGCCGATCTCTTATTCTTAAATCAAATACCATTTTTACCAATTTAAAGCACATCTTAGCATCCGTTATGAAACTAACGTGTTCCACATACCAAATATCATTTTCAAATTGAATATGATATTGACATAAGTTTTTGTCTTCCGGTACAAATATACGCGGGCATTCCAATCCTGGTCTGACGCAAGTTCTCATCTTGTGTCTGTCATTCATTCTCTGATAAAAAAACATTGGTAAAGGTCTTGGCCCAATAATGGACATATCCCCCTTTAATACATTTACAAAATTTAAGAACTCATCCAGAGAATATTTGCGCATAATATGCCCAAATTTAGTTATTCGCTGCGCTGCCGGTAATAGCTGACCTTTTTCGTCCGTCTTATTATTCATATTTCTAAATTTAACCAAAATAAATTCTTTACCATCTTTTCCACAACGCGACTGCCTATAAAAAATTGGTCTGCCGACATCTAGAAAGGTACATACCGCAAAGACGAGATTAAAAGGCAACAACAAAATACACGCAGTTAAAGAAATTATAATGTCAAATAATCTTTTGACATATCTGGAATATATCGTATCCTTAGGAACTACTCTTTGTGCAACTTCATTTGCGTGATCAAGATTCTTTCTTTTAAGCATCTCTGCCATCTCTGCTTCGCTTTTTGAAATCAAATTTGAATTCCCGATATATTGCTCTTTTACATTCATAATATTCCTCACCTATATCAGTTCTTTATAAAATGTATACTTAAGACTTCTCTCGCAACCAACGCTTTCTTTAAAATTACATAATCCGTAATTCGGCTCACTGTTTTCTGTTGCGGTCGCTTTATCCAGCATTTTATACCCTAACCCACCATAATATAGAATGGTATGCCAAGTCAGCAGATTCATGCCGCTACAATCCATGTAATCCGGGTGAGTACCCGTATAAATTCCCTGCACGATCTTATCGTTGACGCGATATAAATATTCTGCTACAATTCCGATTCCATCTTTTTTTACAATAAAGGCATCGTGCGCTACCAACTTTAAGGTATCGGAAAGTTGTTCAAAAGTAAGCCTCACAGGAAAACCTTTGAATTCATGTCCAATCTCTATGATTTTGTATGCCTCTCGGAAATCCTTCTCCGACTCACATTTAATAATTTCCAACCCTGAACGTCTGGCACGTCTAAGAGCTTTACGCCCTTTTGCAGTTATCATATTGCCATACGCTTCCTCCTCTACATTCAGCTTATCCAAATTAAGAGCGTAACTGAGATCCAAGTTAGCAACTGTATAACCACTTCTATAAAATGCACTTATCCATCCCGACAAAAGATGTTCATCATAAAACAATGGCGGAAAAACATATCTTATATCACGAATGCCCTCTGCAAACAAGTATTGCTCTAATATCGCCAAAGCAGCATCTATGGATTCCTGCTTAGATTCGTTAATAATTGCTACCGGATAAGAATACGGTGCAGAAAAAGGACATTTTGCTTCATTGCCAGACTTTCCGATAATCAGTCCAAAACGAGCAGATTCACCGCGCATCAAAACAACATAATAAATATCATCTACCTTATATTTGTTTAACTCTGTAAATCTTGGCTCATTAAAGAAATTTCTTCTGTCAGGAACAAACTCTTCATATTCCTGAGCGGTGACTCTTTTCACATGCCATAATTCTTCTTCTAACATCACGCTTCCTCTTCAACTATCTGATAACATATATCTATTTAATCTGATCAGTTTAGATTTAATAGATAGTTAATATCTATTAACCACATCGATTACATACTGCAGTTCCGCGTCCGGCAATCCAACATAAATAGGAAGACTGACCTCCTGTTTTGCATATCGTTCCGCATTCGGGAAATCGCTCCATACATATCTCCAGTCCTTATAGCACTCAGCCATATAAGGTGGAATTGGATAGTGTACCTGTGTTTTTATTTCATTTTCCAGCAAGTATTTTTGAAACTTATCACGTTCCTTCACAAGTACAGGAAAAAGATGATAAACATGATCTGCGTTTTCATTTACAGGAGGAATAATAACTTTAGGATTTTTTATACCTTCCATATACATCCGAGCCTGCTTCTTTCTGATCTCATTACCTTCATCAAGATATTTAAGGCCTATCTTCAGTACAGAAGCCTGCACTTCATCCATACGGCTGTTTATACCATTAATTTCATTATGATATTTAATTTTGCTGCCATAATTTCTCAACAGGCGCAGCCTTTCAGCCACTTCATTATCATTTGTTACAATTGCTCCAGCATCACCCAAAGCGCCTAAAGGCTTAGTTGGGTAAAAACTAAAGCATCCTATATCACCAAAAGTACCTGCATACTGTCCCTTGTATTTAGAACCATGACACTGCGCACAATCCTCAATAAGTTTTAAATGATACTTGTCTGCCAATGCCTTAATTCTGTCCATTCTGCTTGTCTGCCCGAACAGATGAACCGGCAGAATAGCTTTTGTTCTATTGGTTATCTTTTCTTCGATACCGTCTGCATCAATTTCCATAAATTTATCTGCGTCTACAAACACCGGTGTTGCACCGTTTTCAGTCACACCAATCACAGATGCTATGTAGGTATTTGCAGGAACAATGACCTCATCACCTTCATGGATATCAAGTGCCCGCAATGCAAGAATAAGGGCGTCTGTTCCAGAATTAACGGCAACACAATGTTTTACTCCCAGATAAGAAGCAAACTGCTCTTCAAATTCCTGCATTTCATTTCCAAGAATATACCAGCCAGAATTAAGAGCTCTTAGCGCCGCTTCCTCATACTCATCCTTATGTGCATTAAACGTTCTCTTCAATACAACAGTTTCTATAGCCATTTTCATTCTCCATCACAGATTTTATTTCTTTAACATAATCATTAAAACTTCTTATATACTCTTCAGGGTCATAGTATTCATTCGTCAAAACCATTAAAACTGAATCTTCTGTAAAATCATACATTTCTTTCCATGTCATCCGCGGCAGATAGACAGCCTCTCTCGGCTGGTTTAATTCATAAATAACTTCTTTCCGATTTTCATCGATAGTCTTTACTTTACTCTTGCCGGAGACATTAAAAAGCACAAACTCTGAATTTCTATTTGCATGTTTTCCTCTGACAAGTCCCACATTACCTTTCCCAAAAATATAGAAAATTCTTCTGATTTCAAACGGGACATCCCTGACTCCTTTAACTTCGAAAGATTTCTGTGCTTTCTCATTTATACCAGGAAAACAAAGCATTCTTGATCCCTGCAAATAATTATCCAGATAATCTAACCTATTTACCCCCCCCCATTTAATTTCATCTGTAGTTACGTTTTTATATTTCAAAAATTCATCGTAATCTCTTATGTATTCATCTGGATCATAATATTCTGACGCTGCTACACAGAGAACCGAATCATCATGCTTCCATATCATTTCACGCCACAATCCCGGATGCAGAACCAGCCCCTTGGATGGCTCATCTAAAGTCACCGTTTCACTATCTACTCCGTCCGAAAGGATAATCTCCACAGCTCCGTAGGGGCAAAACAAAAGCTGCCAGTTCTTTTTGTGTGCATGAAATCCCCTGTGCTGATTTTCTTCTGTTTTATAGATGCAATAAACCCTCTGTATCGAAAACGGAATGTCTCTCTGGCTCTCAACAAAAGACAAGCCCCCCAGCTTCGGATCCGGATTCATCACCGTATTTAAACTAATTAAATCGTAATTCATAATCTAATCTCTTTTCCAAAAGCAAATTCATTCCCGTCTGCAGTCTCCTGCAAACAGCATTTTCTCTCCTTCTATACAACAAAACCTACGTCCTGTCTCTTCTTTTATATCCGGCGTAGGTAACAATATTCGGGCCGGATATTTTTACCATCCCGTAATACCCCCCCCCCCCCGAAAAAATATCAACTTTTTTACTTAATATTGAGACTTTCTTTTTTGAAAACATGCTGCCACCGAAGTGGCAGCATGCCACCCCACACTCGTTTTTTGAATTCAAAAAAGTTACACCTTAATAAGGTTTTACATATCCCGGATTTGGAAATCCCGGATTTGCAGATTCCGATTAAGGAAGTGCTACAAATGCAACTGCTCCGGAGTTCTTTAAGTTCAGAACTACATGGTCAGCTCTTACTTCTACAACTTCTACGTCAACCCAGGCGCCGTTTACATACTGCTTAGCAGCTACCTTCTTGCCTTCTGCAAGGCCTTTTACATAGAAGTTAATTGTAGCAACATTGTAATTTGCACCAGGGAAATCTACCTTTACTACATTCAGTAAAGTTCCGCCCAGCGCTGCTGCCTGTGCGTTTGCAGACGTTACAACCGCCTGCGCCGGCTTAGCCAGCGTTGCTGTCAGGTTTGTTGCAACACCATTGATCATGATCTTGCCGCCCTGGCCTACCGGTAAAGCACTGTCAATACCGGGCGCTGCTACTACTGCGTTGTTGTAATACTCACCTGCTGATAAGCCTCTCTCAGAAGCTGCCTGCTGGTCTGCTGCTGCATGGAAGCCTTCCTCCGCATATGCGGCTGAGCTTGCCACTACTGCTGCTGCAGTAGGAGATCCTGCTGCGCTTACTGTCATAGAAGCTAACATTACAGATGCTGTTAATAATGCTACGAACTTTTTCATTGGCATCGTCCTCCTTTCATAGTCTAAGTGTGGTTTATCTATATTAACATCTAAGATGCTAATACCTCTTTGATCGCCGCCGTGTGCGGCGTCTGACGGATTCCTATTCCAGTATCATCCGGTCGATTTTGCCCGCTGCGTCTTCCACCAGCGCTCCTACCACTACATACTGCGTATTATCATCCCGCACTCTTCCGTCCAGCGTTACCAGGAAATGATACGGCGTCAGGTCTTCCCATCCTTCCCGTATGTTTTTTCCCATGCTTTTGCGTGCGAACATCTCATCTAAGAATGCCTGGCATCCTTCGTAAGTGGTATAATCATGCCTTCTTAGGATGTCGCTTCCTTCCTCATAATATGCTCCTACAATCTCGTATCTCAGCACATTGTCCGGCAGATACAGATAAAATTCTTCATTTTGTTCAAAAAACTCTGCATCCTCATATCGGTGCAGTCCGTAGAACCAGTCGCCTTCCACTTCATCCTTCCCATGCACAATCGTGTTAAAATCGCACATATTCATCAGGTTCGGCATCTCCGTGTAGACTGCTCCGGTCTCCGATTCCGCGCCATCCGGCCCATGGCTGATATAATACTCGTCGCTGATATGGCTCTGCAGCACCGGAACATCGATTCCTGCTCCCGGCACATACAGCCAGGCGAAAATATCAGGATTAATCTGCTGCAGCGCATCGAAATCCACATGTCCGTCCGCCGCCGACTCACCCGCGAAGGTATCTCCCGAAGACTCTGTCTCCCCGACTGCCTCTTCCTGCGTCCGGGACTCTTCCGCAGTCTCTTCTTCCGCAGCCTGTCCGCAGCCGGCCAGCAGCAAAGTCATTCCCGCTGCCGCGATTTGACATATTCTCTTTTTCTTTCCTGTTATAGTCTTTGTTTTCATCTTTTTTCTCATTCTTTTCAGGCTTAAGCCGTACTCTTCTATCGTTTCCCGGCGTCAGACCGTTCTCTTCCGCCGTCCGTTCATCTCTGCGGCATCTCCACCGGTTCATAGAAGATCTCCAGAATCATCTCGTACAATGCCGTCTCGTCTACATGGAATTCTTCGAATTCTTCCCCCTGTACGGTCTCTCCTTCCAGGGAATATATACTGCTCTGGTCGAAACGGTAATTGAGAGCGATCTGTGACAAATATGCCACTTCGTCTGCCGTCACGTCGGTCGTCATATAATTAGCAAGTTCGTTATACATTCTCACCGGCAGCAGAAGATCCTTCGCTGTCTGCTCTTTTAATTTCTTCATCATTTCTGCCAGATACTGCTTCTGTCTCTGCAGACGCATATCTGCGGATCCGAAGGTTTTCGTATCTCTGCTTCTGACATAGGAATATGCGTTCTCGCCGTCTAACAGCTTGCGCTCTCCTTCCTTTACTGCCAGCGCGCCGCTCTTGTCTCCATAGCGCTTCACATCTTCCAGTGCGGTCAGCTCTACGCCTCCCACCATATCCGTCAGCGGTATCACTGCCTTGGCATTGATTGCGCAGTATCCATGCACCGGAATCTGATAGAACAGATTTCTCACCGCTTTTACCTGATATTCGCAGCTTTCCTCCACGCCGTTGCCGAAACCGTGCTGAACCGCTATCTGCGCTTCCACTGTATTTAC
The DNA here is from genome assembly GCA_017626325.1 of Lachnospiraceae bacterium. Taxonomy (GTDB): domain Bacteria; phylum Bacillota; class Clostridia; order Lachnospirales; family Lachnospiraceae; genus UBA3282. The sequence continues at coordinate 50,489 of JAGAIZ010000060.1, read as the reverse complement.
ATAGGCGCCTTCTTCATTGTAGATATCTATATCCGTCATACTGTTGCGGTTAATCCCGATCACACTGATCGATTCCGTATGCGGATTTAATACCAGCAGGAACAGTGCGTCCGCCTGTCCTCCGTTGGTTCCTTCTTCCACTTCTTTTACCACTTCGTCATTTTTATCTATTCCCATAAAAAGGAACGTCAGCACATCTTCATTGTAGGCATATACCTGTCCCTGGTATTTCACCCAGCCTTCCTGCCAGACCTGCTGTTCTTCCTCGGTCAGATCTTCTGTCTCCTCCGTCAGCATCCGTTCCGCCTGCATCGCCTGATCCGCGCTGTGCAGTCTTGCTTTTCCCATAGCTCCCGCTACGAAATAGACCAGGAAGATCAGCACAACCACCAATACGATTGCCAGGACGACCGCTATCAGGATTCTGCGGTGCTTCTGTTTTTTCTTCTTTTTGACTCTTTCCGGGCTGAGCAGTTTCTCTTTTTCAAGATTTGCCGCCTCATCACTCCGTTTTTTCTTTCCCATTTCGATTTCCTTTACAATTCATTGCTTCCGGGCAGTCTACTCTCTCACATGTACCGTTACCGTAACCGGATCAGACAGATTTCCGTCCGTATCCTCCGCCTGTAATGTCACCGGATAATCTCCCGCCTTGCCGGATGTGAATTTACTGATATGTAAGTTATAATATAAGGTCGTATAATCGTCCTTATCATCCCGCATAGTCTCGATTAGTTCTGTCCACGGCGGCGAAGTTCCCGCCTGAATCGTCACTTCACTTTTCTTAAGCGTCAGCACCGGATATCCGCTTCTGTCCACGGTCTGTCTTGTTGGTTCCGGTTCCGGCTCCTCTTCCTCAGCCCTCGCCTCTTCCTCATCATTACTTTCATCAGTCTCTTCCGATTCGTCCTCAGCCTCTTCCTCCTCTTCCGGCTGATTCTCTTCCTCTTCCGGTTCCTGATCGGTATCCTGTTCCTCATCCTGCTGCGCAGTTTCTTTGTTTTCTTCTTCTGTCTCAGGCGTCTCTTCCTGTTCGTTTTCCGCCGTCTCTTCCGACTGCTCTGTTACGTATTCCGGTACTTCGTCGGCCGGTTCCATGGGGAAGATTCTGGACACCTTGGCCACATTTCCCGCCAGATCGCTGACCGCGTAATATACGACCGCAGTACTGCTGTCCTGATTCTCCACGATCTTCTCGATAACGATACGATCCGTAATAATTCCGTCCCTGTTGTCATATGCTATAATATCCTGCAGAAGCATTTCCTCGCCGTCGCTTCTTAAGTATGTATAATCGCTCGGCTGAAAACGGAACTCCGGCGTTGTCCTGTCCTCCCTTAAGATCAGGACGGCGCAGGTACATATGATGCAAATATTAATTACGATAATAGAAATTACAATCCATCTGTTACGTTTCATTATGCTTCCTCATCCAATATATCCAGATCCAACTCATCTATTTCATCCAATTCATCCAGCTCATCTAACTCGTCTATTGCATTTATTCTGCTGATCGTTTTATCAGGCTGCACAGCATTCTGAGGAATCTTCTTATCAGCCTTTATTTCTGATCTGCTATCTGTTTTCGTCTCTGTCCTGGTCTCGTCTTTACTCTCCGGTTTCGCCTCTTCGCCGCCTTCCTTATTCTCAGCGCCGTAATTGCCGTAATACTGACCGTAATATTTACCATAATATCTTCCGTAATGACCGTAATAGCCCTTACTGTTTAAGTTCACCTTATTCAGTACTACGCCCAGAATCCTGCTCTCGGTCTTATCAAGCTGTTCTTTCACCTTCTGTACAAAACGGTAGCTTACCGCGTTGTTCTCCACCACAATAATCGTTCCGTTGCAGCGCTTCGCTACTACGGCGGCATCTATGACGCTCCCCAGCGGCGGCGTGTCAACGATAATATAGTCAAAAACTTTCTTAAGCTTCTCCAGAATCTCTCCAAACAGCGCGTCTCCCAAAAGCTCGCTGGGATTAGGCGCCACCGGTCCCGCGAAGATCATATACAGGTTATCCAGGTTCGTCTCGCAGATCGCGTCTTCCAGCGTCGTCCTGCCAATCAGCGTCTGGCTTAAGCCCTTGCGCACCGCGCCTGTCTTATATCTTCCGACCAGCACCGATTTACGCATATCCGCATCGATCAGTATCGTACGCGATCCTGCCTCTGCAAAGGATTTCGCCACTTCCATTGCCACACTGGATTTACCCTCATTCGGGGTACAGCTTGTAATTGCGATAACTCTGATATCGCTTCCGCTGAATTCTATGTTGCTTCGCAATGTTTTAAATGCTTCTTTTATCCTGTAATCATCTTTTTGATCGAACTGTAACTTTACTGACTGCATCGCTTACCTCTTTATTTTCTTCTTTTTGCTCTTCTTGGTGCTGCGGCTGTTGTCGTCCGACGCCATAGGAATCAGCGCCAGCGTGCTTAAGCCCAGATACTTCTCCACATCCTCCGAGGACTTGATCGTATCGTCCATCAGATAACGGATCAACACGATAATGCAGATAAGCGCCGCGCCTGCCACGCCTCCCATGATGGTCCACAGACCGCATTTAGGCCCCGCCTTCTCAGTCGGCATATTGGCTGTCTCCACCACATTCACCGCTTCAATATCCATAACGTTCTGAATATGTTCGCTGGCCGCCTCTCTGATACAGTTGGCGATTTTCATCGCCTGTACCGGATCGTGGTCTTCTACCGTAATGGATACGATACGCGTATCCGTAGGCGTATCTACGCTCACCTTGGCAAGCATTTCCTGATAATCCATATCCAGCGCCAATATCTGGATTACTTCTTCCAGCACATATCTGCTGCTGATGAGCTGCGCATAATCCTTCGTCAACTGCGTACCCATCTGCACGTCGCTATAGGTAACCGAAGATGTGTCCGTTTTATTCAGGATGTAAATCTTCGTCGTAGATTCATAGACCGGGGAGAGCACAAACTTGCTCACCATAAAAGCCACCAGCGCCGTCAGGATTCCAACGCTTAAGATCATGCCGATCTGTCCTAACAGGACATGAAACAGTTCCAGCAGATCGATCTCTATCACATCATTGTTTCTTTGATTTTCCATATCTGTTCTCCATTAGTTATATATACTCGTCTCTGATGACGCGCTCCGGATTCTCCACAAGCAGCTTACGCAGATAATCCCCGCCATATTTTCTGGCGATATACTCCGCGCATTTGTCCATATCCGGCGCCCTGTTTGCGGCATTATGGGCGTCTGTGGCTACGAAATCAACCAACTGCTGTTTCAGCAGCTTCTTAATATATCCTTTGATTCCCATACCGTATCTTCCCATGAGGCTTGCGGTATTCACCTGGATATAACACCCCATCTCATGCAGCCTGACCGCCCGTTCAATGTCCCTGCACACTTCCTGATATCTCTCTATATGCGCAAGAATAGGTCGATAACCTGCCATCAGCATGTTATTGACTCCATCTCTGATATACTCCCACCCGTCTGAGGGCATGAATTCTATCAAAACATATTTTGAGCCGGCCATCGTGAGCGCCCTGCCCTGCTCGATGCGTTCCGCCAGTTCTTCCCTGTAATAAAGTTCATTGCCCGGATATAACTCTATCGCAATCCCTTCCTGCCGCATCCGGGTCTCCAGAAGCTGAATCAACTGTTCAATCTTCTCTCTGCCCGCATTATGATGCATCGGTTTATTATGCGGCGTAACGATCATCCTTCCGATTCCCTCCGCATATGCGTACCGGAGCATCTCCATACTCATATCCGGATCCCCGGAGCCATCGTCTACTCCCGGAATAACATGGATGTGAATATCCGTATATTTGTCATAACTTTTTGGCATTCTGTTCATAGGCCTTACTCGAATCTTTTCGTAAATATATAGTTACATTTTTCAGTACATCCTTTGCTTATTATAGATACTTTTTTCAGTATATGCAAGAGAAATTTTTGCCAGCATACTTCTCATAAGGGGGAGATTTTTCAGCATATTCACTACAAGCGTCATATTTACAGTTCAATGCTTGTTCTGATCGGGTGTGCAAAGTACAAGGGGAGACGCAGTATGATCAGTTATACGCCGTTGTGGCAGACCATGGAGGATAGGGGCATCACTACATACACTTTGATTTACAAACATGGTATCAATCCTCGCACCATTAATAATCTGAAACATAATAAAAGCATTACCATGGACACTTTGGAGAAGTTATGTACCATTCTGGATTGTTCACCGAATGATGTAGTACTATTTACAAGATAAGTATTAAGAAAGAAAATATATAATAAAGAAAAAAGAAACCTGAGTCAACTTCCGTTCGTAAGTTGTATCTCAGGTTTTCGTGCATTATGATCTATATTCTGTTTTCGTTCCCGCTAATTCGCTTCCCCTGCTTCCCGCGCTTCCTGCAGCACCTGCAGAAACACCGTAACAATATGCGGGTCAAACTGGCTGCCGGAGCATCGCAGCAGTTCCTCCACCGCCTCCGCATGACTCATCGCCGTATGATACGGTCTGTCGTGCACCATGACATCATGAGAATCTACCACTGTGATAATACGGGACAAAAGCGGTATTTCTTCCCCGGACAGGCCTCCCGGATATCCGTATCCGTCCCATCTTTCATGATGATGTAATATGTACTCCGCAATAGGCTTCAGTTCCTTAGATGCACTGGCGATACGGTAGCCCTTTTCCGTATGCGTCTTCATGACCTCCCACTCTTCCTCCGTAAGCTTGCCGGGCTTAAGAAGGATAGAATGCGGAATCGCAATTTTGCCGATATCATGAAGCACCGCAAGCAGCGCCAGCTTTCCCAGTTCCGCATCGGACAGTTTAAGCGCTTTGCCCAGCCTGATCGCCATTTCCTTCGTACGCTCCACATGCTCCTCCGTCTCATAATCGCTCTCTGTCAATGTCTGTTTCAGGGAATCTAACTGAGAGCTTTTCTGGGAGGTCTCGTTCATCAGCTTCTTGGTATGCATACTCTCGACAGCTTCCCTTACCGCCTGCTCGATACTTGTACTGCCGTCATGGATAACGGCAATGCCGTATTCCAGATCCGTATTGATCCCCGTGTCATTGCCCTGTCTGTACTGCTCTCTGATATTTTCAAATAATCTGACGGCATATTCCTGCTCCACCTCTGCAAATCCTGCTGCCATATCGCCGTCATCCATTCTGGCGATCACCGTCTTCTGCGGCAAATTATCCCGCAACAGGTCCGCCGCTCTCCTGAGCATTTCGTTTCCCTTCGTCCAGCCGTATACGTCATTGACCAGCCCGATGCCGTTGGCATTGCACACCACCACGGTAATCGGATACATCTGATGGTTCACAACAGACTCCATTCTGCTGTAGAAGCTTTGCTTGGAGTATAGCTGTGTCAGCATATCTTTCTCCATCTCCATATTCTTCATAAGAAGAAGATGTCCGATGCTCCTGTCCTTTTCATCCTTCAGGCAGGTAAAGGTACACTGATATACCCTTGCCCCCGCATCACCGGGATTATACCATTCAAACACCTGATCAGAACTCGTATTCTGCAGTTCGCGGATAGCCGCAATCTGCATAAAATCCATCATACTGATCTTGCTCTCCTGACTGCTTAGAACCGGAAACAGATTTCTCATATCTTTATTAGTGTCCGCGACATACCCCTCATAATCGAACAGAATCATGGGCGTTCCCATATACTCCAATATCATCTTGCGTGTGGAATTAAGCATCCCCTTAGACGAATAGTCAAAGGTATTCCAGTAAATAATTGGGCAGACAAAGCCATAAATCAAAACAGCCACGTCCACACTGATTTTCAGAATGCCGGATAAATATAATAAGGTAAAAAGTCCGACGATCAGAACCACAAGCAGACTGTTGCTGTATCTGCTTCTGTATATCTTAGGCACATTATAGGTTTTCCAGAACAGAAGAAGCATTACCGCGCAGAGCATCAGATACACAAAGCCTATATGCAGATAGAACGATGGCCTCGGCACATACATATATTTGATCGCGTAGATACTGTTCTCATCATATTGATAACGCAATTCCATTTCGTGAAAAGCATTCGCCATCAGAATCGCCGCATCTATGAACACAAACACATCAAAAAAAAGCAGTATTTTCTTCTTATATTTCAACGGGACTACCTTAGACTGCGTAAATTCTATCGCATAATGCATCATGGAAAGAACCAGCAGATCCGTACAGACAAAATAGATACTTGTAGACAAAGACGCCGCAAAATAAGATTTGACACCGATCCGCCCTATATAAGACAGGTTGACCATAGCGGCAGACATAAACATGGCGCACACGGATGCCGACATCCGGTTCGCTTTCTTATTAATAGCAGTTCTCACCGCATAAACCCCCGCGCACAGCGCGGCAAGCCCGTACCATATGTAATACCACATTGCCCGAGTCCCCTTAATCTGTTTTCTTTTGTACCCTTATGTTTTATTGTACCACACTTCTTTCAATCCAAGAAACTTTTCATTATAGTAATCAAGCACAAAATATATCCTTGTGATTTGTCTATATTTACCTATACGTAATTCCGCTGCCCGCGTGAGGCGCAATCGCGCTGTATGCGGCGTCCGCCGCAAAGCATATTATAAACAGCAATCCCACGCCTGCTCTGACCCGGACCGGAAGTTTCCTGTATAGGGATTGAAACAACGGAGAAACGACACACACAAGCAATGTGCCTCCTATGCCAAAGAGCAGACTACTGGTCAGGCAGATGTATCCTCTCACATTCCACCGCATCTGACTGTAGTCCCACCACTTAACTCCCCAGGTCAATTCCAGATACCATCCCGCCAGATATTCGAGCACAGTACACAGAATCATAGATGACACAAATGTCAGTAATATCCTGTCACGCCACCGACAGAACAAAATTTCCAGCATAACCGCGCCGCATCCATAAATCGGCAGCCACGGGCCGGAAAGAAACCCCCGATTGACATACGTGTCGCCTCGCAGCAGATAGATTCCCACTTCCCAGATCCAGCCGAAAAAAGCTGTCAGAAAAAACAGCCATACATATAAGAAAAAATCCCGTTTCAGGTTCACACATTCTCTTCTCATATTCTGTAGTATGGTATGATTTTATATTTCTATTCACCTGACTTGCCGCGAAGAGAAAATGAGAGAGCCGCACAGGCGGCTCTCCTCTACCCTACGATACCGTCATCTTCGGGAATCACAATCGCTGCTACAATATATGCCAACAGCCCGGTGCCGCAGCTTGCCACCGAACACAGAATCCATATCAGTCTGACAATCGTGGGATCCACGTTCAGGTATTCGCCTATGCCGCCGCATACCCCGCATAATGTCCTGTTTGTTCCGGAACGTACTAATTTCCTGTAATCATTACTCATTTCCTTTTCCTCCTTATAATCCTCTGTTTTATCTGTCCTGCAAATACACGTCCGCCAAGCTCCTATGGCTCTTCGAAGATGATTGTCACGCTGCCCATAGAACAGTCAATGTCGAAGCAGTTCTCTCCGTTTCCCCACTGTTTCTCTCCGACAAAAGAGGCATATACATGATCGCCGACTGTCACGTTTCCCATGGCGCAGTCAATCGTATACAGATAGTCATCTTCCGATCCGGCAAGCTTCATCGTCACATTGCCCATACTGCAGTCTAAGTCCATTTCACCGGTAATGATCCCGTTAATTTCCGCATTGCCCATACCGATATCAAGATCCAGTATGCCGTCGTTTCTGATCGCTTCAATCACCAATTCTCCGGCGCCCACTTCCAGTTCCGTCTCTTTCGCTGTCAGCGTGCCCACAGAAGCCTCGCCGGCGCCCACTGACAGAACAACCGTGCGGGCCGTCAGCGCTTCCAGACTGCACGCGCCTGCTCCTAATTCAATATCGATCGAGTCCGCCTTCAGATCAGACATATCAATCTTGCCCGCACCGCATTCAAGTTCAATCGCATCCAACTCCGCGTCTTTGGGCAGGGCGAGATATACCACCGTCTTATTTACCGCCCCCCGCAGGCCCGGCCAATTGAGAATCGGATCCGGCGTATCGATCACCAGCGTATCGCCGTTCTCCACCGCATAATGGACTTCTCTGCCGCTTCCTTCCACAGCAAGCCATACATGCTCGTCCTCAGACTCCCGTACTGCCAGCGCGCAGCCTTCCAGATCCACTTCCAGGTTCCGAAGCGTATCCGCCGTAAGCGCAAGCTGTTTCTCCGAATCGGGCGCGCCGCTCTCTATCGTCTCCAAGACCTCCTCCGTACCGATCGTCCAGTCGTTGCCCTGGGGGTCAAAGAACCCGAACTCCACGCTGCCGTCGGCTCCCCTGTGATACCGGAACGGGATGCCGGTTGTTTCACTGATATTCTCCAACTGCCGAAATCCTCCCAGCAATCCGCTGACGCCGCATACAACACAGCCCAGTACAAAGATCACAAGCGCTGTCAGCAAACATCCTTTGGTAAATTTCTTCATGCCTTGACACCTCCTCTATGAAATAACCGGCCGCACAGATTCACAGTACCGCGCACGAACGCCGGCATCACCGTTACAACCACGACTACCATAAGCCAGATAAATACAAGTCCCACAGCAAAGCAGATCATGCCGCCGCCCATCATACACAGGCCGCCAAGGGGCGCCGAAAACATCGCCGCAATACCTCCCGCAAAAAGAACAACGCCTACGACAGCCAGCACCAGCCCGACAGCCAGAAAAGCGACGAAGCAGACAATCAGAACGCTTAACAGCCCTACCGCGATTCCAAACAGAGCGCCCGCCAGTCCGATCCATATGGGAAAGGTCAGGATCACCGCAATCACGATCAGCGCGATCATGCCGCCGGACATGGATTTCTTCTTCTCATTGTTCCCTGCTGTTCCTCCGTCAGCCTGCCCATAGGGATTCTGGTTACCGGAAGCCTGCGCATACGGATTGTGCCCGTAGGGATTCTGTCCGTAAGGATTCTGCTCATATGGATTCTTCTGTCCATAGGGTTCTCCCTGTCCGTAGGGATTTCGTCTGTGCGGATCCGTCCCTGCTGCCCCCTGCTCATTCGTTCCGGCACGCTTACCCATATCCATCACTTCATCCCTATGCGCCTCGCCATATCCTTTAAATCCGGATTCTGTAAATTCTCCTGTGCTTCCGCCGTCATTAAGCCCTGCCCTGATCGTCCTGGCAAGTTCTTCCGGCGTCCCCAGGGATGCGATGACGCCCGCTTCGTTTTCCGCTCCCGCATCCTCGAAATAATCATTATAGTACTGTATTGCTTCCTCCCGTTCCGCCGGCGGCACATCGCTCAGCAGAATCGTCAGTTGACGTATAAATTCCGCTCTATTCATTCTTTAATCCTCCCTCAAAGATACTGTTTATCTTAGCAGAATACCGATACCACTCACTGATGTACAGATTAAGCTGCGCTCTTCCCCGCTCCGTCACCTTATAGTACCTTCTGTTTCTTCCCGCACACTCCATATCATAGACCTCCAGACATTCATCCTTCTGCAGTCTCCTGAGAACCGGATACAGAGTGGACTCGGAGATCTCAATTACCTGCCGCACTTCCTGTGTAATTTTGTAGCCATATGTTCCTTCCAGTTCATGTGACACGACTGCCAGAACGATGGCATCCAGTAATGCCGCACCCGTGTTAAAAACCATGCGATATACTCCTTTCCTGCTTTTTACATATCTCATAACGACCCCGCCGCGATATTGTCTTCAAAAAACTCTTACCTGCCGCCACATATTATATGCGGTCGTTGCATAATATTATCAGGCGGCATAACGTGATTGGCTTTTATCATATTATTGATTCATATAATACTATTATATTTTATAATATTGATTTGTTTTATAATATTATACGTTGTATAATATTGTTTCTACTGATACTATATGTCATATAATATTATTTGTCAACACTTATTTACATGAAAATGAAAAAAGATGACAACCGGCTCGCATATATGCTAGACTGAATAAAGAAACACTGTCATCTGTTACTGGACTTGGAAGGAGAATTATATTGAATTTATATCTTTTTTTCTGTGCGGTCGTCATTTTAGTCTGCGTTTTGTTCGGACGCTTTTCTTCTAAAGTGGGGGTTCCTGCCCTGCTTCTTTTCATGATCATCGGTATGATGTTCGGTTCGGACGGCATCCTTCACATCAACTTTGATAATTACTATTTATCAGAACAAATTTGCAGCACCGCACTTATCTTCATCATGTTCTACGGCGGTTTCTGCGTCAAATGGGAATCCGCAAGACCAGTCATCGTCAAGTCCGTACTGCTCTCCACTCTGGGCGTCATTCTGACGGCCGCGATCACCTGTCTGTTATGCCGCCTGGTATTGCGGATCAGCCTGGCTGAAAGCTTCCTGATTGCCGCCGTAATCAGTTCCACCGACGCGGCTTCAGTATTTTCCATTCTGCGTTCCAAGAACCTGAGCTTAAAGCACGCCACCGCGCCGCTTCTGGAAATCGAAAGCGGCAGTAACGATCCCGTCGCCTATATGCTGACTATGATCGGACTCGCCATGGTAGAAGGCGCAGGAGCCACTTCCATCCCTTACCTTATCTTTGCGCAGATTGTATTTGGACTGCTCTGCGGAATCGGGATCGCGTTCTTCGCGCTCTGGCTTATGCGCAGGCTGTCTATTGAAGCGGAGAATCTGGACATGATTTTCCTGATTGCCATCGCGCTTCTTGCCTATGCCATCCCTTCCTTCATAAACGGCAACGGATATTTAAGCGTATATCTGGCGGGAATCATCCTGGGAAACAGCCGTCTGAAGAACAAAACCAGCCTGGTGCATTTCTTTGACGGCATTACCGGACTTGCGCAGATCTGGCTGTTTTTCCTGCTGGGACTTCTCGCGTTTCCGCACAAGCTTCCTCAGGCCGTGCTTCCTGCGCTTGTGATTGCTCTCATTCTCAATTTCATTGCAAGACCTGCCGCCGTATGTGCAATCCTGCTTCCCACAGGCGCGTCTCTCAGACAATGCTTCCTCGTATCCTTCGCAGGACTGCGCGGCGCCGCGTCTATCGTATTTGCGATTATGGTAATTGCAAGAGGGGCGGCCTTGGAATACGACCTGTTCCATATTGTCTTTCTGATCTCCCTGTTCTCTGTGGCGCTTCAGGGATCCCTGCTTCCTTTCGCCGCCAGGAAATTGCAGATGGTAGATTATGACAACGACGTAAGGAAAACATTTAACGATTATCAGGAGGAAACCGCTATCACGCTGATGCGGATGAATATTACAGAAGGACATAACTGGGAAAACCGCATGATCAAAGAAGTCTCCCTGCCGTCTGATTCCCTCGCCGTCATGATTAAAAGAGACGGGGAAACGCTTATTCCGAAAGGAGATACGAAAATTCTTGCGGGCGACAGTATTATTCTGAACGTTCCTTATTATAATGCCGAAAACGATGTAAAGCTGCAGGAAATTGCCATTGATAAAAGCCACGATTGGTGTGATAAGAAGATTATGGAATTGCAGATTCCCCAGAATATGTTAGTGACCATGATCCGCAGAGAGGATGAAACCATAATCCCGGACGGACAGACGACCATCCGGCATAAGGACATTGTAGTGATTTGCGAACAGTAACTGTGAAAACCTCTGACAAAATCAGAGGTTTTCATTATCTATCATCCGGTAACCGATGCCGATCTCCGTCAGAATATACTGCGGATCCGCCGGATTGCTCTCCAGCTTCCTGCGGATATTCGCCATGTTCACACGCAGAATCCGGTTGTTGCTGTCCGCAAAAGGACCCCACACATGCGTAATCAGGGAGTCATACGTAATCACTCTGCCTGCATTGCGGGACAGAAACGTCAGAATCTTATATTCAATCTGGGTAAAATGCACAATTTCCCCATTTACAGTCACAAGATGCTTCTCATAATCAATGACAAGCCCCTTCGCAATATACTGGTTCTGCACGGCGGGCGGCATACTGCCGCTGATAGAAGACCTCCTGAGCGCGGTTCGGATTCTCGCCATCAATTCAGGGGTTCCGAATGGCTTGGTAATATAATCATCCGCACCGGCGTCCAACGCCTCTACCTTCTCCTTCTCCTGCGTCCTGGCTGAAATCACAATAATCGGCACATTGCTCCATTCCCTGATATTGCGTATTACTTCTATGCCGTCCATATCCGGCAGCCCCAGATCCAGCAGAATCAGATCAGGACAGCCCGAAGCCGCGAGCGAAAGGCCTGTGAGGGCATTCACCGCAAAATCTACTTTGTACTCCTGCGATTTCAATGTCGTGACGATAAAGTTGCAGATATTCCGCTCGTCTTCAATCAATAATATTTCATGTCTTGGATTCATCATTCACCTCATCCTTTGGTAAAGTAAAATAGAATTCGGCGCCCTGACCGTGGTTTCTCGCATTAATTGTACCATTATGGGCAGTAATAATCGTCTTACAGATAGAGAGCCCGATTCCCATCCCTTTGTTGGAATCGGATTCCTGATTCCCGATATACGAAGTCCCGTCGAAAATATTCTGCAGCCGCTCTTCATCAATACCAATCCCGAAATCCTTCACATGGAATGATACGCATTCCTCATGATTCTCTACATAACACAGGATGGGTTTGATACTTCTGGAATGTATGATCGCATTCTCCATCAGGTTAATCAGCACCTGTTCGATCAGAATCGCATCCATCGGAATAATAATCAGTTCATCGGGAACAGAAACTCCAACCGCCGCTTCGGGAAATCTCTTTTTCATCCTCAGAATAGCGGCGGAGACAATTTCCTCTACGGATTCTTCCGTTTTTTTAACTTTGGAAGACTGATTGTTGATTCTTGTTACAGAAAGCAGGTTCTCCACCATGTTCAAAAGCCAGTTGGCGTCCTCCTGAATATGCGTAACAATTGTGTTTTTCTCATTCTCCGAAAGCCTGGTACTGTTTTCCAGATAAGAAGAGCTTGCCCCGATAATACTCGTAAGAGGCGTCCGCAGATCATGAGAAACGGCGCGCAGCAGGTTGGCGCGCATTTTCTCTTTCTCAGTCTCGGACAACAGCTTATCCTTCTCCGCAATCACACGCGCCTGCTGTTTCATATTGGTAGTCATGGTGCTGGTGATCAGCGTAACGCCGAACATCTCCAGAAAAGTAATCGGATATCCTGACAGCGTGAAATTCAGTTCAAAGTATGGATAAGTAAACAGAAAATTCACACAGACAACGGCGATCACGGAAGAAATCACTCCCGGCAGATAACCGTCCGTAAAACGGATAATAATAACAAGCGCCAGTATATAAATTAAGGAAATATTTCCACGGTTTTCCGGCACGAAATGAAAAAACAAAAAAGCAGACACCGTTGCGGCCGCCAGACCGGAACATGTAATGATAATATTTTTCAATGTCGATGACATCTGATGCGCCATATCTCCCACTCCATAAGCTCTTCCACTGTTATTGTTCACTCCGTTCACAGCAGCCTTTTATTCCTATTATACGTAAATGAACTGAATCTATTATATATGATTGCCGCTAAAAGAAAAACCATATGAGATGCTAAAATAGTGCTAAGAAAAGGATAAGAAGATGCAAACAAAATGCTAAAGAAGCGTTAAAGTAAGCTTGTTACGCTGTTAAATGCGTCTCCCCTGTGATACGATTTCCATATTGCGATACATATAGATATCACGTATGCTTACGCCCGGAACCGTGGGCAGGCAGGAATGGAGGGGATAATATGGGAATCGTGGAAATTCTGATTCTCGGAGTTGTATTTGTTGCTCTGGGAGGCTGCTTCATTTATTCGATCATGACGAACAAGCAGTAACGCTTAACAAGAAGAAGAAAACCGGAAGGGTGCGGCATTCTGATAAGAATAACCTGCTCCTTCCGGTTTTCTGTATAATCCACAGTCCGTTCACTGTTACTGGTTCAGAGAATATCCAAACTTAATGCAGCGGAAAATCTTCCACACAATCACTGCCGGAAGACTGATTACCAGATACAACGTACTGAGAAGCCCCGCAGCGCCGCCTATAACAGCAATAATTAAGGTACCGATATTCATAATAACACTCACTCCTGTCTTAAGAATTTGTAAATTTGGTTCTTTGTACAGAGCAATTATATGGAATTTGCTCTCTACAGGAAATAGAAAAAACCGTTTCTTAACACAAGCTGAGCAAAATGAAAACAAAAATTTAGCGCCCGCTTAGCAGCGTCTTAACACCGCCCTGTCACAGTTCCAATTCTTCAAACAGCTTCTGCTGATATACCGCATCCGAAGCCGCTTTCACGATATCATCCACACGATTCTGCTGCGCGAGCAGTTGAATCATGCGGTATACTTCTTCTCTTCCTTCTTCTCTTCCTTCTTCTCTTCCTTCTCTGCGTCCTTCCTCTCTCACATCAAAATCATGCAGAAGTTCTTTCATATACTCACGCCTCCATTTTTCACTTCGTCTGATACCTTCCACCTTTTGATCCAGCGTCTCTGTAAATGCGTTTCCCGGCTCGTTCGTCTCAAGGTAGCGCAGAAACTGCCGAAGATCCTCCGACGCCTTGTCTGCGTTACCTTTTGTGTTAAAGAAAAGCTTCGTTGTACCATCTTCTAACACAAGCCCCGGCATTTCTCTGCACAAATACTGAAAAGAATATTGATATAACCCTTTTCCAAAAGGATCAAAGGTGCAGATAAAAATAACATAACTTTTATTAAGCACTGTATAAGGCTGCCCCTTTTCAATCAGGTTCAAATCAATCATTCCCTGATAATAACGGCTTCTTCCGGGCAGTTCTTCCAAAGCATTACCGTCGCCTTTTTGCTGCATTTCGGCATTGTATACCGTATTCATATTATCCGCCACATAAACATCCAGACGGACGCTCTTCCCCTGTTCGGTAATATTGATGGTTTTCTGCGTCTCAGGATATTCTATCGCCTCAATCTCGATTCCAAGCAGAATTTCCAGCGTTCTCTTACAGATTCTCTCATCCTGCATGACCTTTCCGAACATAAAATCATCCCGCAGTTGCAATTCTTCAAACCGTTTGTGATTCCTTCCATAATCTTTCATTACAGAGTCTCCTTTCTTTGGCAAAATCCGCAGGAGACTTCTTCGTTATCCATGAAATCCCTGCTTTCGTTTCTTGTGGATAAAAGCATAGATTTCTTTGATAAACAGAAATGATTTCAGAACCACTCATATGTGAAATAGAAAATATGCTTTGGTTATACTGTAACATTTTCGCTTAATCATGTCAATAGTATTTATAAAATTTCGTTCTGTTTTTGTTTGGTTGTGTCCGGATTCGCTGCGTCCGAATTCCGGACGTATGTATTAACTTTCGGTTGCCCTGACAGCCTGCCTGCTATATAATAGGACAGGACTTATATTAACTATCATAACAGAAAGGTTTAACAGGTTATTCCTTATGAAAAAGAACATCAGCAAAAACGGAACGCTGCTCATCATATTGGCAGGCATCTTCTGGGGAAGTATGGGTATCTTCGTCAGGGGACTGACTTCTCTGACAGGCTTTACTTCCATCCAGATCGTCAGTGTCCGGCTGACAGCGGCCGCCTTGTTTTTCGCTCTCATACTATGGTGCAGGGACCGCTCCGGCTTCCGAATCCGACCAAAAGACATCCCTCTTTTTCTGGGGCTTGGTCTGTGCAGCATTCTGTTTTTTTCCACCTGCTATTTTACCGCCATCCGTATGATGACCTTATCCGTTGCGGCGATTCTGCTCTACACATCGCCCATCTGGGTTATGCTATTGTCTATCCTGCTATTTCGTGAAAAGATGACGAAAAACAAGCTGCTTGCCCTGGCCATCTCCTTCTTAGGCTGCATCTTCGTCTCCGGCATTGGTGCAGAGGACAGCATCGTCACGCCCTTAGGCATTCTCATCGGACTTGGTTCCGGCTTAGGCTACGGGCTCTACAGCATCTTAGGAACCATCGCCCTGCGCAGATATTCGACTTATACAGTCACTACCTATACTTTCGTGATCGCTGCGGCAGGCTCGTTTTTCGTTTGCTCCCCTTCCGATTTATGGCATAAAATAACGGTTTGCGAAAGCAAACCGTATTTGTGTTTCTTTATTATATTGACTGGACTGGTCACAGCCGTTATTCCTTTTCTGCTCTATACGCTTGGCTTAGAGCATGTGGAAGCCAGCCGCGCCGCCATCCTTGCCACCGTGGAACCGATGGTCGCCACTGTGATCGGTATCGTAGTATTCCATGAATATCTGACGTTTCTGTCAATTCTGGGGATCCTCTGTATCCTTGCGGCTATCGTCATCCTGAACCACCGGGCGTCTGTATCTCAGAAGTAATAGCTCCGCTGATTTTTCTCCTGTTTCTTCCGGCCTTCCGGCTGTTTCGTCTCTTCAGCCCCGCCTCTCTTGTTTAGAACAGATTGACTTTGCCGCAGAAACCGTCGTTGATCACATAATAAGCGGTGAACTCTTCCGGCTTCACATAGATCTGCAGACTCTCTATGGAGTCCTCGGCATTGCCTTTGGCCACATAATGGGCTTTGACTCTCTCGGTCACAGTCTCCATATTGACCTCATATTCCCGATACTGCAATATCACTTCCTGTTGTGTCTTCACTTCTGCCTTTCCCTGCTGTGCCGTCTTCACTTCTGCTGCATTCTTTTCCATTTGAATTCCCTCTTTCTTCTTTCCCAACTATGTTATAGATCCGCATGTTATGCCTTATTGTAACATCATTCGCGCTTTTTCACAACAGCTTTTCACCATACTGCTACCGTCTCGTCCACGTACTCTTCGAGAACAGAATCAGAATCGGGAAAATTTCCAGTCGTCCCGCCAGCATATCCACGATCAGCACGCCCTTAGACAGCAGACTGTAGCCGCCGAAATTACAGGTCGGGCCCACGCCCTCCAGTCCCGGTCCGATATTGTTAAAGCAGGCAAGCACCGCCGAGAAATTCGTCATGGAAGAGAATCCGTCAATGGATATCACAATAAAGCTGGCGACGACTATCATCACATATGCCGCCAGATAGGCGTTGGTATTGTCCAGAACCCACTCCTGCACCATCTGACGATTGACACGCACTACCTGTACCTTCTGCGGATGCAGGATCCACCGTACATTACGGCGCAGGCTCTTGATCAGCAGAAGCGCCCTGCCGCACTTGAAGCCTCCGCCGGTGCTTCCCGCGCAAGCCCCCACCATCATAAGCCCCAGCAGAATCGCCTTGGAAAAGCTGGGCCATAAGTCAAAATCCGTAGTGGCAAAGCCCGTGGTCGTTACGATACTTGCCACCTGAAACGCCGCGTAGCGCACCGTCTCGCCCAACGTCTCATACATTCCCCGCACATTCCATGCAATCAGCAGGACACTGCCCGCCACGATTCCTATATAAAACCGCAGTTCTTCATCCATCAGCACACTTTTCACCTGCCTGATCAGGAGCATATAATAACAGGCAAAATTCACGCCGAACAGCAGCATAAAGACCGTGCACACGTTCTGCAGATAAGGGCTGTAGCCCGCTATACTGTCCGCCTTAATACCGAAACCGCCCGTTCCCGCCGTTCCAAACGCCGTGCAGACCGCGTCAAACAGCGGCATCCTGCCTGCCAGAAGGAAGATCACATTCAGGACCGTCAGGAAAATGTACAGACAATATAATATCTTGGCCGTATCCTTCATCTTAGGCACCAGCTTGCCAACCCTGGGTCCGGGGCTTTCGGCCCGGAGCAGATGCATGGTATAGCCGTCGCTTTTGTCACCGTTCTTACTGCCGCGCTTACTTCTGCCTATCGCCAGCACGAAGACCAGCACTCCCATGCCGCCCAACCAGTGGGTGAAGCTGCGCCAGTACAGATTGCCCATGGAAAGCGCTTCCACATCATCAAGAATCGAAGCGCCCGTAGTCGTAAAGCCCGACACCGTCTCGAACAGGGCGTCCACAAAATCCGGTATCTCCCCCGAAAACCAGAAGGGAAGGCACCCCAGAAGACTCATTACAATCCAACTTGCCCCGACGCAGACCATACCTTCTCTCGCATAGAAACCTTTTTTTGCCTTCCTGCACAGAAACCGCAGGCCCAAAGCCACCGCCATCGTAATGACTATAGTAGTCAAGAATCCCTGCACAGACCGCATTTCTTTGTTATACAGGCTAATCAGCAGAGCCGGCAGCATAAACACCGCTTCCACCGCCAGAATCTTGCTGATAAACCTTCCCATCATTCGATAATTCATATGACACCTTTATCTATTCGAAAATATCATTGAGCTGATAAATCACTTCGTCTCTTCCTGTGACGATAATCACCGTATTGCCTTTGGAAAAATAGGAATCGCCGTTGGGCAGTTCGTACCTGGCCCCTTTCGTGATACTGGCGACCCGGATATTTTTCTTCAGCTTTATATCCTTTAGCGGCTCGCCCAGATGCATCGTATTCTCGTCCACAATGAACTCTATGGCCTCCGCCTGCCCGTCCGCAATCACATGCACCGCCTGCGCCGCCCCGGTCTGGTTCTTGATCGCACGCACATACCGCAGTATGCTGTTGCAGCACAGTTCCTTGGGACTGATAACGCTGCCGATGGAAAGGGCATCCAGAATGCTGTTGTTGTTCAGCCGCCCCAGCTTCGTAATGATCTGCGGCACATTGCAGCTATTGCCATACAGCGAGATAATAATATTCATTTCGTCTACACCGGTCAGCGTCACCAACACATCGCTGTCGGCGATCCCCTCGCTCTCCAACAGGAATTCGCTGCTGGCGTCCCCGTGCACCACCGTCACATCAGGAAGCTGATTCGCCAGAGACAGACACCTTTCGTGGTCCTGCTCGATAATCTCCACCATAATGCCGTCTTTGACAAGAATCTGCGCCAGATAATAACTGAGTCTGCCGCCGCCGCACAGAAGCACCCGTTTGGCCTTGTGGGTAATGACGCCGATATTCTTAAGAAACAGCGTCAGCTCCCTGACTGTGGAAGTAACGAATATCCTGTCTCCCGCCAGCAGGGTAAAATTACCGTCAGGAATAATCGCCTTGCCGTTTCGAAGCACCGCGCACACCAGAATCTTGCACTTTACAAGATTACCCAAGTCAAACAGGCTGGCGTTGCACAGCTTGGAATCTTCTCTGACACGCAGCTCCACAACCTCCACTCTGCCCTTGGCAAAGGTATCTCTCTTTAAAAACCCCGGATACTTGATCAGGCGCACCATCTCCATCGCCGCCTGCCGTTCTGGATTGACTACCATGGACAATCCGAAAAGATTACGCATCTCATAAATCTGCTCCGTGTATTCCGGGTTCCGTATTCTGGCGATCGTATGTAACTTCGGGTTCATGCCGTGAGCCGTGGTACAGCATAACAGGTTGACCTCGTCCGCTCCGGTCATGGCGATCAGCACCTCCGCCTCCTGCACCCCCGCCTGAGACAAGGTGGCCATCGAAGCGCAATTCCCCTGCACCACCATAACGTCATATCTCTCTTCACTCAGCTCCAGCACCTCAGCCTTAGCGTCAATCACCGTAATATCATGTCCTTCCGCCACCAGCTCCCTGGTCAGCGTCGAACCCACCTTGCCGTCGCCCGCTATTATGATTCTCACTTGGATTTCCTCCGTAACTTCAACAGACTATATTGACTCCCACCTTATTATAGCATCCTTCTGAAAAAAGGCAATGAAAAGCAGCAAACCCGCTTCCGGAGCTCCCTGAAGGATTCCGGGCTGATTTACTGCTTTGGCTCTTTCTGAAATAATATCCGCATCGAATGTATCGAAACGCTGGGCAGTCCTACTCCTGCACCGGGGCGGACAGAATCAGTTCCATCCGTCCCTGCAGCGCCGCCTGTCCATATCCGTAAGGCAGGAGGAAATGGTCGCCCTTCTCAATCATCTGTCCGTTGATGAGGCCTTCCCCCTCCACCACGCTGACAAGCATATACGTATCCTGTGCTTCCAGCACATAAGGTTTCGTCACGTCCAGCTTCCATACCTTATAATACTTGCAGGCAATCAGTTCATTCAGCGTATCTGCCGGCATTCCGGCAGTGTCTAAAATACTCTCTCCGGCAGCCTTTGCGGGCGCGGTAATGACATCGATGCTTTTCTCGATGTGAAGTTCTCTTGGCATACCGCCGCTTAACCTGTCATAATCGTAGACACGGTAAGTAATATCGCTGTTCTGCTGGGTCTCCAGCAGCAGAATGCCGCCCTTGATGGCATGTACCGTTCCCGGCTCTATCTGGATGAAGTCTCCTTTCTTCACCGGAACCTCACGAATCAGTTCGCTCCATCTTCTTTCTTCAATCATCTGCCGCAGTTCTTCCTTAGAAGAAGCGTTATGCCCTACCACCAGCGTAGCGTCCTCCGGGCAGTCCAGCACATACCAGCATTCCGTCTTGCCAAGGGAACCGTCCTCATGGATGCCTGCATAAGCGTCGTCCGGGTGCACCTGGATGCTTAAGTCATCTCTGGCGTCGATCACCTTCGTCAGCAGGGGGAAACGGTCGCCCCGTGGACAGCCGAATAACTGCGGTTCTTCCTGCCACAGCCGGGACAGCGTCCTGCCTGCATACTCGCCCTCTCTGACCGTGCAGTCGCCGTTCGGATTAGCGCTGATGCCCCAGCACTCTCCTGTGTTGCCCCGGGGAATATCATACCCCCATTCCGTTCCGAGACGGTCGCCGCCCCACACAGTCTGCTTGAACACCGGTTCCATGAAAAGAATGGGCTTTCTGCCCTGGTTCACCGTCAGGTTTGCGCCGTTTTGGGCCATCGTCTTCTGATACCAGTACGCGGAATCCTTGGCGATTCGCTTCTGGGTCCGGAAATCCACATGCACGATGCCGAACCGCTCCGTGTAGCCCTTATCCCACTCGAAATTATCGAGGAAGGTCCAGAGGAAATACCCGCGCACATCCGCTCCCTCGTCATTCGCCTGCTGCAGCGCCGACAGATAAGCGTCCAGAAAGGCGATTCGGTTCGGATCATGCACCTGTCCGTCCGCAGACACCATATCATGGCAGGACATGCCGTTCTCTGTGATGTACAGGGGCATCCGGTATCTGTCATATAAGAATTTCACCCCCCAGCGGAGACATTCCGGCGTCACCGGCCAGTTCGCCGCCGTCTTGGGGAAGCCTGCCGGTCTGTCCACAAATTCCGGTTCTCCGTCCGCGCCCGCGCGAACCATATAGCCGTTATAAATATTCTGACCCATAAAGTCAATCGGCTGATGAATTAATTCCATATCCTCCTGCGTTATCTCAAGAAGATACTCCTGAAACTGCTCCAGCCCGTTCTGTGGGTATCTTCCCAGAAATACCGGATCGTTGAACCATGCCACGTTCCACGTCCAGTTATCCATCGGATTACAGAAGGAGAAAAGCGCCTTTCTCGCCGCCTCGATATCCTCCGGCTTATCGCTTGCCGGATACGCCATGCTGCAGGTAGGCGCGTATCCGATCCGGATTGGCTGCTTCGCGTACTTTCTTAAGCTGATGACCGCCTGTCCGTGGGCCCGCAGCGCATTGTGCACCACCCGGAAGGTTTCCGGAAGGCCAAGCTTAAGTCCCGGCGCATGCACGCCGCTCAGATAGCCCAGCCCGCAAAAGCACTCCGGCTCGTTTAACGTAATAAAATACCTGCACAGATCAGAGAAATTCTCCGCGATTACTCTGGCGTATTCACCAAACCAGTCAATAATTTGCTCATTCAGCCAGCCGCCTTTGTCCTGCAGCGCCTGCGGAAGTTCCCAGTGATACATCGTCAGATACGGGGTAATTCCGTTTTTCTTCATATGTAACAGCATATCCCGGTACATTTCAATCGCTTTCTCATTGACCGCTCCGGTTCCTTCCGGCATGATCCGGCTCCAGCTTACAGAGAAGCGGTATGCCTTCACCCCCAGAAGACGCATCATGCGTAAATCCTCCGGGTACCGGTGGATATGGTCGCAGGCTGTGGAAGCGTCGCTGTTATCCAGAATCCTGCCTGCCTCGGCAAAGGTGTCCCATATCATTTTCCCCGCGCCGTCCTGCGCATCTCTTCCTTCTATCTGATAAGCGCTGCTGGCAACGCCCCAAACAAAATCTTCTCGAAACATCTTAATCCTCATTTCTGAGCCCTTGCTCTGTCATTTCTTAAGCGGAAATAACCGACACCAGATAAAAAGGCTCCGCATCCTCCTCATGGGTCTTCTGCAGCCTGATTTCCACCGTATGTACGCCCTTCTCCATGTGATGCGCCAGCGTGCTGATATACAGGCAGTCTCCCCAGTCCTCATCGAACGCGGCGTCAAGCTCCACCGCGTTTTGCTCATCCCCGTCCACGACAGCAATGGCAACGGGCGCAGGATGCTTCACGGACTTGCGGTACTGTACCGCAATCTCCGTTCCTTCCACCTGAAAAGTAATGCTGGCTCCCTGCCTGGAAGCCGTCCAGCCGCAGCGGAACATATCGTTGACATATTTCTTCAGCCTAACGTCTGGCTCAAACCCGTCGCAGACAGGCAGACAATTGTGATTCTGATATCTTCTGGCATTCTCATAGGCGTTCGCGGTAAGCGGCGCAGGCATTGGTACAGGCCTCTCTTCCTCAGCCGTCTGCCCATACACCTGATCAAGAAATTCTGTGACAACCTCCGCTACCAGCGCGTGCCCATCAGAATCAGGATGCAGGTCGTCCGGCGTAATCTCCCGATTCTGAATCTTCCCCGACGCTACCTCCGGATAAATCGTGGTCTTCATGCTCACGCTGGGTAGACTGTAATGCGCGCCTACCTCCCGGTGGATTCGCTCCGCACTGACGCCCGTGTCATAACGAATATTGTGCACCAGCAGGACAGCCGGCTCATATGCGTTGCCATAGACTCTGCGTACCAGTCCTTCATAGGTTTCCCGGTAAAAATCCGTATCGTCATCATTCACCGAGAATTCAATCATAACCAAATCCGGCTTGTAGGACAACACATCCTCCTCCACCCTGGATACGCCGAACTGCGACGTGGTTCCTCCCACGCCGGCATTCACATAGGTAAAGGCCGTCTTCGGAAACCTTCGCACAAACCAGTCGTACACCAGATAAGCATAGCAGTTGGTATACTGCGAGGACACCGATCCCTGGGTGATCGAACCGCCTAAGAAAGCAAGCGTCATCCGATCGCCCGCCTTCGCCCGCTTCATCAATTCCTTGATCCGGTACAGATTTCCTCTGTTGACCCAGCCCCTTTTTGCATGTATTTCATATCCCATGACACGTTCTCCTTTATATAATGCTTCTATAACATCGTGAAATTCTTCCGCCGGCCAGTCATTTCCGCATGACCGGTTTTATCGGATACCAAGTTCTGTGTCAGCCTCCGTTACATGGCTGTGGGTCTTGATATAATCCACAATCTCATCCAGCTTCGTGAACGCAAGCCCTACGTAGCTGTCCGCGCAGCCGTAGTACAGCGCGATCCTGCCGCTCTCAGAATCATGAATGGTAGCGCAGGGGAAGCATACGTTAGGCACGAAACCTCTCTCCTCATACCATTCTTCCGGCGTCAGCAGGAAGTTCTCACAGCGGTACAGTACCCTGGACGGATTGTCTATATCCAGAATAGCGCCGCCAATAGAGTACACGAAGCCGTTGCAGGTACCGCTTACGCCGTGATAGAACAGAAGCCATCCTTCTGTCGTCTCGATCGGAGCCGCGCCGCCGCCGATTTTCACAGATTCCCACCATTCGCTGCTCTTGCCCATCACGTGTCTGTGCTTTCCCCAGTACACCATGTCCGGGCTTTCGCTTAAGAAGATGTCGCCGAAAGGCGTATGTCCCGAATCAGAGGGGCGGGACAGCAGCACATAATTGCCGTTAATCTTACGCGGAAACAGTACCGCGTTTCTGTTGAAAGGTATGAAAGGATTCTCGATTCTCGTAAAAGTCTTAAAATCCGTGGTCTTCGCCATGCCGATGGACGCACCGTAGAAGTCCTGGCACCAGATGATATAATAGGTATCCTCTACTTTAACCAGACGGGGATCATAGGCATATACCGGCATGAAATCATTGCCGTTTTCATCCTTAAAAGGTATCTTCTCGGACTCGAACTCCCAGTGAATCGCATCCTTGCTGTGCCCCAGATAAATATAAGGGATACCATTCGTCTGCTCGCCTCTGAATACGCCGATGAACTCTTCTCCGTAGGGCATAACGGCACTGTTAAAGATTCTGGCAACGCCCTCCACCGGATTTCTGCCGATAATCGGATTCTCACGATACCGCCAGATCGGCGCACCCTTTAAACCCTCCGGTTTCTCCTGCCACGGTACGTTCTTGACCACCGGGCTGATCATTTTTACTTCGCTCATTTTCTCCTCCATTCCGAAGCATCTGCGTCTCGGAAATTCCCGCTGCAAATGTCCGTCTCATTCTTATTTTCTTTTTCGTTTTTATTTATCTTTTCCCTTTTACTTTCCAACTACTGTCTGCTCATAAACTCCAGATTCTTCCGAATCAGATCACACCTTTGCGCCACGCACTCCACAGAGCGAAGCGGATCGGAAGGAGTATTGAATACATAATCGATAAGCTTGTCGATCGTGGTTGTCGCCACGTGCATTCTCGTATCGCTGGAAGCATAGTAAATATATACTTCTCCATTGTCCTTCGCAATCGCGCCGTTGGTAAATACCACATTGGAGACATCGCCCACGCGCTCGCCCTCTCTGGGACCGATCAGCATACCCGAAGGCTCCGCGATCACCTTCGAAGGATCCTGCAAATCCGTGGCAAAAGCATATATCACATAGCGCAAGCCTGCCGCCGTATTGCGCACACCATGAGCGATATGGATCCAGCCTTTTTCTGTCTTGATGGGCACCGCACCCGCGCCGTTCTTGGCTTCCGTGATGGTGTGGTACTTGCGGAGACTGGTCATTTTCTCCTCATCGATAACCGCATGAGTGATATCGTCACATAATCCGAAGCCAATACCGCCGCCGGAACCGGTGTCAATGAAATCATCCATTGGTCTTGTATAGAAAGCGTACCTGCCATCCACGAATTCAGGATGCAGCACCACATTTCTCTGCTGCGGAGAACGAAGGGTCGTCAGATTATCCAGTCTTTCCCAGTTCTTTAAGTCCTTCGTGCGGACGATTCCTGCCGCCGCCACTGCCGCGGACAGATCACCGGACGTCTTATCCTTGCTCTCGGAGCAGAACACGCCGTAGATATAGCCGTCCTCATGCTTCGTCAGGCGCATATCGTATACGTTGGTTTCCTCCGGACAGGTGTCCGGCAGTAAGATGGGATAATCCCAGAACCGGAAGCCGTCGATCCCATTATCGCTCTCGGCCACGCCGAAGAAGCTCTTCCTGTCATTGCCCTCAATCCGGGCTACCAGATAATACTTGCCGTTTAACGCAATCGCGCCTGAGTTCATCACCGCGTTCACACCCAGACGTTCCATAAAATAAGGGTTCGTCTCCGGGTTTAAGTCATATTTCCAGTGCAGCGGAATATGCTCTCTGGTAAGCACCGGATATTCATATCTGTCATAAATGCCATTGTAAATCTCCGATTTCACATTTTTACGGCTGATCAATTTGTTATATTTCTCTAATTCCACATAATATCTGCTGTGCAACATTTTCTTCCTACCACGCCTTTCTTCTCTTATTTATGCGATTGCCGCGCCCCGCTTCATCACTTCCAGGCACATTCTGCCGTTATGGTACGGGCACTTCCAGGGTTCCACGATGGGCTTGCCGCTGACCGGCTCCCCCGCCGCGTTCACATCCCAGAACCACTCGGAACCGGGACGCTTATCAATCAGATGCTCCTTAATAAAGTTCCATTCCGCTTTGGCGGCCTCCAGATATTCCATATGCTCCGGCATCAGCAAATAACCGTTTAAGAAGCCTACGACCGCCTCCGCCTGTACCCACCAGATACGATTCTGATCCACGACCCCTTTCTCACATTCATTCGCAAGGGACTCTCCGTTAAACGCAGCCTTATAGGTTTGACTGGTCAAGTCAAGAATAATAGGAAGCATTTTGTCCTCATATGCCTTCTCGTCCAGGATATCTGTTCCTCTGCGAAGCAGCCATGCCGTCTCAATATCGTGTCCATAGGAATGCAGATCCAGGATAGAATGCATTTCCCTGTCGAAGAATACTTCCTGACGGTGCAGCCTGGGGTTATAGATCTTCTCCGCAATGGTATCCATAATCCATTCAAGACGCGCCTTTACCTGTTTATCATGACTCACACGATACAGCTCCGTATACGCCTCGAATACATGCAGCAGCGTATTCATTGTCTTATCGGCAAGCACGCCGTTTTCTGATAATTTATCGTTCTCGATCTCCTGAAACTGTCTGTCAAACGCTTCTTTATACCCTATCTCATCCGTGCATTTCTCTTCAATCAAATGAAACAGTTCTTTTGCCATAGCAAGCGCCTCTTCGTCTTTGGACGCGTCATAGTAGGAGGAAAGAGCATAGATGGAAAAAGCCTGATTATAGGTATGTTTGGTAGTATCCTCCGGCTCTCCGTTGTACTGAATCGACCAGAAAATACCTCCATTCTCTTTATCCATGCAATGCTCTTTCATAAAAGCAAAGCCATGCCTTGCCTCCTCTAAAAGACTTTCGTCCTTTAAGAGCATATAAGCATTTGCAAAAAACCATGTGATCCGGCTGTTTAAAATACAGCCCTTCACAGCCATCTTATCAACATTCAGATCATGATCCATGAATCCATAGTATCCGCCGAACTCATCATCCCTTAACTTTTTCCAGAAAGGAATAATGCACTCCGTCAGATGCTTCTTTATTTCCTCTACCATCATGTCCAATACCTCTCATATCCTTTTTGATCATCATTTATACTCCCCATTACACAAGCGGCGTACTTTGCGCCTTATCTCTTCCCGTCAGCCTTTGACCGCACCGGACGTAAGGCCGCTGTAAATCTGCTTCTGACAGGTAATGAACACGATCAGCGCCGGCAGGAGGGATATAATAACACCGGCACAGATCAGATTGTACTGACTTCCCAGAGGTCCCACGAAGGTGTACAGCGAAGTTGCCACAGTAGGAAGCGCCTTTTTGTCCTGCAAATACAGGTTTGCGGAATAATATTCGTTATAAGTGCCTACCGCCTTGAGAATGCAGGAGGTCACGATTGCGGGCTTTAAGAGCGGCAGCAGAATCTTATAGAAGATTGTAAAATAAGAAGCGCCGTCCATAATTGCCGATTCATCCAGCGAATAAGAGATATTCTCAAAGAACTGAATGTATATGTAAATCGCTATAACGTCCGTTCCGCACATCATGATGATGTAGCCGATCAGGGAATTAATGAAATGTAAATTATACATAATCTCATAAACAGCAACCTGCATGGCAACGCCCGGAAGTAAGGTCGCAAACAGGAACAGATTACGAATCAGCCCGTTGCCCGGGAATTTGAAACGGTTCAGCACATAGGCAAGCTGCGTACCTACCAGCACGGATACTACAAGCACACAGACAAGAATAATCGTGGAGTTAATAAACGCTCTGCCCATGTTCGCTTTCTGGAACGCGTTCACAAAATTATCAAAGTTAAGCCAGCTCTCCGGCAGTGTCATTACATTGGTCTGCTGATACTCCGTATCCGTCTTAAACGCCGTAATCACGCAGGATATAATCGGCAGGACCGCTACGAAAGAGAAGAATACCAAGGAAAAGTATTTCACGAAAATACCTGCATATTTTACGATTTTCTGTACGATTGTCATTTATCTCCCCGCCTTTCTCTGCGCCATTTTAGCAAGTTTCTTATCACGTTTCGCCGTCGCGTTTAAGTTCTCGTCTTCCGCGCTCTTAAATACATACTTGAAGAACAGCTTCTGTAAAATCGTCGCCGCAAAGATAATCATTAACAGTACGATCGCCATCGCGGAAGCCAAGCCTACCTTCTGCTGGGTATGCGCTATCTCGTGCATGATGACGAAATAAGTGCCTGTTCCGTTAGCGCCGCTTGTAATAACATAAGGCGGTTCGAACGCGCTTAAGGAACCCGTGATAGACAGAATCACATTTAAGGTGATAATCGTTTTAATGCTCGGCAGGATAATATAGATAAACTGCTGGAATTTATTGGCTCCGTCCAGCATGGCCGCTTCATACAGCTCGCCGTCAACGGACATGATCGCGCCGATGAAAAGCACCATATTCTGTCCGAAATAACGCCATACCGACGTGCCTACCAGAGATATATTGTTAATACTCTGGTCCTTTAACCAATATGGAAGATTTTCAAGTTCAAAACCACACCACTGAAGTACTGTATCTAATACGAATCCTCTGGTGTAGAAAAATTTAAAAATAAAACCAATCGCAATACCATTGATCAGATAAGGGAAAAACATAAACCCCTTAAAAATACTGCCGCCCTTTACCTTAAAGCTTAATACAGTCGCCAGATACAGCGCAAGCACAAGCTGTACGACAGAACCGACCATATAGTATAAGCTCAGCTTCAAAGCGCCGAAGCAGTCGTCCCTCTCGAATACTTTGAGATAATTGTCAAGTCCTACGAATTTTCTTTCTCCGATATATTTCATCTTATAGAAACTGAATCCGAACATTTCCGCAAAAGGCAGATATGTAAAAACAAATAGCAAAACAAGCGGTACAATCATGAACGCGATCATTACAAACACTTTCTGTCCGTCTCTGCTTCTTGCCCACTCCCCAAATGTTCTCTTTTTCTTTCCTCCGGCACTGCCTGCCGTCTGAGTCATTGCTGCCATACACTCTTTCCTCCCAAGAACCCGGGGCCGGAGAGAATCGTCTCACCTCCGGCCCGGATATTCACTCACAAATCAACCTTCTATTTCTGGATACTTCTTAATAAAGAACCTCAACGCCGCACTCTTCCTGCGCATCGTTCCATTTAGCTGTCCAGTCTGCCATAATATCATCAAAGCTCTCAGAACCTGTCGCTGCCGCTTCAACGATCTTCTGAACCTTAGCGTCGCCGCCTGCATTGAAGGAAAGCTCCGATTCAGCGTTCATCTCATTCATAAGATCTTCCTCACCCGCAAGAGCGGTAACATTAGACACAATATTGACACCATCGAATACGAAAGAGGTATCTGCCGTCTTGGAGATCGGATATCCGCCTTCCAAATCACACCAGCCGGACTCTTCAACCATCCACTTAACGAATACCATTGCAGCCGCTTTGTTGTCGTCAGACGCATTTACGTTAATGCCGTAGCAGTAGTCAGGACCTGCTGTTGCATACTGCTGACCGTCTACTGTAATCGGGAAAGGCATATATCCGATATCGTCCGGGTTGTCGCCTGCCGCTTTCATCTGCGCGATTGCCCAGGAACCAAGTACCATGCAGCCGATCTCGCCGTTATTGATCATGCCCTTGCAGCCTTCCCAGTCAGTCGTTGTATAGTCATCCTCGATCAGTCCCTGTGCAACCGCGTCATACAGAATCTTGTATAAAGCATATGCGCCTGTACCGTCGCCGTTATCCGCAAAAGGCTCTGCGGTATGAACGAACTTCTGATTTAACCATGTCTCATCACCTGTCGTGATAGCGCCAAGGTATGCGTCCCACTGACCGCCCATGGTCCAGCCTGCCGCATAGTTGGTGTATAACGGAATCGCGTCTGTGTTGTCCTTGATCGCCTGCAGTGCCGCGATAAACTCGTCGGGCGTCTTCGGAAGTTCTGTAATGCCTGCGTCAGAGAATACTTTCTTATTATAGAGAAGTCCCTGTGCATTTCCCATGTAGCCCACGCCGTAGCAGTTGCCGTCAGCGTCCTTCCACTGGTCAGCGAAGTTTACCAACTCGCTCATCTCGTCTACCGTGCCGTAAGGAACAAAGTATGTAGGAAGCTCTGCCGCATCCACTGCCGGGATAAACATTACGTCGCCCCAGTCTCCTGTAGAAAGACGAAGCAGGGAATCTTCCGCATAGTCTGTGATACCCTCCGTCTCAACCGTGATATTCGGATATACCTGATTGAAATTAGCAATCAGATCTGCCATAGTGCCGTCTTCCTCACGGTCTGTCTTGTGATGGATGAACTTGATCGTTGTGGTAATATCTGTGTAGTCCTCACCAAGATTGATGGAAGCATAGGTCAGTCCGCCTGTCTCAGCAGGAGCCGCTGTCTCTTCTTCCTCCGCGTCGTCTGCCGCCGCTTCTTCTGCTGCAGCGTCATCCGCCGCCGGCGCTTCTGTAGAAGCATCCTCTGTGCCGCCGCATCCTGCTAATGAGAATGTCATGGCTGCCGCTAAAGTAAGCGCCAAAACTTTCTTCAGTTTCATAATAATTTCCTCCTTTAATTTGTTTTTAATATTTGCTTAGTTAATTGATTAACTTTAAGTTAAGTATACATTACTTTATATTTTAATCATCAATTATTATTGCGTATTATGTATCATTATTGCTTATTTTGTATCTTTCTGCTATTTTACCATTTTCTTTTATCTTTTTTTGTGCAAAGTGTACAATAATTTTTATGTCACATAATAGCTAATAAATTAAAATAAACTTTATTTTAGCCTAATTTTAATCATTTACTTAACAAACTACTCTTTTCTATTTATATAAAGTATGTTAATATTGTTATAGAAAAGATTTTTAACTAAGGAGCATAACCACAATGAATCTTCTGAAGTACTACGAACAAGCCCTGACCGTGACGCCTGCCCTTCCCGCCGGATGCTCTGCAGACTTCATCACAGGTAATTTCTATGAACTGCTGGATGCGACGGCCGATTCGCTTCCTACCGTACTCAGCGGCGGAAGCGTCGAGATCGTGTCCGGACATAGCTTCACGTTCAAGCCCATGAACTGCTGCCTGCTGCTCTATACCACAAGCGGAGCCGGCGTTCTGCGGCTGCGCACCAGGACTTTTTCCTTAGAGGAAAATATGCTTTTGTATCTGGACTGCAATCCCTCTTCCTTTACACTGGAACCTGCTCTCTTTCCCTGGCGTTACATAATCTTTATGGTGCGGGGAGATCTTTTCACACAATTATCTGCTCTGGTTCCCTTTGAGAATGCCCTGCTCCATCCCCTCTCCCCCTATTCTCCCGTTCTAAGAGGCTTAAGACAGCTTCTGGAAGGCGGTACATCCGCCAGTCTGTACAACAAACTGACAGACGCCGGGCTGCTGACAGACATTATGACCTCTCTCTGGCTGGAATATTACGATCTGAAAGGAAATGATACGAAATGCGCTCCTTACCTGCTGGAAATAAAAAGATATCTTGATACCTCTTACGCCGAGCCTCTGCGGCTTGACGATCTGGAGAAACGCTATCACATGAGTAAATACAGGATTTGCCACGAATTCTCCAAAACCTTTGGTGTTCCTCCGCTGAAATATCTGAACAAAAAGAGACTAAAATCCGCTGTGAACCTGTTATTTTCCAGCGACAAGCGGATTCACGAGATTGCGCTGGAAGTAGGATATGAAAATACGAATCATTTTATCAATCTGTTTAAAAAGGAATACGGCATGACGCCCCAGGCTTATCGTGAAGCGCGTCATTCGTGACGCGCCACACTCTCTTTATATACGATCTTACCGCTCACGATCATCATGCTCTGCTTATAATTCTCACCGGAAAGCTTGCGTATCATCTTCTTGACCGTATGCCTCGCCATCTCCTGCATATCTACCTCGTAGGTCGTGATTCTGATATCGCATAATCCGGGCGGCTGATAATTATCGTAGCCCACCACTGAAATATCCTGGGGCACACGATAGCCTTCCTGTTCCAGCCTGCTTACAAGCCGCGCCGCCGCCACATCATTGTTGCATACGAAAGCCGTCGGCATCTTCGCCGGAAGCTTCCATTCAAAATCTCTGTCTGATCTGCCTGTCTCCGGATTCCTGTCGTTAATCACCCATTCCGGATTCACCTCTATGCCATGCTCATAGAGCGCCTTCACGTAACCGAAATACCGGTCAGTAATGCTCTCTGTGAAAAGTACGTTGCCCACAAACGCAATATCTCTATGTCCCATCTCAAACAGATAATTCGTCATCGCATACATGCCGCTGTAACTGTCAGACACCACCGCGTCACAGTCTGCGGACCGGTTCCTGAAATCCAGATAAATCAGGGGAACTACCGCCTGCTGCTCCAGTTCCTGCAGGTACTCCTGATGCATCCTTCCGATAATCACCAGTCCCTCCGCTTTCTTCTCCTGCACAAGCTTAGGCATAATCCGGCGTTCTTCATCAGCCGCCGATAAGATCTCCAGCATCGTAAAGCATCCTCTCTGCAGTGCCGCAATCGTCACTTCCTGATACAGCTTCAGATAGAAAGCATCGTATTTATCAAGGAAACGGTCAGACACGAGCACGCCGATATTATAGCCCGCGTTCGTCTTCGCCCTTTCCTGGCTGACGGCCTGTGCCGTTTTATAACCCATCTCCTCCGCCTGCCTCTTGATCTTCGCACGAAGCTCCTCGCTGACGCCCTTCTGATCAGATAGTGCTTTCGATACCGTCACCGTACTGACGCCCATTACTTTGGCGATATCCGCCATTTTAACTGCCTTAGCCATTTCATCCCTCTTCCGCGCAAGATATTTGCATAAACTGCAAAATATACCTACTAATTTTTAAGTAATCTACTTAAATTATAAAGTAATTTTGTATCTTGTCAACATGCCGGAGCAAAATCGGCACTTTGTCCTGTTTGAGGCACTTCCTTTGTACATAATACTCATCCAAACTGCGCCATATAAAGCTGGTAATACATGCCTTTCTTTTTCATCAGCTCTGCGGCATTGCCCTCCTCCATAATTCTGCCGTCATCCACCACAAAGATGCGGTCCGCCTTCTGGATTGTGGACAGTCTATGCGCGATCACGAAAGAGGTCCTGCCCGCCAGCAGATGCTCGATCCCCTCCTGCACAAGAAGCTCCGTCTTCGTATCGATACTGGAAGTCGCCTCGTCCAGAATCAATATTTTGGGATCAGACACCATCGTTCTGGCAAAAGCCAGAAGCTGCTTCTGCCCGATAGAGAGTCCGCCGCTCCGCTCTGACAGTTCCGTGTCATAACCTTTGTCAAGCTTCATGATGAAATCATGGGCGTTGACCGCTTTGGCGGCCGCCACAATCTCTTCTTCCGTAGCGTCCAGCTTCCCATAACGTATATTATCCCTGATCGAGCCGGAAAACAGAAAATTATCCTGCGTCATGATCCCCATCTGACTGCGAAGGCTCTCAATCGAGACGTCCTTCACGTCATGGCCGTCGATTCGTACCTTACCCTCCTGTACATCATAGAAACGGCTGATCAGATTGACGATCGTCGATTTGCCCGCTCCTGTGGGACCCACAAGCGCAATCGTCTCGCCCGGTCTGATCGTAAAGCTCACATCATCCAGCACCTTCACCTTATCGTCATAAGAGAAGTTCACGTGTTCAAAAACTACTTCTCCCATAATCTGCGGCATCGTCCCTACATGCTCCCCGTCGGCAACCGCCGGAGGCGTATCGAGTATCTCGAAGATTCTCTCAGCGCCCGCTATATTCGTCACCAACTGATTATAGAAATTGCTGATATTATGAATCGGCTGCCAGAACATATTCAGATAAGTGCCAAACGCAATAAAAACGCCGACCGACACCTGATCTGCCCCAAGAATCACTATGCCTGTAAAATAGAGCAGAATACAGCCCAGGCCCCAGGACAGATCGATGACGGAACCGAACGCGTCGCTCATCCGTACCGCCCAGATGAAGGAAGTCCGGTGCTCCTGCAGGAGTGTGTCAAAGGTCTCTTCCGTCTCCCGCTGTGCATGAAAGCTGTGAATAATGCGCATACCCGCCATATCTTCATGAATAAAGGCATTCAAATTCGCCGACTTCTTACGGAAGCTCTGCCAGCGCGGATGCGCCTTATATTCTATATAGAAAGTAGCCGCCGCCATAAAGGGAATCGTCAGCATCGAGGCAAATGCAAGCTTCGGATTCTTCCAGACCATAATAGCGACTACCGCCACAACCGTAAAACCGTCCGGGATCAGTGTCGTCACACAGTTAGACAGCACATCCTTCAGAGAATTGATATCGCCTATGATACGGGATAAGATCTTACCTGCAGGTCTGCTATCGAAGAACTGAAAGTCCAGCTTCTGAATATGCGTGTACAGTTCCTGTCTGATCGTTAAGAGAATCCTGTTGCAGACCTTCGCCATAATATACATACGAAGCTTCACCATGATCACCAGCGCCAGATTTAAGCCGAGGGCGATTCCCAGCAGACGATACAGACCCGGGACATCCTTTACCGCGATATAGTCGTCGATCGCCGATTCCATAATGAGAGGATTGATCAGGCTGACCGCCACGCCGTATCCCATGATCACAAGCACCAGAAGAAGCTGCCATTTATAGGCAAGCAGGTAAGAAAAAAGACGCTTTAAGGTCTGTACCTTGCTTCTCTCTACGCTCTGCTCGTCTTCTTTATAAGAATTATACGCCACTGTAATCACCTTCTTTCTCTCTTCCCGCTTCCGCAGGCGGCTCCGGATTCTCTGCCTCTCTCCCTATCCCTGCTTCCGCAGGCTGCGCCGGATTCTCTGCCTCTCTCCCTATCCCTGCTTCCGCAGGCTGCGCCGGGCTTATGCAGTCCGGCAGCGTATCCCCATATTGGGACCTATAAGTCTCATAATACAGACCGCCCTTCTCAAGCAGCTCCTCATGGGTTCCGCGCTCCGCAATAGCGCCGTTTTCCAGCACAATGATCTCGTCTGCATTCCGTACCGCGCTGATCCGGTGAGCAATAATGATCTTCGTCGTATGCGCCAGCGTCTGAAGCGTCTCCTGGATTAAATGCTCCGTCTCCATATCCAGCGCCGATGTGGAATCATCCAGCACAAGCACCGGATCCCGTTTGGCAAGCGCTCTGGCAATGCTGATTCTCTGCTTCTGCCCGCCGGACAGTCCTACGCCCCTCTCGCCGATGACCGTGTCGTACTGCGCTTCCATCCGCTCGATAAATTCACTCGCCTGCGCGTCCGTGGAAGCCTTCTTCACAGTCCCGGAATCTGTACAGGATTTCTTCCCCAGCTTAATATTCTCATTGATTGTCTCCGAGAAGAGAAACACATCCTGCATCACGCAGCTTATATTCGTACGAAGCTGCTCCAAAGACAACTCCTTCACATTCACATCATCCAGATACACCGCTCCCTGCGTTGCATCGTACATGCGCTGTAACAGTTGTACGATGGACGTCTTGCCCGCTCCGGTCGCTCCCATAATCCCCAGCGTCTTGCCTGCCTCCACCGTAAAAGAGATATCATGCAGGATTTCATGCATATCCGCCTTGTGAAAGGAGACATGGTCAAAGCATATTTTCCCCTCTACATGGTCTAACCTGACCGGATCGGCCATTTCCGTAATACTGGGCTTCTCTTCATATATCTTTCTGATCTTCTTATTCGACGCAACCGCCGAAGAGAAACTGTTCGTCAGCCACCCTAACATCTCCATGGGCCATACAATATTCATAGAATATTCCACAAAAGCCGTCATCTGCCCCAGCGTCATCTCTCCGTCGATCACTATTTTGCCGCCGACTAATATAGTCAACAGCGGCAGCACCTTCGTTACTACCGTAAACATCGGATAATATCTGACGAACACGGCAGACTGCTCCATATTAAGATCATAATACTTCTTATTGTGCGACAGGAATTTGCCGATCTCATATTTCTCTCTCGCAAACGCTTTCACCGTACGCACACCAGCCAGATTCTCCTCCGCCACCGTATTCAGAGCGGCGTTCTCCTCGCTGATCTCCTCATATACCTGCCCCAGCTTCCGCTCCATGATCACCGCTATGGAACCGCATAGGAGCATCGCCGCTGTGGGGATCAGCGCCAGCTTCCAGTTAAGCATATACATACACACCAGAATGATAACCGTATGATAGATTACTTCGATCAGCAGCATACCCACATAACCGAGGGCATCCCAGATCTTATCGATGTCCTCCTTGATTCGCGCCATCAGTTCTCCCGTATTCATCCGGTCAAAGAAATCCGCACTCAGTCCCTGCACATGCCGAAAAAGATCCCGCCGCATGTCTCCGGATATTCTGGAACCGTTCATATCGAAGGTATACTCCTTAATATACTGGAAAATGCACCTTCCCAGACCAATGCCCAGAAAACCAAGCAGCAGATATTTCAGTTTCCCCATATCTTTTCCCACAATAACATCGTCAACCATGTGCGCCGTCAGACGGGGCGCAAGCATATCCAGCGTAACCGCAATAATAAGCGACGCCACCGCCAGCAGGTACGACATCCTGTATTCCCATATGTAATCTGATAACTTTTTCATATTAATCTCCATTTCTGAGCGACTTGTAGCGAAGAGGCGACGCAAATATCAAAGTTTTCCGAAGGAATACTTTTATTGCTAACTGAATTTCCAATTCAGTTTTGCCATACAGGGTATTTGCTTTCGCTCAGAAACAAATAGCCGTGTGAAAAATTTTGAACAAAAAAAGACTGCGGCAGCAAACCTTACGGTTCCATTACCACAGTCTTAACAGACATACGCATATATCGAGATTGACTATATTAGCCATCCGTTCTTTTCCTAATACAGTCTTCTGTCCATGGAGGTAATTTCACGTAACGCGCCGATGTTTCCCGTTTGATTCTCTGCCGCACGGTTTCTTTTATACAATACAGTAAAATGATTGTTATTAATCATAGCAAACATCGTGTTACCTCCTTTCCTGTTCTGTCCTGATATCCGAAATATTCCTTTCTCCCGGACGCTATGTTGCCATCTTAATACAGGCTGGCGATTCTGTCAATCCTTATTTTACAAAAAAATATTTGCCAAAATAAAATATTTCCGAAATTTAATGTTTCACCTAAACTTGATGCGTATCTGTTCCTACTCGCCCAGATACGCCTTCTTCACAGCCTCATTGTTCAGCAGTTCCTTGGCGTCGCCCGACAAAGAGATCGTTCCTGTTTCCAGCACATACGCCCGGTCCGCAATCGAGAGCGCTTTCTTCGCATTCTGCTCTACCAGAAGCACCGTCGTGCCGGACTGGCTTACCCGCTTGATAATATCGAATATTTCATTGACGAAAATAGGGGATAATCCCATGGACGGCTCATCCATCACAATAATATTCGGCTGACTCATCAGCGCCCGTCCCATGGCAAGCATCTGCTGCTCACCGCCGCTTAAGGTTCCCGCCATCTGATTCTTACGCTCTTCCAGACGCGGAAATCTCTCATATACCATGTGCAGATTGTCACGAATCTCGTCCTTATCTCTGCGTGTATAAGCGCCCATCAACAGATTGTCATAGACCGATAACTGGGCGAACACACGTCTGCCCTCGGGCACATGCGCCATTCCCATGGGTACGATCTTATATCCGGGAGTCCTCGTAATATCTTTGCCTTCAAAAAAAATACTGCCGCTCGTGGGCTTGATCAATCCCGTAATCGTATGAAGCGTAGTCGTCTTCCCGGCGCCGTTGGCGCCGATTAACGCAATCACTTCTCCCTGATTGACCTCGAAGCTGATACCCTTGATCGCCTCTATCACACCATAATGAACATGGAGATCTTTTACCTCTAACATTGCCATATCGCTACCATGCCTTTCTCATATATAATCAGACCCGCAGTTATCTGTCAGGAGCCAAGATACGCCGTAATAACCTCCGGATTATTCAATACTTCCTGTGTCACGCCCTGTGCCAGTATCTCACCGAAATTTAATACTGTCAGTTTCTCACAGATACCGGAAACCAGCTTCATATCATGCTCGATCAGAAGTATGGTCATGTCGAAATGATCACGCACAAACTGAATCGTATCCATCAGCTCCTTCGTCTCATTGGGATTCATGCCCGCCGCCGGCTCATCCAGAAGCAGAAGCTTCGGCGCTGTCGCCATAGCTCTGGCAATCTCTAACTTTCTCTGCTGTCCGTAAGGAAGATTCTCCGCCTTATACTCCGCGAACTCTTCCAGTCCGAATACCTTCAGAAGCTCCATAGCCTTCTCGTTCATTTCTTTCTCTACTTTGTAATAACGGGGCAGTCTTAAGATTCCTTCCAGTGTAGAATAAGAATGGTGATTATGTAAACCAACCTTCACATTATCCAGCACCGGCATATCTCCGAAGAGACGAATATTCTGAAAAGTCCTGGCAATACCAGCTTTGCAGATATCGATCGTCTTTTTGCCTGTTATATTGACGCCATCCAGAATGACAGCCCCTTCGTCCGGCTGATATACGCCCGTCAGCAAGTTAAAAATCGTAGTCTTGCCTGCGCCGTTAGGACCGATCAGGCCATATAACTGCCCTTTTTCTATCGTAATGTCAAATGCATTCACCGCCCGCAAGCCGCCAAAGGAGATTCCTAAATTCTTAACCTCTAATAATGCCATGTCTTACGCCTCCTTCTTTGCTCTTTTACTGCCTACAAACCGCTGACCAAGACGTTTCCTGAAGAAGATCGCATTGGGACTCCAGTTAAAGATCATCATTGCGATCAGCACAATAGAGTAGATCAGCATACGGTAATCGCTTAAGCCCCTCAGCACCTCGGGAAGAAGCGTCAGAAGCACCGCCGCAATAATAGAGCCGCGGATATTGCCGATTCCGCCGAGCACCACGAATACCAGAATCATGATAGACATGTTATAACCGAAATTCTTCGGAAGCGCATTCAGGGTAGATAAGTTATGTGCGTACAGCACACCCGCCACGCCTGCCAGGGAAGCGGAAACCGTAAATGCAATCAGCTTATATTTCGTTACGTTAATTCCCACCGACTCGGCGGCGATACGATTGTCACGGATGGACATGACCGCGCGTCCGGTTCTGGAATTGATAAAATTAAGTACGATAAAGAGCGTTACCAGTATCAGGATCACCCCAATGGTGAAATTGGAGTCGTTCGGGGTTCCGGTAACACCCTGCGCTCCTTTGATCAGAACCATCCCGTCTTCTTCCATATTCAGGGACAACGCGTCCTTCATGGTAAAATGAAGCCCGTTGCTGTCTACGCCAAGGTAGAGCGCATTGATAATATTCTTAATGATCTCGCCGAATGCGAGCGTTACGATTGCCAGATAATCTCCCTTCAGGCGCAGTACCGGGATTCCCACCAGAAACCCGATCAGCGCAGCGGCTGCCGCACCGATTAAAAGCGCCAGGAAGAACCGAAGTCCGCTAGGCAGAGCCTCCTTAAACGCCAGAGAAAATACCGCGCTTGAAAAAGCGCCCACACACATAAACCCCGCGTGTCCCAGACTCAGTTCTCCTAAGATACCGACCGTCAGATTCAGCGCTACCGCTACGATCACATATGTGCAGAACGGAACTAAAAGTCCCTGTACCAGACTCGATACATGTCCTGTCGACACCAGAAGCTGTACAATGATATATGCCAAAATTACCATTCCATAGGTAATCAGATTATTCTTCGTTGTTTTACTTAATTTCTTCATACTTAAAACCCATGCCTTTCCACAACCTTCCGTTTTGCTGTAAACCTAACTTACACCTTCTCCTGAATCTTTTTGCCCAGAAGTCCTGTCGGTTTCACCAAAAGCACAATAATCAGGATGCTGAACACGATCGCATCCGCCAACTGGGAAGAAATATAAGCTTTGCTCAGATTCTCAATCACGCCTAAGAGAATACCGCCGATAAAAGCGCCGGGAATCGAGCCAATACCGCCAAATACCGCCGCCACGAAAGCCTTAATACCCGGCATGGAACCGGTATAAGGAGTCAGAGACGGATACGCGGAGCAAAGAAGCACACCGGCTACCGCCGCCAGCGAAGAGCCGATCGCAAAGGTAACAGCAATCGTACCGTTCACATTAATACCCATCAACTGGGCGGCTCCCTGATCCTCGGACACCGCCGTCATCGCGCGTCCGATTTTGGTCTTTTTCACGAATAAAGAAAGACCGACCATAATAATAATACTCACAATTACCGTGACAATCGTCACGCTCTTAATCACTAACTGTCCATCGAACAGTTCCAGATTCGGCAGCGTTACAACGTTCGTAAACGCCTTAGTATCCGAACCAAACACAAGCAAAGCGACGTTTTGCAGAAAATAGCTGACGCCGATCGCCGTGATCAAAACAGCCAGAGGAGACGCACCGCGAAGCGGTCTGTATGCCACCCGTTCGATCGTCACACCCAGCACAGTACACGCCGCCATGGAAATAATAATGGAAAGAAGGGGATTAAGTCCCATCCCGCTGACCGTGACGAATACCACATATCCTCCGATCATAATAACATCGCCATGAGCGAAATTCAGCATCTTGGCGATACCATATACCATCGTATATCCAAGCGCAATCAGCGCATATACGCTTCCTAAACTTATTCCGTTGATCAAATGGGCTATAAAACTCATACTACTCCTCCAAGTCAGGCAGTCCGCCGGACGTCCGAAGACGCCCGGCAGATTCCTTACACTAAAATTTAAAAATTACCATTCAGAAGTTCTTCTTCCCTATTACATAGCTGTATATACGCCGTCTTTAATTACGACAGCCTTAGGAGCCTTAGTCGGTTCGCCGGAAGCATCCCATGTGATGCCTTCGCCTGTAAGACCGTCTACGGAAATCTCAGTCATAGCCTGAGATAATGCCGCGCAGATCTCCTCAGTAGACATATCCGCTGTGATACCGGCCTTTTCTGCAGCCGCCTTGATTGTATAGATTACGTCGTAACCGTCTGCCGCGAACTGGTTCGGTGTCTCACCGTATTTCTCATTATATGTGGTGACAAATTTCACCGTTAAGTCATCTGTCGCATCTGCCGCGAAAGGAGTTAATAACATAACGCCCTCTGCCAGGGATGTGTCGAAGTTCTCAACATTCAGGATACCGTCTAATCCGTCGCATCCGAAGAACGTAACATCAAATCCCATATCCGCCGCCTGCGTTAAGATCAGGGAAGCCTCTGTATAGTAGATGGGAAGGAATACAAGCTCAGCGCCCGCGTCCTTCGCCTGCTGTAACTGTACGGAGAAATCCGTCTTGTTATCGGCCGTAAACGCGCCTGCGCTTACAATCTCAAAGGACTGATTTGCCGCTTCTGCAGCGAATTTCTCATAGATACCGGAAGAATATACATCAGAACTGTCATAGATAACCGCTACCTTGGAAGCAAGACCGTTCTCACCGATATACTGTGCGGAAGCAGCACCCTGGTTCGGGTCTGAGAAGCAGATACGGAACGCATTATCGTTGGCCACACACTCTACCGCTGAACCGGAAGGCGTAAGCTGGAACATCTGATCCTCTGCCGTCTTAGCGGAT
Organism: Lachnospiraceae bacterium; assembly: GCA_017626325.1. Lineage (GTDB taxonomy): Bacteria > Bacillota > Clostridia > Lachnospirales > Lachnospiraceae > UBA3282. The sequence goes on along the minus strand of JAGAIZ010000060.1, from coordinate 9,074 downwards.
ACCGCGATAGAACATGCGCTTGTTACACAGCCGTCTAACACCTGAGCGCCCCAATCCTTCAACGCATTGTAAGCATTAATGGATTTCTCAGCGTCAAGCTCATCATCCTGGAAGTTCAACTCTACTGTCATACCGTTGATACCGCCTGCCGCATTGATCTCATCAACTGCGATCTGGGATCCGTTCATCGCCGCAATACCATATACTGCCGCGCCGCCGGTAAGAGGTCCGATACCGCCGATCTTGAACGTACCGCCGCTGCTCTGTGCTGCTTCTGCAGTATCTGCAGATTCTTCGGTCGTATCCTCTGTAGCGGCTTCGCTCGTCTCTGCGCCTGCGTCGCTTGTCTCTGTGCCTGCATCGCTTGTCTCTGTACCCGCGTCAGAACCGCAGCCTGTCAGCATAGCCGCTGTCATAGCGCCTGCAAGCACGAGGCTTAACATCTTTTTCTTCATAATTTTCTCCTCCTTTAGATAAAAGCTATAGAAATCCGGCATCATACTGTCTGTATGCGCCTCTTCCTATATGATTACAAAAAGAGGGACTCCCTTTTTAATAAGAAGTCCCACCTTTGAAACTTGAGAAAATAATAGTTAAATTCTACAAATTTGTCAATACTTTTTTGTTAAATTTCCATTCTACTTCTCCATCTTCCAGAAAAAAGCACTGTAGGGGGGCAGTTCACTGCCGCCGCCGAAGTCATGTTTCTCTCCGGTAATCAGATCCTGTGCCAGACCGCAGCCGGCGTCAAAATGCGCGGTATAATTCTCCCCATCCGCATTGATCGCCACCAAAACCCGCTCACTCTCACACTTCCGTTCAAAGATACACTGCTTATTCGTAAGCAGCACGGAACGGAAATCACCATAGTTAAGCGCAGCCGAGTTCTTCTTCGCTTCGGCAAGCTTACTGATCCACTCTCCCAGTTCATTCCATACCGGCTCATCGAAGCAGGCGCGCAGCGCCGGATCTCCCTCGCTCTTATGCGCCCTGGCGCCCCACTCGCTTCCGTAATAGACGCAGGGAATGCCCGGCATGCCGAACGCAAGCGCATAGATTAACGGCAGATGCTTCTCGTTGTTCAGATTGCTGGCGATTCTGGTCACATCATGGTTATCCACAAAAGAAAGCATATGTTTTCCTCTGTACAGCGTCCAGTTCTCCGGTCCGAACTGACGCAGCAGGGAGTGAATGATTTCAAACATATTCATACTGTTGAAGCTGGAGAACAGTCCCTTATAGCACTCATAATTGGTCACCGAATGCAGCATGGCATCGTTCATCCACTGGTTGTAATCTCCATGCAGCGTCTCTCCCAGGAGGAAGAAATCCGGTTTCAGGCCGTCACAGAAGCTGCGCAGCCTGCGCAGGAAATCATGATCCAGGCAATAAGCCACATCAAGCCGCAGCCCGTCGATATCGAATTCCTCTGCCCAGCCTTTGATGCTGTCCAGAATATGTGCAATCACCTCTTCATTCCGAAGATTCAGCTTCACCAGGTCATAATTGCCTTCCCAGCCTTCATACCATAATCCGTCGTTATAATTGGAATTGTCGCCCAGATTGATATGGAACCAGCTAAGATAAGGCGAATTCTCACGATTCTTTAATACGTCCTGGAAAGCCCAGAAACCTCTTCCCACATGATTGAACACACCGTCCAGCACCACCTTGATGCCATTGTCATGCAGCTTTTCGCATACCTCTTTAAAATCTTCATTGGTTCCCAGCCTGCAGTCTATCGTGTGATAATCTCTCGTATTATATCCATGCGTATCGGACTCAAATACGGGCGAAAAATAAACCGCGTTGACGCCTAATTTCTTCATATGGGGAATCCAGTCATTCACTTTCAGGATGCGATGCTCCAGTTTCCCGTCATTCTCAAATGGCGCTCCGCAAAATCCCAGCGGATAAATCTGATAAAATACACTCTCATATGCCCACATAGTTTCATCTCCTCATCATTTCACGCAACTTAGTATTTTAGTCACGCAGCTTGGTACTTTAGTATCACTTAGAACGTCCTTAAGTATATCACTACTTAAGCCTCATCGTCAAACCTTACCGTCGGTTCCAATATTGACTGATCGGGTACTATTTTGGGTAAACATTAATCCGTCTATCGACTTTTCCACAGCTTTTCACCCATATTTTTTATAAAAAGTGTCTAATAAGCTAAAGAAATCCCCAATTTCCACAAAGTTATCCACAGTGACATGTTTGTCATATCCTGCCGACTCTTGTCTCATTTTATCTCCATTTTAAGTGTCATATTTGTTTTTTTCTATTTCTTTTTTCTGATTACCTAATTTTTATTGCTGATTATTCGTTCTGATTACTGTATAATAAGTTCGAAGCAGTCAGTACGAATATTCTATTGACCCTATTGGTTAATTACTAAGATAAGATTCTGCGGCAGGAACCGCAGGCTGATAACAGGAGGACGACTTATGTTGAAATTAGGCTCCCATGTGGGAATGAACGGAAAAGAAATGATGTTAGGCTCCGCCAAAGAAGCCGTTTCCTACGGCGCCAATACCTTTATGCTCTATACAGGCGCGCCGCAGAATACGAAACGAAAGGATATCTCCGAACTAAGAATCACGGAAGCATGGGACTATATGCATGCGCATGCCATAGAAGAATTCGTGGTACACGCGCCCTATATCATCAACCTGGCTAATTCCGTCAATCCTGACACCTATAAGATCGGCGTGGAATTCCTGGCCCTGGAGATAGAGCGCACCATCGCCATGGGCTCTCATCTATTGATCCTGCACCCCGGTTCCCATGTCGGTGCAGGAGCAGATATTGGCATTGACCGGATCGCTCAAGGCCTGAATGAAGTCCTTACGAAGGATCAGGATTGCTGTATCGCCCTGGAAACAATGGCTGGTAAAGGCTCCGAAATCGGCCGTTCCTTCGAAGAACTGGCAGCAATCTTTGATAAAGTGCACTATAGCGATAAGCTTCGCGTCTGCATGGATACCTGTCACTTAAACGATGCCGGATATGACGTAGCGGAGCGTTTCGACGAAGTGATTGACCAATTTGATCAATTAATAGGAAAAGACCGGATTGCCGTCTTTCATATCAATGACAGCAAGAACGAGCGGGGCGCCGGCAAGGACCGCCACGCCAATATCGGGAGCGGCACGATCGGCATAGAAGCGCTTCGCCGCATCGTCCACCACCCGGACTTTATGCATCTTCCCAAAATACTGGAAACGCCCTACGTGCCGTCAGCCGATAACCCCGATAAGAAGGTTGCTCCTTATCGGGAGGAAATCGCGTTATTGCGCCAGAGCTATACCGACTGACGCGATAGCGCAGTGCATTACAGCCATTCGTCCCAGAACCGTTCTATACGCCGACCAATACGGTCAACATCCGTAACTTCATAATTATGCCATTCTCTTGGGAACAGTCTTTGATAAGCAGGCGTCAGGAAACGCTCGTCCAACAGCGCCACGATTCCGAAGTCCTCCGCAGTACGAATGACGCGTCCTGCCGCCTGCAGCACTTTATTCATCCCCGGATACCGATAGGCATAGTCAAAGCCGCTCTCTCCCCAGCCGTCAAAATAATTCTTCAATATTTCCCGCTCATTGCATACCTGCGGTATTCCCGTCCCAACAATAACAGCGCCGATCAGGCTGTCATTCTTAAGATCGATTCCTTCACTGAAAATACCTCCCATTACGCAGAAGCCAAGCAGACTTTTCTCTTCTTCCATCTCAATCTCTATCTGTATCAGGGCATTCAGATCACAATTTTCATTTCCTGTAAACCGGCTTAAGAATATCTCCCTCGCCTGCTCGTCCATATATTCTTCCTGCACGATACATTCCGCCGCGCACTCCCTGTTAAAGTAATGCTGATAGATATCGTACACTTCCCGCATAAAGGCATGGGAAGGGAAAAACAGCATATAATTGCCGTGCCTTTTTTCTACTATATTATGAATGTAGGACGCGATCCGATAATATTCTTCGCTGCTTCTGCGGCTGTATTTACTCGTCACATCGCTTCCAATATAGAGCCCAAGCTTCTCGGGACGAAATACGGACCTGGCATAAACCTCATAATCCCCTTCGGCAGCGCCCAGCAAGGTTTTGTAATATTGAATCGGCAGAAGCGTGGCAGAAAACAGAATCGTGCTTCTGCCGCGCATCATGCACTCCTTAAGATTCTTAGCCGGATTGACACAGAAGAGCTTCAGAATAAAACTGCCGTCTGACTCTATCTCCGAATATATCACATAATTCTCGTCCACCAACTCATACATTTCCAGAAAATGAGAAACTTCAAAATAGAATTCCAGAACCTCTTTTCTGACCGGGCTGTCTTCATGATCTTCCAGGTAATCGTCCATAGCTGACCCCAGCCGAATCAATGCCCGCACAAAGGAATCGATTGTTTCTTCAATTCTGTACTTCTCACATTCTCTCTTGAGCGCCAAAAGCTCTCTATTGCACTTATCAAGATTCCTGGCAATCCGCTCATCATACGCTTTCACAGTCTTCTTTAATTCCAGAAAATCTTCCTTGCGCAGTACCGCACTATACATATCTCTGCCGCGCTCTACCAGATTATGCGCTTCATCCACCAGAAAAATATATTCCCCGCGCACGCCATCAGCAAAAAAGCGCCGCAGATATACGTGGGGATCAAACAAATAATTATAGTCGCAAATGACCGCATCCGAGAAGAGGCTCATATCCAGGCACATTTCAAAGGGACATACCTCATGCTTCCCCGCATACGTCTCGATCGTCTCCCTGTTATAATTGTCTTCGTGGATCAGCATATCGTACATGGCTTCATTGATCCTGTCATAATGCCCTCTGGCAAAAGGACAATACTCGGGATTACATTCTGACTCCTCCATGAAGCAGATCTTGTCTCTGGCAGTCAGATTCACGCTCTTAAGCTTAAGTCCCTGCTCCCGCAGGAGCGCAAACGTTTGATCTGCCACCGTGCGGGTAATGGTTTTCGCAGTCAGATAGAATATCTTGTCACACAATCCCTCTCCCATCGCCTTCACAGCCGGAAAAACAGTGGATATCGTCTTACCAACACCGGTAGGCGCTTCGATAAATAATTTCCGCTTATGATATATCGTCTGATAAACATAAGTCACCAGATCTTTCTGCCCTTCCCTGTAAGGAAAAGGAAACGCAAGCGTCTTGATGGACGACTGTCTGACCTGCTGCCACCAGAAGCTGTAATCCGCCCATTTACGGTACTGCTCCATCACATACGCAAACCATTCATCCAATTCCACATAAGTAAAATCATAATAAAAGTAACGAAGCTCTTCCGTCTCTATATGACAATAAGTCATGCGTACCCGAATCCGCTCAAGCTCCTGCTGCCTGGCATACATATAGGCATAGCATTTCGCCTGCGCCAAATGAACCGGTACAGGGCCTTTCATTTTCTTCAGATCATGAAAAGTTCCCTTGATTTCATCAATGGTCACATCTTCCTTCGTAATAATGCCGTCCGCACGTCCCTCCACTACAATATCATATTCTGCAGGCATATGCCGCATCGTGCCGTCTTCTCCGTCCAAAGCCGCAGACGGCATCCCGCCTGCCACAACGGATACACTCTCTATCCTATCGGCGGCTTCGACCCGATACACATACTTAAGCCCCACCTCAGCCTGATACTCCGGCCCCATACGGCGCTGTATCATTCTGTGAATCCGGCTTCCTTCCTGCATCGCGTTTTCGGGCGCGGCCGCTTTTCGATTATCGATATCGCCGGAGCGCAGAATGAACTCTACCAGGCTTCGGACCGAAACTCGTATTTCCATATACTTGTCCTTCTTAACTTATATCATGCCACCCGTTCGTTTACCGGGAATTTGCGCGATCTGGTGCGCACTCAAACAGAAAACTCCCTATTTAAGATATTACGCTATCTTAAATAGGGAGTCAATGTAACTGCATATCTATCTACGTCTTGTCTTCGGCACAGACTGAAACTTTTTACCGGTCTCTCTTAACATGCGATAGAGAATTTCTGAAGGTAATTCTCGAAATCAACATCATAACCATTATAAGATACTGTCAGAATCTGGTTGAAGTTAAGTCCTAATACACCGATAATAGATTTGGCATCTACTATAAAACTGTTATAGGAGATGTCTACATCAAAGTTACATCTGGTAGCAGCGGATACGAAATCCTTCACTTCGTCCGGTCTTAATTTGATTCTATGTTGCATAATATTCACCTTCCTTTTCCATTTACGTATGCAAAAGTCACACATAGAAAAAACGTTTTCTTTATCTCCTTGTTGAGTAGATTATACTCCTTTGTTTTTTTTTGTAAAGAGGCAGTTTTTTACGCAAAAAGATACGTTTGGATGATTTTTCCAAAACCTGTCAAATATAGTTTGACCTTCAAACAAATATTTGTAAAAAGTGCACAGGAACCTCTTTGACACTTTAATATTTTAATGCGCATTTTAATCATTTTTGTGCGAATTCCGACATATAATCTTGGTAGCGTAACGGGCACATTTGCCTTTGCAGGCGCTTGTTTTCACGTTCTTTGATGCCAATCGTTTCATGAAAAATCGTAAACAATTCACGATACTGCTCTTCCTTCCGGGAGCGTCTCAGTTGTTCCTTCCTGAAATTCTCCGGCTCTGATACCAGATACCATTCCCTTTTCGCCGGATGTACCCCAAACAATCCATGGGTTTCATCATAAATCATAAAATTCTCGATTGACAGCCTGTCGGCAAAATGGGGCATAATAAAAGGCACTACACTATTCTTCGGTCCGATTACCGCATACAGGATTCCCTGCTCTAATTCCTCAAACCGAATAAACTCTGTCTCATAATGCGCTTCATTGGCCGTATACCTGGCAAGTTCAAAGGTCTTCATCACATAGGGATTGCGCAGGTTTTCCATCACGCGCCTGCCGCTGCCTGCCGTAATGCCATCCACCACCGTGCGGTAGATGGCTTCCCCTTTCTCTTCCTTATTATAAGAGGCGGCTGCGCGGCAGATAGCGTAATATGCGTTCTCTCCCAGCCGCTTTCTCAGAGTTCCCGCTACTTTATCAGTCTTGACAGGATCCGGCTGAATATACAGATAGGAAGCAAATAATCTGTAATTACTGTCTTCTCCCACCTGTATATGGGTATGCTCGTGTCCCTTCCTTAACGCATATGCCTCATAAATGCCGGTAAAAATACCTTCTATCGAATCCTCACAAATAAAATACTGCTCTTCCATATCCCTACGCCCCCAATATCTGCCCGTCATCAAACAGCGACATCTGCCTGTAGACCGTACCGTCCATCATAAAAGGCAGTTTCTCACCTCTTCCCATCTGATTCTGATAGGTAAGGTTCCTCACAATATACTCTTCCTCAAGCTTCGTCGGATACATCATCTTGCCGTTACAGGTAATAAAATAAAGCGCTCTTTTCAGCACTACGCCAATTTTCTTCAAATTTTCAAAGGTCAGATTTCCAAACCTTCGTGCCGCCACAATACGTCTCGCACTCTTCACGCCCACTCCCGGAATGCGCAGCAGAAGCTGATAATCGGCACGGTTAATCTCCACCGGAAAGATTTCCAGATGCCTGACTGCCCAATCCGCTTTCGGATCAATCGCCATATTAAAATTCGGTCTGTCAGCCGTCAGAAGCTCATCCACTTTAAAATGATAGAACCGCAGAAGCCAGTCAGCCTGATACAGCCTGTGCTCCCGCAGTAACGGCGGTCCCCCTGCAGGCGCAGGCAGCTCCTTATCTCCGTTCACATTGACAAACGCTGAATAATATACCCTTTTTAAGGAAAACTTATCATATAAATTCTCCGCCACGGACATAATCTGATAATCGCTCTCCGGCAAAGCCCCTACTACCATCTGGGTAGACTGTCCTGCTTCACAGAAACGCGGCGCATGTTTATATAAAGTAAGTTCATTCTTATTCTCCGCAATACCATTTTGAATCAGTCTCATTGGTTTTAAGATATTCTTACGGTGTTTATTCGGCGCCATCGCTTTCAGTCCGTCCGCTGTCGCCATCTCCAGATTGACACTCATACGGTCTGCCAGATACCCGGCCTTCTGAATCAGCCCCGGATCAGCGCCCGGTATTGCCTTCACATGAATATACCCCTGAAATCTGTGCACCATACGCAGCTTATAAACCGTCTCACAGATCAGTTCCATTGTGTAATCAGGACTGTATAATATGCCGGAGCTTAAGAATAATCCTTCTATATAATTGCGTCTGTAGAATTCCATTGTCAATTCACAGACTTCATCCGGCGTAAAAGAAGCGCGTCTCACATCGTTGGATCTTCGATTAATACAGTATCTGCAATCATAAATACATTCGTTTGTGAAAAGTATCTTTAATAAGGAAATACATCTGCCGTCTGCCGCAAAACTATGGCACAGCCCTGCCGCGACAGTATTCCCCAGACCGGCGCCGTCATTTGCACGGGAAGACCCGCTGCTGCTGCATGATACGTCATATTTGGCGGCATCCGCCAAAATTTTCAATTTATCCATCATGGACATCTGCGGAGAAATCCTTATTTCCATTCTCTGTTCCCTGCTCTCTTTCTCTGACTGATTCTGACTGATTCTGAACGCCCTCCATATCCAAACGCGCAGGCTCAACGATTGCAATGGCTGCGATGGCTGCGATGGCTGCGATGGCTGCGATGGCTGCAAATTCCATGGATTCCGAAGGGATGTTTCTTCTCTTTGTCAGTATAAATTCTAATTGCAAATTAAGAACAAATGTTCTATGTTTATATTATCACAGCGCTACGTATAATGCAAGCATTTTTCGAACTCACGTTCTGATTTATGTATTGGCCATACCAAGTATATGGAACGCGGATTTTGCCTTTGATACTTTCGCTTTCCTATTTATCCTTTGACAGCTTATCCTTTAATATTTTCCTTTGATATTTCACCAAATTTTCTCTTGATTTCTCAGTCTAAAAGCGTTTAAATATATATGGAAAAAGCAGACGCTGCGGTCTGCATGACAAAAAGTGAGGATTTATATGGATAATT
>JAGAIZ010000059.1 GCA_017626325.1 Lachnospiraceae bacterium | reverse complement strand
CACTTACCGTATTGACATTGTATACATATGGCTGGAAGCTATATGCATCAAGCGCACCAATTCTCATAGCAACACCATACCTTTCTGCTCATATAAAACAATCATAAAACATTTTAAGCAAAATCTCAATCTATATCTATCGCTTCCGCCTCCTGCTTCAGCAGTTTCGCCGTCCGGTAGACTCTGGACACAATCCAGATATTGGACAGGCCGTCATAGATTAAGAAACAGCCGATCAGCATCACCGCCGTGTCAAGCGCCGCAAAGGGTCTGCAAATTAAGAGCACGCCGAATCCTGTCGTCAAAAGCCCCAGGATAAGCGCAACCCACCATTTGTCATAGTGCCCCTTGAAAAGGGTCACGGTCTGCTGCAGATTATGTACACCGTGCAGCACGATGACAATACCAACGATAATCGGAATAATCGCAAGCACCTTCTCCGGCTGCAGCGCAATCCAGACTCCCACTACCGCGAACACAATGCCGAAGATCAGATTTGTCTGCGCATACAGGCTGCCGTCTCTGATCAGCAGGAAATCCGCGATCCTGATGATTCCTGTCAGCACCAGAACAACGCCCACAGCAATGCACACGATCTGCATGGACATACCCGGCCACACGACAAGCACTACGCCAAGAAGCGCGCACAGCAGGGATGACACAATGACATTTGCCTTTACTTTCTTTAAGATTTTTTCCATGAATACAGCCTCCTTTTCCCTCGTAAGAAACGGCCCAGGCGATAACAGCCGAAACCAATCGACGCACCCAGACAATTTAATAGAATATCATCTACATCAAAGGCGCCAAAAGCGCTGAACAACTGAAACACTTCAATCCCCAGCACGAAGATAAAGGCATTGAGCAGCATTACGAAGAAAATATCCCCGTCTCTGGCCACCATGGGAAACAGAAATCCGAAGGGTACAAACGCTAGTACATTACCCAGCAGATTTTCCGCACTATTTAATTTATAAGAATAGTCTATATACATTTTAATTGTTTTAAACGGCTTAAAATTGGCCGTTCCAAGTCCCTCCAGAATAACATCCTTCTGCCAGGAAGCAGCAATCGCACGCAGTTCTTCCGCAGGATATTTAAATATGATGACTCGTATAACCACCAAAATGTAGATAGCAAAAAAGAGTCTGACCCAGTTTCTTTTTTGCATCACGCATTCTCCTATACAATCTTTGTTGACATCTGCCGCAGGAGAATGTATTTTCAGGCAACCTCCCACGGATTCTCCCTGCCTTCCATATAAAGCTTACAGCTCATCAGGGAATCTTTTACCACGGTCTCCACATAATTTCTCGTATAAAAAGCCATATGATGGGACACCGTCACGTTGGGGAAGCTGCGGAGAAGCGCAAGTTCCCTATTCTTAAGTATATCCGATTTATGGTCATAATAGTATAGTCCGAACTCATTTTCCACCACATCTAATCCTGCCGCACCAATCTTGCCCGCTTCGATGGCGTCGATAAAAGCGTCCGAATCGATCAGCGCGCCCCGCGCCGTATTGACAAGAATCACGCCGTCCTTCATCTGCGCAATCGTCTCCTGATTGATCAGATGATGATTGTCTTCCGTAAGCGGCGTGTGCAGTGTAATAACGTCCGCCTCCTTCCAGATTTCCGTAAGCGGGACATAGGAAGCGTACTGCTTTACTTCTTCCTTCTCATATAAATCATAAGCCAGGATACGGCATCCGAAACCGGACAGATCACGGATGACTGTCGCTCCGATCCTGCCCGTACCGATGACTCCTACGGTCAAATCGCGAAGCTCTCTGCCGTTTAATCCCATCAGCGTATAATCCTGCAGATTGGTTCTGCCCAGAATAGCGTTCATTCTTCTGATAGACATGAGAATCAGCATTACCGTATAATCCGCCACGCCGTTCGGCCCATAAGGCGCGTTGCCTACCTTGATGCCGCATTTCTTCGCCGCTTCCAAATCTATGTGGTCGTAACCGATCGTCCGTGTCGTAATATACTCTACTCCCTGCTCATGAAACGCCTCAATAAGCGGTGCGTCGATTTTGGATGTGATAACGTCCACACACTTGCTGCCTCTGCACAAGGATACGTTGTTCAAATCCGGTGCATCATTGCACAATACCAACTCCATTCCGAGTTCTCTGGCATAATCCACAAATAATTCTTTTTCATCAAATGGTCTGCAATTATAAACAGTGACTTGCATAGTCAATTCCTCTTTTCCGTTCTTCCTTATCAATCTGTTTCGTCTCAATGCTTTTTGTCATTTTTCGCCGGTTTCTTATTCATGAACTTCTTCAATATCTCCGGCTCTTCTATCTTAATCTGTATCTGGGAAGCTTCCTGCAGTTCTTCCATTAATTTCTCGTCCTGCTGCACCTCATATTGATAGGTACTCTGTATTTCCCGCTCATATTCCGCTACGATCGCCATATCCGACGGACGTATCCTGCGGAATCTGTTAAAGCCCGCCACCAGGATCTGTATACTCTGTCTGGTCGTATCAAATGCGCCTTCCTCATACAGATTGACCACGATGATACCGATAGGCACCGCCAGAATCATACCGGCTACTCCTGCCGCTTTGTAGCCAATATAGAGTAAAAACAGGGTTGGAATCGCGTCCATTCCCATAGAATCTCCCACGATCTTAGGCTGGATCACCTGCCGGACAAGCTGTCCGACCAGCCAGATGATGAGAAGACCAAACATCATTTTATAGTTCTTATTAAGAAGTTCAATTACTGCCCAGGGAAGCATCACAGTTCCCGTACCAAACACCGGCAGAAAATCCAGAAACGCAATACCAAGCGCTACCAGGAACGCGTATCGCACATCGAGAATCATCAGTCCTGCTACCAACAGAATATAAACCCAGCATTCGATCTTAAGCTGCGCCTTGAAATAACCGCCAATCGCCTTGCTGAAGCTCCTGCGTATCAAATCTATCCGGTAACGAATGCTGTCAGGCACATATTTCTTCATAACATCTGACATATAGGTTTTATCCGCCACAAAGAAATAAGAAGACAGCAGACAGATTACCACGCCCAGGAACACATCCGGTATGGCTTTCGCCACATTGCCTACCGCCTCGAAGCCGGGCAGGCTCACATTCCCCATCACATTGCTGAAATAATTCCCCATTTCCAATATGACGTCATCCAGCGTTTGCTGCATATCGGCAGGCATTCTGTCATAAATTCCCTGGAGGCTTGCACCCACCTGCGCAAATTCCGCTACAATGTTGTTCCACATTTCAGGCAGTTCATTGATAAAATTAATCCCCTCCTCGACCAGCTTGCATCCAACCACATACACAAGCAGTACCACTACGGCAAGCACAGCGATAATCACCAGCGCCGATACCGCCTTGCGCCTCACCTTAAGCTTTTCCTCGAAGAACCGCACTACCGGAGACGCGATCATGGAGATCAGCCAACCTACGATAAACGGCATAAAAAACCAGATACATTTAGGCAGAAGAAAAATACACAATAACAGCACTACAAGCGCTGTCATAAGATTCAGTATCACTTTCAAATATGTTTTCAGGGATTGTTTCATTCTCTCCTCCAGATCAACCTTCCGCTTCCTTTTCCAGCATCACATCCAACAGATCGTAGATCTCTTCCCTGCCCTGCTTTGTCAGCGCGGAATAGGGTATTACAATCGTATGATCCACCACGTCAAGCGTATCTGTTATCAGTTTAATCTGCTTCTGAATCTGGCTTCTCTTGATCTTGTCCAGCTTCGTTGCAATAATAATCGGCTGATATCCCCTGTCAAGAATCCAGTCATACATGATTTTGTCATTCTCCGAGGGCGCATGCCGGATATCGATCAGCAGGAACACGCCCTTAATCTGTTTCGACTGATGAAGGTAATCCTCGATCAGCTTCCCCCACTGTGCCTTCACCTGCTCGTTGGCCGTCGCATAACCGTATCCCGGCAAGTCTACAAAATACAGTTCGTCATTAATATTGTAATAGTTGATCGTCTGTGTCTTGCCCGGCTGGGAGCTGGTACGCGCCAGTGATTTACGGTTCATCAGACCGTTAATCAGCGACGACTTACCGACATTACTCTTGCCTGCGAAAGCAATCTCCGGCAGCTTATTGTCCGGCAGGGTACTGGTAATACCGCATACTGTTTCCAAATTTACATTCTTAATTACCATATTTCCTCACATTCCGCCTTAAAAGCTTCTTATTTTATCCGGCTTCCACAAGAGCATACGCCGCCACTTCTTCCATATGCTCCACGTAATGAATCTCCATACCGTCCCTGATTTCCTCAGAGATCTCTTCCACGTCCTTCTCATTCTCTTTCGGCACAAGCACGGTTTTTACGCCCGCTGTCTTAGCCGCCAGCAGCTTCTCCTTCAGGCCGCCGATAGGAAGTACCTTACCCCGCAGAGTGACTTCTCCGGTCATCGCCAGATCAGCACGCACCGGTATGCCTGTCACCGCAGACAGAATTGCCGTCGCCATCGTAATTCCGGCAGATGGACCGTCTTTCGGCACCGCCCCTTCCGGAATATGGATATGGAAATCCTTCTTCGTGTAGGTTTCCTCCGGCACCTGATAGCTTTCGCTGACAGAACGGACATAACTCATGGCAATGCGGGCAGATTCCTTCATGACGTCTCCCATCTGACCAGTTAAGTCAATATCCCCTTCCCCGGGCATCATATTGACTTCAATCTGCAGCGTATCGCCGCCCACACTGGTCCATGCCAGTCCGCGGACGATTCCCACTTCATCCTTCTTATTAATATGCTCATTGCTGTACTTGTGCTTGCCAAGATATTCTGTCAGATTGTCCGCCGTTACTTTGACTGTGTTAGTCAGGTCCGGATTCTCCGCTGGCGTATCGCACTCCGGGCCGCCCGCTGTCTGGCTCTGCCTTCTTAAGAGAATTCTCCTTGCCTCCTTACGGCAGACCGCCCCGATCTGGCGTTCCAGTCCGCGGACGCCCGCTTCTCTCGTGTAGAAGCTGATCATATCCCGTAAGGCGTCGTCCGTGAATTCCAGTTCTTCCGGCTTGATGCCATTCTTCTTAAGCTGCTTCTCCACCAGATGCTCTTTGGCAATGTGAAACTTCTCGTTGGCGGTGTAGCTGTTCACCTCTATCAATTCCATACGGTCCAGCAGCGGTCTGGGAATCCCGTCCGTACTGTTGGCTGTTGCAATAAACAATACCTCCGATAAATCAATGGGTATCTCCACATAATGATCGCAGAACGCGCCGTTCTGTTCACCATCCAGCACCTCCAGAAGCGCTGACGCCGGATCCCCCTTGTAATCGCCGCTTACCTTGTCAATCTCATCCAGGAGTAAAAGCGGATTTTTCACCCCGGCCTGGCGTATTGCGTTGGTGATACGCCCCGGCATCGCTCCCACATAGGTCTTGCGATGCCCCCGGATCTCCGCCTCATCACGCACACCGCCCAGACAGATCCGCACGTACTTCTTATGCAGCGCCTCCGCCACACTTCTGGCAATAGAGGTTTTGCCCGTTCCGGGCGGCCCCACCAGACAGATGATCGGGCTTGAACCTTTCCCTGTCAAAGCGCGGACTGCCAGATATTCCAGCATCCTTTCTTTAACTTTATCAAGCCCGTAATGCTCCGCATTCAGAATGTCTTCCGCTTTCTGCAGATCATTGCTGTCTTTGGAGGCTTTCTCCCATGGAAGCTCCAGCAATGTCTCTATGTATGCGCGTTCCACCGCGCTCTCGGAACTGCTGCCTGCCACGTTTCTATAGCGGGCGATCTCTTTGCGTATCTTCTCCTTCACTTCCTTCTTCGCCTTCAGCTTCTCAACCGCGGCCTCAAACTGCTCCACATCGGAGTCCGTATTATTCTCGCCCAGCTCCTCTTTGATATAATGAAGCTGTTCCCGCAGAATGTACTCTCTCTGGTTTTGATCAATTTTCTGCTTAATATCCCTTGCAAGTTCATTCTTGATCCGAACTACTTCTATCTCCTGCGCCAGAATCTCCGACAATGTCTCAAAACGTTCTCTGACCGATACGGCGCTCAGAATTCTCTGTTTACGCTGAACAGACAACGGCATATTGATCGTAATGCAGTCCAGCAGTTCTCCTAATGACATCGCATCCTCTATCTGATCTTCTATCGCCTTGCCAACCTTGGGAAAACAAGCGCAATACTGTGCAAGAATCTCTTTAACTGTGCGGGTCATGGCCTCTTCTTCTGACGCATTAATATCTGACATATCGTCTTTTTCATAAGATATTCGTGTCACAAGACAGCCGTCTTCCTTCACGAAGTCAAATAAACGCGCTCGCGCAACGCCCTCCACCAAAACACGCACAACATGGTTCGGCAGCTTGCTGACCTGCTTAATAACCGTAACGGTTCCTATTTCATATACTCCGTCAAAATCCGGATCTTCCTCTTCCGGATCCTTCTGCGTCACCACAAGCAGTCTCTGATCAGCCAGCATCGCCTGCTCCACAGATTCGACAGACTTGTCTCTGCTTATATCGAAATGAATTACCATACCGGGAATAATGGTAAGTCCTCTGAGCGCCACTGTCGGCAATTCCTCACAGCCCAGTAGCTGTAAGGCTTCTATATAGATTCCTCTGTCCATTTCTATATCATCTCTGTTATTTTTATTTTCCATAGCATTTTCCAACGATCATATGAAAGATAAACGCCGCCAGATTATGGCGACGTTTTCACTTTTCTTTCTCAACCTAATTTGCCTTCATCATTCTGTTACGGTATGTGACGAGGGGCTTGGAAGTACCGTCTACCGCTTCTTTCGTCAACACGCATTCCGCAATATTGTCGTCAGACGGAATCTCATACATAACATCCATCATGACCTTCTCCATAATGGAACGAAGTCCTCTTGCTCCGGTCTTGCGTTCATACGCCAGTCTGGCGATCTCTTCCACAGCGTCCTCTTCCACTTCCAATTTCACTTCATCGAACTCGAAAAGCTTCTTATACTGTTTAATAATAGCGTTCTTCGGCTCTTTGAGAATCCTGATCAGCGCATCCTGATCCAGTCCGTCCAACGTTACCGTAATCGGCACACGTCCGATGAACTCCGGTATCAGACCGAATTTCATCAGATCCTGAGGCGACACTTCCTTGAGTACCGCGCCGATATCCTTGCTGCTCTTCTCCAATATCTGGGCGTTAAAACCGATGGAATTACGGTCAAGCCTCTCCTCCACGATTTTCTCCAGACCGTCAAACGCGCCGCCGCAGATAAAGAGTATATTAGACGTATCAATCTGAATCAGTTCCTGATGAGGATGCTTCCTGCCGCCCTGGGGCGGAACGCTTGCCACGGTGCCTTCGATAATCTTAAGAAGCGCCTGCTGCACGCCCTCACCGGATACATCTCTGGTAATCGACACGTTCTCGCTCTTCTTCGTAATCTTATCGATCTCATCAATATAGATAATACCGTACTGTGCTCTGTCGATGTCATAATCCGCCGCCTGAATCAGCTTTAACAGGATATTCTCCACGTCCTCGCCGACATAACCTGCTTCCGTCAACGTCGTCGCATCGGCGATCGCAAAAGGCACATTGATAATTTTCGCCAAAGTCTGCGCCAGATAAGTCTTGCCGGAACCGGTAGGACCCACCATGATAATATTGCTCTTCTGCAGTTCCACACCGTCATCATCCTGCGGCGCCATCACTCTTTTATAGTGATTATAGACAGAGACGGCCAGCACTTTCTTGGCGTCCTCCTGTCCGATCACATAATCATCCAGAAATTTCTTAATTTCCGCCGGTTTTAAGAGATTAATCTCCATCTCTTCTGTTTCCGGTTCTTCCTCGTATTCCTCTTCAATAATGTCTGCGCAGATATCGACGCACTCATCGCAAATATAGACGCCCGACGGACCCGCGATCAGTTTCCTGACCTGTTCCTGCGTCTTATTGCAAAAAGAACATCTCACTCTGTCGTCAGAATTCTTTCCTACCATCTCAACATTTCCATGCCTTTCCTAAAATAACTTTCCGTCCTGCACAAAAGGCCGCCTTTCCGCAAGGCACATGCCGCCTGACGGCTTCTAAACAGCGCTGGCATGATTGGTGATAATCCGGTCGATCAGACCATACTGAAGCGCTTCTTCAGCGGTCTTCCAGTTATCTCTCTCCGTATCCGCCATGATCACATCTATATCCTGCCCGGTATTCTCCGCCATGATTCTTGCCATTTTCTGCTTGGTCGCCAGAATATGCTTCGCTGTAATCTCGATCTCGGTCGCCTGTCCCTGCGCGCCGCCTGCCGGCTGATGAATCATGATCTCCGCGTTGGGAAGCGCCATTCTCTTGCCCTTTGCGCCGCCTGCTAACAGGAATGCGCCCATGCTTGCCGCCATACCGATACAGACCGTAGACACGTCGCACTTGATAAACTGCATCGTGTCATAGATTGCCATGCCTGCCGTAATAACGCCGCCCGGGCTGTTAATATACAGATGGATATCCTTCTCAGGATCCTCCGACTCCAGAAAAAGAAGCTGCGCCACGATCACGCTTGCGGACGCGTCATTTACTTCCTCTCCCAGAAAAATAATTCTCTCTTTTAAAAGTCTTGAATAAATGTCGTAAGAGCGCTCCCCCTTGGATGTCTGCTCAATGACATAAGGTATCAAAGCCATACTGATCTTCCTGCTCCTTTCTCAGACCACACGCTTTCAGTCGTCTAAAGCACGTGGTACAATGAAATTCTTTCGATTTCTTCCCTATTCACGATAAGGTGGTATATCTTTCTCTTGTAGATTATACCACCTTACGGGATTTCTGCATGTGATTGCCTCACATTTAAGAAAAACTTTAGATTTTAGTCTTCTTTGCTCTCTTTCGCCTTGCTCTCCTTGGCATTGTCAGCTACGAACTCAGCCGCTTTTCTGACTGCCAGATCCTGCATGATATTCTTCTTCTCTCTCTCTCCCATCAGTTCTTTGACCTTAGCAAGCTCCATCTGATATACCTCAGCCATGGTCTCAAGCTCTTTCTCGTAGTCTTCCTCTGACACTTCGATATTCTCAGCCTTAGCGATTGCCTCCAGCACCAGTCTGGATTTGATACGCTCCTCGGCCTGCGGCTTCACCTGCTCCACCATCTGCTGGTAGCTGGTTCCTGTGAACTGGAAGTACTGCTCCATAGAAAGACCCTGCATGGTGATTCTCTGTGCGAACTCGTCCACCATCTGTCTCTGCTGCGTCTCAAGCATCGCCTCGGGAATCTCCATCTCGGAAGCTTCTACCGCCGCTTTTACTGCGGCGTCTTCCTTCGCGTTCTTCGCATCCTTTGCTTTCTTCTCTTCTAAGTTCTTTCTAATATCTTCCTTGTACTCTGCCAGAGTCTCGAACTCGGATACTTCGCCCGCAAACTCATCGTCCGCCTCGGGAAGCTGCTTTTCCTTGATTTCCTTGACCGTACATTTGAAGACCGCGTCCTTGCCCTTTAAGTTCTCAGCCTGGTAGTCCTCCGGGAAAGTAACCTTTACTTCCACTTCCTTGCCGATCTCAGCGCCTACAAGCTGCTCTTCGAAGCCGGGGATAAACGCGCCGGAACCGATCGTCAGCGGGTAGTTCTCGCCCTTGCCGCCTTCAAAAGCGACGCCGTCTACAAAGCCCTCGAAATCCAGCGTTGTGATGTCGCCGTCCTTCACCGGTCTGTCCTCTACAGTAATGTTTCTCGCATTATTCTCACGCTCTCTGTCAACCTCAGCGTTAATCTCTTCTTCCGTTACTTCCGTATCAATCTTGTCAACCTTAACGCCCTTGTACTTGCCAAGCTTTACTTCCGGCTTCAGCGCTACGGTCGCTGTGAAAATAAAAGGCTTGCCCGCCTCAATCTGCGTCACCTCGATCTTCGGGGAAGATACGATATCCTCCTCACACTCCTCAAGCGCCTTGTCGTAAGCGTCGGGAATCAGCGCGTTGGCGGCGTCTTCATAGAATACTTCCTTGCCGTACATCTTCTCTACCATCTGGCGCGGTACCTTGCCCTTACGAAAGCCCGGAATGCTGATCTGCTTCTTCTGCTTCTGATAAGCCTGCTCGATCGCTTTCTCCAAATCCTCGGCGCTGGCTTCGATCGTAAGCTTCGCCATATTTTTCTCCAACTTCTCCACCTGTAAACTCATTGTATGGGTTCCTCCTTCAATTACCTCTATGATTTCATCCGTGCATCGTAACTCAATCCTAGTCACAGTCATTTATGCATTATAGCACATAACGCAAGAAAATACCAGAGATTTTTCTTCCGCTGGTTTTTCTGGTTTTCCTACAGGGCCAAAACTTCGCAGTCCTTCTGGTAAAAAGCAATTCCATAACAGATAATATCACGGTATCCTTCTGTCTGAAGTTCCGCTATATATCCTTTGTCCTGAATCTGCTGCGCCGCAGCTTCCGCATCTTCTTCCAGATGATTTATCCCCTTTGATACTTTTACTTCGATAATAAATGCTTTCCCTCGCAGGGACGGGCTTCTTATCATCAAATCAGAACGTCCGTTTCCCGACTCCCTGTTCGATTTCACCAGATACCTCTCACTCTGGCTCAGGATTCCCGCAAGAAATCCATGATAAAAATTCTCGGCGCTGTCATAAAAACTGATTGTAGACATCAACTGTTCATTCAGGATATCCCTCATTTTGCCGGCATCTTTATTTTCCATAGCCTGATACAGATCCCGGAAATCCTGCTTCTTTATGTTTTCACGAAACCAATTCAGAATCGTATTCTGATAAATGGTCTTTACCTCTATATTGGGAATCCGCACTTTCAAATAAATAGCAGACTCTTTAAAATACTCTTCTGTCTTCGTCAAATATCCGGTAAAATACAGAAAATTCCATAGATTCTCTCCATTTTCATACATATCCGCGTATGTGATCTCTTCATGCACAGGCATATCCAGTGTTTTCCCGTCCAAAAGCAATTCAAGCTGCCCTCTCATTTCGCGGTCAGCTCGCCCAACCATATCTTTAATTATTTCATTTGAACTGGTGTTAATCCAGTATGGACGCGGAAACGCATGGATGCTTGCATCCAGATCATACAAAAATTTGATCACACTCCACGGATTATACACTTCCGTATCACCGAATGTATATCCATCATACCATTTTTTCATATCCGGGAAGCGATCTTGTGCTTCATAATATGCCATAGCCTGCCGCACTTCCGACTCCGTGAATCCGAAGTGTTCGCTGTACCTTTTATCCAGCACAGATATAATATTCAAGTGGTTTAAGCCCGTAAAGATGCTTTCTTTCGATATGCGCAGGCACCCGGTAATCACCGCAAATTTCAGGAAATCGTTTGTTTTTAAAACGGACTCAAAAAGCGACCGCACAAAATCTGTCATTTCTTCATAAAAGCCGCAGAAATATGCGTTTTCTAACGGTACATCGTACTCATCCAATAAGAGGATCACCTTTTCTCCTGTCGCTTTATAAAGACATTTGCTTAAAAACTTCAAAGAACCGGAATAGTCATCATTCTCAGCCGTCCCGTCTTCGATTCTGATATACCGTTCTTTCTCTTTATCTGTCAGAAAGCATCCCTGGCACAGAGCGTGATGCCTGCCAAATTCTGCTGCAATTTCTTCCTTTATCTTGTAATATGCGGACTCAAAAGTACTCTGTTTTGCTGATTTCAGTGTCAGATTAATGACGGGATACCTCCCCATCTGGCTTACATATTCTTTACCCGCCGACATAATCCGCAGTCCCTGAAACAGTTCCCTGTTTTGAGCATTCTTCTCATCGTTCCCGGTATCTTCAAAGAAATAACGGAGCATACTCAGATTCAGTGTTTTTCCAAAACGCCGTGGACGGGTAAACAGGTTCACTTCCCCTTTCAAATCAAGCAGTTCTTTGATAAGCATGGTTTTATCTACATAATAATAATCATTTGCAATCAGTTTCTCAAAATTGTCCACACCGATCGGCATTGCCTTTTTCATTGCGTTTCACCTCCGTTTCTGGCTTTCAGATTCCTTTTCTCCGCTTTCGTAATGCTATATTATCCTTATTATATCAAATAACAGTTCAGAATTATATAGCCAGTTTTATGCGCTGAAAAACGAAAAAAACATGCGCCGCCAGGCGCACCACGTCAAAAGCGGCCCGCCTGGAAATCCAGACGGGCCGCCTCTCTATACAGATTCGCTTCAAGCTCGCTTATTTCATCTGCTCTTCCTGATTCTTGATCATTCTACGAACCATCTCGCCGCCGATAGAACCTGCTTCCTTAGATGTGAGGTCACCGTTGTAACCCTCTTTCAGATTTACGCCTAACTCAGACGCAACCTCTGTCTTGAAACGGTCCATAGCTGCCTTTGCTTCAGGAACTTCTACTCTATTAGTCTTGTTACTTGCCATTTCTTTCACCTCCGAAATACATTTGAATGTTTTGCATTCTTCTATCTATATTGAGATAAGCGCCATGTTCTGCGCTTATCCCGACAACTAACTGCCGTTTAAGCGCGAACCGTATCGCTTATCTTGATGTTAGTATGTTCGGAAGCAAATAAATTATTATGGTAAGTTTTGCCATGCAAACAAGTTATATATTATATTATTATATTAATAAGACTCTTGCAGATATACAATCTTCTCTGCCATCCGATCCGCTGCGCCTTTGCCCTGCAGCTTCTCCAAAATGGCAAGTCCGAAAGGAACTGCCGCGCCCATGCCGCGCCCGGTAATAATATTACCGTCGATCACTGCAGGCTGATGCTGTACCTCAGCGCCTTCCAGATGACTCTCAAAGGAAGGATAAGAACAAGCCTTTTTGCCTTGCAAATGACCGCGGTGTCCTAAGATGCTGGGTGCCGCGCAGATCGCAGCCACCAGTTTGCCGTCTGCCGCAAAACGGTCTACCTGTTCCATTAACGGTTCACATGCCTCTAAATTATGGGTTCCTGCCAGTCCGCCCGGCAGAACGATCATATCCACACTGTTGAAATCCACTTCCTCAAGCAGCTTGTCCATCTCCACCACAATTTTGTGGGAGCCTGTCACGCTTCTTTCTCCCATAATGGATACCATATCCGTCTCGATCTCAGCTCTCCGCAGAATATCCACGACTGCAAGCGCCTCGATTTCTTCATATCCGGTTCCGAAAAATACTGCTACTTTACTCATATGATTCTGTTTCCTTTCTGAAATTTGTATAACCGTTTGATCATGCGAATATTCTTCTTGCTTTTTCAATGCGTTATTTGTATTCTTACATTATAAAGAAATTTTCGGATTTATTCTACAGATTTTCGAATTTTTATAAAACTGCAACAACAGTTGACAGCGAAGGAGGTCTGACATGGAAATCGAACGCAAATTTACTGTCAAAGAGTTACCGGAAAACCTGACAGCCTATCCCTGCCACATCATCGAACAGGCATATCTGAATACCGACCCGGTCATCCGCATCCGCAGGCAGGACGACAAATATTATCTGACCTATAAGGGAAAGGGCCTGCTTGCCAGAGAAGAATACAATCTTCCGTTAAATGAGCAGGCTTACTATCATTTAAGAGAGAAAGCAGACGGCAGCATCATCTCCAAGAAACGGTATGTCATCCCTGTCAAACATCCGCAGTTTACGCCGACATATATGTCAGAACATCTGTCAGATTCCGATAAATCTGTTGACTCTCTGAGTTTATATGTGGAGCTTGACATTTTCGACGCTCCCTTTGCGCCGTTAATCATCGCGGAAGTAGAGTTCCCGGACAAAGAAATGGCGGAAGCATTTGTTATGCTTGACTGGTTTAGTCAAGACGTCACAAATGATCCCGCCTATCATAATTCTAATCTGAGCCGCAAAGCTTTGTAACCGGCCCCGTAGACTCCCGTACCACCAGCTCGGCGGGGAAGATAATCTGCTGATGTTCTTCCCGCCCGGCGATCACGTCCAGCAGAAGACCGATCGTCTTCTTTGCCATCATTTCCACCGGCTGCTTGATGGTCGTAAGCTTGGGATTGTAATACTCGCCTATTTCAATGCCGTCGTAACCTGCCACAGAGATATCCTCCGGTATCCGCTTGCCAGCCTCCAGCACTGCCCGGCAGGCGCCGATTGCCAGTGCGTCCGACGACGCATAGATGGCGGTCATCTTCTCTCCGGCCTCTGATTCCAAGAGCTTCCTGACAGTCACATAACCGTTTTCCATGGAATAATGGTTCATTTCCTCCTGCACATAGCAGATCATCTCTTCCGGGACAGTCATATGCTGCCGCTGATAGGCTTCCCGATAGCCCTCCACACGCAGCCGTCCGATGGGATTTTCCGGCCGCTCTGCGATAATGGCGATATTCCGGTGTCCCAGAGATATCAGATATTCCGTCATCTTACGGCTTTCCAGCCTGTCGTCCACCGCAATATTGGAAAATTCCGCCTTAGCGGCATGATCCAGACCGGCTACTCCGATCGTACTGAAAATAAACGGTACATTCAGCTTGGCAAGCTTTTCCTCAGAATGGTTGAACCGCCCGCCCAAGAATACGATGCCCCGCAGGCGCTTCTCTTTCTCCAACTCCAGCGCCACATCCACCTCGTCCTCGTGGGATTCCACGTGCCGGAGCACCAGCGCGTATTTGTTCCGCTGGGTTTCCTCTTCTATAATCTGAATCATATTGCTGAAAAAGGGGTTGGTGATACCTTTGATCAGAACCGCAATGCACTTGGCGTCGGTGCGCTTCAGATTTCTGGCGCTGTTGTTGGGAATAAAGCCTGTCTCTTCAATAACCTCCATGATTTTCCTGCGCGTTTCTTGATTGATGTCCGGATGGTTATTGAGTGCCCTTGACACCGTACTGACGCCCACGCCGCATTGCTTCGCTATGTCTTTGATCGTAATTTCAGCCATTCTGCCGCCTCTTTTTCTATATATAATTCGAATTAAATACAAAAATACAAAAATTTGCTGACAGATAATTACTTACCTGTCAGCATTCTGTTCATTTCCTCATGCCGTGTACTTTCCGCTGATTCCCGGCTGTATTCTGTCCTACGCCGGATTCTCATACGGGGTCTTCCCGGCTTCTTCTATTTTCTCTTCTTCGTCTTCTTTACGGGCACTGCTCTGCCATACATCTTCGTCATCGCATAGATACGCTCCGCCAGTTCTTCCGTAAACTGTCCGGGAAGCATCCGCCACTTCCAGTTCGTACCGAGCGTAGAGGGGATATTGATTCTCGCCTCTTCTCCCAATCCCAGATAATCCTGCATGGGAATCACACAGGTATCGGACACGCTTGCCATCGCGGCTCTGATAAACTCCCACTGGATATCCTTATTGGAACGGATATTCAGGTAGTGCTTCGCGAATGCCTTATCCTTACGGTTCAGCTTCTCATACCAGCCGATGGTAGTGTCATTGTCATGGGTTCCTGTATATACAATGCTGTTTGCCACATAATTATGCGGCAGATAATCGCTCTCTTCCCTGGAATCGAAAGCAAACTGCAGAATCTTCATGCCCGGATAGCCGGTCTTTTTCACCAATTTAATAACTGAATCGGTCAAGAATCCCAAATCCTCCGCAATCACCGCTTTATTGCCGAGCTTCGCCTTCATGGTCTTAAAGATATCGTAACCCGGTCCCTGCTCCCAATGTCCGAACTCTGCGGTCTCATCGCCGTAGGGAATGGAATAATACTCGTCAAAGCCTCTGAAATGATCGATCCGCACCACATCATACAACTCATAGCAGTACGCGATACGCTTCATCCACCATGCGTAATCCGTCTCCTTATGGTATTCCCAACGATAGAGCGGATTGCCCCACAACTGTCCGGTTGCGGAGAAAGCGTCCGGCGGGCATCCGGCAACGGCAACCGGCGTCAGCGTCTCGTCTAACTGAAACAGCTCCGGATTCGCCCAAGTATCAGCGCTGTCGAAAGCCACATAAATCGGAATATCTCCGATAATCTCTATTCCTTTTCCATTGGCGTACTCTTTCAGAGCAAACCACTGTTTCGCAAACAGATACTGCTGGAACTGGTAGAAAGACACTTCCTCCGCATACTGTTCGCGGTATTTCTTCATTGCCTCCGGCTTACGCAGCTTAATATCCTCGTCCCATTCGCTCCAGCTTACGCCGTCGAAGGAATTCTTCACCGCCATATAGAGCGCATAGTCCGCCAGCCAGTAATCGTTCTTTTTCACGAAGCTCTGATAGTCTTCATTCTCTTCGATATGGCTGTTGTCATAAGCCTTCTTCAATACCTTAAACCGGGATAAATAAATCTTTTCGTAATCAATATATTCTTCGTTGTCTCCGAAATCATACTGACCGCACTCTTCCTCCGTCAGAAATCCGTCTTCGATTAACCGCTCCAGGTCGATGTAGTACGGATTGCCTGCAAAAGTGGAAAAGGACTGATAAGGAGAATCTCCATATCCGGTCGGTCCAAGCGGTAATATCTGCCAATAAGACTGTCCCGCTTTTTCTAACAAATCAATAAACTCATATGCCTGTTTGGAAAAAGTACCGATTCCATATCTGGATGGAATACTGGATACAGGCAGCAAAACCCCGCTTCTTCTCATATTCTCATATATCCTTTCAAAGTCTGTTACCATTCTACTATCATTTTTCGTAACTTTCAAGATATTCTTAACTTAAGCTTTCCTGACTTAAGCCTTCCTGACAGTCACAGAAGAATGCCTTCTTTTCAGGCATTCTTCTTACATCAGTGTGACTTTTCAATCTAGCCTTTGACAGCTCCGGCAAGAACACCTTCAATAATATATTTCTGACATGCGATATAGAATATGACAATCGGTGCAATGGCGAGTACCAGTATCGCCATCATAGCGCCCCAGTCAACCTGTCCGTGGCTCTGTTTCAGATACTGTACCGCGATCGGGATCGTCTTATACTTGTTGACATTGAGTACCAGACTGGGAAGCAGGTAGTCGTTCCAGATCCACATAGCCTGCAAAATCGCTACTGTAACCGTCGTAGGCTTTAAAATCGGGAATACGATCAGGAAGAAGGTCTGAATCGGATTGCAGCCGTCAATCATGGCCGCTTCCTCTATCTCAAGCGCAATCCCCTTCACAAAGCCCGTGAACATGAAGACCGCAAGTCCCGCGCCGAAGCCCAGATACACCACGATAATACCGACGGGGTTAGACAGATGAAGCATGTTTGCGAATTTGGATAAGGTAAACATAACCATCTGGAACGGTACAATCATGGAAAACAGGCACAGAAGGTACATGATTCTCGTAAATTTCGTATTGACTCTCACCAGATACCACGCGCACATGGAGCAGCACAAAATGATAACTGCCACAGAGCATACCGTGATAAACAGAGAGTTGCCGAAACAATCCCAGAAGTTCGTCGCTTTCAGACCGTTTTTGTAATTGAGCGTACCGCAGAAAATCTGTTTCGCGCCCTGCACGTATTTGTCCCAGCCATCGGACAGGGAATTCGCGCTGAACCCGAAGGGATAACGGAAAATAAATGCTTTTCTCTTAAAGGAGTTCAATAACACAACCAGCATCGGGGAGATCCACAGAATGCTGATAACGGCAAATACCGCTGTAAGAATACCGCCATGTCTTGCGCGTCTGACGCTGCTTACCTGTTCTTTATTCTTAGCCATTAGCCCTGTACCTCCTTACTTGTTGTAAGTTTATTCTGCGCTACCGCGATCACAGCAACCAGAATAAAGAAAATAACCGCTTTCGCCTGACCTACGCCCTGCCATCCTGTCGTTCCGTACATGGTGTCGTAAATATTCAGCGCCAGTAACTGTGACATCTTGCCCGGATTACCGCCTGTCAATGCCAGGTTCTGGTCGAACAGCTTGAACCCGTTAGTCAATGTCAGGAACGAACAAATGGTGATGGTCGGCATCAGCATCGGCAGCGTTACATTGCGAAGCATCTGCCAGGAATTGGCGCCGTCGATCTTAGCCGCCTCAATCAAGTCTCCCGGAATGTTCTGAATGCCGGCGATGTAAATAATCATCATGTAACCGATCTGCTGCCAGCACACGACGATAATCATGCCCCAGAATGCGTACCACTGTGAAGATACAATAGTTTTGGAGAAGTTCTGTAATACTGCGTTAAAAATCATCAGCCATATGTAGCTGAGTACGATACCGCCGATTAAGTTCGGCAGGAAAAATGCGGTACGGAATAAATTCGTGCCTTTGATTCCCTTGGTCAGCACCATACCGATCGCAAAAGCAACCACATTGATAATCAATACGGAAACAACCGTAAACAATGCCGTGTACCACAGGGAATGCAAAAAGGTTGTATCAACCTTGCCGTTTACCACAAAAATTCTGGTATAGTTCTGCAAACCTACCCATTCCCAATCCACAACTGTTGTAAATTTACAGAAGGATAAGAAAATACCGTATACAAACGGAGCAATAAACCCAATGACAAATGCCGCTAAAGTCGGCAGTACAAATAAAGGGAAATACCGTTTAATTGCTTTCTCCATAATTCTAACCTTTCTCTTTCTACTATAAAAACGTTGCCTCGATGTGAAAATTTACTTTTTAAACCCTTTTACCAAATCTACAGATGTCCTTTTTCAGAAAAGGGGGCGAGCGAATGCTCACTCACCCCTTACTGTCTCATATGCGGGAATCTTTTACCTAAGACCCTTTTTGCCAATGCTTACTGCTCGTTGGAAAGCTCCCAATAATATGCCCACTGGTCAACGAATGCCGTCTTCACGTCGTCCCAGGAACCGTCTCTCTCTGTGTACTCTGTAAGAGGCGCGATGAAATCTGCTCTCCAGTCGTCTACAGCAGGTGTTGCGTTAAAGCTCCATGCTACGGATGTCTTACCCTGTGCCGCATACTCGTTTGCCATAGCGGCGAAACCGTTCTTGGATGCGTACTCATCTGTGAAGGTATCGAAAGGAGCGGACAGACCCATCTGGTTTGTGATGGCGTCACGACCTTCGTCGGAGCTGATCACCCACTCTAAGAATGCTAAAGTAGAATCAATATCTTCCTGAGAAGCCTGTGCGTTTACTGCCCAGTGGTTCTCTGTACCAACCGCAAGACCTTCATTTGCGTCGTCTACGCCGAAGTAGATAGGCATCATGGAAAGATCGTCTGTCGTTACTGTGTAACCGTTCTCATTGTCAACTGCGAATGCGGAGTACTCCCAGTCACCATTCTGATAGAAGACTGCCTCGCCAAGACCAAGCTCCTGCTCTGCATTGTATGCGCCGGAGTCAAGTGTCGCCTTGTCTGCGGAAGATGTATTAACGTACATATCCCATACGTTCTTGAAGTTGTCAAGATACTTGCCTGTTACGGTTCCCTGACCAGCAATCAGATCGCAGCCTGCGTCTTTGAACTCATAGTACAGAGCAAGGCCTGCAAGGTGGCCGGAGAATCTCCAGTTAGATCCGCTGTCTAAGCCTGCGGAAGCGAAAGCGCCTGTCAGGTTAGTTCCCAGAGCTTCGTTAATCTCGTCAACACGGTTGTTAATATCTGTAGCAACTGCGTTTAATGTCTCAAAATCCTTGATGTCGTCTACGGAAGAAACAACAGCGCCTTCCATACCGCAGTAGCCTTCCAGAATAGTCTTGTTGTAGATGATACCGTAGCACTCATAGCAGTTTGCAACCGCTGCAACCTTGCCGTCATACTCAAGCGCTAAGGACTTATCTGTCAGATGATCATAAATGTAGCTGTCTTTTAAATCATATATGTAGTTTGCGTACTCTGCGCAGTCAGCCGTGCTGCCGATGTTGAAGATGGTCGGTGCTTCGGACTTGGCAAGCTCGGACTGCAATGTGGTCTTGTACTGTCCGTCTGCCGCTGTAACAACTGTTACCTCTACGCCTGTCTGATCTGTATAAGTTGCCGCCAGGTCCTGCCATGCGCCGTCAGACTCAGGCTTGAAGTTTAATAAGTATACAGAGCCTGTTCCAGCGCCTGCAGATGCGTCAGCGCTTTCCTCTGCCGGTGCGTCTGCGCTCTCTTCTGTCGCTGCTGCGTCGTCTGTTCCCTCTGTGGTAGCCGCGCTGTCAGAGCCGCAGCCTGCAAGCATGGAAGAAATCATGGTTGCGCAAAGTAAAACACTTACGATTTTCTTTTTCATGTTAATGTTCCTCTCCCTTTCAAAAAATGGTTTGTTGTGTGATTTGTTCTTGTTGGAAACATAATTCCGGTAATGTTTCCGGTATCGCTCTCGGTATTGTTGCCGGTAACGTTTCCGTTAAGTTGGGTTAAGCATAACACCCTTGCACAATTTATGCAAGAGTTTTTTCACACTTTTTTCATTATTTACGTCAGGTTTGCTGTTTTACACGAAAACGGGAATGCAGATTTGTGCAAACTGAACAACAGAATTATAAAAGGCAGCGTAGCTTCCGACTGCTTCTGCCACACTGCCTTATCTATTATTACCTTATCTATTATTAAGGGAAATCTTTACTGCCGTTCAGTTGTCAGTACGAACCTGATTGTGCTCTGCTCATTTATCTCCCACAACCTCTAAAACGACCGCTTCACAGCTTTCCAGTATAAGAGTCTGCGCTTGTAA
Source organism: Lachnospiraceae bacterium (assembly GCA_017626325.1). Classification (GTDB taxonomy): domain Bacteria; phylum Bacillota; class Clostridia; order Lachnospirales; family Lachnospiraceae; genus UBA3282. The sequence continues at coordinate 48,295 of JAGAIZ010000059.1, read as the reverse complement.
TGTCAGTTCCTCCGCTCTGGCGGACAGCTTAGTCCGGTTTGAGAGAAGCACTTTTTTCACCGGATATTCCAACTGTAAGCTGACGGCTTCCCTGCCGAAATTGGCAGCCACTAAGACACGAGTTCCCGCGCAGCCCATGCGTCCTGCTGCTCCGGCTCCCGAACCGGCGTCTGCCGTGCCTTCCCCGCAGCCCACACGGTAATATGCCATAATGCTCTCCGTATCTTCATATACCGGAACAAATTCGCCATAAGTAAATACTTCCTTATATTCCGGCGATTTGCGAAGAGCCAGAAGCTTCCGGTAATAGTGCAGGACGGAGTCAGGGTCCTCCTCCTGGCTTTCCACATTGATTTCCTTATAATTGTCATTCACCTTCAGCCAGGGCGTACCCGTCGTAAAGCCCGCGTTCTTCTGGCTGCTCCACTGTACCGGGGTTCTGGCGTTGTCACGGCTCATCCTGCCGCAGGCTGTAAGCGCCTCCTTCTCGGAGAGTCCCGCCTCTATGGCCACCTGATACTGATCTTTGGTGCTGATATCGTCAAACTCCTGAATGCTGTTCCACTCGGCGTTGCACATGCCGATCTCCTGTCCCTGATAGATAAAAGGAATGCCGCGCAGCAATACGCTGACCGTTCCAAGCATCTTGGCTCCGGCAGCATTTCTGGCATATGCAGGCAGGAAACGGGATACGCCTCTTGGTTCATCATGATTCTCGATAATATTGGCTTCCATGCCGTACTTCTGGATTTCAAGCTGCGCGTCTATGACCGTCTTTCGCCATTTCTCAAATTCCACCTCCGGCGCGTCGTACCAGCCGTGCTCCCCGTCGCTTAAGCTGTGGGCGCTGAAATCAAAGATGGTGGAGAAATGCCCTTCCGGTCCGATGAATTCCTCCAGTTCTCCCTCTTTCATGTTGAAAACCTCCGCCACCGTAAAAGCGTCGTATTGACTGAAAGTGTGATGCTTCAAATCCTCCAGCAGCTCTCCGATGCCCCGGGCGCTCTCTATCATCCTCCAGCAGCTTGCCAGCCCGTCTCTGCCGTCCGGCTCCAGATCCGGAAACGCCAGATTCTTCTTGATATTGATGATGGCGTCGATACGGAAGCCTGCAAGCCCCTTCTCCAGCCACCAGTTCACCATATCGTAAAGCTCCTGCCGCAGTCCGGGATTCTCCCAATTCAGATCCGGCTGCTCCCTGGCAAACATGTGCAGATAATATTTGTCTGTTCCCGGCACCGGCTCCCAGCAGCTTCCTCCGAAATAAGAACGGTAATTGCTGGGCGGATTGCCGTCTTTGCCTTTCCGGAAATAGAAATAATCCGCATATTCGCCCTCCGGGTCAGCCAGCGCTTTCCGGAACCACTCATGCTGATCGGAGCAGTGATTAATTACCAGATCCATGATAATGTGCATATCCCGCTTCTTCGTCTCCGCCAGCAGTTCGTCGAACTCTTCCATGGTGCCAAATTCTTCCGCAATCGCGTAGTAGTCCGCGATATCATAGCCCTGATCTACAAATGGGGACTTGTAGATCGGAGACAGCCAGATGATATCGATTCCCAGCTCCTTCAGATAATCCAGCTTAGAAAGGATTCCCCGAAGATCGCCGATACCGTCGCCGTTGGTGTCCAAAAAGCTCTTCGGATAAATCTGGTACGCCACCTTGCCGTGCCACCATTTTCTTGTCATTGCGTCTGTCAGGTTGTTTCCTGTTTTGCCTGCTTCCCTGTTCATGATGCTCCTCCATTCTCACTCAGACTGCGAAGCCTGCATATGCCGCGCAAAAACAACATTCCGCATATGAAAGGCAATTTATGCCTTCGCTTCCTTACTCCGGCAATTGCCGTATCGCTTATCCGCAAATTGCGTCTTGCACTTCTCCGCAGATGTATTATACTGCTATTGTAAATATTAAATTCAATTATATCTTGCAATATTTTATCATATTATAACACAATCCTGCTCTTGTATGATTTGCGGAACGTGAAAGGGAATATCACCATGAGAAAGCTGCATTCACTCGCTTTAGAACAGAAGGAAAACGCTAAGCACGGAGACGCCTTTTTCCCCGTACAAAAATATCTTACGAGGCTTGCGCCCGACTATCCGGTGGTCACGACCCACTGGCACGAGGAGGCGGAGTTTACTTTGATTACGAAGGGGAATTGTCTTTATCAGATCGACCTGACAGAATACGAAGTGAAGGAAGGAGATATTCTGTTCATCCCACCGCTATTCCTCCACTCCATCTCGTTAGGAGGCGCCGGGGAAATCTGTTCGGAAACCTATGTATTTCATTTGAATTTCCTGGGCGGGAATTCCACGGACATCTGCTCCACGCGCTACCTGACGCCTATGATGAATCAGGAGATCACCATGCCCTTTCTGATTACCCGGACGCATCCCGCCTACGTCTCTCTGCATAAGATTTTCAACCAGATCACTTCTCTTTACGACGAGGCGGCAGCGGGCTATGAACTGGCCCTGAAAGCCCTGTTCCTGCAGGCTGTCTTCCTGCTGCTGCAATACAGTGAGAAGACTACTGCTTCCGATACAAGAATATCCTCCGACAAGCTCAAGCAGGTGCTCGACTATATCGAAGGACATTACGCGGAGCCTGTCACGGTCTCGGAGCTTGCCGCAGTCTGCTATTTCAGCGACTATCATTTCATGCGCTTTTTCAAAAAACACATGAATATGACCTGCGTAGAGTATATCAACAACCTGCGCCTGGAGAAAGCCGTAGAACAGTTCGAACAGGGAAACGTCTCTATTCTGGATGTTTCCCTGTCCGTTGGTTTTCGAAATCTGTCTTATTTTCATCGGGCGTTTAAGAAGAAGTATCATATGACGCCGCTTGGGTTTATCAGACAGCTTGACTGATGCTTCCATCCTTACCCAATCTCCACAACGACAGAAACCGCCCTGCCATCGCGGACAGCCTGCGCCGCCTCGCCCTTCAGGCAGCCGCCGTCTGTCGTCTCGCTGCTGCCGTCCTGCCAGGTAACGGTAATCCTGCGCACCGTATATTCGCCCGGAATATAATCTTTATTTTCCGGCAGCACATACGTAACCGGCGTGCTTCCTAAGAACGCGGCCCGCACCTGCTTCTTATCTCCCACCAGATACGCGGGCAGCAAGGGTGCGAAGGTCAGCGTCAATTCGCCGTCTTCTACGGTAAAGGGCTGCAAGCCGAACATCATCAGCGACCACATATGAATAAACTCCACCGTGGAACCGCTTAAGCGCGCCACAAAGCCCTTGCCGTGAATATTCCGGTTCGGATTCCTGCTGCTGGCGATAAAGGAGGAATTTTCATAAATGCTCCTACCGTACACCTTGGGGTCAAGGAACGGAACCGCCGCCTTGTGGAAATCCTGCGCGAACTCTCTGTACATGCCGGACTTGAGCAGTTCCAGCAGATATTTATATTCCATATGAAGCCAGATAGACTCGTTTTCCAGCCAGCCCGGGTTGAATGCCTTGCACCGCCCCACTTCGAAGGAAGCGTCCGCAAGAGATGCATTGACCTTATACATCTTGAGCTTCTCATCATAGAGATCGCTGTTTTTCACGGCGGCATAGAGCTTCTCCTTCTCAGCCATGGAGCTGTTCAGTTTCAGATAGCGAACCGGCCCCTCTAAGAATAAAGGAATCCTCTTTACCGCAAAATGCGTCGGATGAATCCCCTCCGCATCCTCTGTGTATTCGGTTACATCATAGGCGAAATAAGTCGGGCAGATGCCGTCCTCCAGAGCGCACGCCTTGCGGATGCCGATCTGCACGATTTCATAGAACAATTGCAGGGACGCAAGAAGCTGCGCCGCGCTCTTCTCCACACGGGTTCCCTCCACGCCGTCGTAGACCTTCTCCCAATATGCCTCTTTGATATCGTTGACCTGATTCCAATAGGAAATCACTTCCTGTCTGGTCGTCAAGGTCTCTTTTTCCTTATTGACCAATGCAGTTACTTCGTCCAGAAGCCAGGCTGCCTCGGCAATCATATGGATGCCCTCATCATATTTCTGCAATACCTGTATCGCATACGCCAGCGTGCGGCCCAGTTCGTAGGTCTCCGCCATAGAAGAGCCCAGCAGACCGGGCAGGCCGTTCAGCGCGTCGTACCAGCCGGGCTTGCCGCCTTCCATCTCGATACCCATACCGTAAGCATCCAGCGCGGTGAATTTCGTTGTGCACAGAATCACCAGCTTCTCCAGCAGAGAGGAGACTATCACCTCTCCCGTGCCTTTACCGCTTTTTACCAGCTTACAGTCCGTATTCCTTCTGGTCTCTTCATTCAGCGCATGATACTGGCGAACACCGTTCTTCGTCTTCTCATAACGCTTCGAACGTTTATTGACCGCCACCTGGGAGAGAAACCATGTATAACCCTCCTCTGTCAGCAGTTCCTTCTCCTTCTCAGGATAAATCGCCAGATAGCTTTCCACCAGATCCAGATTGTAGGTCCAGTGGTCAGACCAGTAGCCCTCTCCGAAATTGCCGTTCATCTGGCTGACCGCCTGGGTCATCACCTGATCAAACAGTCGATCCGCCTCTCCGGCGTCCACCGCCGTGCCGCAAGCCTCCAGCAGCCGGAAAAAGTGTCCCGGCGTAAACGGCTTCTGCAATGCGCGGGTCAGCATTTCCCCGTCTTCCGGGTTCAGAGACGCGAAAATCTTCTCCCCCGCTTCTCCGGGCAGCACATAAGTCACCTTCTCAATAGAGAGCGGATTATAGCCGTCTAACTGCAGCAGGTTATAGAAGGTCTTGATATTCTCCGTCCCCACATAGGGCGTAAAGAAAGTATCGCACCGTCTGTTCTGGTTCACATCACGGTAGCTGCCGTTTCCCTGGGTATAGAACTCCGGCAGCATGGCAAAATAATTGTACTCTCTCTCCAGATCGCCGTGCTTTCTGGAATATACATAGAAAATCTTATTGCCGCCCAGCACAATGGGGTAACCGCCGCGCAGCACATTATCCATATAGGTATAACGGCAGTAAGCGTCGAAATCGGGACATGCCGTTTCGGTGTCGATTCTGTCACACAATTCTTCCGTCAGTTCTCTTGACCGGAGCAGCTTCTGCTCAAAGAAAGCGCCGTCCATCTGCTTTTCCATGAACTTCTGCAAGGTCTCATAACTGCTGACCTGCCCGAATACCTCATACAGTACCATTGACTCTGACGGTTCCAGAAGCTTATGTGTGCCGTAGAAGCTGCAGGGGAATTGATTCTGTGTCACCTGCTCCGCTTCCAGAACACCCTGTAATCCGCCCTTTTTGAACTTGACCGGAATAGTCAGAGAAGAATCATAATCAAACGCCACATCCGGGTCCACCACTGCGGCAAGCTTCGTTCCATCCGCCAGACAACCGAAAGCGAAATTTCCCTCGATGACCTCCGTCACCGCCGCCGTATCCACAATACTCGCCCGGGTACGATAGAAAGGCGCCTTCGTCTCCACATGCTCCACCTGCATCCACGCTTTGACCAGATTCCCCATAGTCTTCAAATCCTCATTGCTGACGCCATAGGGAATCAAAGCAGGCATACCGTCCAGGACTTCCACCTCTCTGGCTTCGCCGGAAAGATTCGTAATTTCTACCTTTCTGACTAATGCCCCCACATTTTCTTCCGGCAGCGTATAATACGTCACATGAGTCTTGATTTCATGCTTCTCATTGGTTTCTTCTATTTCCAGTCCGTTCTGGTAAATCGCCATATAATGAGGCTCTTTTTCTTTGGCGAACGCCTCAAAATATTTTCCTTCCACCTTCATAAACGTGCGGAAACCCGTTCGCTTGACATTCTGGCAGCATTGATGCGCCGGTGAAAATTCCATGATCGCATGATCCTTATTCTCCGCGCCAAAAGTCGCAACGCATTGTCCACGGTTTACATAATAGCACCAAATCGGAATCCCATGGATGCCGCTGATACCCGGCAGAAAGCTCGCAAACGTCGATTTCTTTCCGTAATTTTTGATAATAAACGCTTTCTCTTCGTGTTTCTGACTCATTTTCGTACCCCTTCCTTTTCTTTTTTCTTTCCTTCACAACAGCGGGATCATATCCTTTACCGATCCGAAAATCAGATGCGGCAGCACCTCAGAGCCCTCCACGTCCTCCATCGAAGCCTCGCCGCTTAATACCAGCACGCTCTTAAGCCCGTTGTTTCGTCCCGCCGCGATGTCCGTATACAAACGGTCGCCCACCATGGCAATCTGCTCTCTTGTAATACCCTGCTGGCTTTGGTTGACTCTCATAGTCAAATATTCTACAATATCCTCATTGGGCTTCCCGATGATCCTGTCGGGATACCGGAACGCCGAAGCATGGATAAACGCATGAATCGCCCCCGCATCAGGGATAAATCCCGTCTCCGTGGGACAGTTATAATCCGGGTGGGTGGCGATATAGGGAAGCCCCGCACGCACGTGGTCGCACACCTGACACATCTTCGCATAATCCAGCGACGTATCAAATGCCGTCACCACCACATCAGGACGCTTCTCCTCCAATACGATTCCCGCCTGTCTGAATTCCTCCTGCAGAAGCGGATTTCCCAGCAGGAATACCTTTTTGCCCGGAAAATGCCGCTGCAGATAATAGATGGTGGCCTGTCCCGACGTAATCAGCTTCTCTTCCCCTACGTCAAGTCCCATCCGGTGCAGCTTCTCCACATAGACCGACGCATTCTTGGAAGAATTGTTGGTCAGGAAGAAATAACTTCTGCCCGATTCCTCAATTTTGGCAAGGAATTCCTTCGCACCCTCTATCCACTGTTCCCCCAGATAGATCGTGCCGTCCATATCCAGCGCAAAGCATCGGATATCCTCTAAGATATGCTTTTCATCCCGGTTCACCGGCGGAATATTCCTGTTCATTTCTACACGTACCTCTCTGTTCCTCTCATGCATGTGCCTTTCTCCCGACAGTTTTCAGGTAATTGCGAAACTCGCTACAGTGTAACCTGAATTGTGCAATTTCAACAGCAAAGAAGGAGTTTCGCAAATGCCTAGATAGCTTCAGGCGAAACGCACACATGCACCCGCTTTCGCAGCTTTCATATCCTATTATAGCAAAACGCTGCTCCGACGACAACTTTCTTGCCCCGCCTTTTTCCCTGTGTTATACTGAATTTATATTGATCGATCAATCCAAGCATAGTATCTTGCAGAAAGAAGGCCACCCAATGAAAGAACAACTGTACACGATCCCGTTAAATGATGCCATCAATGCCAACGACGAATGTCCATTCTGCTTTATTGAACGCAATGTAGAACAGGATTTATTAGACTTCGTCTTAGGTTCCGGTTCTTCCTATATGGAGAGCGATGTGCGCGAGCAGACGGATCAGGCAGGATTTTGCCGCGACCATTTCAAGAAAATGTTTGACTATGGCAATACACTGGGCAATGCCTGGATCCTCAAAACCCACTATATGCAGATCAACCGGGAAATGCAGAGCCAATTCAAGAATTTCAAGCCCGGTAAGACTTCCCTCAAGGACAAATTCAGGAAACAAACGGAAAAGCAAAATCCCATCGGCGTCTGGGTGGCAGAGAAAGAGAAATCCTGCTATATCTGCAAACGCTATGCGGACACCTACGAAAGATATCTGGATACTTTCTTCGTTATGTATAAAAAAGATCAGGAATTCCGGGATAAGATAAAGAACAGCAAGGGATTCTGCCTGCACCACTTCGGCGACTTATGCGAAGCGGCGGACAATCGTCTGAACGATAAAGAAAAAGAAGAATTCTACGCTATGGTATTTCCTCTTATGGAAACCAATATGGCCAGGCTTTCCGAAGACGTCTCCTGGCTGGTAGAGAAATTCGATTACCGCAATAAAGACGCCGACTGGAAGAATTCCAGGGACGCTATCCAGCGCGGCATGCAGAAATTAAAGGGCGGTTATCCCGCAGACCCGCCGTATAAGCAACAGAAATAGCATTTTTAATGCTGTTTCTGCAGAAGCAGCTTTGTTTTCCATATTATCACTCAAGTGCAGTTCTTACGGGGCTGTATTTGGGTGATTTTTTGTAATTAGGATGAGGGTGTCAGGAAAGTTTTGCGTATTATGATACAGAAAGGAGGCGAATCCACTATCGGAAAAACAGTCTATGGTTATATCCGTGTCAGCACCCGGGAACAGAACGAAGACAGACAACTGATTGCACTTCGGGAAATTGGTATTCCGGAGCCAAACATTCTGACAGACAAGCAGTCAGGCAAAGATTTCAACCGTCCCCAATACAGAAAACTGTTACGAAAAATAAGAAAAGACGATGTGCTCTACATCAAGAGCATAGACCGTCTGGGACGCAACTATGAGGAAATTCTGGAACAATGGCGCATTCTCACCAAAGAAAAGGGAATCGATATTGTCGTACTGGATATGCCGCTTCTGGACACCCGCCGGGGCAAAGACCTGATGGGGACATTCTTAAGCGACATCGTACTGCAGGTACTGTCTTTCGTGGCAGAGAATGAACGAGCCAACATCCGGCAGCGGCAGGCCGAGGGCATTGCTGCCGCCAAAGCCAAAGGCGTAAGATTCGGCAGGCCGCCGCTTCCCCTTCCGGAGAACTTCTACGATGTACACGAAGCATGGCGCGCCAGAAAACTGACGCTGAAACAGGCCGCCCAGGCCTGCAATCTGCCTGCAGGGACTTTCTACGGCAAAGCCGTCAAATATGAGAATACCGTATAACCTGCTCTGCGCCCTGATTTTGAAATGTGTACCTTTGCAAATTTTACATAGATACAGCTATTTTCACAAATTCTATCATCAACCGCTTCTTAAAGCAATGCTTTTCACGAAACTTACCCCCTAAAATTTGTTTTATAGTGCCTATTATTATTTTTTGCAAAGGTACACTATTTAAAACAATAACATAAAATTCCTGGAGGTAACTTTATGAAAACACAACTAGCAATCCGCGTAAGAAAAGAAGGACTTATATCTAAAGGTTACGGAAAACCTTATCTCGGGCCATTTGCTCTCTTTGGGAAACGTCCTGTTATTCTATCCATTGACGGTCATGAACAGAAATTACTTCCCAAAAAAGAACCTCATATGATCGATATTGTTCCCGGTACTCATACTATTGATTTTATCGATCCCCAGCGTAAGTGGAAAAAATTCGAGAAGAATGTCTCCAAAGCAACCTTTAGTGCAATCGGGCTTGCTGCCGGGGGCGTGAGCGGCGGATTAATCGGCGGCATGGCCATGGGCAAAGCATTCGGTTCTGTATCCGACGCTTTTTTCGTAGGCGAAAACGGCAATCTGGAAGTAAACATCAAGGAAGGCGACATCATCAGATTAACATGTAAAGCCAAAGCAAACGGCACCGTAAGCGTTGATTTGGATCACTAGAAACTCTTTGGAGAAATATATATCATGTATTTTGATAACAGGAAAATCCTGAAGCCGGACAGACTGCGGGAAAACCTTTTTGCTCTGGCAAAATACCGCAGACAAATGCTGGATACCCATATGGAACAGGATACTTCAAGAGCCATGCTGCTTAAAGAAAACATCAAACCGCCCACAGACGACATCTACTGGTGGGCGGTTCCCTGGGAAGCTGTCTGCCGCACAATCCGCACCCAAAGTATGCTTCCTCCAAACTCGACAGAGAAAGACAAGGATCTGGAATACGAACTGATCTGTCAGGATTACGGCAGAAATCATCTGCTTCTTCTGCGGGAACATATCCGGTACTACAGCGTCTATGCCGATGTGGATGAAGATACCTACTGGGAAGAGTCCTTATACAACCCATCGGAGCGTAACGAGATCGTCAGGAAGTATGTCCGGGGGCTTGATGCCGCTGCCATTACCTATGCCCTGACCGCCGATGAAGAAATAACACCCGATGATGTTTTAAAATATTACTTCGTCCGTGACTGGCTCAAAGACAGTAAGGAACGGAGCCTGTATACGCCCCACCTGGCACACAATCTCTCCGTGACAAGCGCAAACAGGCACAGCTTCCAAACCTATGCGGCCGGCATCTTTTATACCAGGGATCACATATTGACCACTCTGGTTCCACAGGAGTTCAAAGCACTTGATCAGCATGGTGTCAATGCCTCCCTCTGTCCCGACAGCAAGATCGATGCAGATTCCCTTCTGCTGTGCGCAGACTATATTGCCAGACATAAGCCTGTTACCGCTGTGGCTGCAGATGTTACAGGACAGGATATTGCAGCGCCTGCCGTAAATTACGAAGAAGCCTTGAGACAGGCTGCTTTGTACAGTATTCTGGGGGATCTGCTAATTGACACAGACAAACGGTAATGCACAGACATCAGCAATGAGTTGAACAGAAACCTGATACGACAGCCCGAAGCGGACGCTTGCACGGCAGCCCGGAATGGATGCTTGTACGGCATGGATACAGAGACTTGAAACAGAAACTTAAAAGGGAGGGCTTCCAACCACATGAAATTATGTTTTCCTACAGAGTATACTAATTTCGCAGACAGGGAACATTTTACGCCCCGGCTTGCAGCATTACAGAAAAGCTATGAAGAGACTTTGCGCAATAAAGATACCGATATACATACCCTCCTGAACCGGATGGAAGACATGCAGGAATTAATGCGATACTATGCCCATACAGGCGACTATGGCGCATTGGAGCCTGTAATGCGCACACAGGCTGAATACCTGGAGCAGTGCAGATCCTGCGGGGTTCTCCCGGGAGAGAGCCGGGCCGGGTTGTCCTGGCTGGAAATGGATTTTGCCCGGATCAACGCACAGTTATTCATGGCAGACCAAGACGTTGTGCAAGCTCGTCCCTATTATCAGGAAGCGTTCACCCTTGCAGGGCAATGCTTCTCAAATATTCTCAATAACAACAGGCTTTCCGAAGAACAACTGCTGTATATCGGGTGGGCATGTGCCGAAACCATGCAGGAAGCCGCATCCGCCGACAGCGCTGAGACTCTGGATCGATACCATGCGCTGATTCCTATACTGGAATATTTGGAACCGCTGATGAAAGACTACATCCTTATCCGCGACCAGACGGCGGAACTGTATCTGGCCGCCGCAGGCGTCCTCTTCTCCTATGGAGAACAGACTCAGGGAAGCCGTCTCTTTCAACACGCCTCCCTTATGTTCCGGGAGTTGTACCATACCCATGGTGCTGATATCCATCTCGTCCGCGCTCTCTGGACAGAATGTCTTTACAGTCTGCAGGTTCTGTCATCAACCGGACAGACGGAACTTCTGCTGCGCTGTGAAGCAGCCGCAGAAAATGTCAGCCAAACTATCACCGCTGCTTTGGAGCACAATATCCTTCAGGCTATTCGCGGATTGACTGCATCCCAGAAAAGCATTCCCTTACAGGCTTCCGGACAGACAGAGCAGGCCGCAGCGCTCTCTCATCAGGGATGCCGGCTTCTTGTACAGGCTCTTCGCGGGCTGGAACAGGAACGGGAAGCAGATTCCTATCTCCGGGGAACCATTCTTTCCGGTATGCTGATCCGAATCTATCACGGCTATGCCGCCGCACTGGATCTTCTGGGCGTCCAATGCATCTCCTTAAGCCGTCCGGAAGAAGCAGCGGATGCTTTTCTGAAAATCCTGGCGTTGCTCAGGGATGAACAACAGAAACTGGCAGGCACAGACCTTTCTGTCATGCGTGCCGAAGCCTTACAGTACCTTGCCCTGATCGCCCTGATGAAAGATAACGGTCAGGAATGTCAATTCTATGGGGAACAGGCTGTACAAAACGCCCTCGAAGCGGCGGAGCGCACCGGACTTCCCGCCGCATGGGCTATTGCCATCATGAGCTGTTCTATTCTTTCGGAATATTATCTACAATACAAAGATAAAGCCAGAGCAGCTCACTATGCCAATACCGGGCTTACGGCCTGTGACAGGCTGCGGCAGATAGACTCCTGCCATGAACAGCTTGCGCTTTCCCATAGGCTTATGCAGTTAAAGAAAAAAGCCGCCAGACGGATTTTTTGATACAAAGAACCGCCCGGTTCAAAGTAACCGAGCGGTATATCATGCATTGTATAACGCACCCATATTAATTCTTCGAAAAGTCAAACACCGATTACATAGCGTCCATGGAACCGTCGCTGTCATCTTCGTCGTCAAAGAATTCCTCTACCTTCGTCTCCGCCTTAGCCGCCGCGTCGCCTGCTGCCTGCGCAGCCTGCCCTACTGCCTCCGAGGCTTCCTTCGCCGCACCGACTACTTTCTCTGAAGCATCCGCCTTAGCCGCATCTAAGCCTTCCTTGAACTCTTCCGCTTTTTCCAAGTCTAAATCGACATAATTGCGGTCAGCTTCCTCGTCCAGGTCCTCATCAAAATTGTCGAAATCGTCATCGTCCTCAAAATCATCATCTACAAAAGAATCCTTGTTCTGCAGATAATAATACGCTCCTGCTGCTACGGCGCCAAGAGCCGCTGTCACCATTAAAAACTTACCAAATTTCTTCGCCATCAGTGTTCTCCTTTCACCGTTTGTTATACCATTATATTAATACTATTTTGCGAAAATGAAAAGAGAATATGTATAAAAAATAAGTAAAAATTAGTCGTCCGCATAATCCGGCGCTGTTTTGAAATATAATCCTTACTTCATCCAACCTTCCTTGATACAACATCTTGTATCTCAGAATTTTGTGAAAACTAGTTTCCTCGCAGACATTGAATCGCCAACCAATTTATGTTATATTAAAGTTCGACTCGTAAAGTCAACAAATGACAATGATAAAATAAAAATCGGGGTAAATATGAACGAAAAATTTTTTGATCTGAAAAAAGAAAAGCAGGACCGGATGATTAACGCCGCGCTCAAAATCTTTGCCGCAAGCGGTTATAAACACGCCAGTACAGACGATATCGTGGCGGAGGCCGGCATCAGTAAGGGGCTTTTATTTCATTATTTCGGCAGCAAGCTCGGTCTCTATACCTTTCTCTATGACTACAGTGTGCGCTTCATGAAGCTTGAATTGACCAGCGGAGTCTCTTCTACCGCTACCGACTATTTCGAAATCAGAAAGCAGATGGAATATGCCAAAATGCAGGTTCTCAAGAATTATCCTTACATGCAGGGTTTCTTGAACCGCTGTAAATCCGAGGACGTCAGCGAGGCCTTAATGGCCATCGAGAAACAGCGCAGCGTCATCCAGGACGTATACGCCGTTCTGAAAAACCAGTCTGACCGCTCCCTTTTCGTCGCCGCCGTAGACTTCGAGAAGCTGGACGCCATGCTGGACTACACGATCAGCGGTCTTATGAATGCCCGTTTTGAAGATGCTTCCTTCCATCCGGAAATGTTATATGAGGAAACCGTATCCTACCTCGATATGATGAAAAAGATTGCTTACAAGTAATACAGGTACATAAAAGCAATGCAGGCACATAACACGATTTGCAATAGAACATATACGGCATCAACATGCAAAAGTCTGATATTAAGCGCAGTTACGCACTTAACACCAGACTTTTCTTAATATCGCTGTTCCTTCCCGGATCTCCTCCGGGGACAACGCTCCATATCCAAGGATCATGGTCGCAGGCTCCGACTCTTTTTGCCCATCTTCCTGCGTCTGCTTCTCCGCCTCTTCCATACGAAAAGCCCCCATACAGTATACCTTTATGCCCGCATCCTTTGCCAGTGCCGCCAGTTCTTCTTCGCTTCTGCCCTGTCTGTCCGTCAGCAGAATATGCAGGCCGGCATTGCCGCCGCTGATCTTGAAGAATTGCTCAAAGGGCTTCAACTCATTCATTAAAATATCATGCTTGATACGATACTGCTTACGCATCTTGTTCAAATACCGCTCAAAATAGCCGTCCCGTATAAACTCGTTTAAGATCGTCTGATCAATTCGCGACACTGTGGAAGAGAAAAACCCACACTGTTCTCTATACTTCTCCAGAAGCGGATAGGGAAGAACCATATAACTGATACGGATGGCCGGTGCGATCGCTTTCGAGAACGTTCCGATATACACAACCCGTCCATCGGTGTCCGATGCCTGCAGGGACGGCAGCGGCTTACCTTTATACCGGAATTCACTGTCATAGTCGTCCTCGATCAGATAGCGTCCTTCCTCTTCCGAAGCCCATTTGAGCAGTTCCAGCCGCCTGCCGATAGGAACAGACACACCCGTCGGATATTGATGGGAAGGCATAACATATGCCACCCGCGCATCTGTCTGGCGCAGCACATCCACCCGAATACCGTTTTCATCCATGGGGATAAGCGAAACCGGATAGGCAAAGGACCGGAATATCTTATAAGCCCTTACATAAGTAGGGTTTTCCATCGCTACCGGGGTATGTCTCCCCAATATTTTCTCTAACAAAAGGAGCAGGAAATCATTCCCCGCTCCAATAATAATCTGTTCCGGCTCACAATTAACGCCCCGGGATCCATGCAGATAACGACAGATCGTCGTCCTGAGTTCTATATCTCCCTGCGGTTCTCCAAGCGCAAACATACTGCTCTTGGCATCTACGAGAATGTTCTTCGTGATTTTCTTCCATGTCGCATATGGGAAAAAACTCATATCAATAGCATTCGGTGAGAAATCATATAAATAACTCGTCTGCTCCTTTGCCGCCGTATACTTCATTTCCGTCTCTGACGGCTTCACCGCTATCTCATAGAGATTATCCGGCGCACAGACATAATACCCTCTCTTGGGTCTTGCTTCCAGATAACCTTCCGCAACCAATTGTCCGTATGCCATATCCACTGTTGTTCTGGATACCTGCAGATATTCCGCCAGAAATCTGGAAGAGGGCAGCTTCTCATTCTGAAGAAGACTGCCCGCCCGAATCTCATCCCGAATATACTCATAAATCTGCTCATACAGCGTTTTGCCGCTTTTCGGATCTAACTGAATATGAATCGGTAACTCTTTCATCTAAACCTCATATCTGAGAAGCCTACTTTCTCGCCGCATTCTTCTCTTTGATCTTCTTCATCAGCATTTCCTTCACATCTCTTGCCTTATCCTTCATACGAGGATTGGCGCTGGCAGATGTAAGGATGCCCGCAATCAGACGGCTCGACACATCGTACTGCTCGAACCGCATTGCCGTCACCGCAATCAGATAATCAACCGTAGGCTCATCCATACCGCACATCGGGAAGCTTTCCGTCTGCCTTGCCGCCAGGAAACCTTCCAGCGCGTTTCTCAGGAATTCATTCTCTTCTTCCTCGCACTGTTTCTTCTGCGCCTCATAATCCGGCAGGTTCTTATCCAGATGCTCTGCCTTTCCTCGAAGAAGCCAGGCCGTCTTCAGACAGATATAAGCTTTCTCGCTGGCTTTCGCCTGTTTGACAATGGCGTTGGCAAGCGTTAATTTATATCTCTCCAGCGCTTCGTCATAAGTATAAATCTCCTGTGTCTCTTTCTGCGGTTTAAAAGTGGCGGAAATGGTCTTCTGAATATTCTTCGCCTGCGGAGACGTGAGGAACTTAAAGAACCTGCTAAGCGCCGCATATCCGCATGACGGACACATGATAACATCATATTTTAACAGATCAATCTGCTCATATCTGGGTCTTAAATCCAAATCACTTCCGGCCAGCTTCGCCTTACCGATCTTAACGGTTCTCGCTTTAAACTCTCTATCACAAATCGGGCAGGTAAAAGATTTGTCAAACAGGAAATCCTGCTCCTGCATCACAGGCGCCGCCTTGCGCTCCGCTCCCTGCTCTGCTTTCTTCTCTTCCTCATATAAATTCATGTTCTCCAGATTAGTCAGACCGAACTGCTCTAACCCCGACAATAGTCCTGCCATCGCTTTATCCTCCCATTATATATCGCTATTTTCAAAGCCTTATAAATTATTGTAACCTAATTCTCCTTTTTCGGCAATACATAGGAACTCTTAAGCGAAACAATTCTATTAAATACAAGCTCACCCGGCTTGCTGTCCTTATAGTCCACGCAGAAAAATCCCTGTCTGACGAACTGGAAGCTGTCATATGCCTTCGCGTCCCTGACAGACGGCTCAATATAACATTCCTTTAATACTGTCAGAGAATTCGGATTCAAATTCAGGCTTCCATCCTCGTTATAGACGCCCTTCGCTTCGTCGATAATGTTCTCATACAGTCTGACTTCTGCCTTAACGGAATCGGCTGCGGACACCCAGTGAATGGTTCCCTTCACCTTACGGCCATCCGGGCTGTTGCCGCCCTTGGACGCCGGATCATACGTACAATGTACCACCGTCACATTGCCGTCAGCGTCTTTCTCATAGCTTACGCATTTAACGAAATACGCGCTCATAAGACGCACCTCGTTGCCCGGGAAGAGCCGGAAATATTTCTTCGGCGGTTCTTCCATAAAGTCTTCTCTTTCAATATAAAGCTCTCTGCCAAACGGCACTGTCCTTTTGCCAAGAGATTCATTCTCGGGATTATTCACTACCTCTAATTCTTCCGTCTGCCCCTCCGGATAATTATCAATCACCAGTTTCAACGGATCAAGTACCGCCATCACACGGGACCGCTTCATCTTCAGGTCCTCTCTGATGCAATACTCCAGCATAGAGTATTCCGCAGACGAATTGGCTTTGGACACACCGCACAGATCTACGAACATTCTGATAGACTCCGGCGTAAATCCGCGTCTGCGAAGGGCGGCAATGGAAACAAGCCTGGGGTCGTCCCATCCGTCCACAATACCGTCTTCCACCAGCTTCTTAATATATCTCTTACCAGTGACCACATTGGTCAAGTACATCTTGGCAAACTCAATCTGCTTAGGCGGATGAGGATACTCTAACTCTGTCACCACCCAGTTATACAGCGGCCTGTGATCCTCGAATTCCAGCGTACAGATCGAGTGGGTAATACCCTCGATCGCATCCTCGATAGGGTGCGCATAATCATACATCGGGTAGATACACCATTTATCCCCTGTGTTCTGATGCGATAAATGCGCTACACGATAGAGGATCGGATCACGCATATTAATATTTGGCGACGCCATATCGATTTTGGCACGAAGCGTCTTCTCTCCATCCGCGTATTTGCCATCCTTCATCTCCTGAAAAAGCCGCAGATTCTCTTCCACGCTCCTGTCCCTGTTAGGATCATTCCTGCCAGGCTCCGTCAGCGTGCCCCGATATTCCCGCATTTCCTCCGCCGACAGATCAGAGACATACGCCTTGCCCTTCTGAATCAGCTTAACTGCGCCTTCGTACATCTGATCAAAATAATCGGATGCGAAAAACAATCTATCCTCATAGTCCGCGCCAAGCCACTGTACGTCCGCCTTGATGGATTCTACGAACTCACTTTTCTCTTTGGTCGGGTTGGTATCATCAAAACGCATATTAAACTTGCCGCCGTACTGGACTGCCAATCCTGAATTCAATAAGATACTCTTGGCATGTCCTATGTGCAGGTAGCCGTTGGGCTCCGGCGGGAATCTGGTGTGTACGGTATCATAAACCCCTTCTGCCAGGTCCTTATCAATGATCTGCTCAATAAAGTTCCTGGAGACCACTTCCTTGTTTTCTGTACCTTCCGCTGTCATATTCTTCTCATTCTCACTCATAGATAAGGCTCTCCTTTTACCCTCTTACACTCTTTCTATATCTTACCATAGGCGGAATAAAATAGAAAGAAAAATTTGGCGGCTGGCTAAGTTCGGGCTGAGTTCTGCTGTCTGCGACTCTGCTTCCTATGATATCTGGCATTCGAATTCCTGCAAAGAAGTCACCTTCGCCGCAATCTTAAGCCACTTTTTCAGGATCGGAATACATTCCTCTTCCCGAATCCTGGCATCCAGTTCCGATGATATTTCTCCCAGTTCCTGCAGAAGTTCCAATATATTCTCCTGCCTTGTCTCTGTCTCCGCTTCCAGCCGGGCCATTCTGAATTCCTCATACATACTCATATAATTTAGTTCTACCTCCTCACTCTGTCTCACCAGTTCCACCATCCGATGCATTTCCTGCAGCGCAGTGCTGCTGGCATTCTCCTTTGTTGTATGTTCCATGTACTTAAGCAGCTGCCGCAGTTCTTCCGATACGATACCATATATTCCCTTCGTATATAAGAAGATCGTTACCGCGCCGTCGTCATAGGGCATATCGGGGTCTTCCACGCACCTGTTCCTGATCGTGTAGACCATACGGTTGCGTCCGAACGGGTCAAACGGCATAATCATGACTATAATTACATTCTTCAATTGATCATAGCTTTTGCCCGCCCGCAAACTCTTCGCATCTATTTTCGCATGATAAAAGCGCATCCTTTTGGGCAATGCCCTGACAACTTCCTTCTTACTGTTCCGCTCCGGCTCCAGATTGTAGACAGTCTGTAAAATACCGTTTGCTGTTAAAGCGTCAAAATCTTCCTCTTCGATATATACATCCAAACGGGCGCCGTGCAGTCCCGAATCACTTCCGGGATATACCTTCTGCGGAAATACTCTGAGTCTGCCAAACTGCCTGCCAAATATGATCTGCAGCAGTTTTCTTCCAAATTGTTCTCCAATCTCCGGATAACTCAATACCGACTCAAATAAAAAGTTCTCCAGCAAGTTCATGTCTTCCAGTTTTGTCTTATGCATCTGCATATCTCCTTTCATGTCGCGAAAGTCAGATATACAGACCCCAAGTATTCAGCGCATTGCTGTATTCCTGACTTCCCGCCCTCTTTAGTTTTATCATTCGGGGATCGTCAGGCGAATTGCCATTATCGAAAATTGATTCAGAATTTTTCGTTTCCCTGATATGTGATTGTATTGTATCAATTTGGTAACGAAATGTCAATGCTTTTTTATCAGGATTTACGTATTGCCAGGATTTACGTATTTTATGCTATTTTATAATACACACAAGATTTTTAATGTATCAAAACTTTTATTATTTTACACTAATTCAAGATTTCTTACATAAATATCTTCAATTATACCATTTGTTCTACAAACCACATTTATTTGCGCAGAATTCAAACTTAATCTTTATTTTTATCATCATCCAGTTATACATTTTGCAAATTAGAGCTTCATTTTCCATAGTTCGTGCAATCGACACTATAATAATGCCGAATCTTAAACATGCGTATCGGGGTGGGAATCAATATGAATCTGCTGATGAATCGAATTGCACAACTGCATGATTTTACGGATTACGAATTAAAAGTTATTCGGTTCTGTATCACAGGATTACTATATGATATCAGTAAGACGATTATGATCGGCGTTTTCTTCTGCTGGATTGGTAAATTCCCGGAATTCCTGTCTGCACTGGTTCCTCTCCTGTTCCTCAGGAAAAGGACAGGTGGATATCATTTGAAAACATACTGGACATGCTTTCTGGCGTCCTTTGCTTATTTTGTGCTGGCAGTCATCGTCCTGCCTGCTGCCATCGCGCTTAACATGACGTGGATGCAGTTAGTCCTGCTGATCTGTGCATGGGTGATTTATGATATCGGGCCTATCTCCTCTAACAGAGAGATCAATATGAATCAGGAGCAATTGCACAAAGTACATATCCAGAGTTTCCAAATCGTGCTGGTTGTCTCCATCCTATTGTTTCTGTTCCATGATACACCGTATCTTACCGTAAGCTTTTGGACGGTTGTCCTGCACAGCGTCCAATTGATCATAACCAAAATAAAGAAAAGAGGTGAGAAAAATGAGAAAGTATTTGGATAAAATTCTTCTGGCCGGAAGC
This sequence comes from Lachnospiraceae bacterium, assembly GCA_017626325.1. Taxonomy (GTDB): domain Bacteria; phylum Bacillota; class Clostridia; order Lachnospirales; family Lachnospiraceae; genus UBA3282. Next base: position 28,599 of record JAGAIZ010000059.1, on the reverse strand, counting down.
TTATTGTGCCTTAGTCTGTTCCCAGTACATATTCCTTATGTCAGCGTATATCTTTTTGGAGAACCGGAATTCCCTACAGAAGAGTAACGCATTAGCTGCCGCATAAAGCGAGACACATCCGCTTTGCTTTATGTGACAGCTATCATTATGCCAGCATATATCCAGTCAATAGAATATGAAGGTATCAATATCCTTCGTCGGTGTATGGTAATCATTGTTTTGGCAGCATAATACTGAATTTCAGATACTGCGCTTCTCCATATGGTTCCATCTCCGCTTTGATGCCGCCGTCCAACTGCTGTAACTTTCTTCTCATTTTATCCAATCCGATGCCTCTTCCATTTCCCTTACTGCTGTAATTTCTCTCAAAGAATCGTGCTATTTCCGCCGTCGAATAATTCCTGCTCGTATTGGCTACATAGAAAATATCCCATTGTTCATCCCACGTATATCCAATGACGATTTTCTTGCTCTCATGATCAGCTTCCGCAAGCTCTTCTATCGCATTGTCCACGAGAATTCCCAGCATTTCTATGATCTCATATTCTGTAGCCGCCAGGGGAAAACTGATCTTTTCCAGCTTATAATCTACCTGCATCCCACGGCTTTTGATCTCCTGATTCTTCTGATACAGGAAACCTGAAATCAATGGATTGCCTGCCGCCAGTAGTATCTGTGTCTCTTTGCTGGATTCCAGTACAAAATTACAGTATTGTTTCTGCCTCTCTACCAGTTCTTCGTAACTGTTCGTTGTATAGATAATGCTGTAGATGGTATTAATGTGGTTCTTAATATCATGCTGTCGGTCTCTGATCAGCGCAACCAGTTCCTCATATGCCGAATAATACAGCCGATTCATCTCTAGCTCTGCCTTTTTCTTTTCTGTTTCAACCTTAGATCTTTGCCATTCGTTTATAACAACAAACATCAAGCCAATAAAATATAATAACTGCAAATAATCCTTACCAGACAAATAATTTTGATTTTTAGCTTCTATTAAGTCACCGAGCAAACAAATACATACAAAGAACATCAGACTTATGTAAATTTTTCTATTTTTCAGAATTGCCTTATAACATTTATTCATTATTTCATAATGCATCAGTATCCATAATACTCCAAGGCATCCTACATGAATCAACAGAACATTGCAGATCTCATTATTATCAGGCAATAGAAAGAAAACAACAATATAGAAAATCTGCTGCAAAGCAATCATCATTCCTGACGTCAATAAAAAATTTAAGACAGTTCCTTTTATTCCCTCATCATATTCCAGCAAACTATATATAAAAATTATAATATAAGACAGCGACGATAAATAAACCGGCAACTGATATTCATTTATCAAAGTACTCAACAGAATTACTGATATGATAAACAATACCGTTTTAATATCATACTTTACTTTCTTCCCAAAGAATGTCGCTGTCCCATATACAATAGCAAGCATTTCCATTAATAATCCTAAATTCCTAACCATTCACAACAATCCTCACAAAAACTTTCTTGTACATTATTCCAATTTCTACTGGTTCCCTGTAGCCTCTCAGCTTAATATACCGATTCGCAATGTCGATATGCTCGATGTATTTCTTATTGACGATGGCATAACGGCTGCACTGGATGAAATTCTCCGAATCCAGTTCCTGCAGAATATCCTTACAGGGCAGATATGCCAGTCTGATATCTCCATCCGTGGCATGGATAATCCGCCCCCGCCTGCTGTTTTCAATATAGACGATCCGATCTTTTTCCTTCTTATAAAGAAGACCATCATTGCGAAAATAAATACTTCCGCTGCGCTCCGGCTTAAGCGGCATAAGAAGCGCCTCCCGAATGGTCTTCTTGACATAGACAGGATTATATGGCTTTTCAATATAACTGTAGCAATGAAAATCCCTGCTGGAATACAGCCTCGGATCATCCAGAGAGGTTACGAAAATTACCGGCGTATATTCATATTTTCTTTGTTGTCTGATAAATTCGGCGAATTTAATTCCTGAGACGTCCCCGGCATAATGGGGATCTAAGATAATATCTATGAGAAACAAGTCAATGCTGCCTCTTATCATATGTAAATAAGCCTGCTCCAGATTAGTCGCACTTCTCACTTCGATCTCAAATTCAAGTTCTCCGACGATTCTGACAAGCATATCAAGGCTGTTCTGGTTATCTTCCAATATCAAAATTGTCTTCATTACCAGCCACCCATTTCGTCTCCTATTCCTTGTCCTCAAACAGCCTGTCCAATGCCTTTTTAATATCATCCAGGCCGGCATCTACAGACAGGCTGCTGCTTTTTCCTTCTGTAAAATAAAACAACAACCTAACTAAAACTTTCAGTTTTTCAATATCGGACGTTCTTCTGATCAGTTCGAGAATATCTTCCGCACTCTCGCTGACTCCGTATAGGAGATAATCGGATGACACACTGAAATACTCACACATCAGCGCTATGATCTTGTTGGAAGGCACATGAACGCCCCGTTCATAACAGCTTACCATATTCGTGCCGATCGAAAGTATTTCCGCTAACTGCTCCTGCGTAATCCCCTTTGCTTCACGCAGTTCTTTTATTCTTTTCCCCAGACTACCACTATCAAACGAATAATCCACAGCCATCTGATATCTCCCCAATTTTTTCTTCTATTATATCCTTGATGGGAATTCGCTTTAACACGGTATTATCATTACAATCTGATATCAATGCCATTAGTTTATCCATATTATATGATATCATCTCCCTGACATAGTCTGATTCTTCAAATCATTGTACTCAGAAAAGGGCTGTTGTTTACAGCAGTGATGATTCATCCGCTTACACAACAGCCCTTTGCAGAGCAATGTCTCTAACGAGCCTTTTATTCTATTACTTCTAAGATTTGCCGAACGTCATTCTTATAGGTAACGCCAATCTCAACGCTTCCAAGATCATCCTTAAGATTGATGACCCGATTGACAATATCCGCTTTATCTATGTACGCACGATTTACGATCATATGCCTGCTGCACTGGAAGATATCGTCGTTTCCGATCTCTTCTAACAGTTTGTGCAGACTCATATAACTGATCATATTCACTTCGCCATTGCTCTTATGCAGAAAGATGTGATGCTTCATGACTTCCGCATATACAAATTCTTTACACGCTATCTGTACAATCACGCCATCCTGTTTGAAAGTATAGTATTTCCTGTCCGGCCTTTTGCCCGGAAAAAGCAATGTTTCCGCTATCACATCCTTGACTCTCCGGTTATCATAAGGCTTCTCGATATACGTATGACAGTGCAGACGTTCTATCGTATAACGGTTCAGATCCTGCAAAGCCGTTACAAAGATTACCGGCGTGAACATATAGCATTCCCGTTCTCTCATATGCTCCACAAAAGTAAGACCGGACACGTCGTTTACCGCTCCGGTCTTCATCATTATGTCAATGATAAACAAATCAATGTTACTGTTAGCGGCATACCGATAAGCATCTTGAACGTTTTCACATGCGAATATAATGTCCCTCTCCTGACATACTTCACGAACAAGATTTACCATGTACTCTCTTGAATCAGCATTATCCTCTAATATCAATATTCTTTTCATCTTTTTTCTCCTTAGTGATTTTTGATGCAGCCTTAGACGAACCGGGCATACACATATGATTATAATCCGTTCCCAAGAAGAGCTTTTGATAAAATGCAAATAATGTAATTCTGCTCACAAGCATATTATGCATACGTCCGAAGAATTCCTGAATACTGCCCTCTTAATAACGGTCCGTTCACAGGCGTATTTATCAGAATTCTTCCAAACGTCCGCCATGCCATCGTATATGCCGGAATCCAGACTGATCTCTATATTTTTCCCCTATTTACACACTCATAAGTCTATATTTTGTCCCGATCTGAACCTCCTTTCTTTTCGTACCACCCCACCCGCACAAATGCCAATCTCTGTAATAATCACACCTCCTCTGATTGCTATTTATGCCAGCCTGCCATTTTCCGCCATTTCTATCATGCCTTCTTTGTGCCTGCTGTTTCATATTTTGTTGTGTTTTAGAAAAGTATCCTGATTCGGGATCAATGAAGTCGGTACAATTTCTATATTATTATAAAATAAAATACATCATTTACCATATTTATTGCACGAACTATGTTGAAATGTAGTATAAAAAAGCATCTGATCACTTTTCCGGTCAATGAAAAGACTATTTTCGGGGGACGCCGCCCTGTTTGACGCCGAACTTATCCCGCATCGCAAGCAGCGCGTCGATCTGGTCATTCGTCAGAAGGTTCTGTTTTCCCAGAATTTTATCTGTAATAAGCAGAATCTTCGCGTAATATTCCATAGATTCCAGCCTGTAATAAGCCGCATAAGCATCTTGTGCCCATGTGACCGCCCCATGATTGGCAAGCAGAACGCCATTATGAGTGTGGCAGTAGGGCGCAATAACCTCCGGCACTTCTTTGCTCCCAAGCTCGGCATAGGGTGCAATGGGTACATCTCCCAGCGTGATAATCGCTTCCGCCAGCACCGGCGTATCCAGGGGAATGCCCGCAATGGCGAAGCAGGTGCAGACCGGCGGGTGCGCATGGCATACCGACCTCAGGCTGGAATTCTCCTGGTATGCACGCAGATGCATTTTCAGCTCCGAGGATGGCTTATAGCTTCCTTCCAGTACCCTGCCGTCCAGATCTACCTTCACCAGCATCTTTTTCTTCATATATCCCTTGGACACTCCTGTGGGCGTCGCCCAGACTTCATTGTCTCCCGTTCTGATGGAGATATTGCCGTCGTTTGCCGCCACGAAATTTCGCACGTACATGCGCTGTCCGATATCAATAATAGCTTTTTTTGCCTTTTTCTCTGTCATATAATCCATTTGATTTGCCCGTCCTTTGATAGATGTTGCTAAGCCCGCGTCTTTAACGCGGCCTGTTTCGACTCTTTTATCCGAAAAATCTCCCTCAGCGACTCCGTATATGGCTCTCTGGCGATTCCGTACTCTGTCACGATTCCCGCAATAAGGTCGTGATCTGTTACATCGAACGCCGGATTAAAGACCTTAACGCCCTCCGGGGCCGTAGGCTTCTCGTACCACATATCCGTTACCTCATGAGCAGGCCGCTGTTCGATCGTAATATCCGCTCCGGCAGGCGTGTCCATGTCGATGGTTGATGTAGGCGCGCAAATATAAACCGGCACGTGGTAACGCTTCGCTACCGCAGCCACTACAGAGGTGCCGATCTTATTGGCGGTATCCCCATTGGCCGCCACTCTGTCGCAGCCTACGAAGACCGCGTTAATCCAGCCGTTGCGCATCACCGTCGCCGACATATTGTCGCAGATCAGGGTCACATCCACCCCGGAAGCCTGCAGTTCATATGCTGTCAGTCTCGCCCCCTGCAGAAGCGGTCTGGTCTCATCCGCAAATACACTGAACCGATATCCCCGCTCCTGTCCGAGATAGATCGGCGCGGTCGCCGTTCCGTACTTACAGGTCGCAAGCTGTCCCGCGTTGCAATGGGTCAGGATACCGTCCCCCGGCTTCACCAGCGTCAGACCATGTTCGCCGATCGCCTTACAGACCTGAATATCCTCTTCTTTCATATGTACTGCTTCCGCCCTGAGCTTCTCTTTGATCTGCTCCACCGGAAGCTCTCTGCTGCGCACGCACACCTGCTCCATCCGGTTCAGCGCCCAGGACAGATTCACCGCCGTGGGTCTTGCGGAATTCAGATATTCCTTTTGCTTACGGAATGCCTCATAGAAGACCTCATATTCCTGCGTGTCTGTCTGCTTAGCTAACAGATAGATGCCAAAAGCCGCCGCCACGCCGATTGCAGGCGCGCCGCGCACCTTCAACAGATAGATAGCGTCCCAGATCTCCTGCGCCGTATGCAGGCTGATTAATTCTGTCCGTCCCGGCAGAAGCGTCTGGTCTATAATCACCAGCGCGTCTCTCTCATCATCCAGGGCTACTGTCTCGTAATCCATAATATTCTTCTCGTTCATAGGTTCCTCCCTCATCCTGACAGCTTGTAAAATTCTAAAAAATCACTTCCGCAAATTCGGCTCTGGCCGCCCGGCACAGGTCTTCCGGCTTTAACTCGATCTGCGATCCGATTCTGCCGCCGCTGACAATCATGGTTTCCAACGCTTTGGCGGAAGCGTCAATCCGAGTCACGTACTGCTTCTTCATGCCAATCGCAGTACAGCCGCCCCGGATATATCCGGTGACTGCATTGATTTCCCTGACGTGAATCATGGAAAGGGCTTTCTCTCCCACCGCTTTCGCCGCCTTCTTCAAATCAAGCTCCGCCTCAATCGGCAGGACGAATACGAAATAATTCCTGCTGTTTCCCACCGTCACAAGCGTCTTATATACTTTCTCATGGGGTAGTCCCAGCATATCCGCCACCTGAATACCGTCCACGAATTCTTCACATTCATAAGTATAATGCTCATACGGAATCTTCTCTCTGTCCAGAATCCGCATAGCGTTGGTTTTGATTTCTTTATTCTTCGCCATAGTTTCTCCCTTTTCCTCTATCCTGTTCAAATTATAACATCAAATAATACGTTACCGGAAATAATTTCTCTAACACTCTAAACAGCGGTATATACATCGCCAGCCGAACGAATACCGGTGCGCATATCAGGCTTCCCAGCGTCAGGAGCGGTATTGCCGCCGCTATCGTTTCACGCCTGCGCAGCATCAGTCTGAGTACAACGCAGTACAGCACGATCACGCACTGATAGAACACCAGACTCAGACCTTCCCGCATCCATCTTCCGGGACTCCATACCTGAAGCAGCGCTTCTCCTACACCGGACACACCGCCTGCCCCATAACTTGCACGATACTGCAGCGCATCCGCTGCCCAGAGACAGATAAACGCTGCAAGAGCCGTCCATACAGTAGGAATCCATACATTGACTATATAAGTCACCCAATTTGGCACGAGTCTCTCAAACCGCTTTTCTTTCTTATCCTTCTCATATTCCAACATGCCGCACATGCCGCTTATGAAAATAAATACCGCAAATACGCCTTTTATCGGGAAGACAGATGTGTCATTTCCTACACTGGTGTCATTATTATATTGACTATTGGGGTCATTTCCCTCATAAGAGAAAGAAAAGGTGCTGCCGTCCGTCAGATGCGTCTCATAGGCCTGCCATGCAAATTGTGCCACTTCTTCCGGCACATACTCTGCTTGTGCCGCTTCGTCTCGTGCTGTCTCTTCCATATATTCCAAATAGCATTCTTCCGAATACAATTGAAAAATCACACCGGCAATCCGCTCCTTCGCCATACCGGTAATACTGCTGGACGCCGTCTCATAGACCAGAATGCTGTTATGCCAGTCCTCTTCTTCCACGCGCCGCGCGATATCTTCCGGGATCACAAAACCGCAGTCTGCCTCGGATTTCAGCACAACGCGCTCTGTCTCTATGGCGCTGTCATAGAATTCATACTGCAGCGCGCCGCCGTCTGATCTGTTCCGCGCAGAAAGCATCCGAAGCTTTGACAGGATCTGTTTACTCCATTCGCCTTCTTCCACGCATACTGCCACGACGGCTCCATGTCCTTCCTCCTGCTCCAATACATTTACCATATATCCCGCGGCAGGCATCAGAACAAGCAGGACAACAAACATGGGCTGTCTCAGCAGCCTTTTCGTTATCATCCAAATCCATATGCCGTATTGCTTTATCCTGAATACTCTTTTACTTTCTCTCATATTAATCATCCATGTCATACCCTCAAACGGTCATATCTTCTTCTGCACAGCCAGGCGCATCCGCCAAGCAGAATCGTATATCCGCATATGCCTGCCGCGCATTCTGCCGCCGCTTCCCCTTCATATCCGGTGAAAACGCCTCCGAAAGCCCGAATCAGCCATGCGGTCGGAAGCCTGCCTCCAAGCTTCTGCATCGTTTCCGGCAGAAATATGGATGGCGCCAATCCACCCGAAAGATATATCATCATAAGGCTTACCACAAACAAGAGCAGAATTCCGCTGATTCTGCTGCCAGTCAGACTATAGATACAATAGACACAGGTACTGATCAACATAAGGCTGCACACTATCAGAAACACTGACATCCCCATATGCCCCGCATTCTGCCGGCGCTGCAACAGCTCCGCCGCCTGCGTCCAGACCTCTGGCTCCTCTCCCACAGTCTCCATCCCCGCCGGAAGAATCTTGGCTATTGCCGACAGGAACCTGGCTGCTGCCGGCAGGAACCTGGCTGCTGCCGGCAGCAAGGCAGCAATCAGCCCCATGCTCACGAAGCCGCACAGCCATTGACAAAAATCCTGCCATCCGAAGCCAACACCCTGTCTTGCCAATTGTCTGCGGAATACTGCAGCTTCAGGCTGCATCAGCGGATAAAGCGCCATACCGGACAACAACAGGAATAATACCGCCGCCGAAGCTGCAAAATACTGTATAACATTCATCTGTCCGGTAACCGATAACTGTCTGGTCTCATACAGTGCCAGTCTGTCCAATGCAAATGCCAGATTATAGCCGTCGATCTCCATTTCCATCATGCGAAGCCGGTCCGTAAATCCGTACTCTGCAGCCGTATCATTCGCACCATATATCTCCGCCTGCGCCACATTCAGAAGCGATGCGCCCGCGTCCGTCAATTCCTTAAAAAGCACAGCTTCTATTCCCGCATGCTCCGCAAAATAAATCTCCACAGATGGATTCTGCCCGTTCACAATACCATCTACCAGCCGTTCCGGCAGCACAATCAACGCCGTCACTTCTTCCTGTGCCAAAAGCGCCAGCCCTTCTTCTTCCGAAACCTGCCGGAATCTGCAGAATTCTGATACGCTCTCCATACTTTCGACAAATCCCAAAGCCATCTGCGTCAGCGCATCGTCGTCCTGTACCGCCACAGCAATATCCACACTGACCGCCAATGGCTCCCGGTCCATACTCCTTACGCCGCCAAAAGCAATTAGACCCATAAGTACCATAAGCAGCACTGCCTGCATAAGCATACGCGGCAGCAGCCGCAGCGTCTTATTCAATTCCATACACAGATATAACATCCGACGCTTCATAGCATGTCACGCTTTCCCTTCGGGATTCCCCGTCATTCATAATTTCCTATTCTTTTCTGTCCGGCTCTCCGGCATTCATATCCGTATACATGTCTAACAGCCCTACCGTTTCCGAAGCAGGTCTGCCATACATATTGCAGCATTTATGAGATACATTCTTGTTCTGTTCTTCATTCTCATCGAAGGTAACACTCATCCGGTACACACCCTGTCTGGATTCGTTGTCCAAATGATTCATAATTTCCGCTATCAATGCCTCTTCATTTCTATCCATGTCTCTGCCACTCCTGTCATCTAATACTCCAATAAATCCATAAGGTTTCCATACTCCATCACAAGCTTATAAAACAGATCGCCAATTTCAGCATATGACATCTCGAAAATCGCCGTCTCAGCTTCCGCCCCGGGCGTTATACTCTCCTGCAGGGGTTCTACCGCAATATCCCCGGTAAGCTTGCAGATTTCCTCTCCATCCATATCGATCGTAAGCGCATCCAGATCTAAGGCGAAGCTTTCGCCCTGCACGATATCGTCCAGTGTGCCTTCTACCGCAAGCTCCACAGCTCCGTCATCTGTCTTCATAGAAAACGATATATCAAAAGTATCGTCAGAGGCGTCGCAGTCCATCGCCAATCTCATCTTGCCCTGCCCCGCTTCTTCCGAATATTTTATATCCATATTAATCTGATAATCATCATCTTCCAGCGTTTGAACAAGCTGACCGATCATCTCTGTCTCTTCACCCGAAGCATTGGTTACGGTTACCTTGCCCTGCATTGTATCGACGCTTCTCTTCTCTCCCAGGAAAAAGAGTTCCCAGTCGACAGACGCCTCACCGTCCAGCATTTCCACCGGCTTCTCCAGTGTAATACTTTCAATTCTGTTCTTATGATCAATGACAAACAGAAGATTCACATCGGAGGCAATAAACTGTTCATAATCCTCCATGCCTTCTTCCAGGTCTATCTCATCCTTTCCATAGAGATCATTATAATAATGCAGCAAATCCTTAAACAGACGATCCATATCCTGCTGGGTAAATTCTGCCCCATAGACGCCGTTCTCCGCCTTGTAGACAGTCATATTCTCACGGCACGCCTCCAGATCACTGCCGTATTTCTCCATAAACCCGACGATGCTCCTGTGATTGCCGATAGAAAATCTGCCCTGATCCTCCGGGAATAATTCGACAGAGAAATCTTCCATATCCAGTCTGCCAAACATATTTTCATCCACCCAGACAGAAGCATTATACTGGCTTACCACATTTTCCGTATCAATGTACATATTTTCCAGAAATAATTCCGGGATGCCAAAGCAGATCACATCTTCATTCCCGTAGAGATTCAGATGCGCTATCTCATAGTTCATGATACTGACGGTTGTAGAAGAATCCAGCTCTTTGGCCTGCACGTCCTTATAGAGCTGCGTATCAACTCCGAGCGTCGTACTGCCCAACAGCGTTTCTGCCGTAAAGTTCAATCTGGTTGCAACGTGGCTTCCATCCTCTTCCAGCATTGTGATAATATCCTCCAAGCCGAGTTTATCTGCCAGCGGATTATGTATCTCACTCAATTCTGCGCTCAGGTTATGAAGTCCTTTCGCAATCTTGTACATAGGTCTGCTGGTATAAAATGCCGCCGCCAAAATACCCATGATAATCATTGCCGCAAGCACACATGCTACGATACCGATTATCTTCCCTGTCTTCCTGCCGCGCGGCTGATATGGACGCACTACAGGCTGCGCCTGCTGACCGTATGATTGCTGCTCAGATGCCGGCTCTCCCTGCTGACCGTATGGCTGCTGCTCAGATGCCGGCTGTCCCTGCTGACCGTATGGCTGCTGCTCAGATGCCGGCTGTTCAGATTGGACAGATGATCGCTCCTTCTTCCCTGTCATATCCGGTATCGGAATCTCCTGCGGCAATATCTCATTCATGTACTCCCGGTTTCTTTCTTCCATTCCCCTCTCCCCTTTTCGTTGCTTTTCCTAAAACAGCTTCACCAGATCGGCTTCCCTAACGCAACTTCACCAGATCAGCTTTCCTAAAACAATTTCACCAGATCAGCTCCCCGCAAATCCCTGTCAATCGGCGTAAGCTTTCCACCCTTCATAACATACAGCTTATCACACAACACAAGTTCGCTTTCTTCATGGGTAGTAATGACCACTGTCCCCTTACGTCTGATATATGCTTGCAAGTAGCATCGAATATCTTCCTTGCAGACGAGATCGATTGCCGCGCTCGGTTCATCCAGAAGAAGTACAGGCGGCGTCCCCGCCATAGCGATTCCAATGCTGACACGCTTCTTCATGCCGCCGGACAACTTGCCGACCTGTTCCTTCACATAATTCTGAATCCCCAGCAGGGACAGAAACCCCTGCTCCAATTCCTGTTTCAACTGTTTAGCATCCGGATACCAGAGCCGCAGATTATCATACACTGTAAGCTCCGGAATCAGCGGATTCTCCTGCGGCACGTAGCCCGTCATCATGCGGAAAATATCTTTGTGACACCAAACTCTGCCCTTACCTGTCTGCTCCCCTCCTCCGGCTGCTGTGGTCGAATATTCGTTTTGCTTGTCTTGCGCCCGAACAACATGCGCTCTTCTGTCAGACCATGCCGGATAGCCATAATAAATCACCTCGCCGGACTCCGGTTTGAGCGTTCCCGCCAGAATGGACAGCAGCGTGGATTTGCCGCAGCCATTGGCGCCAACGATTCCCACGCACTCTCCTCTGGCCGCCGTCAAAGATGCGCCCTTTAACACCCACTTTCTGCGAAGCGGCCCGCCATATGCACTTGTAATATCTGTTACGCGAATCATCTCGTCATTTATCTGATTATCCATATGTTCATAGTATCATAGATTCCCACAAAACAAAAGCGTTCCGGCACGCCTGTTTTTTCCAGAAGCAATAAAAATCCCGGCACATGGAATTTCCACATGCCGGGACAATTTGTCCTGTTACCTGACTGTTGATTTCTCCAGATTATTTGGAAGCGGCAATCTCAGCCTTTAAAGCTTCTGTCAGCTTCGGAACAATCTTATTTAAGTCGCCTACGATACCGTAGTCAGCTACGTCGAAGATCGGCGCATCTGCATCTTTGTTGATTGCGATGATGATGTCGGACTCCTCCATACCTGCTACGTGCTGGATAGCGCCGGAAATACCGATTGCGAAGTATACGTTAGGACGAACGGTCTTACCTGTCTGTCCAACCTGTAAATCCTTCGGCTTCCAACCGGAATCTACAACGGCACGGGAGCAGCTTACAGTACCGCCAAGTACTTCTGCAAGGTCTTCCAACAGCTTGAAGTTCTCCGGGCTGCCAACGCCACGGCCGCCGGATACAAGAATCTTAGCGTCCATGATATCTACAGTATCTACTACGGACTTCACGATGTCGAGAATCTCAACATACTTGTTGTCCGGTGTGAATCCGGGATTGAACTCTTCTACAACTGCCTTAGCACCCTTGATCGGGTCGATCTTCTGCATAACGCCCGCACGTACTGTAGCCATCTGAGGACGGTTATAAGGACATGCGATTGTAGCGATCGTGTTGCCGCCGAATGCAGGACGTGTCATAAGGAGCTGATTGTGTAACTGCTCCTGACCAGGCATAGCCTGTAACGGGAAATCACCGATCTCAAGTACGGTACAGTCTGCTGTCAGACCTGTCGCAACTCTTGCGGATACTCTGGGGCCTAAATCTCTACCGATGGCTGTTGCGCCAACCAGTACGATTTCCGGTTTATACTGATTGATGATAGAAGCCAGAGCATGTGCATAAGGCTCTGTTCTGTAATCCTTTAATTCAGGGTCATCTACTACGATAACCTTGTCAGCGCCGTACTCAGCAAGCTGGTCTGCCAGCCCTTTGATACCGGAACCTAATAACATAGCTGTTACTTCTGTATTTAAATCTTTAGCGAGGTCTTTCGCTTTGCCAAGTAATTCGAATGCAATACTGCTGATTTCATTGTCTACCTGCTGCGCAAAGACATATACTCCCTTGTATTCTTCTAAATTCATTTTACATTCCTTTCTCTATGCCGAAGCATAGCCTTATTATTGAATCTCTTTCTCTCACGCGGCCATGCGCCGCCTGTCCTTACGGATTCAGATTAGATTACATGCTTTACTTTCAGCTTGTCAACAATGTAGCTTACTGCTTCATCAGGATCAAGCGTAACCTTCTCACCGGCACCTTTTCTTACTTTATCAGATGCTTTAGCGATCTTGGTCGGTGAACCCTTCAGACCTAAGTTTGCATCATCTACGTCTTTTAAGTCTGCTCTGCCCCATACGGTGATGTCAGCCTTGTAAGCGTCGAAGATACCGCCCGGCGTCATGTAACGAGGCTCGTTTAATTCAGAAAGCGCTGTAATCAGACAAGGCATTTTAGCCTTAACAACATGATATCTGTCCTCATACTGACGCTCAACGATTACGCTGTCGCCTTCGATCTTGATATCCTGTGCGTAAGAGATAACAGGAATGTTCAGGTGCTCGGAAATCTGAGGACCTACCTGAGCCGTATCACCGTCGATAGCCTGACGTCCTGTGATAATCAGATCATAGTCTAAGTTTCTGATCGCACCAGCCAGCGTTGTGGAGGTAGCCCATGTATCAGCGCCGCCCAGAACTCTGTCTGTTACGAGAACGCCCTTGTCTGCGCCCATTGCCATAGCCTCACGCAGAACTTCTTCTGCCTTGGGAAGACCCATTGTTACAACCGTTACTTCTGCGCCGTACTGGTCTTTTAATCTAAGCGCTGCTTCCAGACCGGCTTTATCATCAGGGTTCATGATCGTCAGCATAGCGCCTCTGTCAAGTGTTCCGTCAGGATTAAACTTAACGCCGCCCTTTGTATCAGGAACCTGTTTCACACAAACAACAATTTTCATTGTATTTCTCTCCTTATATTTTTGTTTTTCTTTGTTTTCTTTATAACCGTGAATTTTGCTTGTTTATAAGCAAAAACTCAAAACACTTCGTGTTTTTCGTGCGCGTTGCGCTTCCGATTTTCACAAATGCATTCTTATGTGCAAGCACAACGACTGCCTTTGCTCAATCGTCTTTTGCTTATTCGCGGCTATTTAAGCAGTGCACCGGAGATTACCATACGCTGAACTTCGCTTGTTCCTTCGTAGATCTCCGTGATCTTAGCATCACGCATCATACGCTCTACCTCGTACTCTCTGATGTAACCGTAACCGCCGTGTAACTGAACTGCCTTGGTTGTAACTTCCATAGCAACCTCTGCCGCATATAATTTAGCCTTAGCAGCCTCTACGGAATAAACCTTCTGTGTTGCCTTAGCCATAGCAGCCTTGTATACGAGAAGCTGTGCAGCCTCTACCTTTGTAGCCATATCAGCAAGCTGGAACTGTGTGTTCTGGAAAGCGCCGATCGCTCTGCCGAACTGCTTTCTCTCTTTTACATACTCGATGGTTGTCTCTAATGCGCCCTCAGCAAGACCAAGTGCCTGAGAAGCGATACCGATACGTCCGCCGTCAAGAGTATGCATAGCGATGTTGAAGCCTTTACCCTTCTGTCCTAATAAATTCTCCTTCGGGATACGGCAGTCTGTGAAGATCAGCTCGTATGTGGAAGAACCGCGGATACCCATCTTCTTCTCCTTCGTACCGAAGGTAAAGCCGGGTGTGCCTTTCTCAACGATGAACGCGGAGATTTCCTTGGTCATTCTGCCGCGCTTCTCAACAGTGCCAGTGATAGCGAAGATTACGTATACGTCAGCTTCCTTACCGTTTGTGATGAAGCACTTGGAACCGTTTAATACCCACTCGTCGCCGTCTAATACAGCCTTGGTCTGCTGTCCCTGCGCGTCTGTACCTGCGCCGGGCTCTGTTAAGCCGAATGCACCTAACTTCTCACCTTTTGCAAGGGGAATTAAGTATTTCTGCTTCTGCTCTTCCGTACCATATGTTAAGATAGGGTCGCAGCAAAGGGATGTATGTGCGGATACGATAACGCCTGTCGTACCGCATACTTTGGAAAGTTCCTCAACACACATAGCGTATGTTAAAGGATCACAGCCCTGTCCGCCGTACTCCTTCGGAACCGGAATTCCAAGGAAACCTAATTTAGCCATTTTCTCAACAGTCGCTCTTGGGAAAGTTTCTGTCTCGTCTACCTCTTGCGCAAGAGGTTTTACTTCTTTTTCAGCGAACTCTTTGAAAAGAGATCTCGCCATTTCATGCTCTTTGCTTAAAGTAAAATCCATGATTTTTTATTCCTCCATGTTTATTTGTTATCACTTCTACTTTTATTTATCTCAGCTTAATCTATCTGTAAGAATGCCCTTAAAAAACGCGTTCTTCCCATCCTCTCATATTACAAACGTATATGCCGACCGGGAAGAATGTCTCTGGAGAGACATTCTTCCGGGAATGATTTAGTTATACTTAGGCTGCGTACTTTGCTGCCTTAGTGTAACTTCATTCCCTGTTATTTGCTGTAGTCGTAGAATCCTTTGCCTGTCTTGCAGCCTAATTTGCCTGCGCGAACCATCTTGCGGAGAAGCGGAGCGGGACGGTACTTCGGATCGCCTGTCTCGGAGTAGATAACTTCCATAATCGCAAGTACAATATCAAGACCTACATAATCGCCTAACTGCAGCGGTCCCATCGGATGGTTAGCGCCCAGTCTCATAGCGGCATCGATATCCTCTACACTGGCAACGCCTGCCTCTAATACGCAGATACCTTCGTTAATCATCGGGATTAAGATTCTGTTTACAACGAAGCCTGCCGCCTCATTTACTTCAACAGGAGTCTTGCCGATTTCTTCCGCGATCGCTTTTACCTTATTAAATACTTCGTCGGTCGTGTTCTCTCCACGAATAATCTCAACCAGCTTCATAACCGGAGCAGGGTTGAAGAAGTGCATACCGATAACCGGTCTGTCAATACCCGCGCCAATCTCTGTGATGGAAAGTGAAGATGTATTGGTCGCAAATATACAGTCAGCCTTGCAAATGTCCTGTAACTCCTTGAAGGTCTGTTTCTTAATATCCATAACCTCAAGAGCTGCCTCAACGATAAGGTCACAGTCTGTACAGATTGTCTTAACGCCTGTCGTAATCTTCGCTAAGATCTTATCAGCATCTTCCTGTGTCATTTTGCCTTTTGCAATACGCTTCTCGAAGCCCTTTGCAATCTTATTCTTGCCGTTTGCGGCAAATTCCTCGTTGATATCGCAAAGGAATACTTCATATCCTTCTGTCTGGGCAAAAGCCTGCGCGATACCGGAACCCATAGTTCCTGCACCAATAATACCTACTTTCATGGTAGTTCCTCCTATTATATTTTATATTTATTATGTTAACTATAACTTACCGGTCTTCGGAAGCATGGATTCATCCATTCTTCCTGACATAACTTAGAAACTCTCAGGCTATATGTTTCATAGCCTTAGAGTTTCTATATGTCATGTTATTTGTTCTGGAACGGTTCTTTTACCTTCTCCTTATTCTTATCCAAGAAGAATGCCATACCGTACTTCTGGTCTTCTGTCTCGAAGCAGTCGCCGAATAATTTCTCTTCGATCACGATGGCTTCGTCCATGCCGGCCTCTAAGCCGTCGTTGATCGCTTTCTTGCAGTTGCGGACAGCAATGGGTGCGTTCTTCGCGATGCCGTTCGCCATCTTCTCTGCCGCCGCCATCAGCTCTTCCTGCGGGTAAACGGCATTTACAAGACCGATTCTTAACGCTTCGTCAGCCTTGATGTTTCTTGCTGTATAGATCATCTGTTTCGCCATACCCGGTCCGACGATTCTGGCAAGTCTCTGCGTACCGCCGAAACCAGGCGTAATGCCAAGGCCTACCTCAGGCTGGCCGAATACCGCGTTATCAGAGCAGATTCTGATATCGCAGCTCATGGAAATCTCACATCCGCCGCCTAATGCAAAGCCGTTCACTGCCGCAATCACAGGAATCGGGAATGTCTCTAATTTACGGAATACATCGTTGCCCTTCTTGCCGAAAGCTTCGCCCTCAGCCTTGGTCAATGTGCTCATCTCACCGATGTCCGCGCCTGCCACGAAGGATTTTGAGCCTGCGCCTGTTAAGATCAGACATCTTACGGTATCAAGGTCTACGCCGTCCAGCGTCTTGTCAAGCTCGTCCAGTACGGCAGAGTTTAAAGCGTTCAACGCTTTCTCACGGTTGATTGTGATGATACCAACCTGTCCTTTTACTTCATATAATACAAATTCCATGGTTTTGTCTCCTTTTAAAAGCATTAGCCATTTCAGAGAATGACACGGGTGTCATCCTCCCGCACGAAGCCCTGGCGATTCTCAGACAGTGTATGTTACTGTCTCAGAATTACTCTTAGTCCATCTCAACAATAGTAGCGCAGCCCATACCGCCGCCGATACACAGGGTGGCAAGACCTTTCTTAGCGCCCTTCGCCTGCATCTCGTGAAGCAGGGTAACTAAGATACAGCAGCCGGAAGCTCCTACAGGATGTCCGAGTGCGATTGCGCCGCCGTTCGGATTAAGCTGTTTGTCTACATCGATACCAAGCTCTTTACCAACTGCTACGGACTGTGCCGCAAATGCCTCGTTAGCCTCGATGATATCGAAGTCTTCGATCTTGTAACCAGCCTTAGCCATAGCCTTCTTAGTAGCCGGAACCGGTCCGATACCCATAACCTCAGGTCTGCAGCCTGCCAGCGCGCCTGCTACGAAGGTTGCCATAGGCTTAACGCCTAATTCTTTTGCTTTCTCCTCGCTCATAACAACGATAGCTGCCGCGCCGTCGTTGATACCGGAAGCGTTGCCTGCCGTTACGAAGCCGTCAGGATTGATGGTGCGAAGCTTCTGTAAGCCTTCGATGGTGGAGCCTGCTCTCGGTCCTTCATCTACCTTGAACTCAACCATTTCTTTTTTCTTCTTAACCATTACAGGAACGATTTCTTTCTCAAAAGCGCCGCTCTTCTGAGCTGCTTCTGCCTTCAACTGGCTCTTTAAAGCAAACTCATCCAGTTCTTCGCGGGTAAGTCCCCACTCTCTGCAGATATTGTCCGCAGTTGTAATCATATGGTAATCGTTGAATGCATCCCAGAGAGCATCCTTAATCATGGTATCCACCAAAGTACCATTGTTCATTCTATAACCGTAACGTGCCTGAGGAATTGCGTAGGGAGCCATGGACATATTCTCCATACCGCCTGCTACTACGATGTCCGCATCGCCTGCCTGAATCATCTGAGCCGCCATGTTTACACAATTCAAACCGGAACCGCATACAACATTGATCGTGACCGCAGGTACTTCGTTCGGAAGGCCTGCTTTGATAGAAGCCTGACGGGCTACATTCTGTCCCAGACCAGCCTGAATTACGCAGCCCATATATACCTGATCAACCTGCTCAGGCGCTACGCCCGCTCTGTTCAATGCTTCCTTGATTACGATTGCGCCAAGCTCCGGAGCCGGTGTGGTGCTTAAGGAACCGCCCATGGTACCGATCGCTGTACGGCAAGCGCCTGCCAAAACAACTTTTTTTGCCATCTTTTTTTCCTCCATACTTTGTATTGTTTTTTACAAAATGCCCTGTTCTAAAGGCTTGACAACGATTGTTATTTTTTTGTCATTGTCCGCTGCTCCTATTGTATCATAGGGATATCTTTTTTGCAATGATTTCTCATGCATCTTTTGCGGAACAACCGATGGCTTATGGGGCCGGCGCTTTGCCGCTTTGGTAGGCTTCCACGGCAGGATCCTTCATCTCATAGACCCTTTTCCATTCCCTGCTGTCTCCCACTTTGGCTACCGCGCTACGGTTCTGATACAGGAATTTGGTCAGTTCGTAACAGTCGATCCAAATTTCGTTGTCGCTCTCCTTCTGGGACTCGTCAAAAATAAGCTGCAGCCCCCAGTGCAGGTGCACTACCTCGATATTATTTACGTTCTCCTTGACACTGTAGCCGGTATGCCCCATGTATCCAATGACATCTCCCGCCGTCACTATGCTGCCTTCCGCCAGCCCCTCCGCGTATGGATAATTCTGCCGCAGGTGGGCGTAATAATAATACCGCTTGCCATCGAAGCTGCGGATACCGATGCGCCAGCCTCCGTATTGGTTCCAGCCCAGGGCTTCCACGTAACCGGACTCCACACATATCACGGGGGTACCGATCTGGCCCATCATATCATGCCCCAGATGGGGTCTGGCATAACCATAGCTGCGTGAGGAACCGAAGTCATCATAATGGCTGTAATCAAACCCTTTCGCAATAGGGGAAAAAGCCTTAAGCCCATAAAAGGAAGCCACGCTGCCGTCCTCCGTCTCTATGGAAAATTCCCCCACCATGCCGCCCAGCACCGCGGTATATGCCTCCAGATAATAATCGTAATACTCCATTCCTTCTGTCAGTTCCTTCATCGTGGATTCCCCGCTGCGCTGCGCTTCGGCCGCTTTCTGAATCTCCCTCACACTGTTTTTGTCGAATTGGCCGCCATGCTTCGCCCCCACATAGGCGATCAGTTCAATCCAGTTGAGATGCTTCTCATCTTTATAGGTATCCACATCCTGCTCATACGCTGCCTTCAGCGCTTCGCATGTGACATGGAATTCCACCCATTTAATATAGCCGCCGTCAGCAGTCACCTCGATGGCTTCTCCGTCCTCCGACGTCCACGCCTGCCCGCCGCTTTCCCACGCCGACTCCCAAAGCCTGCTCTTTATTTCTCTCATGATACAGATACAGCCCGCCGCCGCTATCAACAGCAGTTCCAGCTTGATGGCCAGCCACAGCTTGTGACTCCCGCCGCGTTTCTTATCATTCCATGTCCTCATACTAATCCTCCATGTCAGAGCGATTTATTGCTGCGCCTTCTGACAAGCATACGCCTTCATGCGCGCCGGAAATTTATAAGCTTTCCGAAGAAATGCCTATGTTTCCGGCAAAAGCTGCTTTATCGTAATCAATATATGAAAAAAAATCCGGCGATATGCGCTGCGAAAAGCCAAAAAAACAGGCATCCGCCATCCGCGAATGCCTGTCCTGTCTTCCTATGCGATTGTAATATCTTCTAATTTTCAGGTTCAATTAAACCGTACGTATTGCCCTTCCTCTTATACACTACGTTTACCTGATCTGTCTCTGCATTGCAGAATACATAGAAGTTGTGTCCTAACAGTTCCATCTGTACACAGGCGTCTTCCGGATACATGGGCTTGATGTCGAATTTCTTCGTACGGATAATCTGAACCTCTTCATCCTCCATATAATCCTTTTCCACAAATTCCTGTTTGAAGAATCCCGCCGACTGCTTCTTGTCCACCAGTTTATTCTTGTATTTCTTAAGCTGCCTCTCGATAATCTCTTCTACCAAATCAATGGACACATACATGTCGCTGCTTACCTGTTCAGAACGAATGATATTACCTTTCACCGGAATCGTCACTTCTATCTTCTGTCTGTCCTTTTCGACGCTCAAAGTAACATGTACTTCTGTCTCCTCGGCAAAATATTTCTCCAACTTACCGATCTTATCCTCTACTGCCGATCTTAATCCTTCTGTTACCTCAATATTTTTCCCAATAATTATAAATTTCATGTCACTCATCCCTTCCATTGGATTATTGTGCAGTCATTATATCATATTTTCACCGCTTTTTGCAACAATTTGGAAATTTTGTTTCCCCTTTTTTGACACCTCAAAAGTCAAGTGTTTTTACGGAAATATAACGCACAATTTACTTTTTCATTACAACTTCACAAAACATCCGTTCTTTCAGTTTCCATAAATCGGGTTGACTTATCCGTGCAAAAAATGTGGATAATGTGGATAAGTCAGTGTATAAATCGATTTTACGATAAAATCGTATATTCAGCATGTGGATAATTTCCAGTGCATTTTAAAGTCAGGTCGCCGCCCCACAGGCTGCTTTTGTACAAGATATACAAAAATTACATGTGCAGGCATTTTTATAAAAATCACACTTGACATATATATAGAAAAAGAGGTGAACCGGATCAAAGCGCTCACCTCTTATACTGCTTATTGATATTTATGCTTCTGTTTGTTCTTTTGTTAGAAAATACGTCTGATTGACAAAATGGAACGGTAGCTTGCATTGGATACAATAATACCTGTTCTCTCGGTAGATGCGTGTACGATCTGACCATTGCCAATATAGATTCCCACATGACCGGAGTAACAGATAATATCACCCGCCTGTGCGTTCTCCAGACCGTTTACGGTAGCGCCCACGCTTCTGTCTGCCGCAGAAGAATGAGGCAGGCTGACGCCAAAATTATTATATACACTCATAACGAAACCGGAACAGTCCGTACCGTTGGTTAAGCTACTGCCGCCGTACACGTAAGGATTGCCCACAAACTGTAACGCGAACTGCGCCACATCGGCTCCGGTACTTCCTGTGGGGCTGGCATAAGTCTTGCCGCCGTCTGTTGCTTTGCCGGAAGAAGACGATGAGGTATTCTCTGCCACCTTTTTCGCCGCCGCTTCTTTGGCTGCTTTTCTGGCCGCCTCTTCCTTCGCAAGTCTTGCTTCCTCTTCCGCTATAGATTCCGCTTTGACAAACTCAGTAGACAGGGTGACGTAATCGGTGGATACGTAACCGTCGCCTTCCTCGATATTAACCTTCACCCAACCGTCTAACTCCTCGGTGACAATCAGCTCATCCTCGATAGGAACCAGACCAAGCACGGTCTCATCCATACCGGGCTGCTCGCGAACCTTAAGGGTCGTCGTCGTAACCGTAGCGATTCGGGTACCGACTTCCTTCGCGTACTCTACGGCATCGTCGCCTGTCACACAGTATTCCGCTTTCACATAACCTTCCACAGAGCCGGAGCTGATCTTATACCAGCCGTCCTCTTCCTCTATGAAAGTACCTACGGATTTATTGTACAGCTTGCCGACGATGGAACCTTCCTCGCTGGCACTGTCTCTGACGTTCACATAATCGTTGACTCTTGCAATAACCAGATTCTTGAAGCTCTCTTCCTCTTCGCTTAAATCGCTGCCCGCCGCTTCTTTCAGATCCTTCGTATAGCCTTCGCTGACTACGATGGTATCTTCAATTTTCTTGGAAGACGCCGTGCTGATACCGCCCGCCGCACTGGCCAAGTCGGAGAACCCGCCTACCTGTACGCTGCCGATGCTGGTACCCTCCGAGGATGCGATTTCTTCGCTCAGGGCCTGTGCCTTATCCGCGTCAGACTCTTCTTTCAGGGAAGAAAGGGAAGTTGATTTCTTCGTATCCTGCATGGAATAATCAATACCCGCCGAAGGAAGGACCGAACCGATATTGCCGGAGGCCTGCGCCTCTAATCCCGTACCTGATACCGTAAGTGCCGCCGCCACAAGGCAGGCTGCTATTTTCACGTTTGTTACGTTTTTTCTCTTCATATGTTACCTCATTTGTTACGAAATTGTTACATCTGGGTATAATATAGCATTGCCTATGGATTTTGTCAACCACAGCATCTACTACCAAAAACCGCATGTTTACGCTAATTATTGTGGTTTTGCCAGAAATTCACAGTATTTTCACAGAAAAAAAGTACTGAAATATTACAAACTGAAAAATTATTTATTCAAAATGCCCGTTCCTGTGGTTTCTGTTATGAAATTATTTGTAACATTTTCGCAATATTTAACGAGGCTGTTTGTACCTGTTATTAAAATCTGTTCTACGAACAGCGCTATCTCAGATACCGCTCTGCGCTGTACACAGCGTTTGCGCCGTCCGCTACGGCCGTCACAATCTGGCGCACCTGTTTGGTACGGATGTCGCCCGCTGCAAAGACGCCCGGCACGCTGGCGGCGCAGTCCTCCCCCGCAACCAGATAACCGCCCTCATCCTGCTCAAAGCTCCCGCAGAAAGCACCGGTATTGGGGCGCATACCTACGGCGATAAAGACACCCTCCACCGCAAGACGGCTTTCTCCGTCATCCGCCGCGGAACGCAGCGTCACGCCCTCTGCCAGATCTTTTCCATAGATAGCGGACACGGTCTGATTCCAGTGCACTTCCACATTCTCACAGGCAAACAGCTTATCCTGTAAGCTCTTAGCCGCCCGCAGACTGTCCCGTCTGTGAATCAGATGTACCTTGCGGCACATGCGCGACAGATAGATCGCATCCTCCACCGCTACATCCCCGCCGCCTACTACCGCCACGTCCATGCCTTTGAAGAAAGCCCCGTCGCAGGTAGCGCAGTAGGATACGCCCTTGCCCTTATATTCCTGCTCCCCCGGCACATTTAAGAGGGCATGCTCCGCACCCATGGCAAGAATCAATGCTCTGGCTTCATAGACAGCGCCGTCCGCCGTCTCCACCTGCTTGATCCCGTCCCGCTCAGCAAACGCTGTCGCCGCGCCCTTCCGGAACGGTACGCCCATTGCCTGCGCATGCTCCTTGAATTTCATACCCAGATCAAAGCCGTTGCTGCCCGGCATTCCCAGATAATTATCCACTTCATAAGTATTGAGGACTTGTCCGCCGCTCATAGGATTCTGCTCGAGCACCAGCAGATTCAGGCCGGCGCGCATCCCGTAGACTGCCGCAGACAGTCCGGCCGGACCGGAGCCGATGATGATCAAGTCATACGTATTATTGGAATCGTTGCTGTTGTTCATAATTATTTTCCTCCGTTCTTCTATTTTATAGTTATTATGGTATATAATCAAGAAAGAATACCCAATACCCGGACCGTTACCGTCGCCGGAAAAGGAGAATAAACAATGACCGATATAGTCAAAAGAAAATGCGCCCTTGTGACAGGCGCGTCACGCGGCATCGGCGCCGCCATTGCAGAGGCGCTGGCCAAGGAAGGATACAACCTTTTTATCACATGCAGGCACTCCGAAGATCAATTGACGTCTCTGTCAGAAAGACTCGCCGGAACCTTTGGCGTCTCCTGCACGCCTGTACTTGCAGATATGGGAAATCCCGCCGACGTGGAGCGGCTTTTTACACATATAGACCGATTGGACGTGCTGGTCAACAACGCGGGAATCTCCTATGTGGGGCTCTTGCATGAAATGTCTTATGAAGACTGGAATCACGTGATACAGACCAATTTATACGCCCTGTTCTACACAAGCAGGCTTGCCGTCCCTCTTATGCTGCGCGAGCAAAACGGCAGCATCCTCAACATTTCTTCCGTCTGGGGCAATGTCGGGGCTTCCATGGAAGTGGCTTACTCTGCCTCCAAAGGCGGTGTCAACAGCTTCACGAAAGCACTGGCCAAGGAGCTAGCGCCCAGCCATATCCGGGTAAACGCCATCGCCTGCGGCGTCATCGATACCGACATGAACAAATGCTTCTCCCCGGAGGATATGGAGATGCTTCGGGCGGAAATTCCCGCTGACCGAATAGGTCAACCAGAAGAAGCCGCACAGATGGCTCTTTCCATCCTTCACGCACCGGAGTACATGACCGGACAGGTCATCACGCTGGACGGCGGTTGGACTTAAGTCTCCGCCGCTCCATCCCTCCCGGGCAGTCTGCGAATGGTTACGAAATAGCTGATCACAAGCACCACATCCGCACCCGCCCATGCGGCAATCTCCGCAAAAAAGATTCCGATTTCTCCTACCGCCAGCGGCAGAAGCAGCGCCGTCAGCGTCCGCATAAGAAATTCCACGATGCCGGACACCATGGGAAGCACCGTATTTCCCGTACCCTGTATCGCGGAACGGGTTACATGAAGAATATATAATATAGGAAGACAAACACTCATAACCGCCAGATAGAAATAGGCGATACCCATCGTCTCTTCCACCACCTCCGGCGTACCGGATATGAAAAGGCTTAAGATATTTCTGCCAAACAGGAGCATCACCGCCGCAATGACGACGGAAGTCGCCAGTGCGATTCCAATACCGGCGCGCATCCCGCTGCGGATACGGCTGTATTTGCCCGCGCCCAGATTCTGTCCCACATAAGTAACCATTGCATAGCCATAGGAAATGGCCGCGATTTCCAGAAGCCCGTAAAGTTTGTTGGTAGCGGTAAAGCCCGCTATAAAAATAACGCCGTAGCCGTTGACCACCGACTGCACAATCATGCCGCCCACGGAAATAATCGCGTTCTGAAACGCCATCGGCAGTCCCAGATAAAGCAGTTTCCCCACAATCTGCATATCCGGCGCAAAGTCATCTTTGTGCAGAAGAATAAAATCAATCTTCCTGATATGGAAATAGCAGTACAGACTGGATATTGTCTGGGCAATCACAGTCGCCGCCGCCGCGCCTGCAATGCCCCACTCAAAGCCCATAACAAACAAAAGATCCAGCACAATATTCGTCACCGCCGCTACGATCATCGCATGAAGCGGCGTCTTGCTGTCCCCTAATGAGCGCAAAATACCCGCCAGCAGATTATATGCCAGCACTACCGGAATCCCCAGGAAAATAATACGCAGGTATAACAATGTATCGCCAAGAATCGTGTCCGGCGTATGCAGCAGACGCAGCACAGGCCTGCAAAGGCTCTGCCCGATAACCAAAAGCAGCACAGAAGAGCCTGCCGACAGCACAACGGCATTTCCAATGACCTTCCGAAGTTTAGGAAGCTGCTTTGCGCCGAATTCCTGTGCCATCAGAATGGCAAAGCCCTGCGCCAGGCCTTCAATCACGCCCAAAAACAGCCAGTGCATCCACTCTGCCGCGCCCACCGCCGCCAGAGCGTCTACGCCCAGATATTTACCGACCACCATCGTGTCCACGACCGTATATAGCTGCTGGAACACATTGCCCAGCGTCAGCGACAGGGCAAACGTCAGAATCAGTCTGGAAGGCTTGCCCTCTGTCATTTCCTTAACTTGTGCCGTCATATGAATGCCATTCCTTTCTCTCGGTCCGCAAGCCGGTACATACCGGTACATAGTACGCATCCTGCCGGGCATACCGACTCACAGCGTAAATCTTTTGCCATCGTATCACAGAATTTGGGAATGTACAATACGGACTATTGCAACCTCACAACAAAGTTACTATAATAAAATATTATCAGAAAAAGAAGGGTTCAACATGTCAGAGACAATGACCGAGGGCAATTCCCTCAAACAAATTCTAAGCTTTGCATTACCGCTGCTGTTAGGCAATCTGCTGCAGCAGACCTACAATATGGTGGACGCCGCCATCGTGGGACGCTACCTGGGAACGGACGCTCTGGCCAGCGTAGGCGCTTCCAGCAGCGTGCAGTTCCTTGTGATGGGCTTCTGCATCGGCATCTGCTTAGGCTTCGCCATCCCCGTGGCGCAGCGCTTCGGTGCAAACGACCATACTTCCATGCGGGAATACATATTCCAGGGCGCGGTAATCGCTGCGGGCATTGCCCTTGTGTGCACCGTACTGTGCGCCCTGCTCTGCCCCAATATCCTGCGCCTTTTGTCCACACCGGACAATATATATGACGATGCGTATGCCTACCTGTTCGTTTTATTCTTAGGGATACCTTTTAACATCCTGTATAATTTCCAGGCGAGCATCCTGCGCGCCGTAGGCAACAGCAAGACCCCGTTCTTCTTCCTTGCCTTTTCAACAGTATTGAATATTATACTGGATCTTCTGTGCATCGTAGTCTTCCAATGGGGCTGCCGCGGCGCCGCCATCGCTACGATTACCGCACAGGCAGTCAGCGGGGTGTGCTGTCTCTTCTATATTATTAAGAAGTATGAATTCCTGCATCCCCGCAGAGAGGAGATGCGCTTAGACCGCCATAAGGCGGGCACTTTATTCGCTATGGGACTGCCTATGGGACTGCAGTTCTCTATTACTGCCATCGGCAGCATGGTGATGCAGTCCGCCAACAACAGCTTAGGTTCTGTCTATGTATCAGGTTTCACTGCAGGCGCGAGAATCAAACAGTTCGCGATGTGTCCTTTCGATGCCATTGCCTCCGCCGTCTCCACCTTCTGCGGGCAGAATCTGGGCGCGGGTAAATATGACCGTATCAAACAGGGCATCCGCCAGGGAGCGCTTGTGGGTGTCTCCTACGGTATTTTCATCGGGCTGGTGTTGATTTTCTTCGGCAGGACGCTGTCCTTACTCTTTATCAGCAGTACGGAAACGGCGGTTCTGGACGCTTCCGCACAGTACCTGCGCTGCATGGGCTATTTCTATTGGGCTCTCGGCATCCTGAATGTGTTCCGCATGAGCACCCAGGGTCTGGGCTATTCCGGCCGCGCCGTCTACGGCGGCGTTATCGAGATGGCCGCACGAATCATCGTCAGCGTATGCTTCGTTCCCGTATACGGCTACAACGCTATCTGCTTCGCGGATCAGGCTGCATGGGTATCCGCCTGTCTCTACATCGTGCCGACCTGCCTTTTCTGTCTGAAAAAGGCGAAAAAGCATTGCCCGGAGACTGCCGCGTAACAGCCATATTTCTGTTCAAATACCGCTTCTGCCTATTCTCCGTCAGACATCCCGGAGGGTTCCTCATCCTCCCAGAACAGTTCATCCAGCGTCTTATTGAGCACCCGGCAAATGGCGCGGCACAGCTTAATCGTAGGGTTATAATCTCCCTTCTCTATGGCATTCATGGTCTGCCTGGACACCCCCACCGCGTCCGCGAGCTGCTGCTGGGACATATCAAGGGCGGCTCTGGCAGATTTCAGTCTTAAGTTTTTCACGGCTTTCCTCCTTCTCTACCGGCCATCCTCATCATCAAACGCTTCTCTTGCGGTTCTGCTGTTCTTCAGCCAAACCGCAATAAGCATTGAAAGGAACAAAAGCGCAACCAGCACATTCACCCCGCCGATTCCCACGACGCCATTCTCCACCAGCGTGCCGGAAGCGATATGGCTGGCCACAGACGCTGCGTTAAGAATCACGACTGCTGCCATCAGAACCATGTACCGTCTGCTGATGCCGGCCAATCCAAAGTACGCGTCCTTCCAGACACAATAAATCATAAATACGGCGATCCCCAGAAAAACGCACGCCGTAACCGCCACCGTAGGATGCACCGGGACTTCCACAGTGTCCACTGCCATGGCATACAGCATACTACTGATAATCGTCGTAAAGAACCCGTATTTGTAACCTGTTCCCTGTATCATCTTCTGCCGTTCGTCATACTTCCCCTGAAGCCTGCTGCACTTCCTTCTGATCGCGCAGCAAATACCTCCGACTACGAGGCACATTGCCGCATACATTGCCAATACATAAATCGTGTCCTGTGTCATAATTTCCTCCATTCCGAAACGCTGCGTTTCCGCAGCTCAGTGCATTATTCTCTTGATATTGATTACATAATGTAAAATATATCTTACATGTTTATAATATTCTTTATGTGTCTTTTTGTCAAGTATAATTTACATTTTGTTATGATTTTGTTTTATTAATAGTTACTTTTCACACCCACGCCAGATTTAGGCATAATAATCTGCCGGTGTTATGGCATTAGGCTTTAGCACCGGCTTCCTCGTTTGCTCTTGGCGGACGCTTCCGTTCATATATTTCAGAAATCTTCTGGTATACATTT
>JAGAIZ010000058.1 GCA_017626325.1 Lachnospiraceae bacterium | reverse complement strand
TGGATTGTCTCCAGATAAGCAAGCGCCTTCTGCGGATCATCGAAATTCTCATAGGCCGCCGTGGGAATATGATATTTCTTCATTAAATCCTTGGAAAAAGCTTTGCTGCCCTCCAGAATAGCCGCATTCTTGCGGGGGCCGAATACGCGAAGTCCTGCCGCCTCCATCTCGTCCACCAGACCGCCCACCAACGGATCGTCCATGCCTACGATCGTCAGGTCAATGGCGTTATCCCTGGCAAACGCCACCAATTTATCAAATTCCATCGCGCCGATCGGCACACACTCCGCGATCTGTCCGATGCCGGCGTTGCCCGGCGCACAGTAAATCTTATCCACCTTCGGGCTCTTCGCAACACTTACCGCTATGGCATGTTCCCTGCCGCCGCTGCCTACTATTAATACTTTCATCCGGTTATCCTGCCTTTCCTGCTTGTTTCTTCCCGCTGCCAATTCCTGTTCGTTTTCTCTGTTTATTCGTTGTTACTGTTTATTCGTTTTTATTGTTTATTCGTTTTTATTGTTCGCTCCGTTCACGTTCACAGCTCTCTGTTTCTTCATGCCGGCTGTCTCCTGTCCGGCCCTACTCGGAAATATGTACCTTCCCGTCGCTCACCGTCACCTTGCCGCCGGCGATCAGATTGATACACCAGGGCAGAAGAATCCATTCGGCCTCTTCCATGACTCTGCGCTGCAATACCTCCGGCGTATCGTCCTCCCGGACTTCCACCGCTTTCTGCATGATAATCGGACCGGTATCTGTTCCCTCGTCCACGAAATGCACTGTCGCGCCCGTCACCTTAACACCCCGGGCCAGCACTCCCTCATGGACCTTAAGTCCATAATAGCCCGTACCGCAAAAGGACGGAATCAGGGAGGGATGGATATTGATGATTCGGTTCTCATACCTCTTAATAAGCTGCGCCGGAAGCACCACCAAGAATCCCGCCAGCACGATCAGATCAGGCGAAGCCTCCTCCACTGCCTGCAGGAAAGCTTCGTTGAACGCTTCCCTGTCCTCATAATCCTTGGGCGATACGCAGACCGCAGGAATCCCCGCCTGCTTCGCCCGCTCCAGCGCATAAGCGTTCTTATTGTTGCTGATCACCCGTACAAGCTCTGTATCCAGGATACTTCCCTGGCGCACGCCGTCTATAATTGCCTGTAAATTCGTACCTCCGCCGGATACGCATACCAATACCTTAAGCATCTGCTGCTCCTTTTCTCTGACCGATTGACTCTGATTGTTTTTCTCTGATCGGTTTTTCTGATTTTCTGATCGACTTTCTCTGAACGGTTCCTCCGGTATCTTATTTCAAAAGAACTTCCTTCCCGCCGCTTACGGCCTTGCCCACTATATAAGCCTCTTCTCCTGCCGCCTGAATCGCCGCGACAGTTCTCTCCGCGTCCGCCGCATCTACGGCAAGCACCATGCCAAGACCCATATTATAGGTATTGTACATCATCTTCTCTTCCAGATTGCCGGTCTTCTGCAATAACCTGAAAATCGGCAGCACCGGATAGCTGTCCTTTATAATCTCCGCAGATACGCCGTCAGGAAGCATTCTCGGTATATTCTCATAGAAACCGCCGCCCGTAATGTGGCTGCATCCCTTAATGGTCACGCCCGCTTCCTTCACAGACTGAAGCGCCTTCACATAAATCTTCGTCGGCGTAAGCAAGGTCTCTCCAAGCGTTGCGCCAAGCTCATCATAATAAGTATCCAGACTCTCCTTCGTCATCTCGAACACCTTGCGTACAAGAGAAAAGCCGTTGCTATGTACACCGGAAGAAGCGATGCCGATAAGCGTATCGCCGGCCTTGATCGTCTCCCCCGTAATCAGATCCTTCTCATCCACAACGCCTACCGCGAATCCTGCCAGGTCATACTCCTCCTCCGGCATCAGTCCCGGATGCTCCGCCGTCTCGCCGCCGATCAGGGCAGCGCCGGCCTGCTTACAGCCCTCTGCCACACCTTTGACAATGGCCGCAATCTTCTCGGGATAATTCTTGCCGCAGGCAATATAATCCAGGAAGAACAATGGCTCCCCGCCCGCACAGACCACATCGTTGATACACATTGCTACGCAGTCGATTCCTACCGTGTCATGCCGGTCCATAAGAAAAGCAAGCTTGATCTTCGTACCCACGCCGTCTGTACCGGACAACAATACCGGCTTCTCCATCTCCTTAAGCTTCTCCATGGAAAAAGCGCCGGAGAAACCGCCCAGACCGCCCAGCACTTCCGGTCTCATAGTTTCCTTTACATATTTTTTCATCAATTCCACCGACTGATAACCGGCTTCGATATCCACGCCCGCTGTCTTGTAATCCATTGCCATTGTTTTTCCTCCAAGTGTGATTTTCGTTCTATTGTTTGATTATTCATTAATATAATTCTTATAGCCCACTTCCTGCAGCTTCGCGTCCTTCTTCTGGACACTCTCCTTCAGGCTCTGTGAATACGCCTTGAGTCTCTGCAGCAAAGCCTCGTCCGAAGTCGCCAGAATCTTCGCCGCAAGAATCCCCGCGTTCTGTCCGCCGTTGATTGCCACCGTCGCCACCGGGATGCCGGAAGGCATCTGCACGATAGAGTACAGGGAATCCACACCGCCCAGATCAGAAGTCTTCATGGGGATTCCGATAACCGGCATCGGGAAGATCGCCGCGCACATACCCGGCAGATGCGCCGCCTTGCCCGCGCCCGCAATAATCACCTTAAAGCCCTTGCTCTCCGCACTCTTCGCATATTCAAAAAATACATCCGGCTCTCTGTGGGCCGATATGATTGTCATTTCATAAGAAATTCCAAGCTCCTCTAAAATATCCGCAGCCTTTGCCATAACGGGCATATCCGAATCACTGCCCATCACGATTCCTACCTGTGCCATATGTCATCCTCCTCTTTTATGTCTGCGCTTCGTATCTGCGCCTTCTGTATTTCCGGTATCCTCTACAATATCTTGTGGCAGGACAAAAAATTCCTTCTTACAGTGTACTAAATTTTCCATCATTGCGCAACCTTCTTTTGCAGGGCCGCTTATGCCGCTTATGCTGTTTATGCCTGCCGCCGCTACCCGGTTTATCTTTCGAACGCCTTGTTCAGTTCCCCGCAGCCCTCGAGGACGAATTGACCGTCCCGGATAATCGGAATCACATTCCCGTCCGCAGTCCCAACCGACAGTTCTCCCAATTCATCATACGGAATGGTAATATCCGTATGACACTGGAAATAGGCCTTACTGACATCCGTGTCGCGCAAAACTGACACCTCGTTATCCCTGGCAATGATCTCTTTTCCATCCGGATTATACACCTTTACATTCTCCGCGTGAGAATAACACGTATCGCCCACCGCGAAATGCGGTCCCGTTTTCTCCGCAATCAGAATCGGCAGTTTATCTTCAATACCGTACCTGCGTGCCGCCACATAAGCGGTGGTATTCGTGCCGATTGCAAACTCTCCCATCGGCAGCGTTTCATGATGATATAATACATTATCCTTAATATACTTGCGGTTCTCTTCTTCCGTCGGGAAATTGGCGCATCCGTAATCGACGACCATGCCATCCTGAAACCGCAGCCAGATATCCTTATATTCCAGTTCGTTCAGAAACACTCTCGTCACATGAAGTATGCCGTTTGTACCCTGTAAGACCGGAGAGGTGAACACTTCTCCCACCGGAATATTCACATCCGCCACACAGTTTTCGAAATTCGTCTGACCTGCCGGATCCTGCAGGTCGTGAAGCCGGACAGTTATATCCGTCCTGTTGGCGCCGCATCCCTTGACCCGAACAGTCGATCCTTGATCCAGCGCGTCGATTATGATCTGCTGAATGCCCTGATACAGCTTGTAATCCAATGTATTGATACGTACGATATCATCGAAGATCTCAGCATACCTTGCGCCGATATCCGGCACCGGAAAAGCAATGATGGTAAAGCTTCTCTCTTCCCCTTTGATATACTGATTCTGCAGCGCGCCCGCCTTCCCCGCATATTCCACAGACAATTTCTGCTGCTTCTGAGACAATTTGCACGCCGTATCCTTCGACGCCGGCACGAAAGGCTTCTCGCCGAAGATCTCCACCACCGCAGGTCCGCCATGCTCGCCCGCTTCCCGCTTCCACTTCTCATAGGCGTTCTTCATACATTCCAGCTTGCGTTCCGCCAGGGGCTTATCAAGCACCAGCGCCTGATCCTCCTTATGGTCATAATCAAACTGCTTATTCGGATTAGCGCCGAAAAAGCCGTTCTTATTCACGCTTCTGCCCTGGAATATGTTGCTGCCCGCACGGTAGAAGGTTGTACGCAGACCCATTCGGTCAAAGTTAAGAACCGCCTGGCGTATCATACGTTCGAAGCCGAGATGATAACGGATATTAACCGTTTTTTTGATAGAAATATCCTTATTGCCCACTTCAAAGCCGATGCGATACCCTTCCGCATACGTGTCCGCCATCAGCCTGATCTTCTCCTCAGGCATCTCATTTAAGTGGCGCGCCGTCTCCAGTTCATTGTCCGTGATATATTCTCCGAAATAATAAAGATAACGCAGATCGGACAGATCGCTTTCCATAATAATACGATATGCAAAATCCCGGTCGGCACATACCAGCCCCGCGATTCTTTCCATCGATTCCGGCTCATAATAATCGCTTACATACCAATACAGGATCTGTTGAATCATCTCCTGCTGCGGCAAAGCTGTCAGCCGTCCGGCTTCGCCATCCTCCGTCTCCTGCGCCGCACATACAAACGCCTGATATACCTCCAGCAGCAGTTCCATACGAATCACCATCGCGAACCGGTCCTGCTCATACGCCGCCGGAATCATGCCCCGAAGCTCCGCATACAGAAATGACAGCATTTGTCCCATTGACTCACCCAGACAATTGACCGCATACTCCGGGTTGGCATAGCTTGCCTCATAATGCTCCGGCAGAATATCTTCATATAACGCCCTGTTATGCTCTTGATGCTGTTGAAGCGTCAGCTCCCGTAATCCGCCGCTCTCCACAAGCGCCCACGTCTGATCCATCATTACCGCGAAAGAAGCCATCCGCCGAAAATAAGTCCGAAACGGTTCCTCACAGATTGACTCGTCCGGTATCTCCCGCATCCGTTCCATCGCCAGCTTATAACGCTCTGTCTCCAGTTCCCTCTTATCGTTCTCATTGATATATAAATCTTCCATCGCTTTCCTCATTTCCGCGCTTCTTCCACGCTCGTTTCCTGCTTACAGCCCGTATGCTCCCGCATACAGGATCATGCTGATTACTGCCAGCACCAGTACGTTCAATCCGACTCCCAGATACGAAAACAGGTAATATTTGTCCCGTTCCGTCTTCGAAATCACGCCTAACACGATCCCGGCGAAAGCAAAAATCATCACCAGCATCGCCGCCGCCCCATACTGTCTCGGAATATCTCCCGCCTGCCTGTAGCTCATAATAATAGCATATGCCAGCGTCGCAAGCGAAATAATCCCCAGAATCGTAGACATGATACCCTTCCGGCTGTGTTCCTTATTAGTAAAAATATAACTGTTCTTTTTCAACCTAATCCTCCATGTCAGAGCAATTTATCAATCTGACCTCTATGCCGCACGTATAAACCTGTAAATGGGTATCTTCGTCCCTGCCGAAAACACCCATTCGCTCTCCTTCGTCTATTAAAATAAAATCTTGTTTCTGCCCGCCAAAAGCTTTGCCCCGGCGATGATTAATAATATACCGCTTGCCACACCTGTAACTAACGTCACAACACCGACCGCAATATTCATTGCTCCGGCGCCGCCCATGGTCTTATATGTTTTTTCTTCCATTCCGCTGTCCTTCCTTTCCAAATCCGCCCATTCTTTCTTATCCTATTGTGCTCCATACTGCTCATAATATGCATCGATCGCCGCCTTAAGAGCATCATCAATATATACCTTACCCTGATACGGCTTCTGATACAGACACGACACCACATCCTCCATGCTGACGATCGCATTCGCGTCAAAGCCGTACTTCTCCTTGATTTCCTCCAGCGCGCTCTTCGTGCTGGTCAGTCCTCTCTCCATACGGTTTAAGGAAACAATCAGTCCTTTGATCTCCACATCCGCCTGCGCTTTAATGATTGGGAATGTCTCTTCGATAGACTTACCGGAAGTAGTCACATCTTCAATAATCACAACCCTGTCGCCGTCCTTGAGCTTACTGCCCAGCAGGATGCCGGTGTCGCCGTGATCCTTCACCTCTTTGCGATTAGAACAGTATCTGATCTCCTTGCCATAGAGCTCGCTGAGCGCCATCGTCGTCGCTACCGCAAGCGGGATTCCCTTATAGGCAGGTCCGAACAATACATCGAAATCCAGTCCGTAATGATCATGAATCGCTCTTGCATAGTACTCGCCCAGCTTGCGAAGCTGCGCTCCGGTCACATAAGCGCCCGCATTCATAAAGAAGGGGGATTTCCTGCCGCTCTTTAAAGTAAAATCGCCGAACTTCAAAACCTGGCTGTCTACCATGAACTCGATAAATTGCTGCTTGTACTGTTCCATACGTCTGTTTTCTCCTTATTTTACAGGCTTTTTGCCTTTTCTATTTTATAAAAAACGCTCCTTTAAGGGAAAGAACCATCAAATATTTTCCCTAATTTTATCACAATTTATATCTGCATTCAATCCATATGCGAAAATCGGGATAACTATCCGGGCTAATGGGGACACACCAAAATGATGTTTCACTTCTCTCTGAAAGCGGCCGCCACATCATTTATAATGCTCACATCACTTCAGATTTGACCATTTTTTTGCATTGCTTTTCCAGATATTTTGCCATTCTTTCTCATTCACAATCGCATCAAATACAGGCTCAAGAAAAGTCTGAATTTCTGCAATAACAAATGAGAACGCAAGCGTGTTATCTTTTATGGTTTTCAAAAAGAATTTCCAACGCTTCTGCATATCCTCATCATCGGCAAGTGCCTCAACACGCTTAAAGCTATCGCTGTCATAGGGAGTACCACGCCGCTGTAAGGTTGCAAATATAGCCGCCTGCAATTTTGCACCCTCAAAATCGAATGCCCTTGAAAGATAATAGATGTCATAAAAATCTTTCATTCTACCCGTCAGTTCATAACGCTGCAGAATAGCATCAAATTTTTCGGCAATCGTGCTTTCAAGTGAATAGGTCATTATGACCGGTGCTTCAAAGTCCGGGAGTTGCGTACTAATTGTTCGTTCTTCAGCACAGGGAACAATAATATCGCCTACGCCTATATCAACATTGAACGGTACTCGCACATTCTTTATCTGTCCGATAATCTGGGTACTGATACCGTGATATTTTCTCTGCGGAGAAATCTCCTCAAACCCTTTTGCAGTCATTTTGATATAATCATTTCCTGTAGACGTTTCAAGGATTTGCGCTATGAGGGATTTTACGCTTTCAATTGAATTGGACACACTACGAAGCAGAAAATCTATATCAATAGTTGCTCGGCTTTCAAAGTTCGTCAGCGTATAAATGAACAATCCACCTTTGAGTATCAGCTTATCTTCACATCCAGATTTTGAAAGCTTCCGTAGGAATTCCTCCTGCATAAAAAGCTGTAAGCATTGTTGATAGCTAATGCCAGAAGCCCTTGCTTTGTTTTTCAATTTTGCCAAAACAGACGCCTCAACATCAGCCACTACAACCACACTCCAATCAATTCTTTAACCTTTTTCTGCACACGCAGTTTTTGGGCATACGTCATAAGGTTTGGTATATTCTTGTTCGGATCCTTAACATACCCTTGTATTGCTTTATTGAAAATTTCTTTATCCATTTTACTCATATTTTTCAGAACATCACAAATTGTTCTGTCACGATCATAAATACGCACTTTGATATAATCAATTTCACCTGTTGTTTCGCCAAGTGTAACCAGCTCCGACTCCATACGGTATGCTCTTATAAACGGATAATCAATGTTGGTTCTCAATTTGGAAACATTCCTATCTATTGCAAAGTTCCATTCAGCAGGATTTCTATCGCTGTACTTATAATAGAAAAGAGCCGTTTCCATACAGAAAACCGCATCCGGGAAAAGATGATTGATAATTACAACTTCACTTTCCCCCTGGTCTTCAATCCAATGATAGTAACCTCTGCGTACTCTTTCAATCAATCCTTCATCCAAAAGTTGTTTAATATCCGCATAGTATAGCTTAGCTTCAAGAAGCTCGGCAGTAGTCATTATATAGCGATGCCGATTGAACAGCTTTCCCACATCTTTTTTATCATTTTCACGAAGCATTTCTCCACCTCTGCTTAACTGCCACAGATTTGTTCATTTTAGTGGTACTTTACTATATTGTATGTGATTTCCATATAGGAAGTCAATAGTAAACTGCCCGCTTGAAAAATCGGCAATCGGGCAGTTTACTATAAGAAAATTTCCGATGTTTCTGTGGGTATAGAAGCACTCTACTCCACAACAAAAATCTGCATCATATCGTTCAGGGCAGTCGCCTCCGCGGAAAGCTCCTCGCTGGAAGCGGCGCTTTCTTCCGCCATCGCTGAATTATCGCTTACAACAGCAGATATCTGATGAATGCCCTGCTCTACTTCATTGAGGCTCACCGTCTGCCCGTGCGCCGCTTCGGAGAGTTCGTTCATCTTATCCGCAAGTCCGACGACGCCCGCTACAGATTCCGCCAGCTTTCCGGCAGTCTCATTGACAAGATTCATACCACGCTCCACCGCGTCGATAGAGTTCTGAATCAGATCCGTGGACTTCTGGACCGCCGATACGCTCTCTTTGGCCAGGTTGCCGACTTCGTTGGCTACCACAGCGAAGCCCCTTCCCATCTCCCCGGCACGCGCCGCCTCAATGGAAGCATTTAAGGAAAGAAGATTCGTCTGATCCGCAATCTCCTCGATGTTCGCAATGATGGCGCTGATCGCGTTAGAGCATTCGTTGATTTCTTCCATGGCTTTGACAAGCAGCCGCATGTCCTCGTTGCTGCTCTCTATATTCTTCCTTACCTCATCCGCGCCGTCTGCCGCGCCAGCCGCATAATCCGCATTTTCACGCACCCGTTCGGAGATATCCGTAACAGTAGCAAACAGCTCCTCTACCGCAGACGCCTGACTGGTCGCGCCGTCCGCCAGCGACTGTGCCGCCTGCGCGATCTGTCCCGCGCCGCTGGATACCTGCTCCGCCGTGGAATGAATGCCGCGTATCGTCTGCGTCAGCGTACGGGAGATATTTTCCAGCGCATCCTTGATCTTACCGAATTCTCCCGCATAGTCCTGCTTTAAGGTGAAAAGCAGATTTCCCTGTGCAATTTCGCCCAGCACTTCCGCGATCTCATCAATGTATTTGATATAATCCTTCAAGCGTATTACCGTCTTATCGATAGCCGCCGCCACCGCGCCGATCTCATCATCGGATTCGACCTCCAGTTCCACATCCAGATCTCCTCCTGCAATCCGCTCTGCCACATGATGAAGCTGGTGAACAGGCCGCACAATTCCCATAGCAATCCGTGAGATCACGACGCACATAACCGCGATCATAATACCAAACAAAAGAATCGTTGCCCCGATCACTTTATATAAATCCATATTGTATTCCAGATTCGGCATACCGCTCAAAACGACCCATCTGCTGTCGCCTGCCTGCTCCATATACCCGTAATTCTTATTGCCCGCATACCGATAGACATAACTTCCGTATTCATCCTCGGCAAAGCCCTGTTTTACATTGTCTGCAATGTCAATCTCCTGTATGGAAGTCTGCAGAATGCCGGCATCATCAGCAAACATGACCATGCCTTCCTTCGTCATAAGAAGCAGGAAACCTGTATCTCCAAGCTTCTGCTCTTCCATCATATCCACCACCGCGCCAAGGGACAGATCCAGCGCCGCTACGCCTGCCATATTGCCGGAGCCGTCATATACGGGAGTCACAATACTTGCCACCATCTCACCCGTAGAGCTGTTCTCATAAGGCTCAGTCACGATCGTCGTTCCCGCTTCCAGCACCTGAGCATACCAGCTTCTTGTGGTAATGTCCCACTCTCCGATCGTACTCACATAACCGCTGTCCTCGATGCACTGGCTGGAATCCACATCCGCCGCCCAACAGACGAGAATATTATCCGCATCCGTATTGTGCATATTCGTCATTGTCGCAATCACGGAAGCATACTGCTCCGCCTGATCGATAGGGCTGCCCGCCTGCACCTGTTCGAACAGATCAGCCAGCTCCTGATTCGCGCCGAGCTGTCTGCTGAC
Organism: Lachnospiraceae bacterium; assembly: GCA_017626325.1. GTDB lineage: Bacteria > Bacillota > Clostridia > Lachnospirales > Lachnospiraceae > UBA3282. Next base: position 51,953 of record JAGAIZ010000058.1, on the reverse strand, counting down.
CTCCATATATTTCGTAAAATATTCACTGATCTGATACGCCGCATTCAGCGAACAGTTCTTGATATTCTGGTCTTCCAGACTCTTGATCTGCACTCCCGCGATTATCGCTATCAGCACAGCCGCAATCAGCAGTCCCGCCACCGTAGGCGTGATGGTGCGCGTCAGCATCTTCTTTTTGATAGAACCCTTAAACGCCGAACCTTCCTGTGCCGTCTGCATTCTTGTTTGTTTTTTTGCTTCTCCCATCCCCCATTACTCCTTCCATCTTCTCCAATGCCCAGACACCGCGTTCCGTCATTGGTACTATAGTACTATTATAAACCTTGCACCATTTTCTGCAAGCGTTTTGGATGGAAAACTCATCATTTTTGCCATATTATTCATTTATTTCTATTAAAAATTATGCAGACTGTCTGTATTATTTTATTTTGGCAAAATAAGTACCGTCAAATTGCTGTTTGAATGTATTCCAAATACGCATTTCATCCAGCCGCAGACTATATGCTGATGCAGCATATTAATCCTGCAGGCAGAGTATGCCTGTATACTCTGCATGTATACTCCGCATGTATACTCCGCATGTATACTACGCATGTTTCCCCTGCCACATGCGCTGTACGATTTGCAGGAACGCAAAAATCCGGCAGGTACAAAATGCAGGATTTCCTTCCTTTCTTCTGTACATGCCGGATTTATCTTCCGCAGCAATATCGCCTTCGCTGACCTACCGGTTCTCCAGCGCGCCCGCGATGTCTTCTTTCATCTCAAGCACTGCCGCCCGGGAAGCCTCCGCGAAGTTCTCTTCCCCGTATTTCGCGTATTTCTCCTGCTGATAGGCTGCGATAATTCCCCGGGAGGAATTCACAATCGCGCCCAGACCGTCTTCATTAAAGAAATGCACCAGATCCGCGCCCTTACCGCCCTGTGCACCGTAGCCCGGTACAAGGATAAAGGATTTCGGCATTACCTTGCGGAGCACCTTGCCCATTTCCGGATAGGTAGCGCCTACCACCGCGCCGATATAGCTGTAGGAATCGCCCATACAGTCGGCGCCCCACTGAGCCACCTTCTCGCCCACAACTTCATACAGGGGTCTCTCCGTACCGTCTTCACACTTCACCAGGCGGTCCTGAAACTCGCCGCTGCTGGGATTGGAGGTCTTCACCAGAATAAATAAGCCCTTCTTCTCTTCCCTGCAGACCTTGATAAACGGATTCACACCGTCAGAACCAAGATAAGGATTCACAGTAACGAAGTCCTCATCGAAGCCGTAATACATGCTGCTGCCCACCTGCACCTTACCCAGATGTCCCACCGCATAAGCTTCCGAAGTAGAACCGATGTCGCCGCGTTTGATATCGCCGATGACTACCAGCCCCTTCTCCTTGCAGTATGCAACCGTCTTCTGAAAAGCAATCAGCCCCTCGATGCCGAACTGTTCGTACATGGCTATCTGAGGCTTTACTGCAGGAATCAGATCGTACACCGCGTCCACAATTTCCTTATTATACTGCCAGACAGCTTCTGCCGCCCCTTTCAGAGTCTCGCCATACTCGTCGTAAGCCTTCTTCCGGATATGCTTCGGCACATACTTAAGCATCGGATCTAAGCCGACCACGATAGGCGCGCCTGTTCTCCTGATATTTTCCACTAATTTGTTAATCATAGGATTATCCTTCCTTCCGGCACAATGCCTTTGTCACTTCTGCCCCTTACAGCGCCTTGCCCTCTATATCCTTGAGCACGTACTGGTTCTCAATATACAGCGGAATCTCATCTCTCGTCACCCAGATCCACTCGCCGAATTCCTCGGGCAGCACAATATTGGCTTCGTCTTCCTCCGCGATGGAGCATATGTACGCAATACCGACACAATGTGTGTCTCCCAGCATACTGGACCAGGTATATTCAATCTTCTCAATCTTACCGCCCACAGAAAGCAGCTCGTTAATAGCGCGCAGTACCGTATCGTCCGGCGCCTCGCCGTGATTGACCTCAGCGTCGATAAATTCCCATACGAAAGGATCCGGAATACGGTCATCCACCCATCTCTTGATCAGCAGATATTTGTCGTCCTTCTTAATAATTCCTTTTACACGCAAGAAAGTATCCTTCATAGCTTTACCATACCTTTCTCTTCTGACCGAATGTCGTACTTTTGTTAAAATACTACCATCGGCTCTTTTGATTGTCAATTCTTATCTGGTCTGCAGAAACTCGTACTCCCGCTTCGCCTTCGTATCGTCGGGGTATGCCTTAAGATAGCTGTTCATCAGCGCCGCCGCCGTCTTATATTCTCCCATATATTCATAGGTAACGATTTCATTGAATTTCAAAGTCTGCATCATGCCGTTGTCTTCGATATTCATCGCCGCCTGGAAAGCGGCAAGAGCAAGTTCGTACTCTCCCATCTGCATCCGGCACAGTCCAAGCTGGTTATAGATCTCCGCTTTGCTCTGGTCGTTCTCCGTATAGCCCGCATAGATACTGGACGCATAATTATAATCCCCCAGCGCCTCATAGGTTCTGCCAAGATACAGTGCCGCGCCGTAATCCGTCTCTGTCTTCAATTTCGTCAGATAATTGCGGGCATTCTCATAATCCTCCAAATAGAAGCAGATCCGCCCCATGTCATAATCAGAGATGGACTTCTCGTTCTCCGACATGGCTGTTTGCAGATAACCCTGACCCGCTTCCTTATAGCCGTACTCCTCAAGCGCCATATAGATTCGTATCAATTGATCATAGTTCTGCCTGTCCAGCGAAATGGCGGCATCAAAATCCGCCTGCGCCCCTTCGAAATCATTCTGGGATAATTTCACACAGCCGCGCAGATAGAATGCGTCCTTTTCCCTCGGGCGCAGCGCCAGGATCGCATCATAGACACCCGACGCCTCCGCAAGCTGTCCATTCTTATAATACGCTGTGGCAAGATAATAATTCATATCGAAATCCATATCCTCCACATTGCCGTCGCTTAACCGCAGCGCCGCCTCCAGATAGAGGATCGCATTCTCGTAATCCGTCATGCCCATATAGGCAAGACCCATACCGCGATAGAGCAGCCTTAGATCTTCGCCGTTTTCCTCCGCTGCCTGAAAATGCGCAAGCGCCGTCTCGTAATCCAGCGCCTCCACCGCCGCCATGCCCCGGGACGTGTCGCTTGCCGTCTCGCCCGCTCCGCAGGCGCTAAGGAGCAGTCCCGCTGACAGCAGAACCGCCGCGCAGCCTGCTTTTATTTTCCATAGCCTTTTTTCTCTCTTCATGTTATACCAGTTCTTTTCTCTATTTCTTTTGTTTCTCCGCAATCCTTACTCTTAACATCCTTCGCTTCTTTGCAGTCCTTACTCTTAACATCCTTGGCTTTTCTGCCATCCTTATTCTTGATGATATCCGCTTTTCCGCGGCCCTTACTCTGGATGGCCTCTGCTGCTCACAGCCGCAAGGCGCTTCTCAAGAACAGCATCCCAGCCCATTCCATCATACCACACCGCTGACCCGAATCCAAGCGGAAACCCATAACGCAGCTTCCCGAAAGGCGTCTCAGACATCCGCTAATCCGCCGTTCACCACAGGTTCCCGCACACCGTGTCTTTCACGACGCCGAAAAACTCCCGCACCATATTATTGCACAGGAAATAGATATCCGACTGCGCGGCAATGCCGCAGACATTCTCAAACCCGGCATGGCGCGCAAGCTGCACGCCGCGGAAAACATGGAAATTGTTCGTCACAATCCCCACCTTCGCCTGATCATTTCCAATCAGCTTCGCACTGTAGGCTATATTTTCAGAGGTATCCGTGGACTGATCCTCCATTACGATACGGGAAGCGGGAATCCCCCTTCCCACCAGATACCGATACATGCCTTCCGCCTCGCTGCAAGGCTCGTTGGCTCCCTGCCCGCCGGATACGATACAGATAGTATTCTCATTCTCTGTCAGATAATCATAGGCCTTATCCAGCCGGAACTGCAGCACCACGCTGGGACCGCTCTCCTTCATCTGTGCGCCCAGCACGATGATATAATCCAGATCCTCTTCCCCCTGCGCGTGATAACAGCTTAAGATACAGCCCTCCACCACGACGAAAAGCAGCGTGCCCACAGCCGCCAGAAGCACGATACCGTGCCGCAGCAGTGCAGGCAGCCCGGACCACCAGTCAAATCGTATCGCACATGCCAGGAACCCGAAGCACAGGCCCGCTGCCGCCCACACCAGATAGAAACGACTGCCCGACCTGGCCAGGCCTGTCATCAGGCAGTACCCGAAGCAGAGCACCGCCGCCAAAATACAAAGTAACATCAACACCCTTTGCCTCATTCTTATACTCCACACCTGCCGCGTCTTTGCGGCAGGTCACAGATCGTCCTGTTTCCTCCGCAGCGCCGGCAGCAGTTCCCTGCTTCCCCGGTTTACTGTCCGGAAAACAAATGCGAGTGTGCAAAACCGCCGCCACTCGCCAAATCCCCTGCATCCATTGCAAAACGCGTCGCCTACAGGGCAGAAATCACCTCTACCGCTTTCCTGTACTGCTCCGCCGCACCGGACATATACTCCGCGATCCTGCCCTCGCTATACGGCTCATTACGCAGTTCTTCTGTCAGGGGCGCCACATATTCCAGAATACCATCCAGACCAAGATTACCGCACAGACCCTTCACAGTATGGGCATATTTAAAAGCCTCCGGCCATTCCTTCGCCTGCACCGCCATTTCCAGCCCTTCGAAATTCTTGTCGTCCAGGAATTTCTTAAGCATTCTCAGATAGAAATCCTCTTTCCCCAGAAAACGTCCCAGTACTTCGTCATATTGTACTTTCAGCGCCATCAATTGTTCTTTCATCGTAATCCCCCATCTGATTTTATTCTTTATCTCTATGAGATCTCTCTGCGCGATTCTCACCACCGCCTCATAAACTGTTTTTAGTTTACGGTATTTCACGGAAAATAGCAAGCCCTTTTGCCGCATCCCTGTGACAGCGTCTGTTACCGTATCCCCCATCCCCGTATCCCCAAAACAACAGCGGACTCCCCGTGGAAGTCCGCTGTCTGATTACCATATATACTCTACAGCGCGTACGCCGCATCATCTCTTTATATGGCTGTTCTATATTATGCTCTCACTTATTTCCAACTCTTAATACTTCCCGAATCCGTCGCCAAGGGAGATAATCTTCTCATTGGCGTTAGCGGACGGCGCATAGGAATTGTTGGCAGCCATGCCGCCCTGCGGTCTGCCAAGATTATAGACAGACAGCATATCCCGCATCCTTGCCGCCTGGTTGGACAGTTCCTCGCTTGCCGCCGCACATTCCTCACTGGTCGCCGAGTTGGTCTGCACTACCTGAGAAACCTGTGTGATCGCCTGCTCGATCTGCGCTACCGCCGTCGCCTGATAGTTGGAGGTCTGCGCAATGTCGTTAATCAGCACTTCGCTCTGCTGCACCACATCTGTGATAACGCCCAGCGCCTTGGCTGTCTCATCCGCGATTTCGGATCCCAGCCCTACCTTGCTGATGGAATCCTCGATCAGCTCTGCCGTCTCGGAAGCCGCCGCCGCGCTCTTGGCAGCCAGGCTTCTGACTTCTTCCGCCACTACCGCGAAGCCTTTACCCGCTTCTCCGGCTCTTGCCGCTTCTACAGCCGCGTTCAGCGCAAGTATGTTAGTCTGGAACGCAATATCGTCAATCACCTTAATGATTTTGGAAATACTTTCGGAGGATTTGTTAATATCCTGCATCGCGGACATCATGCCGCGCATCTGCTCGTTGCCGTGCTTCACATCCTCGATCGCTTTCTCCACAAGAGACGCCGCCGAATTCGCTTCCTCCGCATTCTGCTTCGTCTTATCCGCAATCTCATCGATGGAAGCGGTAATCTGCTGGATGGCGCTTGCCTGCTGCGTAGACCCCTGTGCCAGAGACTGGCTTGCGCTCGCCACCTGGGACGCGCCGATCGTAACCTGGTAGCCTGCGTCGCTGATATTACCCAGCACGCGTCTGTTATCTTCAACCAGCTTCTTCAGGGAATTGCCCAGCAGATCGTCGTTAGAGACCGGCTTTACATCAAGCGTGAGATTTCCCTTGGATACTTCCTCCGCGACCTTAGCCTGATATTTGACATTGTTAATCACCTTCTGGTACTCGTCAATAAGTTCGCCGAATTCATCGTTGTTGTATTTTACCAGTTCGATATCCACACGTCCTTCCGCAATCTCCCTGGAAGCGCCGACGAGCTGGTCCAGAGACGTCTGGATCACCTTGAGATTGTATGCGGACGAGATCAGCGTCATGATAATCGCCACAAGCACTACGCACAGGAACACGGCTACGCCGTTCCTGAAGTAAGTCTCCGGATCCTCCGCATGCAGAATATTTCTCGTAATCGTGATGGCCACAATCGTATTGATGATTGTCAGTATGATCGGAATGGCATAGCCGATCAGTAATTTGGTGCGAATTTTCATGTCCTTCATTGTCCTATACCTCTCTCTCTTGCACGTCGATGTCTTTAACCTGTTCTATCAGTGACATATCTTCATCATTCAGAAGCTTATCGGGATCCAGCAGAAGCTTCACGGAGTCTCCCACCTTGCCGATGCCGTATACGTACTTGTTCTGGGTCTTATCAGAACGTCCGATCGTGGGAGGCGGCAGGATATTTTCCTCTTTGATCTCCACTACCTCGGCTATCTTCTCCACGATCAGTCCCACCACCGTAGATTTTACATTGATGACGATGATGCAGGTTCTGTCGTTATATTCAAAGGGAGGCTGTTTAAACCGGAGCCTTACGTCAATAACAGGAATGATTTTGCCTCTTAAATTAATCAGTCCCTTGATGTAATCCTCCGTCTCCGGAATGGCCGTAATCGTCTGAAAACCGATGATTTCATTCACATACTGGATTTTCAGCCCGAAATACTCGTTTCCGGATTTGAATGTCATGTATTTGCCTTTCTGGGTATCATGCTCATCCGCCGCGCCTGCGACTGTCTCCGGGCGCCTGTTCAATTCACTGATGCCGTCCATATGGCTACCTTCCTTTCCTGGTCTACTCTATTAAGCCCACCGGGTCTAATATCAGCGCAATGCTGCCGTCTCCAAGCTGTGTACAGCCGGAGAGTCCTTTTACTTTTTTGACATAAGACGGAATCGGCTTCACTACAATCTCCTGCTTGCCGATTAACCTGTCCACGAAGAGGCAGATCGTCTTGCCTTCCACCTCGAAAATCAGCATCATGCCGTCCTCCACGGATCTGCGGTACTCCTTCAGGCCGTACCATTCTCCCAGACGAATGACCGGATAGCATTCTCCCCGGATCATAATGAATTCCTCTCCGTTAGGCTCGTGAATCATCATGTCTTCCCTGACACTGACGAACTCCTTCACCACACCCGTCTCCACAACGAAAGAGGAAGTGCCGGATTCCATCACGATACCGTCGATAATCGCCAACGTCAGCGGAATCTTTAAGGACATCGTACTGCCAAAGCCGGGCACGCTCTCGATTTCCAGCGTACCGCCGATAGACTGGATATTCTGTACCACCACGTCCATGCCGACGCCTCGTCCCGAATACTCCGTCACCTGTTCGTTGGTGGAGAAGCCCGGCAGAGTAATAAACTGATAGATTTCCTTGTCGGTATAGGCGCTCTCCGCCTTGCCTTCATCCAGAAGTCCCTGTTTCTTTGCTTTGGCCAGAATCTTCTCTCTGTCTAAGCCCTTGCCGTTGTCCGTCACACTGATCCATACCTTACCGGCTTCCGTTCTGGCAGACAATGTCACCTTGCCTTTATCCGCTTTGCCGCTCTGTATACGCTCCTCGGCCGTCTCGATGCCGTGATCCACCGCGTTGCGCACCAGATGCATAAGAGGATCCGAAATATTCTCAATGATATTCTTATCCACCTCTGTATGCTCGCCGATCATCTCGAACTCAATATCCTTGCCCAGTTTTCTGGATACATCGAAGACAATACGGTTCATCTTCTGGAACAGGTTGGTCAGGGGCACCATACGCATGGACATGATAACGTTCTGCAGGTCAGTAGATATCTTGGACATCTGCGCGGCCGCCTTGTTGAAGTTGGCAAGATTTAACCCCGGCACCTTCAAGTCAGGATTCTGCAGCACCACAGACTCAGAGATAACAAGCTCGCCGATTAAGTCCATCAGCAGATCCATCTTATTGACGTTGACGCTGATAAAGGATGCCTTCTCGCTCTTGGGCTTATCCTTGGCTAACTTCTTCATCTTGCCGGGTTCCTTGGACTTGATGACGAAATCGCCCGGCGCCATGGGCTTGGCTGCCGGCTTCTCCTGATTCTCCTTCTGCCCCGCTCTGGCCTCGATGACCTCCACGCTGGAGTCCAGGTCGATCTGCTGTTCCGGCCCGCCGAAATCAAAGCCCTGCAGGAATTCCTCGGCCTTGCATTCATAAATATCGACCTTCTCAATATCATAGCCAACGCCAATGATCTTGCGGATGTCTCCCTCCGTACACTGCGCCTGGAGCAGAATCTTGAAGCCCTCCTTGAGAATCACGTCGGCGCTTCCCTCATCGGATATGATATCCTCCGGGGAATAGAGCAGATCCTCCGCGATTTCCTTCATCGCGTAGACCGTCTTATAGGCATGGATATTCGCCATAACCGTATCCGGCGAGAAGGTGATGTACACCTTGTAGAACCTGCTGGCATCCGTGGCAACCGGCGCTATGTAGAACTGCTTGGGCTCCTCGTGCACGTTCTCCGGCGGCGGCTCTACTTCCTCTCCCGCACCGCTCTTGATCGTCTCCAGGAACGCGTCCAGTTCTTTGATGATGTCGTCAGGATTGCCGTCAGGCGTATTGCCGCTTTTGATCTTCTCCATCTCATCTGTGATGAAATCCGCCACTTCCAGCACATGCTCCACCAGCTTGATGTGGGGCACATTCTGTGGATGGGATTCTCTCAGATAATAGAAGACGTCTTCCAGCTTATGAGAAATCGCCGTAATGTTGTCGAACATCATAATGCCCGATGAACCTTTAATGGTATGCATGGTACGGAAGATTTCATTGATGCTGTCCTGATCGAAGCTGTCCGCATCCTTCTGTTCCAGAACCATTTCCTGAAGCTGTTCCAAAAGCTGCTCATTCTCATACAGATATACGTCCAGCATTCCTTCTGTGTTATATTCCTCAGCCATATGTACTCCTTTCCTGAGATTTCCTTATTCAGCCGGACCAATGTAGCGTCTCATTCGCTTTCACGAAACGATGCGGCGCACTAGATCAGTCCCAGCTTCTTCATAGCCTGCTCAAATCTTGCTTTATCAATAGGTTTGCCGGAATAAATCGTACATCCCAAATCAAATGCCATCTTCACATTCTGCTCATCGTTGAGCGCTGTGGTCATAATGACTTTAGCCGCCTTGTCCTGCGGTACGTTCCGTTCCTTCTCCAGATTCCTGATTCCCACCAGCGCCTGATATCCGTCCATAACCGGCATCATAATATCCAGACACACCAGGTCATAGGGCTCTCCGTCCTCCATAGCCATCATGAAAGCGTCCACCGCCTCCATGCCGTCCACGGTCACATCACATTCTCCGTATTTGGACAAAAAGCTGACCATAAACTTTCTTGTTGCAAAATCATCCTCTGCAAGTAAAATTTTCATGTTCTCCTCCATTCCGAAGCGTTCACGCTGACTTCCTCTTACTTTCAACCTATCCTTCCCGGCCTTTTACCGCATATTTCCATTCTAACATAACTGCCGGATACTTCGCCAGTACTTCTCGCTCAAATGCCTGCTTTGGCATTTTGTGCATACAGCGGCAGAATATAACCGCATGACAGCGCCATGCGCCGTCTACTGCATCCTGTTCAATACCGCATAGGTCCTGGACGCGATATCCTGCAGCTTCTCCTGATATTCCACCGCTCCCAGCTCATAGGCCACCTTGGGCATCCCGTATACCACGCAGGTAGACTCATCCTGCCCGATGGTTCTGGCGCCCGCCTGACGCATAGCCAGAAGCCCCTTAGCGCCGTCGCCGCCCATACCGGTCAGAATAATGCCAAGGGCCTTGGGGCCGGCGGCTTTCGCCACCGAGTCAAACAGCACATCCACCGAGGGACAGTGCCCGTTGACCTTGGGACCTGCCTTGATCTCCACCTGATAGATACCGTTGACCTTCACCAGCCGCATATGCTTATCGCCGCCCGGCGCGATCAGTACATGGCCCGGAAGCACCTGATCCCCTGTCTGGGCTTCCTTCACCTGCACCCGGCACTGATTATCCAGTCTCTTCGCATACATATCCGTAAACCCCGGCGGCATATGCTGCACGATGACTACGCCGGGGATATCCACCCCGAACTCCTTCACCACGGAGAAAATCGCTTCCGTTCCTCCTGTGGAAGCGCCGATGGCAACCACCAGGTCTCCTCCCTTGCCGGAGAACCCCGTCTGCTGGCGCACAGGTACTTTCTGTTTGATCCGGCTGATTCTGGCAGTCGAAGCTATTTTAATCTTCACCAGAAGCTCATTCTGTATGAAATCCTCAAGCTGTGCGCGTCCCGTCACCGTGGGCTTCGCCACGAAATCGACCGCCCCCGCGTTTAACGCCTCGAAGACCTTGTCGCTTAACGCGCTGATGACTACCACCGGAAGCGGATACTGCGGCATCAGCTTGCGCAGAAATTCTATCCCGCTCATTTTAGGCAGTTCCACATCCAGGGTCATCACATCCGGTCTGTACTCCAAAATCGCATCCCGCGCTTCATAAGGGTCTCTCGCCGTAGCCACGACCTCAATCACCGGGTCCCTGTTCAGATTCTGCACCAACAGCTCCCGAAACACCAGAGAGTCTTCTACAACCAATACTCTAATAGGCCGCATTCATCAATCATTTCCTTCCTTCTTCCTGAAAACCGAGGGCTGTACAATCTCAAAGGGTATCCGGCTTCGGTCAACCGTCTCGGTCATACCGACAAACAGATAGCCGCCCGGTTCCAGGCAATCATATACCTTCTGCAATAATTCCTGTTTTGTCTTCCCATCAAAATATATCATAACATTTCTCAAAAATATAGTATGCATTTTTCTCTTAAAAGGAAAAGGCTGCATCAGATTGAACTGCCGGAACAATACCTCGTCCTTCAATTCCTGGGTCACCGCGATTCGCCCGTCGTTCATCCGCCTGAAAAAGCGCCGTTTCCATGCCTCCGGCAGATCCTTAAGCTGCTCCTCATTGTAGATCCCCTCGATGGCCTGCTGCAGCACTCTCGTTGAGACGTCTGTCGCCAGAACCTTCGTGTCCCACATGTTATGCTCCAGCCCGAAGAAATCCTTCAGCACCATAGCGATCATATAAGGTTCTTCTCCCGTGGAAGCCGCGCCGCACCAGATACGAAGATCCCTGGTCTGGCCAGCCTTATTCTTCGCCCAGGGCAGCACCTGTCTCTTAAAGAACTCGAAATGTTCGAATTCCCTCATGAAATAGGTATGGTTTGTGGTCAGAAGATTGACCAGCTCCCGTTCCATGTTGCCGGACGGATCCCTTTCCAGATCGTCCATAAAGTCGTGAAAGCTGTTCCAGCCTCCCGTTCTGATATGATTCTCCAGTCTGCCGTTCATGATGACTTTTTTCTGACCAAGATCGATTCCGTAACGCTGCTTCATGTATCCGGCAATCCTTATAAATTCCTCTTCCGTCATCATTGCTGTCATCCTCCGTTGTTATGTAATTTCCCCTTTTGCTCAATGAAGCTGTCTGGCTACCTTATAGAAGATATTAAATACATCGGGATTAAACTTCCTCTCCTGCTCCTGGCTCATAATCTCCAACGCCTCCTCGCTGCCGTAGCTCTTACGGTAGCTCCTGTCCTCCGTAAGCGCGCAGAACATACTGGACATCGCCACAATCTGCGCCGCCAGCGGTATGGCGTTGCCGCTGATGCCCTCGGGGTATCCGCTTCCGTCCCAGTTCTCGTGATGATAATGGGTAATGTCCATGGAAATCTGCATAAAATCGTTATAATCGTTGGTGACATTCAAGTCCTCCAGCAATTTCGTACCGATTGTCGTGTGACTGCTCATCTGCACCCACTCTTTCTCATCCAGAGCCGTCTTCTTCTGTAAGATATCTTTGGGTACGCCGATATTGCCGATGTCGCACAGAGGCGCCGCAAATTCCACCGTATCCACGAAGCTGTCGGAGATCGCGTCCTCGAACAGCGGGCTAAGCTGCATACTCTGCGCTAGGACATGACAATTGTACCGCATCCTCTCTATGTAATCCTTCCCATGGGAGGAATTCTTGGCCGCCACGCCGGCCAGCGCATATAAGACATTGCGTCTCTCCTGCTCGATCTGCCTGACCTGCTCGTTGACCGCCGTCTGCAGTCTTCTGTTGGACTCCATAACTTCTCTGGCCGCCGCGTGAAGACTTAAGTGCACATTGACCCGGGCCTGCACCAATTCCGGGGTAAAAGGCTTAACAATATAATCGCTGCCGCCCATCTCAAAGCCCTTGACCACATCCTCATTGTCGTCAAAGGCGGAGATAAAGATAATCGGGATATCTCTCGTCACTGCATTGGCTTTCAGTTCCCTGCACAGGGTATAGCCGTCCATCTCCGGCATAGAGATGTCGGTAAGCACCAGATCAGGACGCTTCTGCTTCACTAATTCCAGCGCGTCGGGGCCGCTCTCCGCAAGCACAACCTCGCAGCCCATAGCGGAAACAATTCCCCGGAGAATCTCCCTGTTCATCACCACATCATCGACTATCAGCACAACCGCATTCTCTACTGCTTTATCAAACTCCATCATTATTCTGTGCCCCTTTCAGCCTCTATCATACCCTTCAGGGTATCTATCCCCGTTGAAATTTTCTCATAGTTCTCTTTCTGAACAGCCATCTTCAGCCTGAGCACCGCTCTGGCCACTTCCTGGGGCGCGTCGGCGGTGAGCTGTCTGACCGTATCCATAAACATCTCCGCTTTCTCCCAGTTCTCCATCTCCACAGAGAGAATCAGCTTGGTCAGATTCTTCTGCAGAACTTCTCTGTTCTCCGCCGTACCGTAATGCATTCCCGCCTGTTCCTGTTCTTCCTCTTCTCCGGTCATCTTCTGAAACGGGCTGACCGGCAGCGGTATATTCGCATTCTCTTCCGCGCTCTCCGCCTCGTCTTCCTCCGGATCTCTGCCGACCCAGATAGAGACGGTGAAGGTCGTTCCCCTGCCCCTGGCGCTCTCCACGCTGATATTGCCGCCCATCAGCTCCACAAGCTGGCGGCAGATGCTTAAGCCCAGTCCTGTGCCGCCATATTTGCGCGAAGTGGAAGCGTCCACCTGGGAGAAGCTCTGAAACAGCTTATCCTGGTCCGCCGGATCGATACCGATTCCCGTATCGCTGACGAAGAAAATAAGTTCCTGCGAGTCCTTCACGCTGGCCGTTCTGATGATCTCCAGGGTGATCTTCCCCACGCTGGTGAATTTCTGGGCATTGGAGAGCAGGTTGTTGAGGATCTGGACGATACGCAGTTCGTCGCCCACCACGTACTCCGGCACATTGGGAGAGACAGTCACGAAGAAATCCAGCCCCTTCTCCGTGATTCTTCCCTTATGATTCGCCATAATATAATCCACCATACCGCGAAACTGAAACCTTCTTGGCTCCAGCACAAATTTGCCCGCTTCCAGCTTGGAGAAATCCAGAATATTATTGATGATTTTGTTCATCTCGTCACAGCATCTTTCGATCAGATGCAGTTCCCGCAGCCTGCCCTTCTCAGTCTCCTGGGGCAGCATCTCCCTGATATGCCCTAAGATACCGTTCACAGGCGTTCTCAGTTCATGCGTCACATTAGCCACAAATTCCGATTTCACACGCATAGCCGCGTCCGCTTCCTGCTTCACCCGGTCCAGTTCCCTGCTTAAGAATTCCTTCTCTAAAACGTCGTTGGCCATGCAGAGGAAATAACCCGACTTCTCTTCCCTGACAATCCGCATATCCGTGGGAAAACAAGTCTGGTTCTTCCGGTAGGCCGTCATGCGGCATATGCCGCTGCCCTCATAATGTATGCTCTTCGTCCCGTCCTCATTCTCGACAATCAGCGCCGGAAATACATCGCCCACCGGAATTCCGTGCAGATCTTCGTCATATTCCAGCTTCTCCCGGGCGGCCGCGTTATTGTAAGTAATCAGCCCCTTATCGTCAAATGCAAACACCATCTCCAGCGCATGATCAAACAGGAGCCTCTCCATATCTACCCGATACATACTTCCTCCTCAGCGCAGACAAAATACCGCCCGTAAGCGGCGCCCTGGCTGCTCTACGATTCCAGAATATCCTAATGATTGATGATATAACAAAGACAGTGAAACTAAGAAAGTGTTCCACTGTCTTCCATCATGCTTTAAACTTTAATCCATATAGTCAAACATCTTGATTACATCCACAATATTAAAGAAGTCTTCCTTTGCAAGTTCAAAACATTCCAGTACATCCGGTGCAAACTGCCCACACTCTCCGTCCACTATCATCTGATATGCCAAAGAGCTGCCGTAGGCGTCCTTATAGACTCTCTCGCTTATCAACGCGTCGTATACGTCCGCTATCGCCACGATCTGTGCGCTGACAGGAATCTCGTCTCCCACAAGCCCGTCGGGATAGCCTTTGCCGTCCCACCGCTCATGATGCCAGCGGCAGATTTCATAACAATATTGATAAAACTCATCTGTCTGTTTCTCTTTAAAACGCTCTAAAATCTCGCACCCGATGGTAGTATGCTTCTTCATCGCTTCATACTCTGCCGGCGTAAGCCGGTCGGGTTTTAACAGAATCGCATCGGAAATGCCGATCTTACCGATATCATGCAGGGCCGAAGCCTTGGCGATCTGATTCATCTGTGTCTTCGTCAGCCCGTATTCGGGGAAATATTTATCCAGATACTTCAAAAGGATTCTGGTAAAATATTTGATACGGCGGATATGTTCGCCGGTCTCTGAACTTCTGAACTCTACAACGGAGCTTAAGGCGTCAATCATGAACTCATCGTTCTCTTCCATCTTCTGCTGCTGCGCGCGCAGTTCCTCTTCCTGCTCCTTAAGCCTTGCCTCCATGTTAAGCTTGTTCTGATATAATTCTATGATATTGCCCGCTCTTCGTTTCACGATATCGGGATAAAAGGGTTTGTGGATTACGTCTGCAATCCCGTAGAAATAGGCTCTGTCCTCACTGTCCCTGATGGTCTCGCCGGTGATGAGGATGACCGGAATCTTCTGAATCAGGTCTCTCTCTTTCATATACTCCAGCACGCCGAAGCCGTCCAGATTCGGCATCACCACATCCAGCAGAATCAGCGCCAGATTCTCTGTCTGCTCTATCTTCTCAATCGCTTCCCTGCCGTCGCAGGCCTGCACAATATTGTAATCGCTGCGAAACAGGATTTCCAGAATGGACCTGTTGACAGCTTCGTCATCCACAATTAATATCGTCTGCTGGTCCATTTACACGCTCCCCCTCCATGAACCTTACTTTATAATATTGATTTCTCAGTCACTATGTCGTTATATCGTATTTATGTCAATAGTAACATTCCCGTATAGAAATGTCAAACTGAAATCGCACAGGTTTTCAGGAGAATTTTCGCATTTTTTCGAAGTGTGGACGCTGCCGCCCGCTCTTGATTTCTTCTCCGGAAAGCATTAAAATAACAGAAATTAATATCGAAGGACCGGCGCGGAATCTTAGCGCAGTCTTAGCGCGGGAAACCAGCCAATAACATGCACCAAACAAGGAGGATATGCCATGTACGAAATGAAGCCGGAATACTATACCGGAATTGCTGACATTGATGCGGAACATGAGCGGCTGTTTGAACTGGCCAACGAAACTCACGAGCTGCTTCACAATTATGTTACTATGGATAAGGCGGATCAGATTGTCCATCTGGTATCGGAACTGATCAACTATACCAGAGTCCACTTCGCCCACGAAGAGGAATACATGAGGCGCATTCAGTATGCGGACTACGAGGAGCATTACGCCCAGCACAGGCAGTTCGAAATCAAACTCTCCGACATCGACTTCGACGCGCTGGAAGCAGACCCTGCGGGACAGGACGACGTCATCGAAAACCTGCTGGAATTTCTGGCAAGCTGGCTGGTTCATCACATTTTGAAGGAAGACTTACGGTTCGTGCAAAAATAAATACCGTCAAACACAGGAAACGCCGCAGGTGCATGACGCCGAGCCTCAGCGCACAGCGTCATACGCCTTCCGGCACACAATCCCGTCCTTATACCTGCTCACGCCCCGTTCCCTTACGCATACTCGTCGATCAGATCCAGGAAAAGCTCATAAGCCTCTTCCAATGCTTCGTTCATCTCCCACAGTTCTTCCCTGTCAATTTCCTCTGCTTCCCGGCCGCGCAGAAGCTCCGTCATAGCAGAAGCAGCCCCGGCAATCGGGTCGAGTCCCAGATTGGCATACACGCCCTTGATGGAATGCGCTCTCTTAAAGGCCTCGGCGAAATTCTCTTCCTCCAGGCTTGCCCGTAACTGCGGAAAATTTTCATCCTCCTTCAAACCCAGAAGGAACTTTAACAGCACTTCTTCATTCCCCATAAAGCGATTGATGGCCGCCTCAATATTCGCTCCGTTCTCTTCCAACTGCTCTTTCAATAATTCATCCATTTCTCTCGTTCCTCCCTATACAATACCTTGTCAGGCGTTTGCTTCCCCCGCCTGTTCTTTCCTGCCTTTGCAGTACCTTCCAATGGTGGCGATCAATTCTTCTACATTTAACGGTTTCGATATATGGGCGTCCATACCCGCTTCCAGACTCTGATCCATATCGTCCGCAAAAGCATTGGCGCTCATGGCGATAATCGGCACCTCCACCGCGTCCTCCCGCGGCAGCCTGCGGATACGTCTGGCCGCCTCCAGACCGTCCATTACAGGCATCATAATATCCATCAAAACTGCGTCATACTCGTACGGTTCAGACGCCGCATACAGATCCAACGCCTCCTGCCCGTTTCTGGCCTCCGTTATGATGACGCCTTCCTCCTCTAATACAAACCGGGCGATCTCCATATTGAGGTCGTTATCCTCCACCAGAAGTATGCGCAGCCCCTCCACGGAGACCTTCTCCTTCTTCTGCTCCGCTTCCTGCTGCGCCTCCTGATTGATTTCAAAAGGAAGCGTAATATAGAAGGTGGTTCCCTCGTCCTTCCTGCTGACAAACCGGATGGAGCCGCCCATCTGCTCCACGATATTCTTCGCAATGGCGAGTCCAAGCCCCGTACCGGCATAGGATGTCCTGGACGCTCCGTTCTCCTGTTCAAAGGGTTCAAAGGCATGCTTCTGAAATTCCTCGCTCATACCGATTCCGGTGTCCGCGCAGATGAATTCAAACTCCGCCGTAACGCCGTCCGATTTTGTCTCGCGGCAGCTTACGGTTACCGTGCCCTTCTCTCTGTTATATTTTACCGCATTGGACTCGATATTCTGCAGCACCCTCTTTAGGTGCACGCTGCTGCCGATCAGCTCGTCATGTATAATCTCTTCTTCCACCACCGTAAAAGCAACGCCCGCCTCAAGCGCCTGCATCCTGATTATTTCGTGTACCTCCTGCATCAGCTTCGAAAGTGTGATGGGATTCTGTTCCAGCTTAATCTGGCCCGATTCCAGCTTGTTCATATCCAGTACGTCGTTGACCAGGTCCAACAGATAGCCGGAGGCCGTAGTAATCTTCTCGAAGCACTCTTCCTGCTTTCCGGGATCCCCCACATAACGCCTGCATATGGGAACCATACCCATAATGCCGTTAATAGGCGTCCTGATATCGTGGCTCATCCTGCGGAGGAAATCCGTCTTGGCCATATTGGCTCTCTGGGCCTGCTCCGCCTGTTCCTTTAACTGCTTCTGATAATCCAGTTCCCTGCTGTACTGCTCCTCAAGCTGCTTCATATTGGCCCGCACCAGCCGAATCCGGAATCTGTCTGCCAGAAACCAGGCAAAAATATATGCCACAATGCTGCACGCCATAATCACTTTTCTATAGGTAAAAACAGAACTTTCCGGAAACATGACATACAGCGTATAACCATTTCCCGCTTTCAGCTTGCCGTACCATCTTCCGATCTCCGTATTCCAGCATTTCAGGTTCTTGCCGCCCAGCGTATATTTCTTCAGGTGCAGGAGTCTGTCGTTCTCCAGCGGCCAGTTCTGCCATTCCCCCACATTGCTGCTGATAACGTTCTCTTCGTCGGTAATCACGACGATGCCGTCGTTTTCCAGCATATATCCGGTAAAAAGAGAATCGATGGTTACCACGCTGCCGGTCTCCCTCTTCTTATAAGCTATAACCAGTCCCTCTCCCGCCGGCCGGGCCGCTGCCGCGAAATCATATTCTTCACCATCCACCGTAAATCTGGACATATATATCTTCGCGGGGTATTCTATGATTTCACTGACCGCACCGCTGCAGATGGTATCCCGCCACATCTCATAGCCGTCTTCTGCGGTCTGCCAGATACAGGCAAGCGTTTCGTCCGTGACCACAACGCCGTCCAGCCTCTGATCGTATACATACCGGGCAATCAGCGCCTCCGTCTCCTCCCCGGTCCTGTCCAGATGCCTGCTAAGCTCTGCTGTCTTGTCCGCCAGATTATACAGGCTCCTGACTCTGTCATTCTCCAGATTATTGTCGTACTGCTCCAGACGCTTCTCCACGAAGAAAAATGCCTCGTCCGTCACATCGGAAATCCGTACCAGCTCATACCAGGTCGTCAGCCAGAAAAGCACTGCCATGATCAACGCGCCGGCCGGAAGCCACATCCACCTTCTGCCATGCAATTCCGTTCTGAGCGACTTACCATGTGTCATCTGCTTTCACCGCCTCCCCAAACGCCTTACTCACATTTAACCCGTATTTCTCCACTATTTCGCGGACTGTACCGTCCTCCTTCATCTCCTGAACAGTCCGCATCAGTGCCTCCGCCTGCTCCTGCCCCGTCTCCTTCTTAAAGGCAATCCCAAGCCCCGAGACGTAGAGTTCTTCGCTCAGCATCGTATACTGCTCCGGGTCTGTGGCAATAAACATATTCATCGCGCTCTCATGCCCGGAAATGGCGTCCACATAGCCGCACCGCAGACTGGCATACAAATCCTCTATAGTAGAAACGCTGTACAACCCGCCTACCTCAGGGATATGGGCGTCTTCTCTGCGCAAAAACAGGCTCTCCGGTTTGGTGGTGGTCTGCACCGCAACCCTTCTTCCTTCTAAATCCTTAAGCGTCTCAATACCGCTGTCTGCGCGCACTACAACTGTCTGCACGCTGTACAGATAAGGCCCCGCCCAGGCATACAGCTCTTCCCTGCCCGTCATGGTATAGCAGCTCCAGATACAGTCTATCTCGCCGTCTGCCAGCCACTGATCCTTCTGTTCCCATACCACCTGTTTAAAAACCGGCGTATAACCCATCCGTCTGCACGCCTCTTTAGCAAGCTCCACATCGATGCCAACGAAATTGCCTTCCTCATCCTGGTAACTGTAAGGCTCATAATGATCCACCCCGACCACCAGTACCGGCAAATCGCTCTCCGTCTCCGTATTCAATATATCCTGCTGCCCGCAGCCCATAATCCCTGCTGCCAGCATGACTGCCGTGCCGCAGGCGGCCGCTGCCGCTTTCCATTTCTTCATATACATTCCTCTTTCCCGCAACCGCAGTAGAACATAGCGAAGCGATCCTCAACATTTCGCCAATCTGGTTTCAGTTTACGGTATTTTCCCGCAAATAACAACCCCCTTCCCGGGAAATCCTCTTCGACGGGCAATCCACTTTATGGGAATTTTACTTTTCTTTTTCTTCATCCTGTGGTATGATAATAGCACAATTTGTTATTTAATTAACAATCTTTTCACACTATCGTTGCAGACGCAACAGAATGGAGGACATATGGCAAGATTTACATTACCCCGTAATCTGTATCACGGCAAGGGCGCTTTGGAGGCGCTGAAGACCTTCGAGGGCAAAAAAGCGATGATTTGCGTGGGCGGCGGCTCTATGAAACGATTCGGTTTCCTGGATCGCGCCAAGGCTTATCTGGAAGAGGCAGGCATGGAAGTTATGCTCTTCGAGGGCATCGAACCTGACCCTTCCGTCGAGACGGTTATGAAGGGCGCAGAGGCAATGCTTGCTTTTGAGCCGGACTGGATTGTTGCCATGGGCGGCGGCTCTCCCATCGACGCTGCCAAGGCTATGTGGATCAAATACGAATATCCCGACATCACCTTCGAGGATATGTGCAAGGTATTCGGTATTCCGAAGCTTCGTAAGAAAGCGCAGTTCTGTGCGATTTCTTCCACCTCCGGAACCGCTACCGAGGTAACTGCCTTCTCGATTATCACCGATTATAACAAGGGCATCAAATACCCCATCGCCGACTTCGAGATCACGCCCGATGTGGCCATCGTTGACCCGGAGCTGGCGGAGACCATGCCCCAGAAGCTGGTAGCGCATACCGGTATGGACGCCATGACTCACGCCATCGAAGCCTACGTTTCTACTGCCAACTGCGATTACACAGACCCGCTGGCGCTGCACGCTGTCAAGATGATTCAGCGCGATCTGGTGGCTTCCTACAACGGCGATATGGCGAAACGCGATTCCATGCACAACGCCCAGTGTCTGGCAGGTATGGCATTCTCCAACGCCCTGCTGGGTATCGTGCACTCCATGGCACATAAGACCGGAGCCGCTTTCGCGGACTTAGGCGCACACATCATCCACGGCGCTGCCAACGCCATGTATCTGCCTAAGGTCATCGCCTTCAACGCCAAGGATGAGACAGCCAAAGCGCGCTACGGCGAAATCGCCGATTTCATGAATCTGGGCGGCAATACCTTAGAGGAGAAGGTGGACCTGCTGATCGCCTACTTAAGAAAGATGAACGACGATCTGAACATACCCCACTGTATCAAGCATTACGGTCCCGACAGCTACCCTGCAGAGCAGGGCTTTGTACCGGAGGACGTCTTCCTGGAGAGACTGCCCGAGATCGCCAAAAACGCTCTCTTAGACGCCTGCACAGGCTCCAATCCCCGTCAGCCCAGCCAGGAGGAGATGGAGAAGCTGTTAAAGTGCTGCTATTATGATACAGACGTAGATTTCTAACTTTTCCAAACGGTCAGCAAACCGGGAAATCAGCCCGTGGTGCGACGCATCACGGGCGTTTTCCCGGTTTTCTTACGTTTCTCATGTTTCTTACGTTTCTCATCTTTCTTACTTTCCATGTCTGCAGGCTTATGAACGGGCGGGACTCAACTATGATTGCCGGGACGCCCAAAGACGCTCTGCAGGAATACTTAATTTGCCTATATCCAAAAAATCTGCTATAATGGATCCAATATTTACTATGTAACAACTTACAACAGATATTTACCCGAAAGGACACCATAATGTATCATTGCGACATTCAATTTTACCTTATTGGACAGCAGGAAAATCTGACTAAGATCATAAAAAGCGCCCTCCCTCTGGAACATTTTACCCATTCATTTGCGGAAAATGACCAGCCGGAAGACCTATGCATTGCCCGGGCAGACGTCATCTATGCCTGCCTGCAGAACAAAGACGCCAAGTCGATTCTGGCTCAAATTCTCATGCGCAAAAAGGAAGACGCCGAAGTAATTCTGCTTGCCGAACCGGAACAGACCATTGCGCTTATGAGCTGCGATTTGACCCAAATCGCAGATATCTGGACGTTACCCATGACAGAAGATGAGTTGAAATTCCGTTTCCTGAGATGGCAGCAGACCTATAAGCTGAAAAAAGACTTATGGCTCACCAGAAGTTATCTTGACACTACCATCAACAGCGTTCCGCACCTGATCTGGTATAAGGACAAAAACGGCGCTCATATAAAAGTAAACGACAGTTTCTGCAAAGCGGTCAATAAGACGTCGGAGCAGATCGAAGGCAGAGGCCATTATTATATCTGGGATATAGAGCCGGACGAATACGCCAAAGGCGAATACATCTGCATGGAATCGGAATACGAAGTCATGGAGAAAAGAAAAACCTGTGTCTTTGACGAAAATGTTAAGATCCGGGATGATATGAGAATGCTCAAAACATATAAGTCTCCTTTGTTTGATCTTGACGGAAGCGTCATGGGAACAGTAGGCGTAGCCACCGACGTCACGCAGGAACGTCTTTACGAGCAGATGATCATCACCAACGCAAATACAGACTTCCTCACAAAGCTTTACAACCGGCGCTATGTCTATGAATATGTGGATAAAAACAAAGACCTTCCTATGACCATATATTATCTCGATCTTGATAATTTCAAAAGCGTCAATGACGCGTTCGGACATCATGAAGGAGACCGGGCTTTGCTCGTCGCTACGGAAGTCCTGCAGAAGTGTATGCCGGACGATCTGATCGCGAGAATCGGCGGCGATGAGTTCATGCTGATTCGAATCGGCGCCCAGACCAGACAGGAAATAGAGCAGCAAAGGATTTGGCTCCAGCAAGAGCTCGACAAAGCCTTTGCGCAATATGAGCACTTCCAATGCATTTCCGCAAGTATCGGAACCGCTTACTCCGAAGACCGCAAAATCGATGTGGACACCCTTGCCAGGGAAGCGGACGCTTTCATGTATCAGGAGAAGTCCCGGAAGAAACAGCAGGCGAAGGAATAGGGCGGCTGGTGTCTTGTACTGATAAAGCCGCCGCCAGACCCCCCTTTGGTCAGACAAATTGACATTCTGAATGAAGGAGTGGATTCCTCTGCTCTGCCTGCTTTTCATTCTAATGCCTGTTTCCTCTTTCGGCTGCAATATCTCAAAATCTCCGCAAGATAATGGCCGATGAATACAAACAGACCCATGATTGCCAAATAATCCAAGAAGAAGAAAAACAGCGGCTCTTCAAAATCAAAGAACACAAACTGTATTTTCAGAAGCATATAGCTTCCAATTTCCCGTTTGACAAAGGCGAACACACCATATCCGGCAATCGCCAATGCCAGAACGCGCAGTATCCATGTACGAACAGCAGATGGTTTCTTTACCGCTCTTTTCGCCATTCCCATCATCATGCTCCAATGCAGACCCAGATGTAAGGACATCAGAACAAAGCCCCAGTAGGAGGCGAGCATGTGCAGGCTTCTTCCAAAAGAACGTCCGCCGCTGATTGGCAGAAAAGAAAGGGCATGGCGGGAAAGAATGACACCGCTGACCATAGAACCAATCATGGAGGCCAGCACCAAGATCACCAATATGGTCTGCCAGATTCGCAGCGGCGTGTATTTCCCTTTGAGCGCATTCCGACTCCATTTCCTATTTAAGATATGATGAACGATAAAAAGAATGAAAATTCCAATCCCGATCCACTCATGGGCTGCCTGACCAACCAGCTCATAGGGCATAAGCAGCAGCAAAGCAATCGTCATGCCGATATCCACACATATTTTCACAATCATTTTGGGGTTCACTCTGATCGCCTCCTTTACATTCACTCCCTTCTTAATAGCCAAGTCCGTCCAGCCATTCGGCAACATTCTCTGATGCTTCCGCTACATCCCGCTCGCTGACAGTAAATCCATCTTCAATCACTGCGGCATCCGGCTCCAACTCTTTCATTGTATCAATCGTACCGGAAAAACGGCTCCCGTTGTGGACATTGAACGGAATGATCGTCTTACCGGAGAAGTCGTATTCATCAAAAAAGCTGTACAGCGCCTGGGGCATGTCATACCACCATATTGCGTGTCCAAATTGATACAATCAACATCTTGTGGTCATCGTTTTTTGACTTAAACCTCCACCCTTAAACGCCGCTTTTTTCCCTATTAAAAGAAGCCTACCGTTTTTCGATTGAGTGATTTTGCAATGTGCGTTGTGCCGATTCCCGCTATCTTCATATCGAAAATCTCTCTGACAACCGCTGCTTCCTCTGGCTCGATTACTAACTTGTGTTTATCTTCCTTAGATTTGCGGTAGCCATATAAGGCACAGGTAGCATTATACTGTCCTTTCTCCGCCATGCGCTTCCAAGCGATTTTCTGCTTTTTTGACATCTCCCTGCTGTAATAATCATAGATCAGGTTCTTAAATGCAACATCCAATCCTCCGGTTGTTCCGTCTGCAAGCTCTGCACTGTCATAATTATCATTTACGGAGATAAACCGCACACCCATGAAAGGGAATAACTGCTCCAGATAATTACCAAGTTCCACATAATCCCTGCCAAACCGGGAGAAATCCTTTACCATAATGCAGTCGATTTTCCCCTGTTTTGCCAGTTCTATCATTTCCGTAAACTGTGGTCTGTTGTCAAAATTCACAGCTCCCACGATCTTCGGGCTTCTGTCTACCGTGAGGACATTTCTGCCCTTGAGCTTTGTCTCCGGCGCAGCTTTCACATGGAGCTTTGTCTTTTCCTTCGTGTGGATAACCATAGGCTTGTCATCCACTTTTTTAATGTTCAAATTTCCTCACCTTCTTCCTGAAAAAGAGTAAAAAAATAGCACCTAAACCAATGGCTTAGATGCTGTGATTTACTGTTTATTCTCTTTTTTCCGCTTTGCTTTCTGCTCCGATTTTCTCTGTCTCTTTTCATACATATCGTGAATCCAGTCTTTTACCGGAGCTTTCCACATTTCCTTTTTATTGGGAATATTCTTAATCAGGCTTTTCGGATTTAACCCCATCTCTTTTGCCATGCGGATTTCTTCCTCTCCTAAATGGCATTTTCTTTTCGCCTCATCCCAAAGTTCCTGCTTATATGCCATCTGTGTGATTCCTCCACAAACTGATAGAATCCTTAACCAAAGCCTCCGCCCGTTTGTCATGACATTTTTTCATAAGCTGTTCTGTGTCCGAAAGCATATCCAGCGTATGATATTCGCCGAATTTTACATTCAGCTTCATAATATATCTTACCAGCTTTTCTTCCGGCTCTATCCCGACTGCATACAGCATTTTTTCAATGCCTGATTTTTCTCTAAGAACCGCCTGCTCACTCTGATAAATAACCTCTGCCTGTTTTGTTATCTTATCCTCACGGACTATTTTAGTAATCTCATAGGAATGCGCCAGATCACGATACAGAATATCATAGTCCTTTTCCGCAACATACGTTGTGATAAAAGAGTTACAATGGCACAACCCCTTTTCTTTCCCCTGCGCTTTGACTATTCCCAAATGGAGTACCTTATCCTCCATTCTGTGAATCAGAAGATAGTCGCTGTCAAATTCCGAATCCGGGTTATGGTTCATATCAAAAAGATACAGCTTTGAATAAGAGCAGAACATTTCCGGCAGAAGATAAAGATAATCCAGCTTCAAATGTATCAGTTTTAACATTCTATCCTGTTTTTCTTTCGTTCTATAATACTTCCTGACAAGCTTTTCTAATGATTCCTGTGTAATTCTGCCCTTTTTTACTGCATATACGCCAAAATCTCCTGCATACTGATTCGGTCTGCCAACATATTGAAGCCCCATCAAATGAGGTATTTTAAGTTCCGTATTTGTCAGATGCAGTATTCGTTTTGCAGTATGAATATAATAATCATACCTGCACAGTACCTCTTTGGTATCATTAAATATTTTCAACAAGCGGGTATCTTTCATAAAACCATCCTTATCCTCAACACAGAAAATGGAAGCATCCTGTTTCCATAAAAGAAAAATGCCTGGGCTGTTAGGCTCAGGCTTAACTTTTCTTTTTTGAATTGCAATTCTGGGAGCAGTCCTATGATAATTCCATAGGCAGAGGCTAACTTTGTATTTCTATCGCCCGCAAAGCCGGGACGGGTAGCTCCTCTCTATCGCCGCAAAAGCACTAAAGCTTTTCATTACCTATAATCTAGCATGGAAATCATCCGATGTCAACCGCATTTTTTCCTTTTTCTGCCGCTTTTTCTGCCGCAATTTTCTCATGGATATTGGTATTAAACAGGTTATAGAGGTCAGAGCCTTTCGCAACGGTATTGTCAAACGGAATTACCACATTTCCACACTTCATAAGTCCCATGCCGCTTGATGTGTTGGTTACAAACCGTAGCTGTGC
Organism: Lachnospiraceae bacterium; assembly: GCA_017626325.1. GTDB lineage: Bacteria > Bacillota > Clostridia > Lachnospirales > Lachnospiraceae > UBA3282. The sequence continues at coordinate 25,862 of JAGAIZ010000058.1, read as the reverse complement.
CTCTGATACTCCGATGACCTCTGCCATTCTCGCACTGTCCGTATTTGCCTGCTTTAACAGTGCAACAAACTCGGAGTTTGCAAACATGGTGGTAGCGGTGTAATTCTGTAACAGATCGACCACGTTCTGTGTGATGCCTGTACACAAGCCGCCCTGCTTTCTCACCTTTTTCCACAACTGCTGTAAATATTTTGCAGAATACTCCGAATTAAGCAGCACATGGAACTCATCAATGTAGAGCCATGTTGCCACACCCCGCTTTCCGTTTGCAATGATACGGTTCTGGATACTCTCCATCATAACAAGCATGGTAATAGGGGACAGCTCCGTACCTAAGTCACGGATTCCATAGACCGTAAAGCGGTTATCCACATCCACATTTGTCTGATGGTTAAAAATATTCAGGGAACCGTTTACAAAAAGCTCTAAGGAAAGTGATATATCTTTTGCTTCTTCCTCCGGCTGTTCCATTAAAATATCATAGAAGTCCGACATGACAGGCACATATTTCTCCCTGCTTCTTGCAATGTCGATATAGAGCTTTCTCACACAGCGGTCAATAATGGACTTCTGACGGGAATTAAGGCTCTCTCCCATACACTGTTCACACAGTCCCGAGCATAAATTCCCCTTTTTCCCTTATCATGCCCTTGCTGTCGTTTAAGTCCAGACTCCAAACGTCCATATCCAGCGGATTTACATAGTTGTCCGTGTAGGTACTCATGTTTACCACCGCACCATCAAAGGTATGAGCAATGTCAAAATACTCATTCATCGGATCAATCACGATAATCTCGTCTTTACTCCCCAAAAAAACATTTCCCATTTCCATCTTGCAGAAAAAGGACTTGCCGGAACCGGGAACGCCAAATACAAACCCGTTTCCATTGATCAGCTTTTTACGGTTCCCGATATTGATATTCTTTGATACCTGATTGATGCCATAATAGCACCCGCCCTTATCATTCAATTCCTGCACATTAAAAGGCATTAAAACCGCAAGGCTCTGTGTCAGCATGGTTCTCATGGTTTCCACCTGTCTGACACCAATAGGCAGTGCAGTATTTAATGCCTCTCTCTGTTTTAAATAATGTTCTTCAATGGTAACGGAGTTCCGCTTGCCGATAGTTTCTACAGTCTCCGTCATACTGTACCGCGTCACGGAATCTCTGCAATAAGAAATAATATATTTTGCATCATTGTATAGAGACATTCCTGCCTTTGTCAGCGTAAGTCCACGATGGGTGCGTTCAAAAAGTTTTACATCCAAGTCTGCTTCCAGCAGATTGATCTGTTTGATAACTGCCGTGGGCGTGATATAGGATTGTTCCGCCGCCTTGTTAAAGCTGCCGGCGTCCGCAACACGAATAAAGGTTTCAAGTTGAGGATTATACACCAATATCACCTCTTTTCCTTCTTAAATCTTTCGGCTTTTCCGCCGTTTTGGGTATCATCCAGGAACGTCCGAAACGCTGTACCCCTTCAACGCGACCTTCCTCGCACAGCTTCTGGATACGCCGTTCTGATATTTCCCATTTGCTTGCCATTTCCCTGACAGACACATATTCAAACATAGCGTGCCTCCTTATCAAATATCACGCTTTTATTATATGCGGATATGCGAACAAAAACAAGCAGACCATATTGATACAGTCAATAACCCTACCAACAGCCTTTGTCGGACAGGGTGAAACGGAAACTGTAAGCAGAACTCCCTCTGTTACTTTGTATCTATACCCGGAAAGAAGCCACCGTCTGATTCAAAAGCTCGCTGAGCCGGAACAACTCCTCCATCTGATTTCTGACAATTCCGGAATTTTCATTGGAATTTTCCGCAGACCTGCTTATATTCTGCATTTCATCCGCTATCTCTCCCATAAGCTGTGCGATCGCGGCAATGGATGCATTGATTTCCGTCATGCTTGCGCTCATCTCCTGAGAGGACGCGCCCATATCGCCGGAGATACGGCTGTAAAATACCGCATCCTGCTGATACATCTCGGCAAGCTCCGTCATTTCCCGATAATCCGCCATTACCTTATCGGTCATAAATTGCAGCAGCCTGTGCGCGTTCCCGGATAAAAACGCAACATTATTTACCACGCCCTCCGTTACCTGACGAATCTTATCCACCGCCAGCCTTGAGTTATCCGCCAAAACCCTGATTTCTTCCGCGACCACGGCAAAGCCTTTGCCCGCCTCGCCTGCCCTTGCAGCTTCGATAGAGGCATTCAGCGCCAAAAGATTGGTCTGCGAGCTGATCGCCAGAATTTCTTCTGTCAGCGCATTGATCTGCGCCACCTGCTCGCTGTCCTTGATCGCCTTTTCCAAATCCTCCTTTGTACTTTCATAGAGGGACGCGACCTCATTCGCAGACTGTTTCGAGCTTTCATACTTCTTGCCTGCCCGCTCCATAATGTCGCTTGACTGCCCTGCCGCTTCCCCGGCTTCCCTTGCCACAGTCTCGATGGCATTCCCAAGCTCCTGCCCGTTATGCTTAATGCTTTCCGACAGTTCCTTTGCCTTCACGGTCTGCTCCATTGCCAGACCGACCGCATCGGTGATATCTGAAATATCCTTATTTAACACCTCCGTTTCAGCCGAAGCATCTCCCGCAATCGCGCCGATACTCTCCGCCTCCTGCTTTGTATGTAAGATAACTTCCCGAATCTGCCGCTTGACCTCTGCGGTCGCCTTGCTGATCTGCTCCGATTCGTTCTTATATTCCTTTGGGATTTCTTTTTCTATTACCGTATTTTCGGAAAAATCACCCGAAGCAAACTGTTTGAGCGTCTGTATCGGCGCAAGCATTCTTCCGATCAGCCCTGTCATAAATACCGCCACAAACCCGATAACCGCCAGTACAGCCGCTGCCGCAATGACAAGCATGGATACAAGGGCGGATCTGATATTCGCCGCAGGCGCCGTAACGCCCAGGATCCAGCCGCAGCCCTCTATCCCGGCAAGTGCGAAATAGCATACGCTGCCGTCGTAATCGGTAAGCTTTCTGATATCGCTCTGCGCTTCACCCATCATGGTTCCCAGCTCCGGCAGGACGTCCGCTGCCGCCACAGTAACATCCTCGCCTGGCTCATATTCCTTGTTTTGATGTGCCACAAACTGACCGCTGCCGTCCACAAGGAAGCCATATACGCCGTCCTCATAATTGATACTGCCCGTCAGCTCCGTTACCGTTTCCAGCGTAACGTCCAAACCGACCACGCCCGCCAGTTCACCGTCTATATATACCGGCGCAGCAATCGTCGTACACATCCGGCCTGTCAGCGCATCGCAATAAGGATCCGTCACAATAACGCTTCCTGTCTCCGCCGCCTGCCGGTACCACCCGCGCTGCACCGGGTCATAGCCCTCCGGCATCTCTGTCTCCCTGTTGGACCAGATAAATCTGCTGTCACTCGTCCCACAATATAAATTCAAAAGTTCCTCGCGCCCCGCCGCATGGGCATCCACAACAGCCTGAATAAAATCCGTATCGGTATTTGCACCTGCTGCAATGCTTCCCACAGCTCCTTCTGCAAGCATCTTTTCGTTTTCAATCCATGTATTGATTTCCTCCGCATACTTATCCGCATTCAGCCGGAGCATCTGCGTCCTGTCCTCAATGATCTGTTTTCCCGCTACCGCAACAATTCCCATCGTTGTCAGAATAATGCTCACCACAACAATGCAAATCATGCTGGCCGTGAGCCTGCCTTTAATTGTTTTCATAGCTTTTTTACCTCCGTGTCCCTTCATTCACTGGATTTATATCAGCATAAAGCATAACAAAAAAACCACTTGAAAAAGTGGTTCTGGCACAATTGGTCAGTTTTTGGGCACGATTGGCGAATTACAGATTCAGGAACGCACAGGCAGAGCATTTCCCGTCCTGTAAGGAATAGTCCAGACTGCCGTCATATTTCCTGCAGACGGAAAGAATACTGGAGATGCCGATACTTTTCCCTTCCGGCAGATTCCCGGAGAGTTTCAGATCATCCGTACAAGTGTTTTCACAGAGAATAATGAGCGTGCTGCCCTGCAGCCGGATATGAATGTCAATGCACGTATCTTCTTTCCCCGAATTTTGACACCCATGCAGGGCATTCTCCAGCAGATTTCCCAATAGAGCGATCAGATCAATGTCTCTGATAGAAAGCTTTTCCGGCGCATTGCACTTGACGGAATAATCAATCTGATGCTCCGCCGCCTTTCCCCCATAAGCGGAAAAGATACTGTTTAACACGCCGTTCACGGAATACTGCCGCACCGCCGTCTCCGAAATTTCCACGCCGTATTCCTCAATATAGGAAAGTATTGCCGATATGTTACCCTCTTTCGCATATTCCCCAATCGCTTCCAGATGGTGCCTGACGTCGTGGCGCATCCTCCGGTTCGCATCCTCCGCATTCTGCATAACAGACAGCCGGGCGGAAAGATACTCTGCATTCTGCCGCACCAGTTCCGCCTCCGTCTCCTTTTTCATATAGCTGATGTTGCTGAAAACAACGCCGTATACTGCGCACATGATGAAGCTGATCACCATGAATGTCACGAGAAGAAAGCCTGACGGTACAGCCTCCAAAGCATACAGGACGCTGAATACAGCCTGCGCCGCATAAAACAGAAAGGCTGTCAGCGCCAGATTCCACCATCTCCTGCCGTTTAAGCCTGTCAGGGAGCGAATGACTGATACGGCATACTTTTTATACAGCGCCAGAAGGATCAGCAGCGCCGCACTGCGAAGTATGATACGCAGGAAGTATTCCGGAATTTCCGCCATCTGCGGCAGAAGCAGTTTTATGATAATGCGCATGACATTGTCAATCACCGAAAACAGGCAGAAATAAGTGATAAACAAAAAGCATTTTTTCGGAAAACAGTCCTTTGAGACCATGCACGAAAAAGAGAAGGTCCAGACCACAATCACTATGTAGGTAAATATGGCGGCGTTCCCTCCTTTTGCATATGCCAGACTGCTCATGCCGACAAATCCGGCCGCATAAAAGGCGCCATACCATATAAATTTCCTCTGTGAGTATCTGTGTTCTGCCATGTGACAGATGACAATGACATGGCACAGCGCCGTAAGCACTAAGCCGGGAATCTGATACAGACCGCTCATTTTAACGCCTCCTTCCGGCAGAAATCCATATAGGCTTTCCGCACCGCTTCTTCACACCGTCTCGGTACCGGAATTTTATTTCCGCCCTCCATCTCCACAGAGCCGCCGGAAAACTTTCTCACAGAGCAGAGATTCACGATGTAGGAAACTCCGATTTTCACAAATTCGGAATATTCCGCTATTTCTTCCCACATAGAGGAAATAGTCCTGCGCAGCTTAAGCGCCTTGCCGGTAATCAGGTATAGCTGCAGATAATGTCTCTGCGATTCTATAAACGCAATCTCGCTTATGCGGACACGGTACACCCCATCCACGCAGTCAAGGGAAAGAAAATCCTCTTTTGCTTTCCTTTGTACGGCACGGTCAAGGGCAGCGTCAAACTGTTCCTGTGTAAACGGCTTTAACAGGTAGTGGACGGCATTCAATGCAAATGCCTCCACCGCATATTCGCTGCTGGTCGTCAAAAAAATAACGCCTGTATCTGGGTTTCTTATAAAAAGCTCCCTCGCCGCATCTGTTCCCGAAATGCCGGGCATACAGATGTCCAGCAGGGCAATATCGTATGTTTTTTCCTTTTCTGCGGCGCTTAAAAGCATATCTGCCGTCTGGTATCGATCCGTCTCAAAGGAGAGCTCGGGATGCGCTTCCGCATAGGAATCTAATGCGTTTGAAATCCGCTCCAGTTCCTTTGGCACATCATCACAGACTGCTGCCTTAAGTATCAGCATTCTTATCACTGCCTTTTCTTTTTTGCAATTCTACCATACTCGTAAAAAATATACCACTACTTCACATCGTAAGTTTCTTCCTATTTGGGGAACCGGTCATTGCGGCAGTGAATCCGCCACGCAAAGTGCACCATATTTTAATCCCTTATATTCACAATCCATTGTCCATTTTTCTTGGCACCAATTCTCTCAATAATACCCATTTCTCTTAATTGACGAATTCGCTTTGTAATCGTAGTGGTTCCCAATCCAATCTGCCTGCTGATTTCACTAACTTTAATACTGCTATTTTTTTTCATCAATCTGAGTATTTCTTCATCGCACCCATCAATCAACTGTTCTTCCCTTTCCAACAAGTCATTTTCTACTTTTTTCTTCTTATTCAATGGAATTGTTACTGTAATAAAATTTTCTGTAATGTCGAACGCTTTTTCCCCATATTTTGATACAATTAAAGGAACTCCATGCCCGGTCTGCTCAATATAATCTAATTGAACCATAATCTGTTGAAGTTCCAGATTCACCGGCTTGCTTTTTCCTTCATAAAACTCTTCTAGTGTGAGTCCATCCGGCAATCCCCCAACTGATACAATTTCTATGCGGTCATCAAACATATACACAGCCGGCGGTGTCTGCCTTGACCAACGATTATGCAGACATGCGTTCAACCATGCTTCCCTGAAACATGAAAAATCAAACAGCCTGCTCTCCTTTCTAAGACTGCCGCCCACATCCACTACAGTATCATTTAATGCCTCCATATAGTCCAACACCTGCTTCACTGCTACAAGCATGCACTTATAACCATATTCATTCCGCTTAACCAAATCCGTCTTGTCCGTCCCACGGAACACTGCAACTTTAATGGAGTAGCTGTTGATGTCTGCCAAAATAGCAGCCATTAAATTGTAAGTTCCATCGCGTGTTAAAAGATTCAAATTCTGCTTAAAGGTATTCTCCCGAAGCGTAAGTCCATTTCCGACATACAACATTTTCAATTGTTCAAAAGTTAACTCCTGATTGTTCGCCTCAATATTTACAATGGAATCCGATACGCTAAGCATCAGACTACGTAATTGTTGCGGTGATATTTCCCTGTCTTCGTCTGCCGATCTCATATAATACTTACCATATGCCGAATAAGGTCTTTCATCTCCTTCAACAGCAACTTTTATTACATTTTTATCATCACACAATTCCATAATAATCGTCGGAATAACCTGTGGTTTAATTCCATTAGCAATTCCCTGGGATATCTCACGCAATGTACGATCTCCAATTTGCTGACCTATGACTTCGCCATCATTTCTCACCCCGAAATACAATGTGCCTTTCCCATTTTTATTCAGCATAGAAGCCAGAGAAACAATACCTTCTTTTAATTCTCCGGTTGTTTTTTTGAACTCGACTAGTTCCGTTTCCATTCCAAAATTCATACCATCACTCCTTTTTATATAGTATATCTTTTTTGGTTATTTTAATCAATAAATAATAAACGCTTTATTCAACACACGAGTGATGAATAAAGTGTTTATTAAACTAAAAAATCTTCAATTTTAAATAGGTATACTCTCCGCCACACACAGCGCCCCATACCCCGTCTGTCCTATATAATCTCAATCCTGTCTTCAAACATATATACCGCCGGCGGCATCTGGCTTGACCAGCGATTGTGCAGACAGGCATTCAATTCCTCTGCCAACTGCTACAAAAACATAACCTTTTCATTGATCCGGACAATATCTGCTTTCTTTCTCCGTTTCGCACTCGCGTAAAGCTTTTTGTAACGCTCCTCGTCTTTGCAGCTTTTCGCATCCTGTAACATGAAAATAAAAAGCTCCGTCAAATCATCTTTGCACTTTTCCAGCCCCTGTTCTGCAATTTTTCTTGCATCGGCTTCGTTCCCATCATGATAATAATATTGAGCCAGTTCAATATACTCCCTGGAAGTCCTGTCCAAATGTGTTTCCAAATACCGTACACATTTATCTGTCCTGCCATATTGCCGGTATAAATCTGCAGCCTCTCTGGCATAATGGCCACTCTCATTCAGTATATCTGCATATTCAAGAATTTCCTCTGGCGTAATAAAAAGCTTCTCCGCCAGCTCCTTAACCGGATCATAGCAGCCGTAACAATCATAATACCCATGCGATACCATATCTTTCAGGACTTTTTTTTCTGATTTCCCAGTTTTCTTCTTCCAATCCGCCCCGCCTGACCAGTGCCTCGCATATCTCCCATACTTCTTCTATTTCAGGTTGATCATCTATATAACGCTCATAACGCAATACCCTAAACAATTCGCCTATCTGTTTCCATGAAGCCTCCAGGATTGATACCTTACCGGATTCTTCAATTTTGGTCTGCAAGCCTCTGCATTTTTTCCGAATATCCAAAAGAAGATGTTGGATTCTCGCTCTTTTCTTTCTGAGCTCATATTTTGCCCACCAGTCTTTATCCGAAAGCTTCCCCTCTTTTCCGTCGATTTCGCCAAGCTCATTCTCCAATATTTCTTCCATGAATCCCAACATCTGTTCCGAAATCAATTCGCGAAAATCGCTCGGCTGAATTTTTTCAAACATCTCAAGCCCCATGATGCTAACCAGCTTTTCTGCAAATTCTGCATTCTCATGGTCCTCTTTCCCCAACAGAAGCGCCGTAATCCAATCCAGCCCGATTTCCCGAAAGCTCATATCAAGCAGACCTTCTCTGCCAGCTTCTGCAAGAGTAAAACGGGAACCTTCCGCAAAACCTCCCGTATCTTCCGAGTTCTCCTCCTCTACAACCTGAAACTCCAGGCAGCAGATTTTATTCAATATCGCCGCTGCCAGATCATATTCTCCCAAACGGATCAGGTCGTGACAACCGCGAAAGGTTCTGTTCAAAAAGGGGAAAGCGGCCTGCGGATCATTGTGCCAGATCTTCCAATCGTCCATATATCTGCCGTCTGAATCAAATTCATAATAATGTGTCTCATACTCTACAAAGATATCGCCATTTTGTACTTTTCTGCAAAATTCCTCGACTTGCTGTTCTGTCGGCATATAGGAAATTTTCTTTTCTTCCACAGACATCTCCTGCAATAGCTTATTGATATAATTAATGAAATCTTTCTTCTCCATCTCCATCACCTTATCTGCGTTTTCTATTCTTTTGAAAGCCATACTTCTTTTTCAATTTTTCAAAAATTTCAAAGGCAACAGGCTTTATTTTTAGCAAGTATAATCATGTTTTTATTATCTGCCAATAAAATTTCTATTAAATCAAGATCAAAAAACTGTAAGGCAGCCATTTCTTGCCGCTTTACAGTTTTTGTGCTAATTCAAATTCCTATTTACCATATTTTCAACATCCGTCAACGCCTGAATATCTTCCCGATACCAGTCATCACATTCATCATAATAAACTTCTTCCTTCCGCTTCTTGAATATACGAAACGGCTTATTCCCAGAGTTATCATAAATATGGCACACATCACATACTTTGACCAAATCCCTAACCAATGCTAATGCCCTGTCATATCTTGAAATGATTTTCTCCTCCGGCACATCATGCCCTCCGGATTCTACCCTGGATCTTACACGAAGTACATTAATCATCGGATCAACCGTAAGCACATAATAGCAACGGATAAAATATCCCTTTTCTTTTGCTCTTTCAAGCAATTTCAAATTTCTGTCCGTTGACAAAACCGTTTCAAAGCAAAATTCCTCCATTTGTTCAACATGATCTTCTCGCTGCTTTTCCGCCATCTGCGCCGCTTCCAGATCCGTGCATTTCAAATTCTTTTTTATTTCATCGGCATTAATATAATCCATGGGAGGCTTTAATAATTCGGTAAAGGTGCTTTTTCCTGAACCGTTCGGTCCCGCGAAGACTACAACCTCAGGCTTCTTTTGCGACACGTTCACTATAACGCCCCTTTCTCATTCTTTTACCCGCTTCAACTCTGGTACCATCACTGTTTTCATGATAGATGGTCTGCGTTTTGGGATCATATACTACAGCCGGAATGTCCATAGCTTTCTTTTTTTCCAGTTCAATTTTTACTGCTGCGTTTACTCTTTTTACAACTGCTTCATCGGTAATGTACTCTTCTCTTTTCATATTCTACACCTTCTTTCTGAATCAAGAAGCCAATTATTTACACTAATATAATACCTTATCTCTCATTTTCTATCAATCAAAATCTTATACGTATGATTCGTTGATTCGTTCAACTCATTTATACTTCAACGGTAAAATTACTCCGGCAGGCTATCCCTTACACACAGCGCCCCATACCCCACTCTCGCATTCGGATACTCCGTCTCCCCCCGGATGGGCTTCGCACCACGCCTTAAGTACGCCTTCACCTTCTCCCCATACAGATAAGGGTCATGCCCATCCACGATGCCCCATTGCATCAGAACCGCCGCCGCTCCCGTCACGAAAGGCGCGGCAAAGGATGTTCCGGTAACCGGCGTATAGCCGCCCTCCCTGTCGGGCGCAAGAATATTGATACCGGGCGCCACCAGATCCGGCTTGACAAAGGAATCGGAAGTCCGGCTGTTGACCTGCTCCTGATAGAGATACCCTCTGCCGGAGAAATCCGCATATGCGTCATAGACAATGTCATAAGCGCCCACCGTGACTACCTTGGATGCCGTAGACGGAATGGTCAGCGTTACATCCGGCGTGTTTCTGACGAAACGGGTATTGGCATTGCGCACCGTACCTGACGGCAGATAAAAGGTATAATTGCCGGTAATCGTTCTCACAGGCTGCAGCAGAAAAGTCCATACGCCCGCATTCACATAACGGCTGTCCCCTCCCGGCAGCAGGTCAAAATAGATCTCCTGGCTGGTCAGATAAGGCGCAGGCTCCCCATTATAGAGCAGAATCTGTGTCTGATCCAGCCTGTAGGTCTGTTTACCGGGCTGGTCAGTATCCACCGTGAAAGATTCTCCTGAAGGCGACACCATTGTCACCAGATAGCGGTCCGTGTACTCTTTCCATAACTGCACATTTACGCCTGTCTCATAGGCTCCGATGACAAGTTCCACACGTGTCACATTTTCTCCGGCAGAACCGTCAGTTCTATCGACTATATTAGTCAAAGCCACTTCTCCACGTCCGGTGACCGCTACGCTGCCGCCCACATGTCCGCCGGAGGCTCCCTCATTGCCGCTCCCCACACAGATTACATTTCTTCCTATTTCCGATATATTATCCAGAAACCGCTCCAGAAGGGAGGTTCCGTTATGCGCTCCATACGTATTGCCGAAGCTTAAATTTACCGCCACCGGCATTCGCAGTTCTATCGCCTTATTAACTGTATAGGTCAATGCACGCATAAGTTCCGTAGTACGCGGGAAAGAATCTGCTCTGGGTGTTCCGAGCCGGACGACCAGCAGTTCGCTTTCTCTTGCGATCCCGGCATAGGCCGCTCCGGCTGTTCCTCCGTTCCCTGCCGCAATACCGGCGACAGCAGTACCGTGTCCCGACGTATCTACACTTGGCACAAGCAGATTACCTTCTGCTTCCGAGTCGGCATTGAGTGCTTCGTTGATCTGTGCCGCACGGAATTCCACACCCAGCCGATAACCTGACGGCGGCGCATACGTTTCCTTTCTTTCTTCTGGCAGCAGTCCGCTCCTGCTGATCTGCTCCCACACCTGCCCCGCCTCTAAGGTCTGATCCCACAGGTAACGTATTCTGGTCGACCCATCCTGATTTCTGAAATCCCGGTTCCGGTAAGCAATTCCCTCTCCTGTCAAGTAGTTGCAAACAAATTTTTTAACTTTTTTTCAAGGTTTTTCCCGCTTTTTTGCTTAAAAACGATACCTGCTGTTAAGCTGTTGCTTGAAATACCGGTCTTTCTTGTTAAATATCTGCAAAATCCTGAAAGCCGACTATGCCACAACTATGTTATCTTGGTTTTCAACCAAGATAACATGCTCCGCCAGGATGTGCAGTGATTTCGGTCAGCATATGCTGACCGAAATCACGCACCAAGTCTCACAAATGTTCGACTTGATTTTTCCAGACGATTTCCATGTGCTGTTCATTATATACCACTATTTTTTCAATATAATGATCTAACATTTCCTTTGACAACTCTGCAAAATTACTTCCTGCCCACAAGCCGCCCTGCTCACACATAAGCTTCGTATAAGAGTCTTCCAGTTCCTGAATTTTCTCATTCATGGATTTCAGTTCATCTTCCATTGATTTTACCATAACTTCATCGGAATGAAAACCTGCACTCTTACCGGACACATAATCTTCATATGCCTCAAATTTCTGTTTTTGAGCCTTCTGTATTTTTCCTTTTAGCTGTTCTCTTTTTGCTTTCAGTTCTCTGACTTCACTCTGCATCTGCGATACCATATCTGCATGAATTTTTCCCGCTTCTCCGTCTGTTTCCAGTTTTTCCTGCAATTTATAAAGAATATACTGTTCAAGAAACATCATATTCACTCTGTCAACACAATTTTCCATTGCATTGGAATAACGGTTATGACAGGTAAAATAAGGATTCAGTCCATATCTTAACCGAAGGTTCTTTTTACAACACCCACATACCAGTTTTCCTATAAGCGGATGTGTCTTTCTGTGCTGTGGATTTCTTTTCTTTCCACGACCTTCCTGCACCTTATAAAACACTTCTTTTTCAATGATTGGCTCATGGTGGTTATATCCCACCAGCCACTCCTCACGGGGTTTTATGTGGTTTCTTCCACCTACATAATCCTTTTCATATTTCTTTTGGACAATGTTGCCAATGTAGATTTCATTTTTTAGTATCTGACATATTGCGGAAGTATTCCATAAAAACCTCCCGCCTTTTGGCTCTCTTGTCGTTTTTCCTTTCTCAATTTTAAATTCAATCGGTGTCTTTACACGATTTTCATTAAAAAGCCTTGCAATCTGTGTAGAGGTATAGCCTTCCACGGTTAAAGAAAAGATTTTTCTGACGATTTTGGCTTCGTCCTCTGCAATCAGCAGTGCGTGCCTGTCCTTTGGATCTTTTTCATATCCAAAAGGACTGTTTCCGCTGATATACTGTCCCTGCTCTTTCCTAATGGCAAGCGAAGAACGGACTTTTTGTGACAAATCCTTACTGTACAAATCATACAGAAGATTCTTAAAATTCACATCAATGTCTGCGATGCTTCCCTGATAACTTTTGCTGTCATAATGGTCATTTACAGAAATAAACCTTACTCCCATAAATGGGAATATCTGTTCCAGATAAGAGCCGAGTTCAATATAGTCTCTTGCAAATCTCGAAAAATCCTTTACTATGATACAGTCTATTTCCATATCCCTTATTTTTTCCAAAAGTTTCTGCATTCCGGGACGCTCAAAATTCGTACCCGTATATCCGTCATCACAAAACTCAGATAATTCATAATCAGAAAAATTGTCTGCCACATATTTATGCAGAAGTATACGCTGCATGGTAACACTGTTGCTTTCTTCCTTGATTTTATCATCTTCTTTTGATAAGCGGATATAAATTGCAATCCGATACTCTTTCATTCTAAAAGTCCTCCTTCCTTAACTGTATTTCACTTCTTTTGAAATTAAAAATCACTTTCACCCTGTGATCCGGATAAACCTCAATCCTGCTGATCAGAGTACGGATAACCTCCTCTGTCAGTTCAGTTTTCTCATTTCCTTTTACGAGAGTACGCAGGAAATGATTTTTCTGTACCGTTTCATAATCTACTGTTCTAAGTTTCTCCTCAATATCTGCACACTTTTTCTGACAGCTAAAAATCTTCTTATCATTTTCTTCCTTTAACTGCTTAAAAGTATCCTCTCCCAGTTCTCCCATACGATACTTTAAATATTGCTCGCTTCCCAGTTTTTTTGTGTTCTCAATTCTCCTTTCCCATTCAAGCAGCTCCTGTCTCCATTCTTCCTTTCTGTGTTCCGCTTCCATATTATTGCTCTCCACAAGCTGTTTTGGTCGCATGGCAGATAAGGAAAATTCCTGACGGATTGCTTCTTTCACAATATCATTTAGTGTCTGTAAAGTAATGCTTTTTTTCACGCACTTTTCATCGTCAATCCTGCTTGTTTTTGGACAGTTATAGCTGTAAGTCCTTACTTTTCTTCCTGACGAAAACTGTTTGATTGCACATATACGCCGCATTTTCGTACCACAGTCACCACAGAAAAGAACATCTGCATAGATATCCTCGTCAGGCGGAACTATTTTTGAATATCCGGCTTTATTACAGTATTTTGAAGATTTTTCAAACTTCGCCGCCGCCTGAAAGAATGTTTCCTCACTGACCAGTGGTTCATGTGTATGCTCCTTTACCGACCAGTCCCCGGAATCAATATCATGTCTGCTCCGCATCATATAATCTTTTCCGCAGGTTCTTCCCTGCACAAGGCAGCCGATATATACCGGATTTGTCAGAAGCATTTTGACGGAAGCATTGGACCACTGTTTTAAGTTTTCTCCCTTCTCACAATAAATCTGACCTGTTTTGTGGTATTCTGAAGGCTTTAAAATTCTTTGTTCGTAAAGCCATACTGTAATTTCCTTCATATTTTTACCGGACAGAAACAGTTCAAATAATTTCTTCACAATATCAGAAGTCCCATCTTCCGGAAAAAGACATTTTTTATCATCAACCCATTCTGCCCTGTATCCGTAAGGAGCTACTCCGCCTGTGTAACTGCCCTGTTCCCATTTTGCTTTTCTTGAGGACTTTACTTTTAAGGCAATGTCCCTTGCATACATTTCATTTACGAGATTTTTAAGATTAACACCCAGCGTTTCATTTTGTCCGGATATATTCATGCTGTCAAAATGATCCGTAACAGCTATGAACCTTACTCCCATAAATGGAAAAATTTTTTCAATATAATTTCCCGTTTCAATATGGTTTCTTCCAAAGCGGGATAAATCTTTTACTATGATACAGTCAATCTTTCGCATTCTGACATCACGCATCATGCGTTCAAATCCTTCTCTTTCAAAGTTTGTTCCCGTTTTTCCTATATCCGAATAGCAGTCAAAGATAACCATGTCATTCTGATTTTTTACAAACGCTTTTGCTATTTCCATCTGCGTTTCAATGGACTCATTTTTTCGCTCACCGGAATCTACAGACAGTCTTGCATAAATTCCCACAGAATATATTTTTGACGGTCTGCTGTTTAATCCGATTGCCGCTTCTTTAGGCTTCTTTTTCGAGGTTCTTGCCATTTACACTGCCTCCCCTCTGGACTGTCCGAGTGTTTCCACATATCCTGCAAGCATGAGAACCTTTGAGAACAGTTCTTTGCTGCGAAGTTCAAGATATACTCTTTTATCTTCATACACAAGAATACGCTTCACAAGAGAAACCAGTGTCATACGGTCAAGTTCTGTTACCTGCATGACCGTTTTCATACGTTCCAGATTGATTCCCGCTGTCACTCCCGACTTAAAAAGTCTCTTTATAGTTTCTTCCTGATTTGAAATTGCCTGTTGAAGCTCCTGATAGCGTTTCTCATATATCTCACGGAAATTTTTGAAATCTTCCTCCGTAATAATCTGCTTTTTCAAATCCTCATACAGTCCTGCACGAAGTCCCAGATATTTGTCCTGTTCACTGTGCAATCTTTCAATTTCCTTATCAAAAGCAACCACTTCCTCAAAATTAACTTCCATCTGTTCTATGGAACGAAGAACCCTGCTTTTATTCAAAAAGAGAGATACCTGAGTCCTAAGTCCGGTAAGTACAAGCTGATTCAATGCTGCCTCTGAAATGGTGTGTCTTGAACACTCTCCGCTTTTATTCTTTGTGGAACAGATAAATGAAACCGTTTCTTTTCCTTTATAACGGTTTACCCTGCGTATCATCGGCTCCATACAGTCTCCGCAGAACAGCAGTCCCGCATAAATGTGAGCTTTTTCTTCCCCACCGCCTGCACGGGTATCAATCATAAGTAAATCCTGCACAATCTCAAAATCTTCTTTTGAAATAATGGCTTCATGTGCATCCGGCACCTTCGTCCATTCTTCTTCCGGCTTTTTTACCGACTTTTTCACTTTATAATTGACCTTTTCTTCTTTTCCCTGCACTAAGGTTCCAATGTAATTTTCATTGCTCAGTATTCTTTTTACTGCAACCGCTGACCATTTTGCTTTTACACCGGTTACAAATCCGGTCTGAAACTTATCTCCCTTCATCTTTTTGTATTCCATAGGGCTTAAAATCCCCAAATTGTCCAGTCTGTTTGCAATCGCCAGATTACTGTACCCTTCTATTTTCCATGCAAAGATTTTTCGTACAATGTCTGCCGCATAATCATCCGGCACAAGCTGGTTTCTGTTATCCTCGCATTTTTTGTATCCGTATACTGCAAATGCACCGATAAAGTCTCCATTTTCCCGCTTTATCTTCTGATGACTTCTTACCTTACCGGAAATATCCCTTGAATAAGAATCATTGACAAAATTTTTTACCGGAACCACTAATGATGTTTCATTGTAGTCCGCTGTCAGCGAATCAAAATGGTCTGTAAGTGCAATAAACCGCACAGAAAAAGCCGGGAAGGTCTTCTGAATCAACCGCCCGGCTTCAATATAATCTCGTCCTAATCTGGATAAGTCCTTTACAATCACACAGTCAACATTTCCGGCTTCAACGTCTTTCATCATACGCTTAAATTCCGGTCTGTCGAAATTCGCTCCCGAATAACCGTCATCTACATATATATCGTAGATTTCCATGTCATCCTGCTTTCTAATAAAGCCACGAATCATATCTCTCTGTGAACTGATACTGTTGCTTTCTGTTTTGCTGCCATCAATATCCTCATCATCACGACTTAAACGGAGATAAATGGCTACATTATAAAACTCTTTTGCTTTCATCTGCGTTCCTCCTGATTAAATATTGTTAGCAAAACCCGTCCTACGGGGCATTGAAACCTATAATCAGGATTCCCACTGAAATAATCCTGCTTATAAGTTACCATGATTCCTGTCCTCTGTAAAGAACTTTTTTAACCTTTTAAACCATTATCTGCGTTTTTCTTTTTGTAAGCAGTATCAAACGTTCATCAATGGTATCTGCTGCATCTTCCATGTGTCCTATCTGTAATATATATTCCCCGACATTCTGTGCAAACGGATTACCGGTCTGTTCTATATAAGATTCAATACGGCTTTCCACACACTTTTCCGTATCTATTACAATATCCTCAGCATTGGCAAGTTCTTCTCTTTTCAAATCCATAATATGAATGGACTGCAAACGCTTTAATTCTTCAATTGTCATACTTTTACTCAAATCCGTTTTCTCTGCTCCTTCCTATTTTATTATGTCAACAGACTGTCCTATGACATAAAATCTGCCATTGCTCCATTCAATATTTCTTCTATATAAATGGCATATCCTGCCCCTTTGGGCAGATATGTAAAAAGCCGGACTTCCGCCCGGCTCTAATCTCTATTCCTCCTCAAAATATTCATACAACTCTGCTTCCGTAGCAAACAGTCTTACAAATCTTCCTCTGTAAAACAGTGCCGCTCCATAAGGAATGATTCTGAAATAATATCCCTCCGGCAGCATTTAGTTGTACTTATCAAATACCCCGACCTGCACCTGTACTGCCTCGGTGATTCTTGCAAGGGTATTTTCATCGACCTTTCCCATATTTTCGATGATTCTGCCATAATCAAGTGCTGTTACCTGTTCGCAGAGTGCGATGCTGTGCTGGTTTAGTCCTTCACTTCTGTATGCAGAAACAAATACATGGGTGGGAAGATTTCTCTTTTTGTTGATTTTGGTGGACAGGGGAACAACCGTCAGGACGGTGCTGTGTCTGTTTGCCATGTTGTTACTGACTACCACCACAGGTCGCATTCCTCCCTGCATACTGCCCTGATACTGTCCACCCATATCAACATATAATATGTCACCCCGTCTGATCTTCATACGAAATCACATCCTTAATATACCGCTGTCATCACAGCAGTCCAGACAGCCTTCCAGATACACATGATTTCTGATTTTCATTGTGGAAAGTTCAAATACACTCACTCCGATTTTGGCAGCGTCCTTTAGAAACTCCTCCTGATCAGATAATTCCGGTGTAATGTCCGTAAGCCTGTCCACCACCACTGTTTCATATTCTCCGGTAAGAAGAAAGGAAATCAGAAGATTAACTGCATCACGGTCAATATCCCTGTCAGGACCTTTGCAGATGACCGTATCATGACCGATTGCAATTCCATAGGGAATACATTCAAGCCTCTTTTCGGCAATCATCTTTCGGATATTACGCTCCGACTTGTTTGTGTTCATAAACAAAATTCCCTGCTTAAATTCGCCCGGAAGCGGAAATATCTCTCCGTTTATTACAATTTCAACATTGCACATATTCTCTGTACCTGCTCTTTCATAGATTTTTACAGAAAGATATGCCGGCGTTTATCCTCTGAAATAAAGAAACTGCTCCATACCGCATACCTTGCGTGTCAATTTCTTTATCTCAAAGGACAAGGTGGCACGAATGCCACTTTATCCGTAAAAATCATAAAAGATTTATTGAGCTGATTTCTCAATCAGATCCCCCAGCCGGGTAACATACACCGGGACGGCAATCCCACACTGCATCTCCGTCACTGCCCAACCGGACAGAGTCTACAGGAAGCCACTCCCGAAAAATGCGTTTCGCTGAAATTCCGGTGCTGTTTTATCTCATTATCTCCGGCTGCCAGTCCGGTAGGCACAAACCTCTGCTCAGAACCTTCACAGGCACGATACCGGACCACCGTTTCCGCTAAACAAATCAATAAGTTGTATGCCGGTTGTCCGCATCGAGGAGCTTCATCGCACGAAATGGGTTTCTGCCACCTCCATCCGTCTGCTTTAAGCTGACGGATAAAGGCGAAAATAAAATCAGATGTATGCGTGTCCTATTCAGTTGTCAATGTTCAGTGGCTCTTTTTTAAGAACCTGCACAAAGTATAACTGACTGGAGGCTGCCACTACAGTAACCCACACTCTTTTTAGTGGGAGCAGCACTCTTTATCTGAAATTCCCCACAAAAAAATCGGACTGCACTTTTTTATAAAATGCAATCCGATTTTTTATTCTGTCAGAAGTTTCATATTATCAATGGTACTCAAAATCATATTTTTGATAAACTGTATTTCATTCTCTTTCAGTCCTGCCAGCAGATTATCAATATCCATTTTTCTTTCACCTCCGCATACCAGATAGTCTAACGATACCTCAAACATATCTGCAATACTAATTAGGGTATCTATCTTTGCCCCATTTATGCCAAGTTCTATCTTACGCATTGCATCTACTGATATTCCTATCAGTTCTGCAAACTGCTGTCTTGTCATACCCCGTGCTGTCCTAAGTCCGCTGATTCGTTTTCCACTCTTTACAATGTCGTAGTACACCTTTCACTCTTTTCCGGCACCTTATGTATTTGCTTAAGCTGTATGTATTGTACCGTAAGAGTTGGTTTTATCAGAGTGACTAAACCAGCCATTTTGGGTGGAATATTGTACACCTTTTGTAAATGTAGATATTTTTAGAGTAACAATACCGCCTTTTTCACTTCTGATGAACAAATAATTTAAGAAAAAGCAGGGAAATCAGTATTCATCATACCGTTTTCCCTGCCTTTTCCGTTCTTCAGTCTTTTTTTGCAATCAATTAAATTTCCCTGCGAAATTCCAGATACCTTGTTCCCTGAAAAGAAAGCTGTCCCTGACCTCCCTCCGCAAGCATACCATACTCACTGCCGCTTACAGCAAGCTCCATCCTATCACCGCTTTCCACCTGAAAGGTAACATAGTAAGTGGTATGGGTACTTGTATGATACCCATGAGCCCCCGACATATCTCCTGCATTTGCATGATGGCTATGTGAAACATTCTGTCTCTTTGCCACAACAGTAGCTGCTACTGTCAGTCGGGGCGATTGATTATTCTTATTCCACTCACCAATCCCTCTTACTGCTGTCACAATAAACATACCAATCACTATAATAAATATAATACCAAACATAAACGGAAACACATTGAACATAAAATCAAATCCCATATTTTTATTAGAATTATAATTTAAAGACCAACAATCGCACTTGATTATGCTGAGCTTGTTGGTCTTAAAAAATCAATGACCACCAAAAACCGGAATATTCATTGCATCCAGCTTTTTGTCTATATCTGCAATTTCTTTTTCGGTAAGCGACACATTCATTGCTCCAAAATTTTCTTTCAAACGTTCTATTTTCCTGCTTCCCGGAATTGGAATGATAAATGGCTTTTTGCACAGCATCCATGACAGGGAAATCTGTGCCGGAGCTGCCTCTTTTTCCTCTGCCAGATTATGTAACAGTTCTAACAGTTCCTGTCCTTTAGTAAATCCTTCTTCTGTATACTGAGGCATATCACTTCTGTAATCTGTTCCTTTTTCAAAAACAGAATCACGATGATACCTTCCTGTCAGAAATCCATTTGCCATTGGTGAAAATGCCACATATGCAATACCAAGTTCTTCCGCAACAGGAAACAGTTTTTCATGCCAGCGTGCCATCATAGAATAACGATTTTGTATAGCTGCAACAGGACAAACAGAATGTGCACGTCGAAGATATTCTTCATTGCTTTCAGAAATTCCCCAGGAGCAAATTTTTCCTTCTTTTATCAATTCTGCCATTATTTCAGCCACTTCTTCCGGTTCAACATTCGGATCTATCCTGTGCTGATAATATAAATCAATATAATCCGTATGTAACCGTTTCAGGCTTCCTTCCACAGACCTTCGGATTGTTTCCGGTCTGCTATCCAAAAGTAACGTTCCATTACCATGTTTTACTCCGAATTTTGTAGCAACCATTATCTTGTCACGAACCGGCTGTATAGCTTTTCCTACAATTTCTTCATTGTATGCAATACTGCCATCTTTGTAAATTCCTGTATAACACTCTGCTGTATCGAATAATGTATATCCCATATCATATGCCTGCCGTATTACATTGACACCTCCCTCTATATCCATAGGAGCCCCGCTTGCATGGGTAATCCCCATGCAGCCAAGACCGATTGCAGACACCATTGATTCTCCTATTTTCCGTTTTTTCATAATAAAATCCACCTGCTTTCAGACTAATTATATACATATCATAGCTTTTTATTGACTGTCTATTTTAAACACTGTTTTGCCCATTCTTTTTATGTTCTACAGCCAGACATCAGGATTGGTATCATACACATAACAGCAATAATGACTCTCACTTTCTTATACCACTCCATATTCTTATGCTTCCGGCTTTAATGGACCATAGTAGTAGTTTGCTGTTGCTCCACCATCAACAAGGAACGTAGATCCTGTAATAAATGCCCCTCTGTCACTCATCAAAAGTTCTGCTACATTTGCGACTTCGTCTGCTGTTCCCGGTCTTCCTGCCGGGCATTTGGCAAACATATTTTTGTAAAAATCTCCACGAGGTCCGTTAAACTCATCCATCGCAAGCGGTGTTACGATAATTCCGGGGGCAATGTCGTTAATTCTTGCTCCTCTCTTTCCCCACTCTACCGACTGTGCCATGACACGCTTTTCATTGCAGCGTTTTGCCATCTGGTATGCATGGAGTGTATCCCTGATATTCTCCGGCTGTAAAATCTCAAGGCTTAAAAGTTCCTCTGTCGGTGTTGTTGCAAGCTGTGCATCCTGCTCGGCTGTCAACTGTGGCATTCTCCAGCCAGACTGACTTGAGATTGTTACACCTACACCGCCTTTTCCGATGACCTTGCCTACTTCTTCCAGAAGTACCGCCGTTCCATAAAGATCTACCTTTAAAATTGCTTCAATCGAAGCCTGAGATAGGGATACACCAGCTCCATTTACCAGCATCTTAATCTCTCCATATTCTTTTGCTTTTGCAATCAGATTTGAAATAGATTCTCTGAAAGCCAAATCCATTTCCACCGGCTTCACATCATATCCTGCATCATTCATAATTTTGGCAACGGCTTTTGCATTTTCCATATTTTTATCGCCCATTATGATTTTCTTTCCGTAACCGACACGTCTTGCGATTGCCATTGAAATCTGTCCTGCACCGGTTACGATCATCACTTCTTTGCTCATAGTTCTTAATTCCTTTTTATCCTTCTACATTTTTCTTTGCCCATGCCGCAACAGCTTTCACAGCTTTTTTTGAGTCTGCACCATGTACTGCTATTCCGTTTCCAAAGGTTGCACCTTTGCACATTTTTCTTATGTCTCGCTCACTGTTTCCAAGACCGCTCCCTTCGTGTGTCATAAGCACCATTACTTTTTTACCGGTAAAATCAAGTCTTTCAATCTGAGAAAAAACAGGCATCGGGAAAGTACCCCACCAGCATGGTCCACAAACAAACACATTGCTATATGAATCTATGTTGTCCATGTACTTTTTCAGCTCCGGTCTTGCATTATCTTTTACTTCCTGTGCAGCTTCTTCTGTGCATATGTGGTAATCTTTGGAATAATCATTTACTGTCTGAATCTCAAAAAGATCTCCTCCAACAGCTTTCTGAATATACTCTGCACATATTTTGGTATTGCCTTTCTTTAGGTTTTCAATTCGCCCATTCACATAATTTTCTCCCTCACGGGAGTAATAAATAATCAGATTCTTTGCCATTATCTTTTCCTTCCTAGTCTTAAGTTATTTTTAGTATAAGTCACTCCAGATACTTAATCAAATCTTTATACTTATCATATTGATTATTTTTACTAATCGTTATATGATTTATTTTGAAATAATGTTCCACAAATAAACAAAGGAGATACAAGACTATGCTGTTTAGACAGATTGAATATTTTCAGGCTATTATCGAAACCGGAAACTTTTATCAGGCTGCTGAAAAATGTAATGTTTCCCAATCAGCTATTTCCCAACAGATAAAAAAGCTTGAACACGAACTTGGGGTAAAGCTTCTTGACAGACATAACCGGACCTTTTCACTGACACCGGCGGGAGAACACTTTTACAGAAAAAGTCTCATTCTTACCAGCGATATAGAACAGATAAAACGGGAAACGAAAAGAATCGCAGACAACAATCATGCGATTCTTCGTATTGGCTATTATAAAGGCTATCATGGTAATGAACTTTCAGAAGCTGTAGCAGAGTTTTCTTCCAAATACCCGACTGTTGAAGTAAGTATCATGGTTGGAAGCCATGAAGAGTTATATAGAGCATTAGAAACTAACAAGGTTGATCTGGTTCTAAATGATCAAAGACGGGCATTCTCAGATCTATACAACAATGAAATACTTTCAGAGAGCCATATGTACATAGAAATTTCCAACCATAATCCTCTGAGCCGGCTGAAAATGATAGAAATTTCAGAGCTGAAAAATATCCCCTGCATCCTGGTAATCACTTCTGCCGGACAGCAGGAAGAACAATCCTATTATGAAGACATCATCGGAATAAAAGGTGACTACCTTTTCACTGATTCTATTCAGGAAGCAAGGCTTAAAATCATTACCGGACAGGGATATATGCCAATTGATGTAATTGGAAATCAGGCATGGTTTGATTCCACTATAGAGCGTATTCCTCTCGTCAGAAATGGTGAGCCTGTCAGAAAGACATACTGTGCCTTCTGGCGAAAAGATAATTCTGGATATTACATTGAAGATTTTGCTGAAATGTTGAAAACAATGTTTTAATATATTTTTTTCATTTATAAAACGGGCAACCTTGTTTTTGATGGCTGTCCGTCTTACATCATTTTATCAACAAAAATCAGAATATAAAATTAAATTATCAGGTATTTATAAATATAAACAACATCCTTCAAACCAAACATATCTAAATACAACCATTATTGTTCATATCCTTTGGCTTCTCGCCAGCTTTTTTCAATAATCGTATGCCCTTCCGCTGTTCGCTCGCCCATGCTGCAACGGAAACAAAAATACCTGCCGTCATCGGCTCTGTAAAATCTGCACCGTTTAATCCGGCAAAGTATTCCCTGATTTTTCCGACTGTAATTACTTTTCCATAGGGAATCTCTTTCATTACCCTGTCATAGTCAATCGGCGGAGCAAAATACATCCTGTTTCCACCATATTTCTCAATACTTTTTTCATCGGTAACTATCTGAATTTTAGGCATATCCTTGTTATTGTGAAGCATAGCATTAAAATCTTTTTTATCTTCATTCGCCATTTATGAAGCCTCCATTCTAAAAATCGTCCTGTGTAGTCAGAGTTTTCTCCACCAGTTTCTCAAAGGACTGTTCAAATCTCTCATCATCTTCTCTGGTACGCCTGCCCGGTCCTTGCAGATGATGTTTGGATTTACTTCTGCGTTCTTTCTTTGCAATGTGCCTCTCCATCAGCATACGGTCTATGTTCTCGTCCGTATACCATTTTCCGGACTGATGAATGGCAAATGCACCTTTTCCAAGTGCCATTGCCGCCACACCATAGTCCTGAGACACCACAATGTCTCCCTTTTTACAAAGGCTTATCAGTTTATAATCGACTGCATCCGCTCCAGCACCTACCACGATTACCTCACTGTAATCAGAATACAGCACATGGTTCGTATCGCACAGTAGTGTTACCGATACTTCATGCTTCTTTGCGATTTTTTCCACAATGCCAACTACCGGGCAGGCATCGGCATCCACAAATATCTTCATTATCTCACTCCAATTTTACCACAAATCATACATCTCCATGGTTTCCTTATCCCTGTATTCGTGCTTTTCATAATACCCAATCAGTTTCTCCTTTTCACGAAGGGCAACCATATACACATCTTTATTCTGCTTTTCATTGTGGAAGGTGTAAACCATATTGTGGCTTTTGTCTGCCGCAAACCATTCCACAACCTGCTTGATCCTTTCTGCCGACTCTGCATTGTGGCAGTCCAATATACTTTTTCCTATCAGCTTATCACCGCCACTCTTGGCATAACTTTCCACAGCCGCAGGATTCATATATATGATTTCGTGTTTCAGATTGCAGATAACAACCGCACTTCTATCCTGATCAATGATACTTCTGTAAAAACTGCCATAACTTTTGAAGCGTACTTCCTTTTCATTCTCCAAGCGTTTCTGAAGCTGTGGCTTCTTCCTGTGATAGTAGCTTACAATTTCTCCTGCCGGAATCCATATTTCTGCTTCATTTATCTTATCAAGCACCGCATCTATGATACGCTCGTCAGCCTCGCTATTTGGAATCCGTTCCTGTTCCGTTACATACTTTTTGTATTCCTCATACACCCAGCCTGTAATCTTATCCTTCTGTTTCATTTTCAGATTGGAAAACCGCTTATTCATTTGAAGCAGCTTACCATCTATCCTTTTATGTGTCTTTGTCTTTTTACCTGCCATGTCATACCTCACAATCAAAAATTATCTAAAAAAGACTCTGCCAGACTTCTTACGCCAAACTTTTCTGTTACACTCTCGATTCCAAGTCTGATTTCGTCCCGGCTGAAATTATTCTCCAACAGGAAATCATCTGTCTTTTCATTTAATGCAGAATAGAACAATAATGCTGTTTTCAGGCTCTCCTTATCTGTCCCATCTACCAAATCAGATAATCGGTTTTCTGCTTCATTGATTTCCCCCTCGTCAATCATGCGAAGCAGTTCTTCTAAAGTTTCCTTCTGCTCGGTGCTTTCAAGCAGTTCTGTTATCGGATTTTCGGTATCTATCTGAAACAACAGCTTTAATATGGCACGCACCATTTCCTTAATTAGTCTCATAATATAATCCTGCTCAAACATTGCCATTCACTCCATTCCGCAAAGAATATTTCCTGTTCTTTCTATTCTGAACATATTATAATTATCGGAACATTTCCCTGCTTTGTCAACGAAGATTTGAAATCATGACCACCCGTAAAACGGGTGGTTTGCTCCGGGCTATAAGCCCGTGTTACCGGCCAGCGCCTAAAGACGCTGGCTTTCACTTTACGTTCAAGCCACTAAGCCCTTGACTCGTCGCCGCCCTTCAAAGGGCGTCC
>JAGAIZ010000057.1 GCA_017626325.1 Lachnospiraceae bacterium | reverse complement strand
TCAGGGATGTAACCATAGGAAGAAAGCTGATGCCAACAAAGCGAAAGCCGATGCATCCGATCTCAATCACCGTCTCATCCGTGGTAAATACCCGGAGCATCTGTGCCGGGACCGACACAAAGCACAGCGTACCTATCGCCATCAGAACCCAGCCAAAGCAAACAGCAGTGGACAGGGTTTTCTTGCAGCGATCAATATTTCGTGCCGCATAGTTAAAGCTGATGACAGGCACGATACAGGTCTGCATAGCTCCCAGCGGGATGAAGAAAAAGGTCTGCCATTTGTAATACAAGCCCAATGCCGTGACTGCCTGATCGGAAAAAGCAGAGAGAATCAGATTCAGTCCCAGAATGTAAAAGGTGTACGCGGACTGCATTAAGATATTCGGCATTCCCATTCTGAAAATCTTCTTAATGTGATGAAGATAAACTGCTTTCGACGGGGATTTACGATACCCCTTTTTCATCACAATGGGAGCGGCTGCAATCTGTCCTGCCACGGTAGCAATAGCAGCCCCGGCAAGCCCCAATCCGGGCAAGCCGAACATTCCGAAAATCAGCAGCGGGTCAAAAATGATATTGGTCACCGCCCCGACGATCTGTGCGATCATAGGAGTCTTCATATCGCCTTCCGCCTGCAGCACCTTTGTCCAGATACTTTCCAAAAACAAGCCGAAACTGAACGCACAGACGATCCTGCCATAAATGATAACATCGTAAATGATTGCCGGGTCATCGGTAGACATTCTCGCGAAAGCCGGCAGAGCGCACCAGCAGATCACAGCAAAAATAAGCCAGAGAACACCAGCAAGGGGCGTGCCGACACCCGCATACTCATTTGCCTTTTCCTTTTGTCCTGTGCCCAGCTTTGATGCCATAACTGTATTGATACCGACGCCGGTTCCCACGGCGAATGCGATCATCAATAACTGCAGGGGGTATATAATGGACAGGGCAGTCAATCCCGTATCCGAGAATCGCCCTACGAACAGACTGTCTATGATATTATAGAGCGCTTGTATAAGCTGTGCCAGCATTACAGGCGGCGCAAGTTTGCATAGTATTTTGCTGATTTTCTCAGTCCCGAATAATTCTGATGTTTCCATGAGGATTACCTCGATTCTTCCAGTGCATTCTGCAGCGCCCGGTCATATTCCAGAAGCAGGGCGGTCAGATTCTGCAGTTTCTCTTTTCCGAGCAGTTCCAATGCTCTGCCCTCCGCTGCATCCATACAGCACCGGCATTTCATGATAGCTGATGCCATGTTTCCCCGACCATGTCGAATAGACGCCGGAATAGTATAGTTCCAAACCGCATTCTTTTCAATAGTGTTTCGGGAAATGTTAAAAAAACTTCGCCATTATTTCCCCCTGTTTTCGTCAAAATTTCTGTCATACAAAAGTGCTGCAATCAGTACAACCAGACAGGAACCGGCATTATGTACCAACGCACCGGTTGTCGGCGTCAAGGCGCCTATAACCGAAAGTGTGACTGCGGCAAAATTAATGCACATAGATAATGCGATGCTGAATTTAATCGTTTTTACCGTTGCATTTGATAATCTTTTCAAATAAGGAATTTTAGAAATATCGTCACTCATCAATGCAATATCCGCTGCCTCCACCGCAATATCGCTTCCCATGCTTCCCATAGCGACTCCTACATCGGCAGTTTTCAAAGCCGGCGCATCATTCACGCCATCGCCAATCATACAAACATGAAATGCATTTTCCTGTAATTTCCGAATGCTTCCTACCTTTTCCTCGGGAATCAGTTCCGCATATACTTCTGTAATCCCAACCTGCTTTGCAAAATAATCCGCAGTATTTTTATGATCTCCCGTAAGTAATACAATGTTGGTTCCCATATCATTTAATTTTTCAACCATGTCTTTTGCTTCCGCACGCAAAATATCCGATAATGCCAAACCCCCGATACATTCATTGTTTTCCGCAATTAATACAGAGGCTTTCCCCTGCATACGCAGCTTTTCTGTAACAGCTTTGATATTCTCCCTGACAGCAGCATTGTTTTCTCCCAGAAACTTCTCATTACCGCAGAATAGCTTTTTTCCTCCGACCTCAGCATAGATTCCTTTCCCTGCACTCATTTTGAAAGCAGAGGATTCCTTTATTTCTATCTTTTTATCTTTCGCATATGCAACGATCGCTTTTCCCAGCGGATGCTCGCTTTTTGCTTCGGCAGATGCTGCCAGTGACAGGATCTCCTGTTCCCCTATTGTTTCTTTGAAAGAAAGAATATCGCTGACTTCCAATTTCCCATATGTTAATGTCCCTGTCTTATCAAATACTATCGTATCCACTCTTCCCATCTTTTCCAGCGCTTCGCCCGATTTAATAATGACCCCATGCCTGGCAGCCTGACCGATCGCTGCCATGATAGCCGTCGGGGTTGCCAATACTAAGGCACATGGACAAAATACCACCAGAACCGTAACTGCGCGAACAATATCATTCGTCAGGATACCTGCAATGACTGCAATAAGTAACGCTACAGGGACCAGCCAGCTTGCCATCTTATCCGCAATTCTTGCCATAGGCGCTTTTTTATCTTCTGCTTCCTGTACCATGCGTATCAGCTTCTGTAAAGAACTGTCATTCCCGACCTTCACAGCTTGCATATCAATAGCTCCAAAGCGATTTATTGTGCCGCAGAAGACCTCCTCGCCAATACCCTTATCAACCGGAAGTGATTCGCCGGTCATAATGGATTGATCAACCGAAGTCTCCCCCTCGATAATAATTCCATCCACAGGTATTGTTTCGCCCGGAAGTATCCGCAGAATATCATTTTTGCGGATTTCCTCTGCCGGGATCATCTCCTCCTTTCCGCCCACAATCCTTCTGCCTTGTGCTGGGGCAAGGGTGATAAGTTTTTTCAGACCTTTTTTGGCTCTTTCTGTGGTCATATCTTCCAGTATCGCACCAATCGCCATAATAAACGCAACTTCCCCTGCCGCAAATAAATCATCAATTGCAATCGCCGCAAACATGGCAATCACAATCAGTAAGGCTGACGAGATCTTGCTAATACCGGGATTATATATAATTCTCCATACCGCAAGATATAAAAGCGGTATGCCGCTTATGATAATGGTCGCCCATGCCGGGTCAACCGGCAGATTCACACCTGCCCTCGGCAGGATGAAGCTGAAAACCAAAAAAGTACCGCTGATTATCGTCGTAGGCAGTCCTGCCAATAAATCATTCACTTTCTTTAACATAGTCATTACCTCCAATCAATTTTCTCCGTTCCCGGCAATTCAAAAGCTGCGTCTTTATGCAAAGCGGAAATGTCCATGAAAACCGCCTCATTGACTTCAGATAAATCATCTCGTATAATGAGTACGATAAAAAACACTTTGTTCTGTTTTTATTATGGAAGGATTTCTCAGAAGAAACAAGAAATAATTTGTCTTGTATGTTCGTTACGGAACATATTATAAAATTTATTCGGGAGGTATTATGGACAGACGGCAACAGAAAACAAGAGCCGCCATTTTTAAGGCTTTTAATAAATTACTGGAAGTGAAGCGTTTTGACAACATTACCGTACAGGAAATCATTGATGAAGCCAATATAGGGCGCAGCACCTTTTATGCCCATTTTGAAACAAAAGAAGAACTTCTCAAATCCATGTGTACCGATATTTTCACTCATGTATTTTCAGAAGAATTACCCCGGGAAGCAAATCATGACTTTTCTTCTTGCGACCACACTCTGAAAGAAAGAATTTGCCATATTCTTTATCACTTACAGGAAAACAAACAAAATATAAAAGGCATTTTCAGCAATGAAAGCGGTGACTTATTTATGAAATATTTCAAACAATATGTATCAGATATGTTCTTCCAGTATATTGATAACTTTAAGGTCAATGCGCCTGCCGACTTTGTCCTAAACCATTTGGTAAGCAGCTTTGCCGAAGCAATCAAATGGTGGATTGCAAATAATATGAGTCACTCCCCGGAAGAAATAACAGAATATTATATGTCGGTAATAAGATTTTAGTTTAATTCTACCTGTCAAAAAGTCCGGTTAATTTCAAAAGGCTTCACCGGTACGGGAGTACAAGATATGTTTCTTCTTGCCGCCGTCTCTTAAATGGAGTAAGATGGTAGGAAGAAGCTGTCAGACTGCAATCATTAGAAAGGGCATACTGTTTTCCATGAATACACAATTACCAACCCCCTATTTTGTCATAGACGAACCTGTTTTACAGCGGTACTACGATATGCTCACAGACTCTTTGAAAGAAAACTGGGGCAATTATCTGGTGGGGTATTCTTTCAAGACCAACTCCCTGCCCTGGCTGGTGGGCTTCGTCAAGAGAAACGGCGCTTACGCAGAGGTCGTATCCGAGGATGAATACAGTCTTGCGAAATATCTGGGCTTCACAGACAGCGAGATCGTCTACAACGGTCCTTATAAAAGCGAACAGTCCTTCCGCAGCGTACTGCTTGCGGGCGGCTATGTGAATCTGGACTCCCGTCAGGAACTGGAATGGCTGACTGATTTAGTCAATAGCAATCCGGGTACAGAACTTAAAGTCGGCATTCGTGCCAACTTCAATCTGGAACAAATGTGCCCCGGCGAAACTACCATGGGCGAAGTCAGCGGACGTTTCGGCTTCTGCTACGAAACAGGTAAATTCGCAGAAGCTGTCGAACTTCTGCGGCGGCTTCCCGGCGTACGGATCACCGGTCTTCACTTACACTCCAGCAGCAAGTCCCGCAGCGTGAACATCTTCCGCTCTATCGCCCGGATGGCGTGCCTGTTGCAGCAGGAATTTGATTTTAACTTGGAATATGTAGATCTGGGCGGCGGTTACTGCGGCGGCATGGAAAGCAGACCGGAATATCCCGATTATTTCCCGGCGGTAGCTGAGGAATTATCCAAGTGCTTTTCGCCGGAGAATACTAAGATCATTGTGGAACCGGGCATTTCCCTGATTTCCAAATGCACCACCTTTGTGACAAGCATTTTCGATACGAGGGACATCAAGGGCACCCGCTATGTGATGACGGACGGCAGCCGTTTCAACATTGACCCGACCATGATCAAAACGTCTCATTTGTTTCATGTAGACTATAATGAACATTATACCGGCGAACGCCCTGTCAAAGGCCGTCAGGTCATCAGCGGTTTCACCTGTATGGAGGTGGACCGGCTTTTTACTTACGAGAATCAGCCGGAATTGGTTCCGGGCGATCATATTATCTATGAAAATGTAGGCGGCTACACTATGAGCCTGAATCCCCTTTTCATTCAATATTTCCCTGCGGTCTATGTGCGCAGCGGGGACAAGATGAAGATGGTCAGAAAAAAGTGGACGCCGGAAGAATATGTACAGGGACAGATTATGTAAAAGATACATCTGTCAGTGCATCTGACAGCCACTGTTTTGATGATGGAGAACTATTATGAATATTCTGATTTTAAGCTGCGGCACAAGGAACCTGCTTGTGCGCTATTTTAAAGAAAAAGGAAACGGCATCGAAAAGGTAGTCGGTACGGACTGCAGCATTTACGCGCCCGCATTATATGATACGGACGCCCATTATATCGTACCGCGTATGACAGAACCGGATTATCTGGATACCATTATCGATATCTGCCGCAAGGAAAATATTGACGCCGTCCTTCCCCTGCAGGAAGATGAATTGTATCTGATCGCGTCTCATAAAGATTTGTTTACTGATATTGGTGTCACTCCTATCGTCTCCAATGCCGAGGCGGTAGATTTATGCCGTGATAAGTTTGCATTTTATGAACATCTTAAGAAACATCATCTGCCCGCCATTACAAGCGCAAACAGCTTCAAAGCTTTTCTGAAAGAGCAGGAAGCAGGCGCCATGTCGCTGCCCGTCTTCCTGAAACCCACCCGCGGCTGCGGCAGCGTAGGCATTCAGAAAGTGGAACATTTGGAATTATTGGAAGCTTTGTGCAAATATGCCGACGAAGAGTACCTTATTCAGAATTTTGCCAGGGGTGAGGAATACGGCGCAGATATTTACGTGGATTTATTGTCCCGAAAACCTGTCACGATCTTTGTGAAGAAGAAACTTCGTATGCGTGCGGGCGAGACAGAGAAGTCCGTTTCTTATCAAGATGGGAAATTGTTTGAACTGATTCAGAAGACCGTGGCGACTTTAGATTTGTGCGGTCCTATTGACATGGATATTTTTCAGATCGACGGAGAATATTATATCTCCGAGATCAATCCGCGCTTCGGCGGCGGCTATCCCCACGCGTACAACTGTGGCGTGAATTTTCCCAAACTGATCGCAAATAATATCGCGGGGATTGAAAATGCAGATACGACAGGCGCTTACGAAGAAGGGGTTTGTATGTTAAAGTATACGGATTTGATGACAGTACGGCTATATCCACAATGAAAACGCATCTGTGACTTATTCTTGCGGCAATGTCTTATCGTTGTGGCTCAAACGGAACAATGGTTAATGTATATCCAAGCGGTGCCAGCAGCTTTAACACAGTATCTATCTGCGGCGTTGACCTCATACTTTCCAGCCTAGCGATTGCAGGCTGCTTCACGCCGCTTAGCCTTGCTAAATCTCTTTGTGAATAGCCTCTTTGTTCCCGCGCCTCAATAATTTTTCCAATGAGTTCCACTTCGAAATTTATCCTCTGCCGTTCTTCCGGACTGACCCTGTTTTCATCGTTCATATAATCCGCAAGTGTATTGATTTCTTTCATAAAGATTCATTCCTTTCCAAAAAATCTTTTAGATTTCTTTTTGCTTTTTCAAATTCTCTAACGGACATTTTCTGCGACTTTTTAATATAATAATGCAGCAATACAATTTTATTCTCTTTCCAATAAAAGAAAAATATTCTCTTTTTCAAAGGACGCAATTCCCATATATCCCCTTCAATATGCCTAACCATTGGCTGACCGATTCTGGCTCCATACCGGGATAATGCCGCAAGATATGCCAGAATCTTTTCCCGATTAATTTTAGCGTCCTTACTCGTTACCATTTTCTTCTTCAATTCATCCAGATAATCAACAATATCCGATCTCCCATTTCTGTCTTTATAAAAAATTATCTCCAATAAGCAGCCTTCCCTTCTTTATGATAACTTATTTGTTATCTTTTGTCAAATAGATATATCTTTCCAGCAAAACAATATTACAATGATACCTCTAAACTTTTTGAATCCTCGGACGACATGTCCTGTGTGCGATATTGCACATAAAAAAAAGAATCACTCGAATCAGAGTGACTCTATCATACTATAACATCATTGCTTTTGTCAACGCATCAATTCCCACGCAAGCGGCGTTCCCATCGCGATATCACACGCCGCCGTCTTTCCCATCACTTCCTCATAATACATCGTATGAAGCCCCGCATTGGGACGAATCGAGCGCACGTTTTCAGGCGTGATCTTCTCCCCCGCCTTGATATCTTTGACGACGAAGAGAGACCGGGAACCGCCGCGCTCCTTCTCCTGCTTCTTGGTCAGCTTATATTCTGACTGTCCCAAAGCCTTCTCCAGAATCCGGATATGATCTACCATCTCCTTAAATTCCTCCGGTTCCATGGAGAAAGCGCCGTCAGGGCCTCCATCCGCGCGGCGCAGCGTCAGATGCTTCTCCACCATCTTGATACCTAACGGAACCGCCCCTACCGGAACCACGCTTCCCATAGAATGATCGGAAAGCCCTACCAGACAGTCATAAGTCTTCGCCAGGGCGGGAATCATGTTCAGATTGATCTCTTCATAGGGTGTGGGATAAGCCGATACGCATTTCAAGAGCATGATCTCCTCATTTCCCTCTTCCTTACATACCTGAAGCGCCCGCTCAATATCCTCCGCCCGCGCAACCCCTGTTGCGAAGATAACAGGCTTATGCAGCTTCGCCACCTTGCGGATAAGCGGTATATCATTGATCTCATAAGAAGCGATCTTATAGGCAGGCATAGCAAGCTCCGTCATAAAATCCACTGACGCAAAGTCAAACGGAGAAGAAAAGCATTCCAGCCCAAGCCCTGCCGCCACCTCCTGCAGTTTCGGCTGCCACTCCCAAGGGGTGCTTGCTTCCTGATACAGCTTATATTCCGTCATACCATCCCACAATCCGCCGTGAATCCGGAAATACTCGTTATCACAATCTATGGACAGGCTGTCCGCCGTGTAGGTCTGCAGTTTGATGGCATCCGCTCCGGCTTCCTTCGCCGCATGGATAATCTCTACCGCTCTGTTATAATCCTTCAAATGATTGCCGGACATCTCCGCCACACAGAAGCAGGGCGAATTTTCGCCGATCATTCTGCTGCCGATTCTGAATTCTTTCTTCATATAAATATCCCATCCTCCACTAACGCCTCACAGAAACCTCATACAGAGAATTTCTTATCTGCAATCAAGGCATATTCGCCGCAATCATCTTCTTATACTTAAGCTCCGCGATCTCCCAATCGTCTGGATTATCTATATCCTGCACTTCCAGCTCGCTCATGATCACCGGCACCATATGCGGTAAGTCAGTCGTTTTATATTGTAAAAAAAGCTCTGTCTTACAGCAATAGAACTGCCCGCAGTCATGATAATACGGCTCCAGATCCTGAGAACGGGTCTTAGCATGTTCCGGCCATTTCATACGAAGCTCGCCTTCCTCATTTAACACCATACACCGCTGGGGCGGAAAGGAAAAAGGCACCACCGGCATCACCGAATCCGCTTTCTCCAAAAGCGCCATCGCCGTTTTCAGTTTCTCTGCTGTCACAAAAGGAGCCGTAGGATAAAGGCAGCAAAAAGAGTCAAATGTCCTTCCCTGCGTCCGATACGCTTCCAGCACTTCCAACAGCACATCATCCGTAGAAGCATAGTCGCCCGCGCTTTCACTGCTGCGCATAAAAGGAACCTGTGCGCCCGCCTCTCTGGCAATCTGCGCGATCTCTTCGTCCTCCGTAGACACCATGACTTCATCAAAAAGACCGGAGTCAAGCGCCGCCTTGATGGAATAGGTGATAATCGGTTTGCCGCAGAATGGCTTCACATTCTTGCGGGGTATTCTTTTACTGCCGCCTCTGGCAGTGATGATTGCTATTGAACTCATATTTCCTTCTCTCTTCTCGATCTGTCGGATAATTAGCTGATAAAATTAATATAACAGAACGTATCATTATGAACAAGACTTTTCCTTCGTGAATTTACCCGCGAATTATCATAGCGCTTACATTATATTAATTGCTCAGTCCGGTTCCCACGCCCTCATGCATCCCCATACCATCTGATAAATTCCACCACCTTCTTCTGTTTCTCAACGCTCATCTTCCTCATATAGGCTACTGCCGCCTTAATAGCGGAAGCTTCCCCGCCTGCCATCGTCTCTTCCTTCTTCTGCTGCCCGACCGACAATATATCTGCCGCCGCATGCCCCTTCTCCTGATCCTTCATAATTCTAAAGCATGCTTCCAATTCGCTCCGCTTAGCAGCATCCAAATGCATTCTGGAAATAAATTCATCCGTCGATACGCCATACAACTCTGCCATTTTGACAATCGCCTGATAGGTCGGCAGATTTCGTCCCGTCTCATAATGAGAATATGCCTGTCTGCCAATTCCAAGTGCTTCTGAAAGTTCCAACTGTGAATAGCCATGCGTAATTCTAAGTTCTGTTATATATTCCGCAATTTCATGATGATTCATGGACGCTCTTCTATCCTCCGGTACAAGTACACAGTATCACATTTTAATCGATATTTGCAGGATCCGCATATCCCGCTTTTCCCAAACAGACCTGCTGTACACTGCATAAAATTGTTCTCTTAGGGAATCCTGTTTTCGTAAAGTATTTCATTTTACGAAAAGATTTGCGAAACGCTTATTATATGACAGAAATGATCAAGATTTTTTTAAGACAAATTATTTGACGGCTATAGCTGTCGGAGCAGCCGTTTTCTCCAGAAGCATATCGTACTGCTCCATCAGTCTTTTCTTCTGCCGCATATCAGAATGTACATAAAGATTCAATGTGATCTGAATATTGCTGTGTCCCAGTATCTCGCTTAAACTTTTGATATCCAGCCCCATGGTCACGCATCTGGTTGCAAATGCGTGACGAAGCATATGAAAATGAAAAGGCTCTATTCCGCATTTTTGCAGAATCCTTTGAAATCGGTACTGGATGGTGCGCGGTTCTGCCCACAAATTCTTCGTGCCGCTGACAACATATCGTCCATCGTCTTTATAGTGCGCTTTCAGACTGGAAAGCAGCCGCGCCGAAATAGGAATGACGCGCGTAGAATCGGATGTTTTCGGTGTCTGCTCTATGACTTGCGTTATACCTTTCCTTCGTTCTCCATTCTCCTGGCAGATTCTTACCCGCATCATATTTCTTCTGATACTGATATATGCTTCTTCGATATTAATATCTTTCCACGTCAGTGCGCTTAGTTCCCCAATACGTATCCCTGTATGAAAGGCAATCAGAATGCCAAGACAGGTATCATCCGAGCAGTTACGCACCAGGTAATTTTCCAGAAGCGCCAGACACTCTTTTCCGGGCAGTTCTGTCTTCGCCGTGCGTCTTCGGGCAACCGGGTTAGCAGGCACCGCCATTCCGTAACAGTATCTCCTGTTTATATACAGAAGTATTCTGCGTACCTCCGAGCAAATCTGAAACAGATAATTTGAAGACAGATTTCCCTTCCTTCTTGCGCTGCTGATATACGCAGCAAAGCATTCCATTGTCTCATTGTCAATACTATCGACCTTCTTTTCTCCCAGATACGGCAGGATATATTTCTCCAGCGTCTGTTTATAAGCGGCATATGTGCCGGGTTTCCAGTCGTTTCGCTGTGATCTGAGCCAAAGTCCTGCAGCCTCCGTTACCGTACAGCATTCCTTCCCCCTGCTCCCTTCCTCCTCTGCGTGCATCTGTTCTGATTTGATACTCTCTAATTTCGTCTTTACTTCCCGATAGGTTTTGCCATATACAGACCGGTATTTCTTATGATTTCCCTGTCCTCTGACTCTCCCTTCCCATCTTCCGTCCTTTCTTTTATAAATATTTTCTCCTCTTCTTGGCACTTTCTCTTCCTCCTTATGACGTTATTTCTGACGGCTAATACAACTGCATCAAATCTTTTTTACCAAAAAACAAGTCTCAAAAGGGATAAAAAAAGAGCGAAAATGGATAAAACGTAAAAAACACTTGCCCCTTTTACACTAAATGCATTAAAATAATATACATATTTTGTATAGTTTGCTTTTTTTGCCTTTCGTAAAATGAAATATTTTGCGAAAGGTTAATTTTTTCCCCGGAAAAGATCAAAAATAAATATTTTCCTGCTTTCAGACTCAGAAATCCCGAAGCATCCGGCACGATACTATCGTGCCGGGCACTCCGGGATTTCTATTATCTATCCAATATCGATTCAAACTCAGATTCCGCGGAACGTAAATGCAAATTCCACCTTGCCGCTCACATCGATCAAATATTCAGGATGTACCAGTGCGCCCCAGCTATTATCGCCGCCTACGCCCATCTGCTGCTTCGCCACACGGATAACCGTATAATGTATCTCAGGCAGCTCATAAGGATGTCTTGCGTTCTCCATCTCATGAGGCGTATAAGGCAGCGCTGAGAAATTGATACAATCTCCCATAAACAGAAGTCCTCTGCCCTTTCTGTTCGTCACCTTCGCCCACCGGACGCCGGTCTTGTTGCCGCATTCCTGGGGTACCATGTACTGTGCCATGTTGTCCTTGACCAGATTCCGGTACACGCCAAGCTTCGCGCCCTCTTTTCTGTCCTCGTAGGTCTCCGCAGGACCGCCGCCGTACCATTCTACATGATCATAGTCCGCGTCACAGGTAAACATCATGCCGAACTCAGGCATATCGCCCAGCTCCTTCACCGGGTCATAGGACAATGTCGTGTAAATGCGTCCGTCGCCGTAGACTCTGTAGGTCACCTGACATTCCGCATCCGGTGTGGTCTGAAGACGATAGATATAGGTCAGCGCCACACAGTCCTTCTCTTCTGTCACCACAGGGTTTATATATTCCGCGATATTCGGTGTGTCCGCTTTCCTGCCTACACCCTTACCCGTCAGATAGAGACTGGCAATCTTCCACTGAGCATACCTGCCGGGCATGTTATTGCCCTCATCGTTATCAA
The DNA here is from genome assembly GCA_017626325.1 of Lachnospiraceae bacterium. GTDB lineage: Bacteria > Bacillota > Clostridia > Lachnospirales > Lachnospiraceae > UBA3282. The sequence goes on along the minus strand of JAGAIZ010000057.1, from coordinate 35,465 downwards.
TCGGCGCACGCCAGAAATTCGGCTTCGGCGTTCTTTCTAACAGTTCTACGCCCGCATAGCGGTAAGAAACCAGCCCGCCGCCCAGCATAGAGAACAGGGCTTCAAACTCCTCACCTCTGACGCCGATATTGTTATTGCCATAGATTATGGTATAAGGCTTCTTCTCCACCGGCACACAGTCTGCTGCGCCTACGGGGATGCCCGCTTCCACCGCAGCCTGCACGCCGGGATCCTCTGCGCTTACGACTGCCACAACTGCCTGACCGAAAGCCACCTCATATCCGGCTTTCTCCCACAGGGTATCCTCCCGCAGCCGGAAGGAAACCGTCACCGCATATTCGCCTGCGAAAGCGGGAATCTCGAACGGCATCGGGAAGCTCGCCCTGCTCTCCGGCGCTACGGAAATCTCTAACCTTTCCTCCGCAATCTGCACGCCGTTGCGCAGAAGATACGCTCTGGCCTCAAAGGTATCGGTATTCACGAACAGATTCTTGTTCCATACCTCAAATTCCTTCTCTCCCACCGTAATCTCAATATTCTGATAATCGAATTTCACTTCCTGCATTTTCGGAGAAGCGTCCCGCTCCCCTCCGTATACGATACCGTTGCCGCTGAAATTATAGTCCGTCGGGCGGTCATGGAAATCTCCGCCGTAAGCCAGGAATTCTTTACCGTAACGGTCCTTCTTATAAATAGACTGATCGATGTAATCCCAGATAAAGCCTCCCTGATAACCGGAGTTCTCCTGATCAGCCAGTCTTGTGTATTTATGCAGCGCACCGCAGGAATTACCCATGGCATGGGAATACTCACAGCTTACGAAGGGTTTCGCGTCCGCATCCTTGAGATATTCTTCGATTTCCCATACTCTCGCGTACATACGGCTTTCCATATCGGAAGTATCATTATAGCTTCTGTCCTCGAAGACTCCCTCGTAATGCACCAGTCTCGTGTCGTCCAGCTCCCTGAACTTCTCAGACATACGGAAAATCGTTCTGCCGCCGAAGGACTCATTTCCACAGGACCACAGCACAATAGACGGATGGTTCTTGTCCCTCTGATAACAGGAATTAACGCGGTCAAGCATCATCGGCTCCCACTCGTCCTTATCTCCCGGCAGGACATAGGACTTATCCTTTAGTCCTCTTCTATATGCGTCCCAGGTTCCGTGAGTCTCCATGTTGCATTCCGCCAACAGATAGATTCCGTACCGATCGCACAGATCATAGATATCAAGATCATCAGGATAATGGCAGGTTCTGACAGCGTTGATATTATGGCGCTTCATCATCACAATATCCTTCTCCAGTTCCTCATAGGACACGTGCCGTCCCGATATAGAACTGAATTCATGTCGGTTCGCTCCCTTGAACACGATTCTCTTACCATTTAAGAGCATCCTGTTATTCTTCATCTCGAACTTGCGGAAACCTACCGCCTGCTCCATATATTCTTCCGTCTCACCGGATTCGGAATGCACTTCCACAGACAGCTTGTACAGATACGGCTCTTCCGCGCTCCAAAGCTTCGGCGCGGTAATCTCTTCCTCTATCATGACTGTCGCCGTGCCCGCAGCACTTTGACCAGCCTTATTTGCTTTTTCCGGATCGCTGCCCGCAGCATCCGGCTGTCCGCAGACTGCCTCTGTCCGTTCAAACAGCACGTTGTCCCCGTCTGTAAGGGTATAACGAACGCTTCCGTTTCCCTTAACCTTTGTCTGTACCTCCAACACGGCTTTCGAGAAATCATCTCCATGAAACAGCGTCTTCACCCGGATATCCTCCACATGCGCCTTCGGCACAGCGTACAGCTCCACGCTGCGGTAGATACCCGAGAACCGGAAGAAATCCTGATCCTCGCACCAGCTTGATGAGGTCCACTTATAGACCTGTACGGCAAGCTTATTCTCCCCGTCCTTAATATAAGGAGTCAGGTCAAAGTCAGAGGGTGTGAAGCTGTCCTCGCTGTAACCTACATAGCTGCCGTTTAACCACAGCGCCATGCCGCTTTCCACACCGTGGAAACAGATACGGATTTCCTTGCCCTGCATCTGATCCGGCACTTCGAAATATTTCACATAGCTTGCCACCGGATTGAACCGCGTAGGAATCTCACCCGGAGACAATTCTTCTCTGCCGTCCCAAGGGTATTGGACATTCACATACTGGGGCGCGTCGTAACCCTCCATCTGGATATGCGCCGGAACGCGGATGTCCGCCCACGTCCTGCAGTCATATTCTTCCTTCTCGAAACCCGGAACAGCGGAATCAATATTGACCGCATAAGAGAACTTCCATACGCCGTCTAAAGACTTTTTCAGGGAGCTCTTCTTATTGAAGAGTTCCCTGCTGTTTTTATAGATCGGCTGCATAGAGTGGGCAGGAAGTACATTCTCCTTGAAAAACAATGGATCTTTTACCTTGTCGTAATGAAACTGTGTCATAAATAGCAAGGCTCCTTTCTACTATGCTTAGATTTAAAAATATTTTCATATACTCCTTTGGTCGCTCAACAGCTCCCGCCTTATTTAACCGCGCCTGTAATACCTTCCGCAAACGCGTTCTGTAAGCAGAAGAATACGATCGCCGTAGGCAGCGTACAGAACAGTACGGCTAACATCAGCACGCCATAATCCGTCACGTAACCTTGTGTCAGGTTCGCCACAACCATGGGCATTGTCTGGCTGTTGGAGTCCGTCATAATTACCTTCGGCCACAAATAACTGTTCCACGCGTTCATGAAAGTAATTGTCATCGCCGCAGCGTATGTAGAACGCATCGTCGGAATGAACATCTGGAAGAAAATACGAATCTCGGATAAACCATCGATTCTCGCCGCCTCCATAATATCATGGGGGAACGAGCGCGCACTCTGTCTGAACATCATAATCAGAAACGGCGTTGAAATCGTCGGAAGAATAAAGCCTATTGTGGAATTCAGCCATCCCGCTTTGGAAAACATCTGGAACAGCGGAATCATCGTCGCCACGAAAGGCACCATCATCGCAAGCAGAATGATATTCATAACGAAATCCTTCGCCTTATCGTGATATATTTCGAAGCCATAGCCTGCCAGAGAACTGATGATCAGCGACAGTATTGTCAGGATGATTGCATACCGGAAAGAATTAGTCATCGCCCTTCCCACATTCTGGGACGCTAACAGCGCTTTCATGTTCTCCACAAAATATGTACCCGGAATCAGGCGTCCGCTGATTACCTCAGCGCTCTTGTTAGTAGCCGCGCAGACCATCCAGTACAGCGGGAACACTGAGAAAAACGATACTATGATAAGAAATAAATACATGGCAAATTTTCTGAACTTAATCACGCTTATCACCTACTTTCATCTGCAGGAATGCCAGAATGGCAACCAGAATCAAAATTAAGAAGGACATTGCCGCCGCATATCCGAAGTTCGGCACATATTTAAAGGATACATTGTATATGTAATGCGACATCGTAATGGATGCATTGGCAGGACCGCCGTCTGTCAGGTTGACAGATTCATCGAACAACTGCAGCGTACCATTGGTGGACATAATCGCCGTCAGAAGAATCGTGGGCTTTAACAGCGGAACCGTAATCTTGAAGAATGACTGAATCGCCGAAGCGCCGTCAATCTTCGCCGCTTCATAGACAGAATACTCAATATTCTGCAAGCCTGCCAGATAGAATACCATGTTATATCCCGTCCACCGCCAGAGAAGAGCGATAATGATAACGATTCTCGCACTCCATACGTTAGTCAGGAAGGAATACGGCTGATCCAGAATTCCCAGATTCACCAACACCCAGTTGACAATACCGTTGTTCGCGAATAAGGAACGGAAGATAACCGCATACGCTACCAGCGAAGTAGCGCAAGGCAGGAATATCATCGTACGGAACAGCCCTTTGAAGCGGAGCTGCCTGTTATTTAAGATAGATGCCAGAATCAGCGCGAAGATCAGCATAATCGGCACCTGGATAATCAGATAGAAAAATGTATTTTTAATGGACTGTACAAAGACTGTGTCCTGGAACATTCGTGTGTAGTTCATGAGGCCGCAGGACTTCATTGCCGCGCCTACGCCTGTTTTAAAAGATAATACCAGCGCCCTTCCCATGGGGACAAAGCTCATAAACAAAATCAAAAGCGCACCCGGCGCCAGAAAGAGCCATCCGGTTATATTGTGCTTTTTATTCAGAGTCATTTTTTTTGACGGTTTACTCAAGGAAAAGTCCCTCCTTCCTGTTTTCTGCCAATACCTTCTCATACACCTTCCGGCGCCCGTCGGCAACGCGTCAGCCAGCCTTCAAAGGCTATACCGGATAAAAAAAGGGGAACAGCCGGTTAAACCGTTCCCCATCATTTCTACTGCCGCAGCTTACTGTCCCATATTGAAGTTTACAGTATCTTCTGCTGTCTGTAATTCTGTTGCAATGTCAGAACCGTTGATGTAGTTTGTGATTGCCGTAGCCACCGCGTCACGCGCTTCATAGTAGTAAACGCCTGTGATATTGGACGGAACCTTCGTGGAGAAGTCTACGATCTTAGCGGAAACTGCGTCGCCGCCGAAGAAGTCGTTGCCTACGCCGTATGCGTCGGAATCACCTGCCGGAGCCCATGTTGCCAGAGCGCCGCTGGAAAGGATATTGTCATATAACTCTGCGCTGCCTGCGAAAGTGCTTGCAAGGAAATCATAAGCAAGCTCTGTATTCTGGCAGTTAGCTGTTACAGCCCAGGAAGAACCACCGTTGTTGGAGTAGTTGGTAGCGCCGTCTACGCCTACAAGACTCGGCATATTTGTGATTGCCCAGTTACCAGCCTGATCCTCTGCTGTCTGGATGGAAGCCATGATCCAGCATCCGTTGATCGTGCCTGCTACGTCGCCGCTTACGAAGGAGCCTACGTACTCATCCCAGCTATTAACCTCAACCAGTACGCCAGAATCTTTCAGAGCCTTGTATGTCTCCATAACAACCTTTAATGTGTCATTGTTTACGATATTAGCCGTTCCGTCTTCGTTGAACAGAGAAGAACCTGCGGACTGGAGCATCATCATGATCAGGTCGCACTCGCCTGCCTGCATGGAGATGAGGGGCTTGCCTGTTGCGTCAAGAACCTTCTTGCCGTTCTCAATGTACTGATCCCATGTGATATCTGTGAAATCGTCTACTGTCAAACCAGCCTGCTCTAATACGTCTGTACGATAGCAGCCGATAACCGCGCCGTTATCAAAAGGAACGCCGTAATTCTTGCCGTCTACTACGGAGTACGCTGTTTTACCTGCCGCAAACTGTGAGAAATCAACGCCGCTGCTTGTCAGGTCAAGAAATGCGTCGGGATAACTGATTACGTTCTTCTGGAATGCGTTGTCCTGCATTAATAAGATATCAGGCAGTGTGCTTAAGTCGCCGGATGCCGCTGCTGTAGTAACCTTTGTCTGAACATCCTCCCAAGGCGTCTCAACAACGTTTAACGCGAAATCAGGATGATCCTGCTGATATACCTTCTCTGCCTCATACATTGCGTTCATGTTGAATGCCGGATCCCAGCACCAAACCGTCAATGTCTGGTCTCCGCTTGCCGCTGTCTCTTCTGCTGCCGCATCGCCGGTATCCTCTGCCGGAGCTGCCTCTTCTTCTGCCGCTGCAGCGCCATCTTCCGCCGGTGCAGCAGTAGATGAATCACTGGAACCCGAACCGCATCCTGCAAGGGATAAAACCATTGTGGATGCAAGTAAAGCTGCTAAAATCTTTCTTTTCATGATACTTCTTCCTCCCACTTGATTTTTGTGCATCTTGTGCACTATTTCTTTGCTTCTTTTTACAATCTTTCAAAATCCTTCGTCAATTTGCATATTTCCGACTGTCTTTTTAATCGATTGTATATGCATTATAACCCTTCGAAATTTTCGTATGTTGTTATCAGCGACCAAAAAAGGTGCAAATTCAACCACGAATTTACACCTTAAACGTTTACGTCGTTTATTTTACTACTTTTTTCGTTTACCATCCCTTATAAGCAGAAATTTTACAATTCAACAGCCTTCCTTCATAATTCTCGGGATGGATCTTCCACTGATAAGGCGTAATCCCGACTATCTTCTTGAAATTCCTGTTAAACGTGGATACCGACTGGAATCCGCATTTCTCCGCCACCAGATTCATAGAGACGCTGCTCTTCTTCATATATTCGCACGCCGCATGAACCCGCACCATGTTCAGATAATCGGAGGGCGTCATATTCATATTTTTCAGGAAAATACGCCTGAAATGCGTCTCGGACATATGGCTGACCGCCGCCAGCTTCCCAATTGTCAGATCTTCCTCGAAATGTCTGCTGATATAATCAAGCACATCCGCGATCTGGACCTGACCGCCCGTCTGTTTTCTCACCTTGCCCGTATGCCTGCTGCCAAGCCTTGCAATATGAATCATCAAAGACAGCAGCAGTCCCTTGATCGTCTCAAGGTAGAACTCTTTCTTATCCCGCATCTCATTCATGATCTGCAGAATCAGGCCTGCAAGCTCCGGCTGCCCGGCTGCATCGAGCAGATACGCCCTGCTGTTGACAAGGGCGATCATATCGTTGGCAAATATGAGATTATCCCGATAGACCTCGTGCAGGAAATTTTCCACATCGATGAATAAATATTCCCATCGGCTCAAAGCATAATTCTCGCTGTTGGTCGTATGCGGAAAGTTCTTCGGAATGACGGAAAACATATCCTTATGATAATTGACGATCTGTTCGTCCAGCACCACATTGCCGGTTCCGTCATAGCAGAAACCGATCTCCAAGTAATTGTGGAAATGCAGATACTCCACGCCTTCTCCATAAGGACGTACCCATTTTTCCCCCAGAAGAGCCATTAAAGGCTGATTCTGCGGGATCTCATAATACCGGAATTGAATCTGTTTCTCCCTTTTGCCCGTACCGCTCATCGTGCTCCTCCCGCCGCAGACCTGACCGCGCATGTTTCCCGCACCAGTGTAATGTCATTTACAGTATACCAAAACGCGTATCATAACACAACCGCAGCGTTTTCTGCACAAAAAAAATGAAAAATATGAGAATTGCCGGCGTATGATTTGCCAGCCGGACATAAAATCGTTATACTACAGATAACGCCAGCCGCAGCCGCCGGAAGGTACCGGAGCCTCACTTCTTAACCGGCTTCCGCAGCCCAGGCGTCTGTACAGCCTGGAAGGAAAGGAAGGACATGCCATGTCAGACTTACCTGTTATTTATTTCAGAACAGATGGAAATGAGAAGATTGCCACGGGACATATCATGCGTTGTCTCGCAATCGCGCGTGCCTGCAAAGCGCAGGGCGCTTCGGTACGCTTCATCATATCGGATACGACGAGTCTCTCGCTCCTTACGGAGCGCCTTAATACGCCGGATGAATTCGACATACATTGCCTGCACAGCGATTACCGCAGCCTATATGCAGAACTGCCGCTGCTGCTGCCTCTGATTAAGCAGGAGCCGCCTTTTGTATACAAGAATCAACCGGACTCTTCCGGATCCTTAAACCGGTTTCCTGCGGCGGACTGCGGCAGGCCGTGGCTTTTCATAGATTCCTACTATGCCGCCCCGGCTTATTTTGCGGCCCTTCGGGAATGCTGCCGGGTAGCTTATCTGGACGACTTAAGAAGCTTCCTCTGTGATGTCGATCTGCTCGTCAATTACGATACGGAAGCGGCCTGTAGTTATTACCGGAACGCTTCCCGCAGATTATTAGGTCCCCAATATACGCCTCTTCGGGCGCAGTTTATGCAGCCGCCCTACACGGTCCGCCCTGTCGTAAAGAATATCCTTCTCTCCACCGGCGGCGCCGATCCCTATGGGCTGGCACAGCGCCTGCTGCAAAGTATTTACGCTCCTTTACAGGCAGACGCTTCGGAGGAATCATGGGAACCTCTCCGGGCATACGACTACCACATTCTCACCAGCCGCGCCAACCGCCGCTATCATGCTTTGGCCGCTCTTGCTAAGACCAACAGACATATCCATATTCACGAGGGTGTCTCCGATATGGCGTCCCTTATGGCATCCTGTGACCTGGCAGTTTCCGCTGGGGGTACGACTCTGTGCGAGCTATGCGCCGTAGGCGTCCCCACAATCAGCTATCTGATGGCGGACAACCAGCGCACCGCCGTGGAGACTTTCGCCAATTCCGGCCTGATTCCCTGCGCCGGCGATATCCTCCAGCCTTCTGCCATCCTTGACCGCATCCTCCTTTTTCTGACATCTATGTCAGTTGATTATGAGGCACGCAAAAAAAGCTCCCGGTCTATGAGAGCTTTTCTGGATGGAAAGGGAGCCGCAAGAATCGCTAATGCCCTGCTTTACTCCTGATCAGTGCCGGACAATATCCGTTCGTCCGGCAGACGCTTTCTTTTTCCGGACCGCCACAAATGCCAGCCGCAGCCTGCCAGCGTCAAAGCGGAAATCACGTTCGCAATCACGAATCCCGCCACAGGACCATACCGCACATAGATCCGGTGTTCCCGGCCGTCTCCCCTGACTTTAAAGCGCATTCGGGCAGCGTCGCCGCGCGCTATCGCGACAGGTTCTCCATTCTCATCATACGCACGGTAACCGATATAGCTTTGTATCGGCAGTTCTATGTAGCCCGTATCGTCTGTAGCGCGGTAGGATACCGCCGCTTTCGTACCGTTCTTCTGATAGTCATAAATCGTGATCGTATTCATATCGGAATTGATCACACTGCTTGTGAGCTTCTCCTCCGAGGCTCCGTCTATACGCCACTCGTGAGGATAGAACAGCCCGATATTCGCCGCGAGCTTGCTCTCGTGCCCTTTGGACGCCAGCGCCTGGGCATTCTCATAAGGCATATGATTATTATCCGACGGCACGGAAATAATGATCAGCAGATTAAGTCCCACAAGCATGGCAAATACAAGATTGCGGTAAGGCTTAATAATCTCAGAACGCGCAAGGCCGATTGCTCCCACAAACAGGATACAGGCGGACGCCGGTCCTAAGAACCGCCATGGGAACTGGATCATCGTCGCTATATTTTCAAACAGGCTGTTTGCCAGCAGCGCACGGTTCGGGAAATACCCTGTAGTCATAAAGGTCAGCATACAGCCTGCGATGAACAGATACAGCAGATAGCCGTCCGAATCCGTCTTCCCGTCTCTCCTCTCGCAGAACAGATATATCACGCCGATGCCAAGGCATCCTAAGAGCGCCAGTCCCAACGAAAAATATTGTTTATTGTACAGGCTTAAGCTCTGCGTCATATTAGACAGATTGATCGACTGTTCGAAATAGCCGCTCCACCTGAGACTGTCCTTACAGATGTCTTCCTGAAAATAATAGGTCACGAAGGGCGCCAGATACCATATATTCAGGAGAATGGAAAGTCCTGCTGCCTTCATGATCTCCACATACCGTTTCTCCCTGATAATACGCCCGCAATATACAAGCGCGGTGATCACACAGAATACCGCCACAAAGGCGACGCTCAGAATATGACTCTGCAGCGCGCCGCTGAAACCAATGACCAGATAATACCACTTGCTGCGGTCCCCCATAATCACATGGTACAGACCCGCGATGATAAGCGGCCAGAAAATCAGCGCAAGCGTTTCTCCCAGATCCCCTCTGGAAAAGATGTTCGTAAACCGATACGGCATAAGCGTATACAGCACTACTGCCAGCATCACGCTTCTGCGCGACCGTACCATAGATTTCATGGCCACATAAGCGCTGACCGCGCTTCCCAGATTCGCCAGGAAGATCAGCGTCTTATAGGACAGCGCAAGCGACACTCTGCATATTCGCAGAAACGCTCCGATATACAGGAAAAGATACGGATACATGGCATTCAGGTAACCGTTATTCTTCAAGCTGTCAGGCAGGATATTGACCGGTATCTGGCCGTCTAATATGCCATCCTTTAAGCCCTCCAGCCGCGCCAGATGATAACACAGGTCGTCTCCGTTATACAGATACGTCTGCATCATGGGCGTAGTAGCCAGAATAGCCGTGCCGAGCACCACGCATAAATCCGTCATTCTCTCCTGCGTAAGCCATTTAGCGCCGCTTCTGACATACAGATATCCCAGCGCATGAATCAGCACAAGGAGCGCCAGGAAAAAATAGGTGTCGGAATAAAACATCCCATAAGGAGACAGCGTGAAGGTCTGAATCGTCAGTTCCCCTTCTCCGCCGTAGTTGATTTTGAACTGGAGCTGCTTCGCATCTTTAGACAGCGTGAAATCCACGCTCATCTCTTCCTGTCCCGCCGGGATGGGCCATGCGGCAATCTTGCTTCCCTGCTCCCATAGCTCCAGTGCCGAGCCGCTCTTGTCCGCCAGATAAGCCATATCCACACGATAAGTGCCCCTATTCATCACATATTGCGGCGTATTGGCTATGGAACCGCTTCTCGCCACCGAATCCCGGATCACCAGCGCGCCTTCCGAATCAATCAGGCCGACAGAATGCTGCAGGCCGGAACCGCTGTATTGAAGCGGCTGAGAGCCCTCGTCGGCAAGCAGCAGCATAACCGCCGCGAAGCATACGATAACGGCGTATATGATTTTATACCGGATAGATATCTCTTTTGTCTGCATTCTGTGTCTTCTCAATCCTTCTTTTGCTTACTAAGCCTCTTACGAAGCTTCCTGTATCCCCACAGCAGCTTATAATACAGAATAAACATAACTGTGGACGCAAGCTGCATCCGCACCAGCTTCTTTTCTTCCGCGCCGATGCGCTCCGCATAATACCGGTTCTTCTGGAAATCCGGGAAATTCTCAAGCATTTCTTTGCCCAGCCGCCGGACGAAGCCTGCCCGTACCGGACGCACGCCCTGCATATAGGTAAAAAGCGTATTCACATAAAAGAGTGTGGCAAAGGTAAATTCCAGTTCCGGATAATACCGCTCCAGATAACCGTACCGCTTCGCCTCCTGCAGCATAATACGCCCCGCTTCCATGCGGTCTTCACATCTTTTGACGTTAATCGTATGAACCGTGGAGGTATCGTGCTGATAATAATAATATAAGGGTTCCTGAATATATTCAAAGCGCTTCGCGCGCAGCATCCAGGAATTGCCCAGCGCGTTATCCTCATAGAATATTCCTTCCGGAAAACGGCTTGGGTGTCCGATGACAATATCCCTGCGGTACACCTTCACCACCAGACTGCCCCCATCCAGAATCAGGGAACGGTATTTCTCTTCATTCAGAAGCCCCGTCTGCTCCGGTTTGTTGTTGTGCACTACCTGGCCTATCTTCATGCTGTGCTCACTGGTCAGATGGTAATCACAGCCTACCATGTCCGCGCCTGTCTCTTCCCCTCTGGCAATGAGTCTTTCGTAGAAATCAGGCGTCACCCAGTCGTCACTGTCGATAAAGCCGATCCAGTCGCCCCGCGCCAGCTCCATACCGATATTCTTGGCGCCGCCCTGCTTCAGATTGACCTCAGAATGCACGGCACGGAATTTCTCAGGATACTCTTTCCCGTATCTTTGCAGGATATCCCAGGAAGTGTCCGTCGAACAGTCGTCCACAGCGATAATCTCATAGTCCTCAATCGTCTGTCCCACCAGGGAATTCAGACAATATTCCAGTTTCCCATCCGCCGCCATATTATAAACGGGTACGATAATCGATAATTTCATAGATCTCAGCCCTATTCTTTCGCATAATACGACGCTATCTTCGTCACCGCCTCGATTACGCTCTCCACATCCTCGTCGCTCATCGCATAATAAAGCGGCAGCGATATGATTTCCTCATACAGCTTCTCCGCATTCGGGCACAGTCCCCTGCGGTACCCCAGCTTCTCATAATATGGGAAGTAATAAGTCGGTATATAATGGACGTTACAGCATACGTTCTCCGCCGCAAGCGCCTCAAAAAACTGCTTTCTGTTAATCCTCAGCTTATCCGGCACGATACGCAGGATATACAGATGCCTGGTCGTATCGGACTCCGGTATTTCCTTCTGGACGAAGAGACCAGACAGCTTCGCAAACGCTTCATCATATCTTGCCACGATCTCTTTCCTGCGCCTGCTGAACATCTCCAGTTTGTCCAACTGGCTGATCAGAAGCGCCGCCTGAATATCCGTCATACGGTAATTATAGCCCAGCGCAATCTGTTCATAATACCACGAGCCGTCCGGCTCATGCTCCATCTGCGCATCGTCCCTCGTAATGCCATGGGCCCGGTAGAGCAGCAGCTTCCTGTACAATGTCTCATCGTTTGTAAGCACAGCGCCGCCCTCGCCGCAGGTTACCGTCTTGACCGGATGAAAACTGAAGGTAGTCATATCCGCAACAGAGCCGTTGGGCTGCCCGTTATACTTCGTACCAATCACATGCGCTCCATCCTCGATCAGCGTCAGGTGATTCTCCCGGCATATTTTCTTAAGCGGTTCGAATTCCACCGACTGTCCCGTATAAGACACCGCCACCACAGCCTTAGTCCTGGGCGTGACAGCCGCCTGTACCTTAGCCGGATCTATGTTATACGTCTCAGGGTTGATATCCGCAAAAACCGGTCTCGCGCCGCAGTAGAGCGCGCAGTTCGCCGACGCCGCAAAGGTAATCGGTGTGGTAATGACCTCGTCGCCTTCCCCCACGCCTGCCGCCAGCGCCGCAATATGAAGCGCCGCTGTGCCGTTGCTGCATACGACCGCGTATCCGGCTCCCGTCATCCGGCACAATTTCTCTTCCAGTTCCTTGATTTTAGGACCGCAGGTGATAGCATCGCTCTTCAACACATCCACTACCGCCTGGATATCCGCATCGTCAATATACTGATGCCCATAATAAATCTTCGTATCTCTGACAGGGGTTCCCCCCTCTATCGCCGGTTTATTCATTCTAATCCTCCATGTCTGAGCGTCACAAATTACACATAAAGGACATGCAGTTTGCACACATGTCCTCTTGGTCTGATCTACTTCTCCAGTTCTACATCCTTTAATAGTTCTCTGATAGCTTCTACGCTCAGCCATTCCGTATTGTTGCCGGAACTGTAGGAGAAGCCGTCCGCCACCTTTCTGCCGCTTAAATCGGGCTTCTGTCTGTTGTTCCACGTCATCTGCGGATACACGATAAAATGCTTCTCATATTCATAGGTAGTCATGGAATCCTCTGTTGTTACCATAATCTCATGCAGCTTCTCACCCGGACGAATCCCTGTCTCCTTCATCTTACATCCCGGCAGCATAGCCTCCGCCAGATCCGTAATCTTAAAGGACGGAATCTTGCTGATAAAGGTCTCCCCTCCCGTCGCTTCCGCAAGCGCTTTGATCACCAGCTCGACGCCTTCCGTCAGGCTGATCCAGAATCTTGTCATACGGAAATCTGTAATCGGCAGCTCTGTCGCGCCCTCCTGAATAAGCTTATGGAAAAACGGAATCACAGAGCCCCGGCTTCCCGCCACGTTGCCGTACCTTACAATAGAGAAATTGATATCCTTGCTGCCCGCATAAGCGTTTGCCGCCACAAAAAGCTTGTCCGATACAAGCTTAGTCCCTCCGTACAGATTCACAGGATTTACCGCCTTATCCGTAGAAAGCGCCACTACCTTATGCACGCCGCAATCCAGCGCCGCGTCGATCACGTTCATAGCGCCGTGGATATTCGTCTTGATCGCCTCATTGGGATTATATTCGCAGGCAGGCACCTGCTTTAACGCCGCCGCATGGATAATGTAATCCACGCCCTCGCAGGCTCTTTTCAGACGTTCCACATCGCGCACGTCTCCGATAAAAAACCGAAGCTTCTCTTTATATTCCGCAAATTCATTCTCCATCATCCACTGCTTGAACTCGTCCCTGGAGTAAATGATAACCTTCTTGGGTTCATAATGCGTCAGTACATATTTAGTAAAGCATTTACCGAAAGAACCTGTGCCTCCGGTAATCAGAATTGTTTTGCCGTTTAACATGAGTTTTCCTCCGAAATAATATCTTCTACATCGTCTCTAAGTATAGCATAGCGGGAAATTGTTTGCAATCCATTCCATCTTCGTCTCCTGAGTCCGTCACCTAAGTCGTCTCCAAAGCGCCGCCTATTGCTGCAGATAATAGACGTCACAGTATTTCTCTTCAAAGACCGGCTGGCCATATTCTGTCAGATATTCGCAGCCGTCCAGTATCCTCTGAAGCTGTACGTCCGCGTCCGCGCCGTCCGCCAGATACACTACAAGCTGCTGAGCCTGCGCAATCCGCTCATCCGCAATCAATTCGCCGCTGTCAGCCGCGGCGAAATACACGGCAGGATATTCCAGCAGTTCATTCGTCACGTCCCAGACGCACCATTCCGCTCCCGGCTGGTAGAGATACACCACAGGAATATCCGCCCGGGCACACTCTGCGGCAAACGCCGTCTGCCCCTCGTCCTCCGGATAGAGAAACACGACCCTTCCTCCGGCAAGGCCGTTTAAATCCACAAGCAGACACAGAATCACCGCCGCGCTTACTGCCAATTTCCTGCCGGCCGCGCCGCTTCTCCCTGTCAGGATACAGTCCCAAAGGCGTGCCCCGAGACGCCGGGAAGCTGTAAAAAGCAGCAGCACGATCATGCCGTAGACCGGAAGCTGGTAACGATTGGAGGTATCGCCCAGCAGCAGCGCCGTCTTGGAAACCGCAAGGAAATAACCGGTTACCGCAGCGGCAAGCACCCAGAAAGCGGTATCTGCGGCGATCCCTCTTTCTGCCGGGGTCCGCGCCCTCACATCTCCCTTCTTCCGCCGGCGCTTCTCCACGTATACCCACAGCGCAGCCGCCGCCATCATGACCAGGAGAAGCTCTGTCAGCCATTCGCCGAACACATACTCGTCCAGCAGATTATAGAAGAACCGCAGACGTTCCAGCGTATTGGACAGATCCATAAAATTCTCTGTTGCCTGCGCTCCTCTCTGCCCCCTGAACATCTGTCCCAGACAGGATGGGTAGGTCAGATATGCAAGCGCAAACGCCGCCATCTGGCTGATACCATAGCGCAGGCAGTTCCGGACGCTTCGGTCACGCCACAGCAGATAAACACAAAATGCCGCCCCGATGAAAAAGAGAAATATAAAGTAATAATATTGTGTCAGGAATCCCAAATATGTGACGACAGACAGCGGAATCAGAAACTTCTGCCGGGATAGCTTCCGCACAGCAGCCGCCCCTGCGTCCTCATCACCGGCAGACACGCGTTCTGCCAGCGCCGCCTCTTCCCGGCTCTTCACCGCTCCCACATGCAGAATCGCACATATAAGAACCCACATAGTAAGCATCTCATACATTCTGATAAAGACCACGCCGCTGACAGCGGCAGGCGTCAGGCCATAGAACAGCGTCACGCCAAGCGCCGCCTTCCTGTTACGGCCGCACATTAAATATGACAGATATGTCAGAAGCACAAGATTTATTCCATGAAAAAAGAGATTGAGCATCAGTCCGGTCCACTTTGAGAACACTCCCGGCGTCAATGACTCGATCGTATGGAATACCCAGTAATATACCGGCGGATGCACGTCCCAGGACTGCACCTGTTTCACAAGCCCGTACTGGAACTGCTGTCCTTTAAGCACCACGAATTCATTCCGGTAAGCTTCTCTGGTCATCCACACGCCGTCCTCAATATAGAATCCATTCGTGCGCGCCGTGGAGTAATATGTATAATACTCATCCTCATGAAATCCCTGCTTGCAGGTACAAAAATAAAAGGCTGCCGCCATCTGTACAGCCCAAATCACAACAAAACATACGATGTAGAATTTTCTTTCCCGTTTTTTTTCTCCTGTCATAATATCCGCCTGTACCTTCTGTCAGCAGCTTGCCTTACGCCGCTCCATCTTCTTTGCGTGAACTCTCCTGACTGTCTTCGGCGCCGTCGTCAGAAGCATAAGATACACCTTCTGCCTGCCTGTCAGGTAAGGATTCCGAACTGAATCCGCCGCATGCCTTCTCAGATATTTTATCACATTACGGTAGAATTCATTCTTCCCCGTCATCTGCGATATCGGCACATGAAGCAGATAGTCCAGCCGCTGATACAGATTAAACCGGACGGCATACGGATACAACGCCGGATATTTCCTGTTCACAAGCTCCTGCATACGGTCCGCATTGTCCACAATATCTAAGAACACCCGCGAGAAGCTGTCCTTCGTTTTCTTCCTCGTAGTGCTGTCCTTCCGGCATACCACATGATAGCCCTGCTGCGGCAGAATAATGATCCCGTCTATCTCCTGCAGCATCTCCACCAGCAGTCTGAAATCTTCATTCAGCACGCCCTCCGGGAACCTGTGCTCCTGAAACAATTCCCTCTTTACCAGCTTGGTGCAGAAGGAACAATCCCCCTGGTGCAGCAGCAGCTCCTTCACAAAGGTTTCCGTGTCGCAGAACCGCTTCTGCTTCGGCGGCACGCACACATCCGGCAGACGATTTCCTTCCTCGTCCACCTCATCGCGGGATATCTGCACGATCGCACATCCCTGTCTGTCTGTCCCGGCTTCCGCAAACGCCTTTATCATTTCCTCATACACATATGGCTCAATATAATCGTCGCTGTCCACAAACCCCAGATATTCGCCGGACGCCAGCCGAATTCCTGTATTTCTGGCGGAAGAAGCCCCGCCGTTTGCCTTATGATACACGACGATACGCTCATCCTGCAGCGCGAGAAGCTCACACAGCCTGTCCGTGCCGTCTGTGGAACCGTCATCCACCAGGATGATTTCCAGATTGGAATAGGTCTGCGCACAGATCGATTTAACACATCTTTCGAGACACTCTATAGAATTGTATACCGGTACTATGACGCTGATCTTCTTCAACCTGATACCCATGCCTTTCTGCCAGTCTTCGAATTCAATGGTTCCTTTTCTTACTTACAACTCCACGCATCTGCGGCGGAGTCTTTCAGTTCGCCGTTCATCATGCTCTGATACATTCTGCCCGGTCTGATAACCGGCGCTTTACTGAGCGGCCCGCTTTCTGCCGGAACAATCCTGCCCTTCTGTAATTCCCTCGTAAACCGCAGCAATTCTGCCGCAGCATGTTCCGCATTCCATGTGTCACGAATCGTCTCATAGGCGGCGCGTCCCATATGCTTCGCCTCATCCCAATGGTCGAACAAGTACTCCACCATCTCTTCCATCCGCTCATAATCATCATCCGGGTATACCAGACCATTGACGCCATGCCGTATCAGATAGGGCGCTGCTCCTACCTGTGCATTGACTACTTCCACGCATCCGCTGTTCATGCCCTCGTTCACCACGGCGCCCCAGCCTTCCAGATAGTTGCTCGTAAAAAGATGGATATGACACTTCTCCATCACGTCACGCACTTTTTCAGGTTCCGTATAACCATAGAAGGTAATAGCATCCCCAAGCCCTGCCTGTGCCGCATCCTGCCGCAGAGACGGTTCCAGTTCTCCGTCTCCCAGCATATGGATATGAAATTTATACCCCTTCTGCCGCAGATGCTTCGCCAGCCTGACTGCATACTCCGGGTGCTTGAGCGGAATGAATCTGCCGGCCCAGACGAGATGCAGCGCGCCGTCCTTGATCTTAAGCTCCTCCGGTTCTCCTTGTGCGTATGTCCTAAGAGCCGTAAAATACCCCCACCGGAACAGCTTCTCCGGGTAAGCGCCGATCAGATGGAAATCCGACGCTGTGTAAGCCCCGGCACACAGCATACAGACATCCCGCCTGCGGTATCTGATATGTTCCTGATATTTCGCCAGCAGTCCGCGGGGCGAAACCGCCTTCCACTGTCCCTCCCGGTAGAGGCGTTCGCTGACGCGCAGCGTCGTCCTGCCGCTTCGCAGTCTGGACTTTGCGATATCCTCCCGCATGGTCCATCCAAGGAGCACTACGTCGCTCTCCGCTATGATCTTCAGACAGTCGTATTCTTCCCGATACAGACATTTCACATAGGGCAGCTTTGCAAGATCCACTCCCCATCCCATTGCCACGCGCTCTTCCTCCATCGGCATGGTCTGGATAAAAGTAAAATCCTTCCCCAGTTCCCTGTAAAGCGCATTGCAAAGCGGTATCTGATGGTGATTGATATAATTAGACACAAACGCAAAGGTCATGACAGCATCTCCCTGTAGATCCGCATCAGACGATAATAGTTCTGATTCGCATCATGATTGGCACGGGCGTGTTTTCTGGCATTATCCGTAATACGGTCCACGATTGCTTCCTTCGTAAAAATCTCTATGATCTGATCCGCCAGCGCATCCACGTCTCCCGGCGGATACAGAAAGCCGTCCCCGCCGTCCGTCAGCAGGTTGTGTATGCCGCCCACATTGGCAGCCACACAGGGAACGCCCAGCAGCATCGCTTCCCCCACGGAATTGGGCGAATTCTCCAGCGCGGACGGGCAGACGAACACGTGGCTCGCCAGATACTGCTTCTTCATCTCCTCGGCATTTAACCGCCCCAGCATCGTCACCTTCTCTTCCAGATGATTCTCCCGAATCAGCTTGAGCAGATATTTACCGTATGCCGGCAGCTTCAGCGTATCCTTCCAGGTCTCTCTGCTTATGATATTGCTTCCCGCCACATATAACTCCGCGTCCGGGAACTGCTCCAGTATTCTGGGCATCGCTTTTAACATATAATGAAGCCCCTTTAAGGGATAGTCGCCCTGGCTCATGAAGATACGGTATGTCTGGCAGTTGCTTCTCTTCCATCTGTCGCGGTAAAAGATCCCCCTGAGCGTCTCATTCAGATAATGATATTCCGCGTCAGGATTAATTCTCGCCGTCTCCGAACGGTCAAAATCCGTTCTGCCCGCTATGTGCTTCACCCTTTTGAGCGCTTCGATCTCATATACGCCGCGCTTCTCGAACTTCTTCTGCTGCTGCCGGATACTGTCCTTGCGGAGCATATCGCGGAGGGTGACCTGTCTTTGCACCTTCACCGGCAGATCCGCCATATATACCTTCGCGCAGGCAGAGATAAGTCCCTGTATTCCCACCAGCGTATGTTCCGGGTTCTGAAAGACCTTGATGGCCGCCAGCGCATGCGGAAATTCTGTTCCGAACACATGCATAATGTCCGGCTGGAAATCATCTATAATCAGTTTGAAATACGTTTCCAGTTCAGGATCGTATTTCTCCGGCATTGTCAGATCTTCCACGAAGCCGTAACAATGACAGGACATATTCTCCCCAAGCTGCATCACCTGATCGAACGCGCCTGTAGATTCCTCCACCGGAAAAGCGATTGCCAGTTCTATCCGATTCCTGTCCTGTTCTGAAATAACTCTGTCCAACAGCCCGCTGAGCCAGCCCTCTCTGTTGCTGTAAGGCATATTCAGACGTTTCGCAATGGCCGGCAGCATAATATTACATACCCATAATATTTTCATAGCAATCCTCCATGGTTGTCATCTTTTCTCTTTTGCTTTGCTCTGTTTCCGTCCTTTATAAATTTTCTTCTTGATCTCCTGATACATCCCTGCAGTCGCGGGATTTTCCGCTGCCCACGTCCTGAGCGGCGAAAGCGTCAGAAGCATGATCATACGGTACTGCCACACCTTCTTCTTGGACATATATTTGGCGACGATCTGTCTGTGCTCCCATCCGGACCGTCTCCTGCCTTCCTTCGACTCCGAATAGCCGCCGCCTTCATAACTGACCGCCGTAAAAGGCATATATACCGCTCTCGCGTTCTTCTTATAGAGGCTCCACATAAAATGCTCATAATCGGCGCGTACCCTGTAGGTCGTGTCGAATACCCTGATCGCAAACAGCTCACGCTCATAGAAGCAGGCCTGGTGACACGGCAGATTCCGATAACGCGCGAATTCGTCGAGCACCGGATTAGACTGTACTACAGCCCCCGTTTTCCGTTCATAGATATTGCCGTAGAAAATAACCGGACGGCTGCTTTTCTTATGCGCGATCCTGTTTTTGACCCTCTGCAGCACCATTTCATCGTAGAAATAATCCCCGCAGTTTAAGAAACAGATATAGTCTCCCTGCGAACGGCGGATCGCCTGATTCATCGCGTCATAGATTCCCTCGTCCGGCATACTGTACACCCGGAATTTCTCATTAGGCTCCAGGGCTTCCAGGGAACCGTCCGTAGAACCGCCGTCCTTAATCACGACTTCATAATCCGTCTCCGTCTGGCTCAGGATGCTTTTTATCGTTTCATGAAGTTTCTCGCCTGCATTCATACAGACTACAATAATACTGAATGTCATCACACTCTCCATTCCGAAGCGTCAGGGCTGCGCTCCCCGCTGTCCTAATTTACGTCTGACAGAATATTAACCATGTCATGGAAGAAGAAGGTCTTATACGGCAGAATCAACACACCGTCGTTTCCCGCTCTGCTCATATACATGATAAAATATAAAGCCGCCGCCGCCAGAATTCCCAGGCGAAATACCCTGCGCCATCTTTTATTTTTTATCTGATTTAACAGCATCGGCAGAAACAAAATATGACTGACCGTCAGATAATATCCGATTCTGGAGATAATGGGCAGAAAGGAGCAGAATACATACAGCGCCAATGCCCCCAGATTCAAATAGAAATAGAAACGAAATCTGGCATCTTCCCATCCTTTTTTCGTTTCGCCGCTGCCATAAACGTCGTCTGCAGCCGTGTCCTTTCCCGACATCCACAGGATGATTCCCGCAAATACCAGTACCGCCGCACAGCGCAATATATTAATATAACTTGTCCCGCCTTCCAGATACTCCGTATCTTCATAAGTCGGATACAAAAACACCACCAGCTTCAGGTAGAAATCCTGCATAAACAAAAAGGTACTGCAAAAGAGCGCCGCTGCCGCAAGCTGCCATTTCTTCCAGGGCAGCGTTGCCAGATAATACAACGCGATAACCACCAGCAGCGATTTGTGAAACGTCGCGCCAAGCAGGATCAGCGCAATAAATCTGCCCCACTGTCTGCGCAGCACATATTTCATAGAATACAGGGCGATTGCCAGCGCCAGATAATACCGCACGGTGCTGAAGGTCTGAAAATAGTAACCCAGCATCATGAACAGGAAAAACGAAAGCGGAAATTCGTCGCTCAATTCATAAATCGCCGCAAGGAACAGCGCAACCGTGGCAAATGCGTAAACAGCAAAAACAAGCAGATAATTCTCATACCCGGACAGCCCGTACACCAGCTTCACCAACAGATTAAAACCGATTTCCGTAGGCACATAGGAGTCACAGTTGACCAAATGCATAAATTCCACATATTTGGCATAATCGTTGCCCACATTCAGCCTGCAGGCAGATAACGCGAACAGCAGCAGGAAAATGCTTACCGCACAGACACGGTTGCACATCTGCTGTCTCGTAATCCTATAAGGCTGCATAACCGGCCGGTTATTTACCAGTGAGGCAAGCAGCACTGTAACCGCCGTCACCGTGATATACAAAATCATCGACTCTTATTTCCCTTTCCTTCGCGGATTCCCTCTTTCATCAGCCGAAACGCCCGTCCCAGGGGGATCTGACGGCACATCTCACGCCTGTGCACCCACAGGAAACGCCCCGCCAGAGGAACGGCCGCCGCCCCGTACAAATAGTGGTACAAAACGCCTCTGTCACGGAAAAATTTATCATGATACCCGCTAAACCACGTGGATTCTCTCTCTTTCTCTTCTCCGATGCAGACCGTATGCGCATACATCACAAGCCCGGCCTTCAGACAGTCTCTTAAGAACAAACTGTCTTCCCCGTTGCTGTATCTGGCGCCGCCTCCAAACAGCAGGGAATACTGTACGTTAGCCCTGCGGAGCGAATCCAGTCTCGCTGTAATGGCGTACGCCGGATAACGCCCGTAGTTGCGGTAATTTATTCTGTGAATATCCTCATTCCAATAAGTCTTACGGGACGGAGCCACCCGCACATTGACCAGAATCATATCCGCCTCCGGCAGTTCCTCATATGCCCTGCATATCTTCTCTTCGTAGTCCTTCTCTAATACAATGTCCTCGTCCGAGAACAGACAGATATCCGTATCCGCATGCAGAAGCGCGGTGTTGCGGCTTAGTCCCACACCTCTCTCCTTCATGGAGAAGCACTGTACTTTCCCGCCGGATACCGGTATTTCCTCGTATCCATACCGGTCACACTGATTCACGATTACCGCGTCCGTCCGTATATTCATCTCTGCGGCAAGCTCAGCCGCGTTCTTCTCTACTGCCGAAATAAGTACCTGAATTCTCATAACCGCCACCATTTATACGCGTTCTCTGCCGACTGCCCTTCCGTAATATCTGCGCAGGAACGCGATATCCGCGTTTCCTATGGCAATGCCCAGTACGCTGCGCCCCTGCGCCTCATACTGTCCGATCAGATAAGCCAGATAGGCTCCATGTACAGTACCGTAAGGAACCGTCAGAATCACTCCGTCCTCTTTGCCTTCGCCCGCGAAGCGCTCCGATACGCCGCCTCCCCTGATAGAAAGCTCTGCCAAAGCTTCTTCCGCCGGGACAACTCTGATTTCCGGGACGTTTCCGTGGTGCTTGCGCAGATAAGCCACCGCCTGATCATGGTGCGTCTGCAGCGTCCCCTTCCACGCCGCAGACATCCTTTGCCTGCTCTGCGTATCTTCCCTGCGGGCCGTCTGCGCCGCATCTGCATCATCAAACGTATATCCTATAAATGACACATCTGTCACCTGTTTAACGTCGCCGGCCACAATGATTCTGTCATCCAGTATATAGTACAGCAGCATTCCGATGAAAACCGCCGCAAACGCGATCACAAGCCCGATCAAAGCCGCCTGCATAAGCCTCGAATCCGCTACCACAAGCTTAGCCTCTGTTGTCTGAATCGTCTTAATCTCTATAAATTCCTTGGCGCTGCTGCCATATGTCTCCAATGCCTGATCCGTCGCCGCCAGAATCGTATCTGTCCGCCCCGGGTCATTGGTCGTTATTGTCACAGTCAGGAGCCTTAAGTCAGAAAGAATCGTCGCTTCCGTGGCTTCCATCACTTCTTCTCTCGTATATCCTTCCGGCAGATCAGACATCGTCACATCCAGAATCGGATCCGTTGCCATCAGGTCGTTCCATGTGTAACCGTTATATTCCTGATAGACTTCTCCCGTCTCATCCGCCGCGAAATCCAGATAGATCTTGGAAACCGCCTGGTATTCCCGCTCTGCCTCCGGCACAATACGGGCCATCGTATATACCACGCCCCCAAGTACCGCGCCTGCTGCCGCGGCCGCCAGCACAATCCAGAACTTACTGATCCACAAAAGCATCCATTTTTTCATATCCATGCCTGCATCGGCATATCTGATCTCACTCATGCTGTTCGCCGTCCTTCTTCTTAAGCGCTGTCGTCTGGGTGCTGTCCACCCCTTCCGTGCTTTCCGGCTTGATCAATATCTTAAGCGTAAGCAGCATCAGCTTCAGATCAAGCCACACCGAATACTGTTCGATATAAGTCAAATCCAGCTTCAGCTTGTCGTAAGGCGTCGTGTTATATTTACCGTACACCTGCGCATAACCGGCCAGACCTGCCTTCACCTTCATACGGTAAGCAAACTCCGGCATTTCCTCCATATACTGGTCTATGATCTCCGGCCGTTCCGGTCTGGGACCGATGAAAGACATCTCGCCCTTTAAAATATTAAACAACTGCGGAAGCTCGTCAATCCTCGTCGCGCGGATAAATTTACCCACCGGTGTGATACGGGAATCATTCTTCGAGGCAAGACGCGCCACGCCGTCCTTCTCCGCATCCACCTTCATACTTCTGAATTTCAGAATATAGAATTCCTTCCTGTCCCTCGTACAGCGTACCTGCTTATAGAAGACCGGTCCGCCGTCATACAGCTTGATTGCCGCCGCCGTAATCAGCATAAAAGGCGACGCGATAATCAGCAGCAGCACAGAACAGAGCAGATCCACCATTCTCTTCGCGATCCGCTGATCCACCTTCAGCGCGTATTCCCTTGTCAGATATATAGGCGTATCAAACAGATGAAGCTGATCTGCACCCTTCACCAGCACATCCGATATCTTCGGCATCATATAGACGCGAATGGACTTGCTGTAGCAGTATTTCAGCAGAGCGTTTCTCGCGCTCGCCGGAATATCCCACAGCACCACAGCGCCGTACTGCTTCTCTACTTCTTCCCTCACAGCGTCGATTCCCTCAGAAATATTCATGCATTTCTCAATCTTATACTTATCCTTACGGGATTCGAATTTCGCCACGATATCGTCGATTGGGCGTTCTCCGTGCACAATCAGAATCCCTCTGGGGGGGAATGCTTTATAATAAAACGCGTTGCAGACAAATGCCCATACAGCGGAAAATGCCGTCTGCAAAAGCATCGTCTTGGCAATCGGTCCTACCTTGACAACCCAGTTTGCCATCAGAGAGATCTGGAAATAAGAGATCACATTGACGAACAGCAGCGAGAAAAACTGTGATATAAATACATCCACAGGCTTCAGATAGCCGATCTTCAACGCGCCGTAAGTACTGGCAAAGAAGAACAGCAGCACGAAATAAATCAGTATAATCAGTACATGGCCCCTGAAATAATATCTGAAATTCCTGTATATTTTCAAAAACGGATAATATTCTTCAAACCAGAAATACGCGTATATTGCCGTATGAATAAGCAGTCCCAAAAAGGAAAGCTGCAAAATGATCATTCTCTTTATTGTTTCCGTCCGTTTCATAACAATCTCCATTTCAAAGCATTCTATCCGAAAACCGCAATGTCTCTAAGCTTCTGCAGTACCTCACCGCCGCAGACATCTGTCTACAGCCGGCGCGCCGTCGCCCTGTACGCCCATTGGACAAAGTAGAATGCGCTGCTTACAACAGACAGTCCTTCCTGCCTGCGGTACAGCTTCCAGATACGCTTCACTGCCGTAAATTTATTCGAGGATAACGATTTCGCCGGTCTGCGGTATACGGCAAGCACTTCATCCAATCCGTATGCTGTATGCCCCTCTCTCATGATCTGCCACCAGGTCGCCGTATCCTCACTCTCTACCTCCGGCATTCTGATCAGCCTGTCCGGTATCTTCTCGCGGTCTATCAGTACCGTAGTGGTGAATACTACAGTTCTCGACAAAGCCTTACGATAAGTCAGCCTGTCCGGCACATGGACGACCTTGCCCGTCGGGCGCGCCTGTTCGTCTCCGAACTCGTATGCGCTGCATACAAACCCCGCCCCTTTTTCCTTCATAAAAGCAAGCTCCCGTGCCAGCTTGTCCGGCATCCACACATCATCGGCGTCCAGAAACGCGATATATCTGCCCTGCGCCGCCGCAAGTCCGGTGTTGCGCGCCCTGGCGGCTCCCTCGTTGCGCCTCTTACTGATGACCCTGACTACGCCGCCCTCTTTTCGGCGCTCCTCCTCCGGGGGCATATACACATCCACTGCTGCGATATCCGGCTGTCCCGGCCTGCCGTTTACATGGACATAATCCGCAAGCGCCTGCTCTATCACGGACATGCTTTCATCCGCGGCACAGTCGTTCACTAACAGCAGCTCCCAGTCTCTGTATGTCTGCCGTCTTACCATTTCAATTGTATTCGCGATATAAGGCGCCGCGTTATACACGGGCACTATAATACTGATCAGCCCGCTCATCAGATATCCTCTTTCACCAGATAGATAGGTCTTTTCTTCACTTCCATATAAGTCTTGGATAAGTATTGCCCGACAATCCCCAGGCAAAACAACTGCACGCCGCTGACCAGCATAATAATGCACACCAGAGACGGCCAGCCCGAAGTAGGATCCCCGAAGCAGACCTTCCGCACGATCGTCACGACAATCATCACAAAAGCCAGTACACAGAACAGAATGCCGATCACGGAGGCAATCGTAAGCGGCACCGTGGAGAATGCCGTAATGCCTTCCAGAGAATAGGCGAAAAGTTTCCAGAAGGACCATTTCGTCTCTCCCTTCCTCCGCTCAATATTCTCATATTCCAGCCACTTCGTCTCATAGCCGACCCAGCCGAAGATTCCCTTCGTAAAACGATTATACTCCGTCATGGCAAGAATCGCGTCTACCACCTGCCTGGTCATCAGACGGTAATCCCTTGCGCCGTCCACAATCTCTGTCCTGGAAATCTTATTCATAATGCGGTAAAACATTCTGGCAAAAAAGGACCGGATCGCCGGTTCCCCTTTCCGCGTCACCCGCCTGGTTGCCACGGAATCATAGCCATTCTCAATATAGGTATACATCTCAGGAAGCAGCGACGGCGGGTCCTGCAGATCCGCGTCCATCAGGACGACCAGATCGCCTTTGGCCTTCTGCAGGCCGGCATAGATCGCCGCTTCTTTACCGAAATTTCTGGAGAAAGATACCAGATGTACCCTTTCGTCTTCCGCCCGCAGCTTCTTTACCTCTTGCACAGTCCTGTCCTTCGAACCGTCGTCAATATACAAAACCTCTACCTCTATTTCCTTTTCCTGAAAAAAGAGAGTATTTTTGAATAATTCGTCATAAAAATCTCTGATATTTTCTTCCTCATTATAACAAGGTACTATAACACTGAGTAACTTCATTGCAACGCTCCATGCCCTTCTGTCAATCTGAAACTGCAAGCAATATGTATCTGCCTGCATAGATACCGTCTGCGAACAATAGTCAGACTAATTCAACATAATTCTACCATAGTTGTACAAAAAAAGAAAGAGACGTATCTCTTCAGAGATAAGTCTCTTTCTTACATTTCATAATAATTCATACTTAAGCCTTATGTAATCGGCAGCCGCAGCGATATATTCGCTGTTGGTCGGCCTGCTGTAGCCGTTGCCGTTGCAATAGCCGAACAATTCTTCAAACAACGCGCTGTTGCCTCTCTCCCACGATACCTCGATCGCGTTGCGGATCGCTCTTTCTATCTTCTGGTCTGTCGTCTGATACAGCTTCGCCAGATCAGGATATAAGAGCTTGGTTACGCTGCCTACCAGTTCCATATCCTCCACGCACATGCCTACCGCACTCCGCAAATACTGATATCCCCGCAGATGTGCGGGGATTCCCAGCTCCAACATGAAATCGGATATCGCCTGTTCCAGCTCCTGCGTACTTACACTATTTACTTGTAACATTCCCCTTTTACTCCTTCAACAAATCGTAAATTATGGCAATATATGCTTTCTTCCGATCATGATACCGGTAAATGCCGCCGCATATTTACCATTTCTGACATAATATCAGACAAACGCCGCGCTGTAAACGATAAGTTATCGCCCTGTTTACAGCCTTGCGTTCTCCACATTCTCCTTAAACCAGTCATAGGCAAGCTTTACGCCTTCCTCCAGTTCAACCTTATGATTCCAGCCAAGGCCGTGCAGCTTGGTCACATCCGTCAGCTTACGCGGCGTTCCATCCGGCATATCCTTATTCCATACGATCTTCCCTTCATAGCCTACTACCTTCTGCACTGTTTCAGCCAGTTCTCTGATCGTCACTTCCTTGCCGGTACCAATGTTCACATGCTGTTCGCCGCTGTAATGCTCCAACAGGAATACGCAGGCATCCGCCATATCATCCACATATAAGAACTCCCGAAGCGGTGTCCCTGTTCCCCACAGCTCCACTGACTCCGCGTTATTTACCTTCGCCTCGTGGAACTTACGAATCATGGCAGGCATGACATGGGAACCCTGCAGATCGTAATTATCATGCGGTCCGTACAGATTGGTCGGCATACAGCTAATGAAATCGTCTCCGTACTGTCTCTTATAGAATTTGCACATCTCCAGTCCCGCAATCTTTGCAATGGCATACGCCTCATTGGTTACTTCCAACGGTCCTGTCAGGAGAGCATCCTCCGGAATCGGCTGCGGCGCCATCTTAGGATAGATACAAGTGCTGCCCAGAAACAGCAGCTTCTTTACCTTATAGTCGTGACAGCACTTAATGACATTGCACTGAATCTGCATATTCTCATACGCAAATTCCGCCGGCGTCGTGTTATTCGCATTGATACCGCCCACCTTAGCAGCCGCGAGCACTACCACATCCGGTCTCTCCGCCTCAAAGAAATCTCTGACCGCCTGCTGGCTCGTCAGATCCAGTTCCCTGTGCGTTCTGCCGATGATATTCTCATAGCCCTTCGCCTGCAGATTCCTCACAATCGCGCTGCCTACCAGTCCTCTGTGACCTGCTACGTAAATCTTGTCTGTCTTGTTCATATACTGCTTCCTTTCCTTTCTATCGTGATACTCCAATATATCAAAAGCAAATTGCTTTGTTATGGTCTGTAGAATCCGTCCTCTATATCTTCTCCCAGAAATCCGATCTCCGCTATCGTCGGCGAAGAAGGAAAACTCTCATATCCTACCTGGTCGCCCTGCGCCGGATAGTAGAATACAACGCCGTTGATTTCATAAGGAATCACCTCATAATTCTCGTAATCCTTCTGTACCAGCCAGTAATCATTCGTATACGTCGTGGCAATTTCCCTGCCCAGCGCAAACACCTTATATCCGGTCAGCAGCAGCACCGCCGCCATACACAATCTGCCCGCAGCGCCATACAGCTTCCGTCTCCGCCCTGTACCTGCTCCTGTTTTCGCAGCGCCGTACTCCATCATCCTGTCATAAACGCTGCCTGATATTACTGCGGAAGTCAGATACACATACACACAGCCATAGCGGATTAACGGCGAAGTAGCCAGCCAGAAAAGGAAGGAACCCGCCATTGTCGCCTGTACCAGAAGAATCTGCCACATCCTCGCATCTATGCCTCCTGATTGCTTTCTCTTATATCCAAGCGTCTTCCACAGCAATCGTATGCCCCACAACAGAAGTATACACACAGACGCGCCTGCCGCCAGCACCAGAACCTTGTCGCTGCCAGCCAGCCCTCTGAACCACTCCGGCAGCCACTCCCGGACAGGCCGGTCAAACTGCGCCACATCCGTATAGCCTCTTCCATAGACCTGTATCTCCCTGGCGTCATAATCCGCCAGTCCCTCCGGTATCTTCCAGGGCACATCCAACAGCTTAAGCATCGTAAAAGGATACACTGCCCAGCCGGAAATGATGATATTTCTGATAAAATACGGAAGCGCCGTGACTATGCCGAGACACAGATATAATACAATCTCCCGCCATTTTCTGTTTTTGAGCAGATAGTATGCCGGATGAATTACCAGAAGCAATATCAGCGCCGCGGACAGCTTCACCGTCATCAGAAATACCCCCGCCACGCACAGCAGCGCATATGGAAGCGCTTCCTTCTCTTCGCTATCCACCAGATCAAGCCAGCGGATTACAATATAGAACGCAGTCAGCACCATGAAATAATCCGAAGCAGGCGAAACCATCTCATCGAAAATATTTACCAGATAGTAAATACCCATAACCCGGGCAAAATCACTGACCCTAAGCCTGCAGCGCCGCAGACTGTCCCACATTTCCAGGCAGAGCTTCGCTACAATGAAAGCAAACAGCCCCGCACAGCAGTGATAAGACTGCCCGCCCAGAAACGCCATACTGTATAAGGCAGACAACGCAAAGGACGAACTGTTATAGGCAAGCCTGCAATGCAGGTTTCCCAGTCCTTTTACCACACCATACTCCTCCAGCCAGCGGATACTCTGCGCATGATACAAGCCGGTATCATAGTGAATGATTCCCCTGGAAGTTCCATATGCAAATAGCAAAAAGAGGAATAGTATGACAAGCATTCTCCCTCTTTTCCCTGATTGATTTTCTTTTATTTGACTCCATACTCCCGCAAACATGCAGCCAAGCGCCTGCCTGCTGCGCCACAGAACCATAATGCACACCGCACACAATATCAGATTCGCAAGCAGCCCAACCTTATAAAACAAGCTGAAGAACTGCGCGTATACCGTGACGCATACAAGCCCGCACATCAAATAGCTGTCCATATGCCTGATTCGATATGGTATACGGCTTGTAAGCACATGCAGTACACCATATCCTACCGCCGAAGCGGTCACCAGCATATAACACCATATCAATATCACCGATAGCATAGATACTTAAGCCTTTTCTTACTTACCATTCTGCGCCTTATAATCAGCGCAGCTCATACCTGCGATCTCCCGCAGATCCGAATCCATCATCATGGCAACCAATCCCCTGAAATCTACATCCCGCTTCCAGCCAAGCTCTTTCTCAGCCTTACTGCAGTCTCCCCAAAGGAATTCCACCTCAGCCGGACGATAAAACTCAGGATTTACATCTACGAGAAGCTTACCTGTCCCGGCATCATAACCCTTCTCATTGACACCGGTGCCTTCCCAGCGAACCTCAATACCCAATTCCCCAAAAGCCGCTTCCACAAATTCCCTGACTGTATGAGTCTCATTGGTGGCAAGCACGAAATCATCCGGCTTGTCCTGCTGCAACATGAGCCACATTCCTTTGACATAGTCCCCTGCAAACCCCCAGTCACGTTTCGCATTCATATTCCCCAAAGATAATTTCTCCTGCCTGCCCGCGACAATGTTCGCGATCGCCAGCGTGATCTTTCTGGTAACGAAATTCTCACCGCGTCTCGGAGATTCATGGTTAAACAAAATACCGTTACATGCAAACATATTATAAGACTCTCTATAGTTTACCGTGATCCAGTAAGAATACAGCTTCGCCGCGCCATAAGGGCTCTTGGGATAAAACGGGGTCTTCTCGCTCTGCGGCGCCGTCTCGGGAATACCGCCGAACAATTCGGATGTAGATGCCTGATAAAATCTGCACGTTCCGCCGTTTACGCGAATCGCTTCTAACAGTTTAAGCGTGCTGACGCCTGTTGCCTCCGCCGTGTACTCCGGCACCTCAAAAGACACCCCTACATGAGACTGTGCCGCCAGATTATAGACCTCCGTAGGCCGAATCTCGGCAATCAGGCGCATCAGATTGCTGGAATCTGTCGTGTCTGCAAAATGCAGGAAAAATTTAACCTTATGATAATCAGAATTGATCAGATGATCGATTCTTGCCGTATTCGTGATACTGTGTCTGCGAATCAGACCGTGTACTTCATATCCTTTCTCCAATAAAAACTCGGCTAAATAAGAACCGTCCTGACCTGTAATACCTGTAATCAACGCTGTTTTCTGCATGCCAATCTCCTTTTTCTTTCATCTCTTTTTCTTAATTTCACAAATATTGAATTTTACCGAGCGCAAGCCGCCGCAAGACTCATTATACCACAGTTTGAATTATTTGCCATCCTTCAAATACTCCGCAATGGCATCATGCCAGTCGGCAAACATAAAATCTGTCGTCATCTTGAACATATAATTTTCCAGAATGGAATAAGCGGGACGCTTCACGGCAGCGCCGTACTCCTCGGATGTAATACCTTCCACCACGGTATTCTTGCCTGCCAGTCTGAAAATTTCCTCCGTAAACTGCGCCCAACTGCAGTCTCCCTCGCAGGTTCCATGGAAGAGACCGTAATTCTCCGTAGGAAGCAGATAAGCGATTGCCTTCGCCAATTCTCTGGCACTGGTCGGAGACCCCACCTGATCCCGTACAACTCTCACCTTATCGTTGGTTTCCGATAAACGTAACATGGTCTTCACAAAATTCTTGCCGTCGCCGTATAGCCATGCGGTACGTACAATGAAATGTTTGGCGCTGAATTCCTTTACAAAATTCTCACCGGCTAACTTCGTTCTGCCGTAAGCGCCCTGCGGTCCCACCGGATCAGTCTCTATATAAGGTCTGGCGCCGTTGCCGTCAAATACATAATCCGTAGACACATGCATCATTTTGGCGCCCGTCTCATTGGCCGCGATACTCAGATTCCGCGGTCCGATCGCATTGATCCGGAATGCCAGGTCTTCTTCCTTCTCGCAGGCTTCCACCGCCGTGTAAGCGGCACAATTGATAATAGCGTATGGCTGTATGCCGCGTACGAACTCCATAACGTCGTCTATCTTCGTAATGTCTAATTCTCCCACATCTGTATTGATCAATTCGTACTCCGTACTGCCTGCATACTGCTGATTCATAGCACGTCCCAATTGTCCATTACAGCCTGTTACAATAATCTTTTTCATGAAATATCCTCTGCTTTCTCTTATATTAATGAATAGAATCCCCTCTGTTATCCAGAATTGTACTGGTATGTATATCTTACAACTTATGGATAAATTATGCAATTCTTTATCATTTCTACCCCTATGTTTTCCTGTTGCAAAAGTGCCTATACATTCTTCCAAACTTTATGTAATAATTTAGTAACATTTTGTCTATATTTTCAAATAATTTCTAGTGACTCTGTAATTTTCTTATGATATACTAGGAACAGTTGGGTTATTACCTGATATAGAAAGAGAGGATTAAAGATGAAGAGATTGCAAGTGCTTCTTCTTGTATCTTTATCTTCTGCTCTTTTATTATTTGGTTGTGGTAAAAAAGAAGAAGAAATCGTTGAACCTGTTGTAGAACAAGTTATTGATGACGTACCAGACATTGAAGAAGAGGCAGAAGAGGTAGAAGAAGAAACTGACGAAGACCTTCCTCCGGAAGAGGGAATGGTTCGAAGCCGAATCACAAATGAGTGGGTTACCGAAGAGGTAAACAATACAAGGCCGATCACCGTTATGATTCCTAATACAAAAACTGCGGCGCAATATGGTATTTCCAGGGCTGATGTTTTGTATGAATGCAATGTCGAGGGAAGCATAACCCGTCTGATGGCACTGTTCCAGGACTGGAGTGATTTCGACAGACTCGGCAACGTGAGAAGCTGTCGTGATTATTACGTATATTGGTCGTTTGAATGGGATGCATTTTACATTCATTACGGCGGACCGTTCTACATAGACGAAGTAATTAATCGTGATGATACGGAAGATATCGACGGCTTATCCAGCAGCAATTTCTGGCGTGCGAGCGACACCGGCAATTCTACCGATAACTCTTACGTAGATACGCAGGGCATTATGGCGGATATCGAGAAGCTGGGATATGATCTGGAATATCGTGACGGCTACGCTGACGAACAGCATTACGTGTTTGCCCCGACAGATGCGCCTAATACCTTAGAGCAGTACAGCGATGCAATTACCGCTAATAAGGTGGATATGTCGCCCACCTATCCGGTTACCAACTGCTACTTCGTATATAACAGCGAGACCGGTCTGTATGACAGATATCAGCACTTATCCGGCGAAGCGGAGGGTCCTCACGTAGATCTGGCAAACAGCCAGCAATTATCTTTTAAGAACATTATTATTCAGAACACTTATTTCGAGGTTCGTGACCAGAAAGGCTATCTGGCATTCCAGTGTCACGACAACACCAGAGACGGATGGTTCTTCACCAATGGCAAAGGAATCCATGTTACCTGGGAGAAAACCTCCGATTACGGCGCTACAAGATACTACGATGATGACGGAAATGAAATTCAGTTTAATACCGGCAAAACAATGGTATGCATTGTGGAAGACGGTGATTCCTTCTTAGTAGACGATGTGAAGATTACTTCGGCGGACGCACAGTAATCATTCATATGATACGGCAAAATATAATACCGGATTGCAAACAGGATTCATGCATGATAAGCATGGATCCTGTTTTTATCTCCGGGCATGATACATTTCAATGCAAAAGATCGCTTGACAGCAACACTTTACAAATAAAAAAGCATCGCGCAAGACCTCATTCGATCCTGATACGATGCTTTCTCCGACAATCCCTATCTCAAATCAATTCTAAAAATCAGTTCAATTACTTCACATCACGCAGCTTGAATCTTCCTACCAGAGAATCTAAAGAATCCGCCTCTGCTGATAACTCCTCGCTTGTCGCTGAAGCTTCCTCGGAAGCCGCCGAATTGCTCTGAATAACATCACTGATCTGTTTCACTCCCTCTTCGATCTGCTTAACCGAAACAGCCTGATTATCAGATGCGGTACGAATATTGGCAACCTCTCCGATAATATGATCCAGCTCCGCCAATACTTTATTCAGGGAATCCGCCGTTTTCTGCGTTACATCATTGCCATGTGTAACCTCTGTACGGTTTACTTCCAACAAATGCTTGGAGGTCTCTGCGGAATCCGCACTGCTCTCCGCCAGCATTCTGATCTGTTCGGCCACAACAGCGAAGCCTTTGCCGGCTTCTCCTGCTCTGGCTGCCTCTATAGATGCATTTAACGCAAGCAGGTTCGTCTGGGAAGCGATACTTTCTATCTCTACAATGACCTTTTCTATCTCCTGAGAGGTCTTGGAAATGCTTTCCATTGCCTGCATAAGCTCTTTCATCTTGTTCTGGCTGATAACCGCCTCTGCTCCTACTTCCTTTGCTTTATCGTGAACGATATCCGTAGATTTGCTGTTCGCAATAACCTGATTCGCGACTTCCGTTACACTTGCTACCAGATTATCTACCGCAATCGACTGTTCTTCAGCTCCCTTAGCAAGATCCTGCGAGCTTACCACAAGCTGTCCCGCTCCGGCCGCCACTTCGTCAGATGCATCCCTGATCAGATGAAGCGTAGAGCTTATATTCGTAACTGTAGCCATCAATTTATCCATGACAATCTGAAAAGCACCTACATAAGCTTCTTTACACTCTGAATGAATCGTATAGTCTCCCTGCGCGAACGCCTCCAGAATATTGCTTAAATCCGCAATAATCTTATGTAATGTAACCGCCGTCTTTTTAAAATCCTTTGCAAGCTGGCCAATCTCATCCTGTGCCTCATAAGCAACCTCAACATCAAGCCTGCCGTTCGATATGTCCTCCGCCACCTGACTCAGTTCTCCAATTGGTTCGGCAATGTACTTCACAAGCCACTTGGCTCTCTTTGACGTAACTCTTACACAATTGAATGCTATTACAGCCAATACAACAATCGTAATTATTCCGAAAGCCAGCTCATATTCTATCGGCAGCTTGCGCATAACCATCAACATAACGCTGGCGAATATCATACTGCCCAGATACATGATAATAATCAGGGTGGTTACGTTGTTTACTTTATCTTTGACGCTTAAATTCTTAAATCTCTCCTCTTTATCAGATACCATAACAATTCTCCTCTCTACCTCAGCAAGCCTTACGTTCCGTTATTTATATCATTACATTTAAAAATATAACCCCATTTCAAATTTGTCAATGAAATTTACGAAATTTTTACCTTTTCTTATCATTCCTTTCCTTAATTATATATAATTTTTTCTTAATTTACATAATATAGAGTTCAGTAAAAAATAAAAAACCTTATAAGTTACGCACTTGTAAGGTCTTTAAAAGGTGACTGCCGGATTTGAACCGGCGATAACGGTGTTGCAGACCGGGGCCTTACCACTTGGCTAAGTCACCATAATACTATTATATACTATTTATAAAAACAAAAAAAGCTTTATAAAAAGCAAATGACTCCAACGGGAATCGAACCCGTGTTACCGCCGTGAAAGGGCGATGTCTTAACCGCTTGACCATGGAGCCATGTCTTTCCTCCGGCAGCCTTCTTCCGGCTTCTTCCCGTTTCCCTGCCGCT
>JAGAIZ010000056.1 GCA_017626325.1 Lachnospiraceae bacterium | reverse complement strand
GTAACATTCCCATGGCGAATTCCGCCACCGCCTCCGGAGAATAACTGGGCACACGCAGAATCACAATCTTATCCTCCGCGGCCCTTACATCCACATGATTGAAGCCGGCGCTGCGCAGCAGGATAGCCTTCACCTTCATCTCATAAAGTTCCTCTATCATACTTGCGTTCACATAATCATTCACAAAAATGCAGACGGCGTCAAAGCCCCGCGCAAGCGATATCGTTTCCTCATGAAAAGGAACCTCGTAGAAATGGATGTCAAACCCATATTCCTTCCCCATTGGTTCAAACCAGATTTTATCGTATGGTTTCGTACTAAAAAAAGCTATTTTCATTTTTCTGCCTCCATTTTCATTTTCTATTAGTATGAGCCGGAAGTGCGAAATCATTCTGCCGCCATACTATTATGAAACCGCCGTGCACCTCAGCAGTACGACGGCGGTTCATTCTTTTGTTTATGCTGATAACAAATTTGTAAAGAAATCGGCTACCGCTTGTTTGAGACTCTCAAAGAAATTGCTGACAGCGCCCTTCACCGCACTGTCTACCGCCTCGTTGATGGCATCGTTGGTCTGCTCCACCAGTTCTGTGCTGTATTTCTGATACAATATCTTAGCCTGATCCATAAAATCCCCGGCCTCCACCTCGATCGCGTCTAAGGTTGTCACAAACCCGATGATTCTCTCCTCTTCTTTCTCAGTCAGCGTAATGGAAAGCTCCTGCTCCCCCTCCTCGATCGCCTCTCTGATACTGTCTTCATCGGTAATATCCACTTCTTTGTCCGCTATTCTTTCTATCATCCAGCCTACGATCGATTCCGCGCCCTTGTCTTCGGACGCCGCAGCCGCTGTTCCCCACAGGCATACTGTCAGGATCAGACACAGCAGCGCAATCCTTTTCTTATTCTTCAATGTAATCATCCATTCCTGTCAGTCTGCGTTCATTCTCCGGTGTTCTGCATTCTCCGGCATCCTACATTCTCTGCAGGAGCCAGCGGTAAATATCGCCATAGATGTCCTCTCTGTCCGTCTCATTTAATATCTCGTGCCGATCTCCGGGATACAGCTTCATCTGCACATTCTCCATTCCCAGCTCCCTGTAGGACTTACAGACCCGCTCCACACTTCTGCCATAATCGCCGACCGGATCCTCCGCACCCGCCACGAAAAACACCGGAAGATTCTTCGGCATAGCTTTCAGCTTATCCTTGTCATGCAGATTACGGATCAGCCTGAATACCGTCTGGAATCCATTTACCGTAAAAGTAAAACCGCATAGAGGATCCTCCAGATATTTCTGTACATTCTCTTCATTGGCAGACAGCCAGTCAGCATCCGTCTTCTTAGGTTTGATTCTTTTATTATAGGAACCGAATGACGCCCTGTCAATCAATCTGCTGACGTGATCCCCTCCGCAGAAGATTCTCTGAACTGCCGCAATCGCGGAAGCCAGCCTGATTACCGCCATAGACTGCATTCCGGTTCCCATCAGGATGACGCCATTGATTCCGCTTCCGTAACGCAGCAGATAATTGCGGGTAATATAGGATCCCATGCTGTGCCCCAATATAATATAGGGAACGCCCACATACTGCTCCTGTATCATCTTCTTCAGGCGGTGCTCGTCCCGTACCAGAACGGTGGCGGCGTCCTCCTTACAGAAATATCCGTAGGGTTCGCCTGGATTCACACTTTTGCCATGTCCTAAGTGATCGTCTCCCACTACCAGAATATTTCTCTTCGCAAGATATACCGCGAACTCATCATACCGTTCGATGTATTCCGCCATGCCGTGCACGATCTGCAGAATACATGCCGGCTTCTCCGCTTCCGGAATCCATTTCACGGCATGCAGTCTGTGCTCTCCGTCTCTTGAATCAAAATAAAACTCTTCTTTCTTTATCACGCGGCCGCCCTCTCTTACTCGTCAACATTATCGCATCATTCTTTTACATGATTCTCTTGCATCATTCTCTTACATATTCAGCAAGCCCTTAACGGTCATAGATTTCTTCATGCTAGCAGATTTCAGATCCAGCCGGCATGAATCTCTCCGGCGTCATAACAGCCAGATTGCCTTCTTCGTCAGCGGCGCTTAAGATCATGCCCTCGGACATCATGCCCGCAATCTCTCTCGACTGCAGATTAACCAGTACCATCACTCTCTTGCCGACCATTTCCTCAGCTTTATAATACTGCTTGATGCCGGACAGAATCTGTCTGGTGTGAGAACCGATCTGGATTTTGAACTTCAACAGTTTCTTGGATTTGGGCACTTCCTCGCACTCTAACACCAGGCCTACCTGAAACTGGCACTTATCGAAATCATCGTAAGTAATCATTTCCTTAGGCTCTAACTCCACTACCTTTTCATCCATGCCTTCTGTTTCCTCCTCTATAACGCCCGCAGCGGCTTTGCGCTCCGCAAACATAGCCTCGACCTTCTCCAACACTTCCTTCAGATCCTGACGCGCGAAAAGAATCTCCGGCGCATCCGTCACTTTGCCGCCGGACGGATACAGTGCAGAAGCCCTTCCGATATCATGGTTCTTCGCACATTCTTCCAGGACAGCGAAATCCACTAAGGGAGCGTTGATCTGATCTGCTATCTTCTGTGCTGTTTCAGGCATATAGGGTTCTAAAAGCGATGCCCCTGCCAGGATGCCGTTGAGCAAGTTGTACAGCACTGTAGCCAGTCTGTCTTTCTTCGACTCATCCTTCGCAAGCGCCCATGGCATTGTCTCGTCAATATATTTATTACAACGTTTGAAGAGGGTGAAAATCTCCGTAATCGCATCCGCCACGCGCAGTTCATCCATTTTCTCAGACACTCTTGTATAAGTATCCGTCAGGACATTAAACAGATCCGCATCGACATCTTCCGCACCGTCCTCTACGCCGACCCGCTTATTCTCCACCACGCCGCCGAAATATTTATTGCTCATGGAAATTGTACGGTTCACCAGATTTCCCATCGTATTCGCAAGGTCTGAGTTCATGCGCTCTACCATCAGATCCCATGTGATCACACCGTCGTTCTCAAAGGGCATCTCATGCAGCACAAAATACCGCACCGCGTCCACACCGAAGAAATCGATCAGATCATCCGCATAGATCACATTTCCCTTGGACTTACTCATTTTGCCGTCGCCCTGTGAGAGCCACGGATGACCGAACACCTGCCTGGGCAGCGGTTCTCCTAATGCCATCAGGAAGATAGGCCAGTAAATCGTATGGAAACGAATAATGTCCTTGCCAATCAGATGCAGATCTGCGGGCCACAGCTTCTGATACTGCTCGCTGCTTGCCCCCTCCGCGTCATAACCGATTCCCGTAATATAGTTTGTCAGCGCGTCCAGCCATACATAAACCACATGCTTATCATCGAAATCCACAGGAATACCCCACTTAAAGGAAGTCCTGGACACGCAAAGGTCCTGTAAGCCCGGCAGCAGGAAATTGTTCATCATCTCATTCTTGCGGGATACCGGCTGAATGAACTCCGGATGACTGTTGATATGATCGATCAGCTTATCAGCATACTTACTCATCTTGAAGAAATATGCTTCCTCTCTGGCAGGCTTCACTTCTCTGCCGCAATCAGGACACTTGCCGTCCACCAACTGCGATTCCGTCCAGAAGGACTCGCAGGGCGTACAATATAATCCTTCATAAGAGCCCTTATAGATATCGCCCTGTTCGTATAATCTCTTAAAAATCTTCTGAACCTGCTTCTCATGGTAATTGTCTGTGGTACGAATAAATTTATCATAAGAAGTGTTCAGAGCATCGCAGATTCTTCTGATCTCTCCCGCCACGCCGTCTACAAATTCCTTCGGCGTAACGCCAGCCTCCTGTGCCTTCAATTCGATCTTCTGTCCGTGTTCATCCGTCCCTGTCTGGAAGAATACGTCGTAGCCATCCTTCCTCTTAAATCTGGCGATGCTGTCCGCAAGCACGATCTCATAGCTGTTGCCGATATGGGGCGTACCCGAGGTATAAGCAATTGCCGTCGTGATATAATACTTTCCTTTGTTCATGATAAGCTCCCTTCTGTTGTCTGTATCGTTAAAATAAAAACCGCCCTCTTACATTCATCACACACAGATAATGAATACAAGAAGACGGGAATATACCGTGTTACCACTTCTCTTCACCGATTCCTCACGGAATCAGCCTCAATGAGTACTACCATACTCTGCCGCTATAACAGGCGGATCCTGTTGCGCCCTAACCGCCCGGTTCAGACGCACTGCTCAGAAGCCATATTCCGTATGTTTTCCCTTCTTCCCTCTCAGCCGCTTGACCGTATCGCCGTCTCTGATTCAGACGTCCTATCCATACCGTAAATCGGGAAGTTCTCTGTAAAGCTGCCACACACGTACTCTCTTCGTCACTGCTTTGACTGTTGTAACCTATTATTGTAAGCCTATCATAAAGAAGGGGGATTGTCAATTACTCCCGGCAGATCTTACTTTACCTGCATCCTGCTTTACCTGGGCAGCACCAGGCCCACAACAGCTACTTCCACATCGGCTGACCTTATATCTATATCCGTGTTTGCCACGTTTATACAACATTGATATACTCCCGGCGCCTCCACCGTCAGTTCGGAACCGATTCCCAGAAGATTATTCTCCGCATCCGTCCATAACAGCTCGTCTCCTTCCTGCCACGCGAACTGCTCATACCCTTCACGTTCCTCCAGCTCTGCCTCCAGAAGTATGGCTCTGTCATAATAATCCGCATCGTTTCCTCTGATATGAATGACGGCATAAACGACGTCAGTCAGTCCACAGGTAATATCATGATGCCAGATCGTAGTCTTGGTAACGCTTTTATGCGGACAGGTCCCCGACGAACTGTAAGTACCGCCATGCGTTCCGCAGGTATAGTAACCTCCATGCCAACTGCCGCCGTCCGGATTGCTGTCGTCAGGATACCACACCTTCGGCGTTTGATGCAGCGTCCTGCCGCATTTCTTCTCTTCCTTCTTCGTCTCGGAATAATTGTGATAGCAGCCGTTTGTCCCCTCCACGTCTTCTTCCGTTCCTATGTGCACATGCCTGACTTCCAACATCACCTCCTCTGCCGCGTAGACCGGATACAGGATCCCAGGCACACTCCCCTGCTCTCCGTCCTTTAAGCCCTGCCTATAGGCTTTGTCGTTATCCGCTCCATTACCAAGCAGAAGAATGCCGTCCGCCCAGGCAGCCTTTCCAAGAGAAATATTGTCCGCGACGGCAGTCTCGTAATCATCCGTCCTTTCCTCCACGCCTTCAATCCTCATAGCATATTCCGGATGCAGCACCGGAAGCGACACCGGGACGGTCTGGGACTGTTCCGCCGCCTTATTTAACAATTCCCAGTTCAGCTTGCTCCTGTCAATTTCTCCCTGTGCGGAATCAGGATTTCTGTCTATCTCAATCTCACCGCCATTCTGCCTGAATCTGGCGCCCAGCCGCAGCAGAATATCCGACGCCGCATTCTGTTTCTCTGTAATGTAGGCACAGATATCCTCCAAATCCGCCGCATCCAGGACCACTTCCCCGTACTCCATTCTGCCGGTACTGCGAATACGGCCTGACGGACTGCCTTCTTCCGCCGCCATAGCCGGAAGCCTGCAGGGACAGCTTGTCACAAGTCCTCCGACCAACACCCCGATCAGCACCAATTTACTGCAAAAATTACGTTTCTTTTCCACGATAACCAATCCACCTGCCTTCCCCGTCATACAATGGTTCATATTCTTTATAACCGCTTCCTTCCAGCCAGCCCTTCAGATAACTCTCCATCAGATCATGATTGTTGCCGCGCAGCAGACTGCCGTCTGACCACGCCGCCCTGCCAAGCGTCAGATTATCCGACGAGGCAAGCGTATATTCCTCCGTATACTCTTCCGGCAGAGTCTGGGACTGCTCCAACGCTTGCAATATAAGATCAAAGGTAATCTCCCGCATCTGCCCGGCCGTCTCGATCGAGACGATTTCAGCCTCCGTCTGCGGATTCCTGGTAAACCGCCACTCTCCTTTTGACCGTACGAATTTCGTTCCTACGCCGCCAAGTGCGCGGGACATCCCCGCCTTGCCCTCAGCGGCATATTGAAAAAGCATGTCCAG
Source organism: Lachnospiraceae bacterium (assembly GCA_017626325.1). Classification (GTDB taxonomy): domain Bacteria; phylum Bacillota; class Clostridia; order Lachnospirales; family Lachnospiraceae; genus UBA3282. The sequence goes on along the minus strand of JAGAIZ010000056.1, from coordinate 31,255 downwards.
ATCTCCGGCGTCCCATATGATTTCCTCGCCGCTGCTGTCCTGGTATCGGATGGAGCCCCTGCTGCGAAACTGCTCCGGTTCGCTGGCCGCCGCCGTGACCATGCCTGCCGCCAGCAATAAGATACCCGTTAATATTGACAGTACTATTTTCTTACTTTTATCCATGTATAACTGATGCTCCTTTTCCTATGATTTTATTTTAGGTAATTGCGAAACTCCTTCATCCTTGTTGAAATTGCACAAATTGTATAACCAGCACAGCCGCGCTTTTGCTCCGTTCCAGACGCAACGGATACTAGGCTCGAAAAAACCTCGCCAAGTACCGGCGTCTTCCAAGGGGCTGCTTATGGTTATGCAATTTACACAATTAAAGTTATGCTGTGAAGAGTTTCGCAAATGCCTATGATTTTATTTTGTAATTATCATCTCTCCCGATCCTTCACCCGGTCGCTGCCTACTCCTCATAAGGCATGAGATACAACGTATTGCTTGCCGCGTCATAGTGATATTTCAATGTCTGGGAAGCCAGATTATATATTCTGCTCTCCACCGTCTCCAATTGGGCAAGCAGCACATCCAATTGATTATTGACTTCCGTAATATTCTGATTCATAGCGGTCTCCAGATTTTCTTCCAGCGCGCCAATCTGCGCCCACAGCTTCTCGTCTTCCTTTTTCAGGGCAGCAATCTGCTTATAGATGCCTGCTATGTCCGTATGCACCTGTCCCATATCCTGCTTAATCTCCTGTATCTGCTGTTGAATAAGCGGAATCTTCTCCTGATCCAATACCTGGACGATATCTGTCAGATCATACAGCTTATTCTGCGTCTCTTTCAGGTTCTGCACAATCGTGCTGACTTCCTGATGCAGCACGCTGATTTCTTGCCTTATGGCGGAATCCTCCTGCTGATACTGCACGATCGTCTGCTCAAGGCTCTGCTGTACCTGCGTCATGGTCTGCAGCAGTTCTTCCACTTTGTCTCCCAGATACCGGATGCTTGTCAGGTATTCCTGTCTGAGTTCCTCCGTACCGGAATCATCCGCCATATAAATCTCCGGCTCCTCCTCGTAAGTATCGATCTCCTGCGTTTCTGCTGTCTGCGCTTCTGTCGTCTGCCCTTCGGCCGTCTGATTCTCATAGACATCCTCGCGTTTCCTCTTCTCCTGCGCCACATAACCGCACAGAAGCAGAATCAACACCACGATAATGACCACAGCGGTTGCTCCAATCAACACAATGCTTAGTCTGTTGTCTCCTCTCTGCGGATCATTCCGCTTTTCATCCAAATAATCTGACAGCCTGGTCATAAATTCTCTCATCGGTAACTATGCCTCCCTTTCAGTCTGCTAACGTTTACATACATAATTTCTCCTCTTCTGCTTCTCCTGATTGCAACATTTGGAAATAAGCGGCGATCTGCCGTAGACCCGTATTTACAGGATTCGATAATACGGAATAAAGTATACTTTAAGATGGTTCCAAAGATTGTATAGATACCATACCAGAACGGACAATCATTTACAATACCGGAATATTGCACAAAATTTCTTAACAAAAAATCCAGCGCACACCCAAACAGCCGATGTACACTGGATTTCATACTCACAAACGAAATATCGTTTGCCAAAACATTCAGCAAAAAATTTTTAATGATCACAACGCCGCCGAAGAAAATTCCCTAATAGGTCAATATCTCGTATCCTTTCTCCGTCACGGCCAGCGTCACTTCCCATTGTGCGGACGGCTTCCCGTCCTCTGTATAAATAGTCCAGCCATCGTCATCGTCGATATAGATATCCGCCTTACCCATATTGACCATAGGCTCTATCGTGAACACCATCCCCGGCGCCATCAGCATCTCCGTTCCTTTCGTCGTCACATAACTGACAAAGGGCTCCTCATGGAACTCCAGCCCGACTCCGTGTCCGCCGATCTCCCGTACAATGGAATAACCGTTGGCTCTGGCATGATCGTTTATTGCCTGTGCCATATCCCCGAGGAAATTCCACGGCTTTACCTGTTCTAATCCCACGTCAATACACTCTTTTGCTACGCGCACCAGTCTCTGCTTATCCTCTGACACATTGCCGAGCATATACATGCGGGAAGAATCCGAGAAATATCCCTTATAAATTGTGGAAACGTCCACGTTCACAATATCTCCATCCTGAAGCAGCCTTTCCTTACAGGGGATTCCGTGGCATACCACCTCATTGATAGAGGTACAGACGCTTTTGGGAAAGCCCTCATAATTAAGCGGCGCCGGAATGCCTCCCATCTCCGTGGTCATCGTATAGACAATCCGGTCGATTTCTTCCGTGCTCATGCCTACATGAATCCGCTTCCCGATCTCATCCAATATCGCTATGTTAAGCTTGCTGCTCTCACGAATGCCCTCGATCTGTTCCGGCGTCTTGATCATATCATGATCCGGAACCATATGTCCTTTCAGCGCATAGCTTTCTATTTTCTGATCCATCGTCATATGACATGACTTATATTTTCTGCCGCTTCCGCACCAGCAGTAATCATTTCTTCCCAGCTTCATTTCCTTTTACCTATTTTCTTACCTGTTCTGCTTACTTATTCTTCGCAACGACTCCTGTCTCTTCTTCGCTGCAGTCTGCCAGTACCTATTGTACTCTAACCAAACCGCAAACACAAGTCAAACGGGCCAACTCACCATCTTCGCTAAGCACACGTAACAGTTCATCATCTACACCACCTTCGTCGTCCACTCGGTACAATCCCATACCTCCGTGGCAAGCCCCTCATAGAACTCCGGCTCGTGACACACCATCAGAATGCTTCCTTTATAAGCCTGCAAAGCCCTCTTCAATTCCTCTTTCGCGTCCACATCCAGATGATTCGTCGGCTCATCCAGAACCAGAAGATTGCTCTCCCTGTTAATCAGCTTACACAGGCGCACCTTCGCCTGCTCGCCGCCGCTTAAGACCCTGACCTTACTCTCGATATGCTTAGTCGTCAGCCCGCACTTCGCCAGGGCGGAGCGCACCTCATACTGACTGTAGCCCGGGAATTCCTGCCAGATTTCCTCGATGCAGGTCGTGTTCACATCCTGGCTCATTTCCTGCTCAAAATAGCCGATTTCCAGATAATCTCCCTGTTCCACCTCACCGGAGAGCGGCGGGACCAGTCCCAGAATACTCCTTAACAGCGTCGTCTTGCCTATGCCGTTGGCTCCCGTCAGCACGATCTTCTGCCCCCGTTCCATTGCCAGATCCAGTTCCCGGGACAAGGGTTCCTCATAGCCGATAACCAAACGCCTCGTCTGGAAAAGATAGCGCCCCGGCGTTCGCGCCTCCCGGAAATGGAACTCCGGCTTCGGTCTCTCCGCCGCCAATTCGATGACGTCCATCTTATCCAGCTTCTTCTGCCTCGACATCGCCATATTGCGGGTTGCCACACGCGCCTTATTGCGCGCCACGAAGTCCTTCAGCTCCGCGATTTCCTTCTGCTGCTTATTATAAGCCGCCTCCTGCTGGGATTTCTTCATCTCATAGACTTCTCTGAACTTATCATAATCTCCCACATACCGGCACAATTCCTGATGATCCATGTGATAAATCAGGTTGATGACGCTGTTTAAGAAAGGGATATCATGAGAAATCAAAATAAAAGCGTTCTCGTACTCGTTCAGATACCGTTTCAGCCACTCGATATGCTCCTTGTCCAGATAATTGGTAGGCTCGTCCAGAAGCAGGATATCCGGTTTCTCCAACAGGAGCTTGCCTAACAAGACCTTGGTGCGCTGGCCGCCGCTTAAGTCCGTCACGTCTTTATCCAGGCCCAGTTCCAGCAGCCCTAACGCCCGCGCCACTTCCTCTACCTTAGCGTCAATCATATAGAAATCGTGCACTGTAAGCAGGTCCTGTATGGTTCCCAGTTCCTCCATGTAAGCGTCCAGTTCTGTCTCAGACGCATCCGCCATCTTATCGCAGATCTCATTCATCCGCGCTTCCATCTCAAACAGACGGTCGAAAGCGGACGAGAGCACTTCCCTGATCGTCATGCCCTTCTGCAGAACCGTATGCTGATCCAGATACCCAACGCACACATTCCTGGCCCATTCCACCTTGCCCTCGTCGGGCGTAAGCTTCCCTGTGATGATATTCATAAAGGTGGACTTGCCTTCGCCGTTCGCCCCGATTAAGCCGATATGCTCCCCCTTGAGGAGCCTGAAAGACACATCATGGAAAATCGCCCTGTCTCCAAACCCGTGGGATAAATGTTCTACGTTCAATATACTCATATTACTTCTTTCTCCTAATTCTTTCTCTTATCGTTCTTACGGCTTTCTGTCCTCTGCGCAGTCGCTTCTGTCGGATTTCTCCCCGCACCATTTCGCATATATTATACAATCGGCAGTTCATTTCAACAATACCGTTTCTATTTTCAATGCTTCATTGATTATATGTTTATTATCTTCTATTTTTTATTCGAATCGTTGAATTTACGTTCTTTTATACGCGAATATAGTACAATATATGAACAAATTACATCTTACATATGATGAAAATATAACGATTGACTATACATGCAGAGAAAGGCACAGTTGTAAATATGGAATTTGGTGAATTTCTGGCTGAACTGCGCAAAGAAAGAGGGCTTCTGCAGAAAGAAGTGGCTAACTACCTGAAGGTAACCGTGGCGACGATTTCTAATTATGAGAAGGGCGTGCATTCGCCCGACTTAAACACATTGATCAAGCTAGCCGATTTCTTCGATGTGTCCACGGATTATATGCTGCAGAGGACGAATTACAAAGCAAGCATCAGCACCCTGAACAAACCGCTTGCCGCCGACCTTACTGCCGGCGATCTCTTAAACCTTACATTAGATCTCGATAAACAGAACATGGATGCGCTGTTGGATTATTATGAGTTGTTATCGCTTCGCAACTCTATGAACCGCAATAAATAAGCCTGCCTTGTACTTGACCGTACAGGCAGGCTGCTATTTTGTACAAAACCAACCGATGTTCCTACTGCGCTCCGCTGACAATCCTTTGAAGAAGCAAAGCCATGCACATGATCTGTTACCGCATAACCTGGTGAATACGACATACTATCATATTACAGGTTAGAAGAAAATTCTTATTGCCATTTTAATGGAATCGTGACTGCATTCTTAATGCCGCATCATCCATTCACAGAATTCGCCAATCGCTGTCTCTTTATTTGAAACTGTCCCTTTTCCGAGACTGTATCTCTGTTTGAGACTGTCCCTTTTCCGAAACTGTCTCTCTGCTTGAGACGATTTCTTTTCCGGGACTGTTTCTTTACTCTGATAATCCTTATTTAATTACAGTCGCCTCTATGTAAAGCTCCTCGGTTTCACTCAGATTGGTCACGAAGAAATAGTATCTTCCCGCTATGTCGATTTCAAAAGTATGTCCAATTGCCCCTTCTCCTTCCACGTAGCGCATGATCTGCTTTGGGTCCTTAAGCCCCGTCTGATAAGTAATATCATCCGGATCCGCGCCAACCGCAATAGCTACTGTATCTCCCACAGACTCTCTGAATCCCGCAGTCATATAGGTCGTGTCCGCCGGAACATCCCACACCACATCATAACTCGTCGCATAAGTATCTATGCTGTCGTCTCCCATCATAACCACCTTGGCAGGATCCAGGTCATAAGCTCTGCAAAGCTCCTCCACTGCCTGCCGATCGACAGCATCCATCTCCATTTCGGACGTTCTCTCGCTCGTCTCCTCCGCGATTTCCTGATAAACGTCTGTCAGCTTATCGCCTGCCGCCAGAGAAGTCATGCTGCTGCCTAACAGGAAGCAGGCGGCTAATACCAGCGCCACACCCTTCTTCATACATCCATGTTTTATATATCTTTCCATAAAAATTACTCTCCTTTCGTAGTTTGATCTGGTATCAACAAGCGCCAAAAGCTGATACCGATCTCTTTTACTTTCTGTTAATAACTGATCAAAAATTATTTGAAAATATTCTCTGACAGTGAACTCATGACGTCCTTCCTCGCAGGCCATCCTGTCACAGCATTCCTCACAGATCAAATCCATCTTCTTCAACAGAATATGTACCGCCGGATTGAAAGCATGAACCAATGTCACCATAATGGCCCAGGTCTTGAGGAATATATCTTTCTCCAGATAATGACATAATTCATGATAGAAGATAACATCCGCTTCTTCCCGGCTGTACTTCACAAACGGCAGGATGACTGCCGGTCCGTGGTAATAAGTCATGCAGGCAACATCTATGGAATCGTTCCGGTACAGCGATACCTTATCCTTAACGCCAAGCCTCGCACAGATGATCTTAAAGCGCTCCGCTATCATCTCATCTTCTTCGGGAATATTGCCTCTGCATATGAAGCTCCAGCGAGAACGGCGGTACAGCCGATAGGCCAGCAGGATACAGAATACTATAATCCAGATAATACCCAGCTTAGTAAACAGCCCTATCGTGGCTGGCGTATTGTAAAACAGATTCACGTTACTCCTTACATCAGACGCGACCGCAATGCGCTCGTTCGCATACAGTACAATATATACGAACGGTATCGTATAGGCGCACAGCGTCGCTATCACCAGAAAGCGAAGAGTCTCCGCATCGCTTCTGAACATTATCTTACTGAGTACTAAGCTGACCAGAAAAAACAACGTTCCCGCGATATCCGTAAACAGCAGCGCAATAAACAAATTACTTATCCAGTCCATTAATCAATTTGTTAATCCTTTCGATTTCATCTTGTCGTAACGGTCTCTCATTAGATAATGCGCATAAGAATTCGTCTGCATTGTCGTGATTCCAGAAATTCACGTAATCACTGGTAAGCTGTCCTTTGTATTCCTCTAACGGAACCAGTATCTGATAGAAGAATACGCGTCCCTGCCGGTAATGTCTCAGGTATTCCTTTCTGACAAGACGTGCCAGAAAAGTAGATACTGTCTGCGGCTTCCAGTCCTTATGATACTTATCATTTACTCTCTCCATGATTTCCATAAGACTCAGCTCGTCTTCCGCATCCCATACTACTTTCATTACCAACTGTTCACAATCGGTTAATTTTTCATGTGTCATAATAGACCTCCAATATTTTCTACAACTACCTACGTGGGTAGTAAAATTATAATATCTCTACATCCATACTATTTTATTATCCGTAGAATATCAAGCACAAATTGTATCCAATTGCACAAAAAATTAAACTGTTTGTGTAGTTATCCCCTTCAAACGGAATCGACAAGTGGGTATCGACGAGCGGATGTAAAATACGTTGCATATCCTCTTCAGATAGTGTAGAATGTCTATCAAACTCACGCATATTGTACGCAAAATCTATATACTGTATTCACATATTTTATGTAATACCCAGAATACTTCCCGCTCTTCACAACGAATCGTTGTATTTAAGGAAGCGGAACAACAAATCGAGAGGCAGCTCATGGAAACAGTACGCACAGGCAAACCAAATTTCATCCGTAAATTCGTAGGAAACCGGGCTTTCTATAAGATGGTACTCGCAATCGCGGTTCCTATTATGATTCAAAACGGCATTACGAATTTCGTAGGACTTCTGGACAATATCATGATCGGACAAATCGGCACGGAGCAGATGTCCGGCGTGGCTATCGTCAATCAGCTTATTTTTGTCTATAACCTCTGCCTGTTCGGCGGTGTTTCAGGTGCAGGTATCTTCACTGCGCAGTATTTCGGACAGAAGAACGTGGAAGGTATCCGCCAGACCGTGCGGTTTAAGTTCTGGATGGTATCCGTCATCACTCTGATAACCGTGATTCTTTTCGTTATCACGGGCAGCGACCTGATCGCGCTGTACCTGCAGGGTGAGGGAACCGCCGAAAGCGCTGTTTCTACTTTATATTATGGAAAACAATATCTCCGGATCATGCTGCTTGGTTTACCGCCCTTCATGATGGTACAAGTGTATTCCAGCACCCTGCGCGAATGCGGTCAGACGATCCTGCCCATGAAAGCAGGCATAGCCGCCGTCTTCGTCAATCTGATCCTGAACTACATATTAATATACGGCAAATTAGGCTCCCCCGCGCTGGGCGTGCAGGGTGCGGCTATCGCCACCGTGGTCTCCCGCTATACGGAGGCTTCTATCGTACTGATTCATACCCACAGGCACAAGGAGGCTAATCCCTTCGTAACAGGTCTCTACTCATCCTTAAAGGTACCGGCAAGCCTGACGAAAAAGATTCTGATCAAGGGAGCTCCGCTGCTGTTCAACGAGACGTTGTGGGCCGCAGGTATGGCTATCCTCGCACAGTGCTATTCCGTACGCGGTTTAAATGTCGTCGCGGCGCAGAATATCTCCAATACGATTAACAATGTATTTAACATTGTATTTATTGCCCTGGGTGATTCGGTCGCGATTATCGTCGGTCAGCTATTGGGCGCCGGCAGGATGACAGAAGCGCGGGACACCGACAATAAGATGATCGCTTTCTCCGTGTTCTGCTCTTCCTGCGTGGCGGCTCTCATGCTTATATTGTCGCCCCTCTTCCCGATGCTGTATAACACCAACGACGACGCCCGGGAGCTGGCGAAATATTTTATCATGCTGACCGCTGTATTCATGCCCCAGAACGCATTCCTGCACGCGTCTTACTTCACGCTGCGCTCCGGCGGCAAGACGATCGTCACTTTCTTATTTGACAGCGTGTTTATCTGGTGCGTCAGCGTGCCGATCGCGTTCGTCCTAAGCCGCTTTACGGCGCTTCCTGTCATCGCCGTCTACGCGTTCGTGCAGATCGGCGACTGGGTGAAATGTATCATCGGCTTTATCCTGGTGAAGAAAGGCGTATGGCTTCAGAATATCGTTTCCTAGCGGCTGGCGCTCTATGTACGCACCCGGCGGCGTGTTCCCCTGCGCATTCGGCGGCGTATTCCCGTGCACCCCAGCGGCGTATTCTCTTGTGCTATTCCCTTGCGCACCCGGCGGCGTATTTGCTTGTCAGCCTATAAAATCCAGCCATTCCTTGTCATCTTCCGGGCTGAGGCCCAAATGCAGTTCCTGAAGGAGCTGCTCCTGAAAACCGATGTCTTCTGCGGCACGTCTCAAGTCGTCCACGCGGTTTTGATCTATCAGAATCTGCGTGAGACGGTTCAGACGTGCCCTTTCCTCCTCACTGGCCTCTCTTTTCAACGTCCGCACATACTTTTTCTTATCGAATTTTTCCAACAGCATTCCCAACACCTCCGCTCTGTATTTTCGCAGAAAATCAGCCAGAATATCATGCTCTATACAGTACTGAACCGCTTCTCCCATGGCTTCCTTCATATCCATTTCTTTTGCGGAGTACTGTCTGGATATCTCCACAAATTCCGCATATTCTCTCAGTGCCCGGCATTTCGACAACAGCTCCCGGTTATAGCCGTAATTGATATTCAGCACCCGGACTTTCAGTTCCACATCCGCTTCCGCCTGCTTATTCTCAAAGGCGTCCGACAACCGCAGCACCTGTTCCTCCGGTATATCCCTTGTACCATTGTAAAAGACAATACACTGAGGCGCCGGCAATGCGATCTGACTCGTACCGTAAATACTCTGCTCCGCTTCCTCCAGCAGCTTCTGGTATTCCTTAGCCAGATAGATAAAGAAACGAACCGGCATATTGGGATTCCATGTGCTCTGGTGTTCATACAGATTAATTGTTCCCGTAAGAACAAAAGCCAGGTCATTCTTCATGACAATATAGACCGCGCTCTCTATCGTTACCACTTCCAGCTTAGAAGCATCCTGATAGTCCGTACCGTTCAACGCGTTATAAAGCTGCAGAAGCGCCTCTCTGTCCTTCTCAAAGAGAAAACGGAAGAGCACGTCCTTCACCTGTCTGTTAACCTTTCCGGCACGCTGGCGGCGTAACTGTTTCTTTCGTTTGTCCTTCTTCATAAAAACCTCCCTTGTCCGGCAGGATTCTGATCTTCAGAAGAATAAACCGATGCCATCCGGCGCATTGCACCCTCGCGTCTGCAAAGCATTCATCCGGCAGCATGCTCTCGCCATCCCCCAGTCCCTGCCATATTCATTTGAATGTAAGAAAAATCTGACAGAAACTGTCTGAATGTGCGAACTGCACATAATTAAGATTTTCTTTGATTGCTTTATCATACAATATATGAGTCGGTTTGTCAACAACAAAATACGGCGCAGTCTAAAACTGCGCCATGATTGCTTTCACATTCTCTGTTATATTGCCTTTGAAAACTGCGGATCCCGCCACAATGACATTAGCTCCGGCTTCCAGCACCATACCGACATTGTCCCTCGTGATGCCGCCGTCCACCTGTATGTTAAGATCCAGCCCCTGTTCGTCCGCCATATGTCTGAGTTTCCTGATACGCTCTGTAGATTCGGGTATGTATTTCTGTCCGCCGAATCCCGGCTCTACCGTCATCACCAGAAGCATATCCAGCTTGCTCAGATATTTCTCCGCAGCTTCCACAGGAGTCTTCGGCTTAATGGACATCCCTGCCTTACAGCCCAGGCTGTGAATCTGGTCGATGATTTCGTCGGCGTCCTCTGTAGCTTCCAGATGAAACGTAATGCTGTCGGCCCCACAGGCTGCAAATTCCTTCACGTACCGCTCCGGCTCCACAATCATAAGATGCACATCGAACACTCTTTTCGTCACCTTCCTGATGGTCTCAATGACCGGCATTCCGAAGGAAATGGAAGGCACGAACACACCGTCCATCACATCAATATGGATATATTCCGCTCCGGCTGCGTCCGCTTCTCTGATCTGCTCTCCCAACACGGCAAAATCGGCCGCCAGAATGGAAGGCGATAAAATATTTTTTCTTTCAGACATCTTTCATGCCTTTCTCTGTAATCTGCTCTTAAATGCTGTATCCTTTCCTGCATCCGGCAGGCAGGCTTCCGCAGGCATTCCCCGCTCATGCCGCGGGACATCTTATCCTGTCCCGCAATGCAATCATACACTCCACTGCCTAATTGCGAGCAGAGCGGTTCCTGCCCCTATACAGAAGCACAGACAAACATTATTTCACAAATGCTTTCACTTTCTCATAGATACCCTTGCCGTCGAGACCGTATTTCTCAACCAGCGCCGCAGCCGGTCCGGACTCGCCGAACCTATCCTGCATACCGATCTTCAATACCGGAGTAGGAAGCTTCTCAGACAGACAGTCGCACACAGCGCTGCCAAGACCGCCGATAACGGAATGCTCCTCCGCCGTCACAACCTTACCCGTCTTCTTTGCGGAAGCAAGCACTAACTCCTCGTCCAGAGGCTTAATCGTGTGGATGTTGATCACTTCTGCGCTGATACCGTCCGCCGCAAGCATTTCTGCAGCGTCTAGCGCAGAGGATACCGTGATGCCGCTTGCCACGATCGTTACGTCCGTACCTTCTTTTAACAGAACGCCCTTACCGATCTCGAATTTGTAATCCGGTGTATCGTTAATTACCGGTACTGCCGCACGTCCGAAACGCAAATAAACAGGACCTTCCATTTCAATGGCCGCTCTGACTGCTGCCTTAGCTTCCACATCATCGGAAGGAACAATAACCGTCATGCCGGGAATGGTTCTCATAAGAGCCACGTCCTCATTACACTGATGGGTCGCGCCGTCCTCACCTACGGTGATGCCCGCATGAGTCGCGCCAATCTTCACATTCAAGTGCGGATAACCAATGGAGTTACGCACCTGCTCAAAGTTACGTCCTGCCGCAAACATTGCAAAGGAACTGATGAAAGGCACTTTGCCGCAGGTAGCAAGTCCTGCCGCGATACCTGTCATATTACACTCCGCGATACCGCAGTCAATGTGGCGGTCGGGGAATGCTTTCTTAAATACGCCTGTCTTGGTAGCGCCCGCAAGGTCTGCGTCTAATACGACCAGATTCGGGAAATCTGCACCACATTCAGCAAGTGCGTTGCCATAGCTTTCTCTTGTTGCGATCTTCTTAACATCTGCCATTAGTTTGCACCTCCTAATTCCGCATCGATTTTCTCAAGGTCTGCCATTGCTGTTGCGTACTCATCATCATTAGGAGCTTTACCATGCCAGCCTGCATTGTTCTCCATATAAGATACGCCTTTTCCTTTAACAGTCTTACAAATAATAGCCGTAGGCATACCCTTAGTAGCCTTAGCCTCTTTGAACGCCGCGTCAATCTGATCGAAGTCGTTGCCGTCGATATTAATTACATGGAAATTGAACGCTTCAAACTTTTTATCGATAGGATAAGGAGAACATACGTCGTCAATCTTACCATCGATCTGTAAACCGTTGTTATCCACAATGACTACCAGATTATCCAGCTTACGGTGTCCGGCAAACATAGCCGCCTCCCATACCTGGCCTTCCTGAATCTCGCCGTCGCCAAGAAGCGTATAGGTTCTGTAATCCTTGTTGTCTAATTTCGCTGCCAGCGCCATACCTACCGCCGCAGAGATACCCTGTCCGAGAGAACCGGAGGACATATCAACGCCCGGCGTCTCCTGCATACAGGGATGCCCCTGCAGATAAGAGCCTAAGTGACGCAGCGTCTTAAGGTCCTCAACCGGGAAATAGCCTCTGTTAGCCAGCGCAGAATACAGCCCCGGCGCCGTATGTCCCTTAGAGAGCACGAAACGGTCTCTGTCCGCTTTCTTAGGATCCTTCGGGTCAATATTCATTTCTTCAAAATAAAGATAGGTAAAAATATCGGCTGCGGATAAAGATCCGCCCGGATGTCCCGCTTTGGCATTGTACACTGCGGTCACGATACCTTTACGAACTTCATTAGCTGTTTTCTGTAACTCTAATTTGTTCATCGCAAACCTCCATATATTTTAATTTTATTAGTTACCCTGTCCATAGTAAGCATTTGCGCCATGCTTCCTGTAGTAATGCTTATCCTGTAATTCCTGGGGCGCGGGCTGGATACGGGGATTAATCGTCTCCGCACGGTAGGCCATCTTAGCCACTTCCTCCAACACAACCGCATTGTGAACGGCATCGTTACCGTTCTTACCCCATGCAAAAGGACCATGGTTCTTGCACAGCACAGCGGGAACCGCCATGATTTCCTTATCCATCTTCTTGAATGCATCGACGATCAGAAGTCCGGTGTTCTTCTCGTAAGCATCCTCGATCTCTTCCTTCGTCAGACATCTTAAGCAGGGTACTTCGCCATAGATATAATCCGCGTGGGTCGTTCCGTAGCAGGGAATTCCTCTGCCTGCCTGCGCCCAGCTTGTAGCATAGGAAGAATGGGTATGTACCACACCGCCGATTTCAGGAAACGCCTTGTACAGTTCCAGATGGGTCGGTGTGTCGGAAGAAGGATTGTACTTCCCCTCTACCTTATTGCCTTCCAGATCCATAAGCACCATATCGTCCGGCGTCAGCTTATCATAATCCACGCCGCTTGGCTTGATCGCAAAGATCCCGCTCTCGCGGTCAATCTCGCTGACATTACCCCATGTAAAAGTAACCAGTCCGTATTTCGGAAGAAGCATATTCGCTTCGTAAACACGTTTCTTTAATTCTTCTAACATCTTAATTCCTCTCATTCATCTTTTTCCGAAGCATTCTCTTACAGATTCTCTACAGCCGCTCTCTCAATCGCGAGTCCTGCGCTGTAACGCTTCATGAAATCGTCGAAGCCCTTCACATCCTTGGCTACCGGATCGAGCTTCTCACCCTTCTGTCCCGCGAATACCTTGCTGTCAAGGAATGCGGCCAGGCTCTCTCCCTCTTCCTTGTTGATCATATAGGAAGCAAGAAGCGCGATACCCCATGCGCCGCCTTCTCCTGCCGTCGCCATAACGCTTACCGGCGCGTCAATAGCAGCCGCCAGAATGCTCTGTCCTACTCCCTTGGTCTTGAACAGGCCGCCGTGTCCTAAGATTTCATCTACCTGCACGCCCTCTTCCTTTAACAGGATATCCAGACCTGTCTTAAGTGCGCCCAGCGCTGTGAAAAGGTGTACTCTCATGAAGTTGGCAAGGTTGAAGTTCGCGTCCGGTGTACGAACGAATAACGGACGTCCCTCATTAAAGCCTGTTACATGCTCGCCGGAGAAATAATTGTATGCCAGCAGGCCGCCGCAGTCATCGTCGCCTTCAAGCGCCTTGCGGTAGAGATTACCGTACAGCTCGTTCATGTCTACCTTCATACCCATGACTTCAGAATATTCTTTGAACAGGTTCACCCATGCGTTCAAATCGGAAGTACAGTTGTTGCAATGCACCATCGCAACCAGACTGCCGTCCGGTGTCGTTACCAGATCGATTTCATCATGAACCTTAGCTAACTCTTTCTCTAATACAATCATGCCAAATACGCTGGTTCCGGCAGATACGTTACCCGTTCTCTGCGCTACGCTATTGGTCGCCGCCATACCGGTTCCCGCGTCGCCCTCGGGAGGACATACCGGGACGCCTGCCTGGAGCGTTCCTGTCGGGTCTAACAGTTTCGCGCCCTCTGCCGTCAGCGTACCTGCCTGCTGTCCCGCGGTGTATACAGCCGGAAGAACGTCTTGTAACTTCCAGCCGTACTTGCCCGCTGTCAGTTCATCAAACTGTGCGATCATTCTCTCGTTGAACTGTCCTGTCGCGATATCAATCGGGAACATACCGGAAGCCTCGCCTACGCCTACCACTTTCTGTCCCGTCAGCTGCCAGTGAATATAGCCTGCCAGCGTGATCACGAATTTCAGGTCAGCCACATGCTCCTCGCCGTTTAAGATTGCCTGGTACAGATGGGCAATCGTCCATCTCTGCGGAATATGATACTGGAACAGCTCTGTCAGCTTCGTGGAAGCTTCCTCTGTGATGGTATTTCTCCAGGTACGGAAAGGAACCATCAGCTCATCTTTCTCGTTAAACGCCATATAACCATGCATCATCGCGCTGAAACCAATCGCGCCAATCTTCGTCAGTTTCTCGCCGTACTGCGCTTCCACATCTTCTGCCAGCTTCTTATAACAGTCCTGAAGTCCTGTCCAGATATCGTCCAGGCTGTAGGTCCAGATACCATTCTCCAGTCTGTTCTCCCAATCATGCGCGCCGGACGCGACAGGCTTATTGTTCTCGTCTACCAGAACCGCTTTGATTCTTGTAGAACCGAACTCAATACCCAGCACCGACTTGCCATTTGCAATACATTCTTTTGCTCCCATAGCTACCTCCGTTTTCTGTTATTTTACCTTATTAGCGGTATGCCGCCTCATTCCATCTCAACTCGTTCTTGAAGTCGCGGATGGTTGTATCTTTATCGATCACTACGCTCTCGATTCCCATTGCTGCCGCCCAGTCTACCATCTGGTCTACGGTCAGGTCGTAGGAGAATGCCGTATGATGCGCGCCGCCTGCCAGAATCCATGCTGTCGCGCCGATCTCCATATTAGGCTGGGGCGTCCAGAACGCCGTACCAACCGGAAGCTTCGGCATCGGCTTCTCTACCTTCTTACAGTCAACCGCATTGATTAAGAGTCTGAATCTTGTACCAAGATCCACTAAGGAGCAGGCTACCGCAGGACCGGTCTTGGATGTAAATACCAGACGGGCGGGATCCTCTCTGTTACCCATGGACAGCGGACATACCTTGATGCCGATTTCGCCGTCAGCCACGGAAGGACATACCTCTAACATATGCGCCTGTAAGATACCCTCTTTGCCGGGTACTAAATTGTAAGTGTAATCCTCCATCATGGAAGTACCCTTGGCTTCCTTCATACCGGAGGTCATTAATTTCATCAGGCGAACCATAGCCGCTACCTTCCAGTCGCCCTCTGCGCCGAAGCCATAGCCCTTCTCCATCAGTCTCTGGATGGACAGACCCGGAAGCTGCTTCAAGCCGCCCAGCATACCGAAATGCGTTACTACCGCATGATAGTTATTGTCTACCAGGAATTTCTCAATACCGATTTCCTGCTGTGCCTGTACGGCTACATGTTTCTTGAATTCGTCTAAATCTCTGCCTTCGTCGATAATCTTATATTTGCTGTAGTATTCCTCAACCAGCGCGTCCACGTCGCCCTGCGGAACCGCGTCTACATAATCTACCAGATCGTTGACACAGTAATGATCGATTTCCCAGCCGAACTTAATCTGTGCTTCTACCTTATCGCCCTCTGTTACGGCTACGTTGTTCATGTTATCGCCGAAACGGCATACGCGGATATGGGAAGACTCGATTACGCCGATCGCTGTTCTCATCCAGCTTCCAAGCTGCTTCTGAACGCTGTCGTTCGCCCAGTGTCCTACGATAATCTTTCTCTCGATACCCATACGGCTTACGATATGGCCGTACTCTCTGTCGCCGTGCGCGGACTGGTTCTCATTCATGAAATCCATATCGATGGTATCGTAAGGGATCTCTTCGTTGAACTGCGTATGTAAATGGCACAGCGGTTTCTTGTACTCTTTTAATCCAAGAATCCACATCTTGGCAGGTGAGAAAGTGTGCATCCATGTGATAACGCCCGCACAATCGGGATCGTTGTTCGCATCGTTGAACGTCTGACGGATAGATGCCTGGCTGATCAAGGTAGGTTTCAATACAACCTCAAAAGGAAGATTGCCGGAAGCGTTTAATCCTTCCACGATTTTAGCAGAGTGCTCCGCTACCTTTCTTAAGCACTCATCTCCGTACAGATCCTGAGATCCTGTGCAGAACCAAAACTTGTAATTCTTTACTGCGTTCATTCTTTACCCTCCATGTATTATATATTTTTTGTCCGAGCAACTTGTACATCATACAACTTTTGCCAAAAATTCTAATATTCTTCACAAATTACTTTCGTTCCTGTTATAAAAAATTCTACCACTTGTACGTACAATTTTGCAAGTTGTACACAAAGAAAACTTTTAACGCATCCGCGTGGCTTTATAGCTTCCTGACCGACTCCCTCTGCACAATATCCACATCGAATTCATAGTTCGCGTCAAAATACGGATCCTTGATCATACGCAGCAGATTCTGCGCCGCCTTCTGCCCCAGCCGCTCCATAGGATGCGGCGCGGAAGTAATCCCTACCTCGCCCAGAACCGCCAGCTCCGAATCGTCCACGCCCACGACGGAAATATCCGCCGGCACTTTGATTCCGGCTTTCTTGAAAACGTCAAGCAAACCGAAAGCCACCTCGTCGTTATAGCAGAAGACCCCTGTACAGTCCTTAAAACGATCCAGTATTTTCTCCGTCAGCTTCTCCAGATGCTTCACATCCTCCGTGTCCACCCACAGGATCCGCCCGTCGTCCACCTCAAGCCCCGCGTCAAGCATAGCGTCGATATAACCCGAATACCGAAGCCGCCCCTGCCCGTCGTCCAGCTTGAAGATACCGCCGATCCGCTTATGTCCTCTGGAAATCAGATATCTGGTCATCTTCCAGCCCGCCATGCGGTCATTGATGGACACATGGGGAATCTTCAACTGCGGATAGTAGCTGTTAATGAAGAGAATAGGAATCCGTCTCTTGCGGATCTCCTGATACAGATGAAGATTGGGATTGGGGATACCGCTCTTGGTCGTCTCCATAATAATTCCCGCCACTTCGTCTCTGCTGATAATGTCCTCCAGAATGGTTCTCTCCCTGCCGTTCTGGTTGTTGGTGAAAGCAATCTGCACGGAATATCCCATTTCCAGCAATACGCTCTCTATTCCCTGTATGGTCCTCGGAAAAATATAACCGTCCACATATGTGGTCACCACGGATACCCGCATCCGCTTCGCCAGGTTCGCCAGCCGGTTGTCATTGATATATGTGCCGCTGCCCTGCACTCTGCGGATAATACCGTCCTGTTCCAATACGCTGATTGCATGTCTGACCGTCTGTCTGCTCACGCCGAACATTTCTTTCAGTTCATTCTCCGAGTACATCTTCTGGCCCGCAGCCAGCTTCTTATCCTGAATCTGCCCGTTGATCCACTCTACCAGCTCCAAATATTTAGGCCTTGCCTTGTCCATCGGCGTATCTCCCTTATCCTTCATTACTCTTTCCGCCTTCTACGGAATACTATTCTATTGTGCAATTTCACCATATCCCAAAGCGTTCTGCAACGTTCTGTAATACATTATATACCAAAAGAGGCCGCCCAACAATAAGGCAGCCCCATTTCAGCAGATAAAATTTCTCTTATCCTTTCTTTCTCTTAGATAATACGTCTACTGTAACAGCACCCAGAAGCACGGCGCCCTTTACAATCTTCTGAATATCTGTAGACCATCCGTACAGGGACATACCATTGTTCAGAATACCCATGATAAACGCTCCGATTACCGCGCCTACAATGGTACCCGCGCCACCTGCTACGGCAGCGCCGCCGATATAACAGGAAGCGATGGCATCCATCTCGAAACCGTCGCCCGCCTTCGGTGTGGAGGAAGCGTTACGCGCTGAGAGGACGATACCTGCTACCGCACTGAGAAGTCCCATGTTAGTGTATACCCAGAAGAATACCTTATTCGTATCAATACCGGACAGGTTAGCCGCTTTTCTGTTACCGCCCAATGCGTAAATCTGACGTCCTGCCACTGCCTTGCTTGTGATGAAAGCGTATAACGCAATCAGCACTACCATGATAACCAATACGAACGGAAGTCCGTTGTAACGAGCCAGCTTATAGAAGAAGAACCAGATAATCAGAAGCATCACTGCCAGCTTCAAAACCACCTGCCAAACAGGATTGATTGCAAAATTATATTTCTTCTTCGTCGCAATGCTCTTCATCTCGGAAAGAATCAGCGCAACCGATGCAATGACCGCTACGATGATACATACAAGATCCAGCGTGCCCTCGCCCATATTAATCTTAATCGTAGGAAGGAAGCCTGCGCCTATGTAAATATAGTTATCCGGCAGGGGGCCTTTGGTCTGTGCCTGCAGAAGCGTATATGTAAGACCACGTCCCATAAGCATCGTAGCCAGCGTTACTACGAAAGGCGGGATTCCCAGGTACGCAATGAAGAAGCCTGCGAACATACCTACTAAAAGACCGATGATGAGCGCAACCAGAATCGCTACCCACATATTCATCTTGTAATCTACCATGATGATACCTGCCGCAGCGCCGGTAAGAGCTACTACAGAGCCTACGCCCAGGTCGACGTTACCGGTCAGTACGCATAACAGCATACCGATGGCCAGGATAACAACGTATCCGTTCTGCATAATCAGGTTGTTGATATTGGCCGGAGATAAGTTCTTGCCCCCTGTCATAATGGCAAAAATCACATAAATTGCAATGAGAGCAAGAAACATACCATATTGTTTCATGTCAAGATTTACTACTTTTTTCTTATCATTCATTTCCATCACCCTTTCTATTATGAGCCATAATACATTGCATAATCTTTTCCTGTGTCAGTTCTTCCTTGCTCAGCTCTCCGGCAATCTGTCCCTCGTTGATGACGTAAGTTCTGTCGCAAGTACCGATGATTTCCGGCATTTCCGAAGAAATAACGATGACCGCCTTGCCCGCTTTGGCAAGATCGTTGATGACACAATAAATCTCATACTTCGCGCCTACGTCGATACCACGGGTAGGCTCATCCAGGATTAATACATCCGGCTGGGTCAGCATCCATTTCGCCAGGACTACCTTCTGCTGGTTACCGCCTGACAGGGAGCCGACTACCTGTTCGATGGAATTCGCTTTCACATTAATTCTCTTCTTATACTCTTCCGCCGCCACGATCTCATCGTTCTTGTTAATGATGCCGTGTTTGGAGAAGAATTTCGGACGCGCCGCAATGGTCATGTTCTCCTTGATCTCTCCGATCAGGTTCAGACCATAGGTCTTTCTGTCCTCAGACACATAAGCCAGCTTACTGTCAATGGCGTCCTTCACATTCTTCATATGAACTTCCTTGCCATTGATCTTCACCGTACCGGAGATCTTCTGTCCGTAGCTGTGTCCGAATACGCTCATGGCGAACTCTGTACGCCCGGCGCCCATCAGTCCCGCAAGCCCTACTACCTCGCCCGCTTTCACACTGATATTAATATCTTTCAAAATCTGACGTTCCGCGTCATCGGGATGATATACGTTCCAGTTCTGAACCTCGAAAATCGTATCGCCTATTTTCACGCCTTCTCTGGCCGGATAACGGTTGGTCATCTCACGTCCGACCATACCCTTGATAACACGATCCTCGGTAAACTCATCCACACCCTTGACAAGCGTCTCGATCGTCTTGCCGTCACGGATGATCGTAACCGCGTCAGATACGTATTCAATCTCATTTAACTTATGAGAGATGATGATACAGGTAATACCCTGTTTCTTCAACTCCAGCATAATATCCAGAAGCTTCTTGCTTTCTTCATCATTCAAAGCCGCCGTAGGCTCATCCAGAATCAGAAGCTCCACGTTCTTCGCCATCGCCTTCGCAATCTCGATAAGCTGCTGTTTGCCGACGCCCAGTGAATTGACCGGCACATTGACATTCTCATGCTCCAGACCTACCTTAGCAAGCATTTCCTGCGCGCGCTGTCTCGTCTTCGTCCAGTCGATTACGCCCTTCATGGATAACTGTTCGTTTCCAAGGAAAACGTTCTCCGCCACCGAAAGAAGCGGGCTGAGCGCCAACTCCTGATGGATAATAACGATGCCTTTGGCCTCACTGTCCTTCAGGTTATGGAATTTACAGGTTTCTCCCTTGTACACGACGTCGCCGGAATAAGTACCGTGAGGGTATACTCCTGACAAAACGTTCATCAGAGTAGATTTACCCGCTCCGTTTTCACCACATAAGGCATGAATCTCGCCGCGTTTCACTTTCAGATTAACATCATCCAGCGCCCGAACGCCCGAAAACTCTTTGACAATGTGGTTCATTTCCAAGATGTAATCCGACATTTCCCCAACTCCTTTTCTCTATAATTTCTTCTCTATTCCCATACGGTTTCCGATTCTCTCGGAAAAAAGAGGGTGGCAACAAGCATGTGCCACCCTGCTTACATTTCTCAGAATTACTCAGCCAACTGCTCTTCTGTGTAGTAACCGCCGTCTACGATAATTTCCTGATAGTTGTCTTTATCAACCGCAACAGGTGTGCAGAGGTAAGAAGGAACTACGATCTTGCCATTGTTGTACTGCTCTTCGTCGTTGATCTCAGGCTTGCCGCCTTCCAGCACTGCCTGAACCATGGTTACGCACTTCTCAGCCAGGAGACGTGTGTCTTTGTAGATAGACATTGTCTGCTTGCCGGAAATGATATTCTTAACAGCCATGAGCTCTGCGTCCTGACCTGTAATGATCGGCCAGTTATCTTCTGTGTAGCCTGCGCCCTCTAAAGCCGCCTTACAGCCGTATGCGAAACCATCGAACGCTGTCAGACAGATGTCAAGGTCTTCGTCAGCATAGAAACCTGTCAGATAGTTCTCGCAGTTCTGCTGTGCTGTCTCCTGGGACCATCTTAAAATACAGGTATCTTCGAAAGAAGTTCTGCCGGACTTACATACCAGTGTACCGTTGTCCAGATACGGCTGAAGAACTTCCATAACACCATTGTATAAGAATACAGCGTTGTTATCATCAGGAGAACCCATGAAGAACTCGATTGTATAGGACTCTGTTGCGTTCGCAAGATCAAGCTTCTCTTCTACATACTTAGCGATTGCAGTACCAACACCCTTGTTATCGAAGGTTGCGTAATAGGAAACTGCATCTGTATCCATCAGCAGACGGTCATACGCGATAATCGGAATGCCCGCTTCCTTAGCCTGTGCCTCTACGTTCACAAGTGCGGAAGAGTCGATAGATGCGATAACCAGACAGTCAGCGCCGGATGCGATCATGTTCTCGATCTGGGATACCTGCATCTGGATATCATCCTCAGCGTACTGAAGGTCTACTTCGTAACCAAGCTTCTCTAACTGGTCTTTCATGTTAGCGCCGTCGTTGATCCATCTCTCAGAAGACTGTGTAGGCATTGCCACGCCAACCTTACCGCCGCCGGAAACTGTCTCTGCTACTTCCTCTGCCGCTGCATCTGCCGCATCGTCTGCTGCGGGCGCTTCTTCTTCTTCTGCTGCTGCCTCTTCTGTTGCTGCAGATGTGTCAGTTGTGGTCGTCGTCGCGGAATCGCTGCTGCCGCATCCGGCAAGCAGAGCCGCTACCATCGTCACGCTCATCAGAGCGCTTAAAACTTTCTTTTTCATCTTTTTATATCCTCCCTGTTAAGTTTGTTTATACGCGCAACTTGTATTCACATCATATAAAGTTGTACGTATTGTGCACTTTGTTTATTTTCAACATCGCCGGCGTTCGCCATGGATTATCCATTTTCGTAAGATTGTACTAAAAATATTGTTCTGAACAGAATTTTATGTACATTTTGTCGCCCTGCATGTCAAAGCAACCCGTGCAACTTATAAACATTATATATAGATATATAGGTTAAGTCAAGTTCTTTTTTCATTAATTGTGTACATTTTGCCAAACTTGTATAGATACAACTTTGCAAAAGCTATTTCCACACTATACAGAATATACAAAAACAGGCTGTGGATTATGCGCATAATCCACAGCCTGTTTTATCATTTCGCTCTTTTCTGTATTCCAGGTGATATATTCCCTAATCCATCTTATAATTTGAACTCGGAAACCAGCCCTTCCAATTCTCCCGTCAGGGCCAGGAGCTTGCCCATGGCGTCCGCCACTTCCTCCAGGTTCGCCGATTCCTCCGTGACGATGGCGCTGATCTCATTGATCTCTGTCACATTGTTATCCGCCGCTTCCTTAATTGTATTCATGCTTTCTGCCGTCTCTGATATTCTGCCGGTCAGGGTCTCTATGCGCTGCATGATATCTTCCACGCTTCCGCCGACCTCATCCGTCCCTTCACGGATCACCTCGAAGCTGTCCCTGGCTTCCGCCGTCAACTGATTGCCCTTCTCCAACTGCTCCATACTGTTCTTAAGTTTACCGCTCATAGCATCCACCTGCGCCTGTACATCGTCGATCATCTGACCGATCTTGGCGGCTGCCGTCTGGGAATCATCGGCCAGATTCCTGATCTCCGTAGCCACAACGGCAAATCCTCTGCCCGCCTCTCCGGCTCTCGCCGCCTCGATAGAAGCGTTTAACGACAGCAGGTTGGTCTGGGATGCGATAGAAGATATCGATTGAAGCGCTTCCGTCATGCCCCTGGTATTCTCTCCGAAGGTAGCAAAGACGCTTTCCATCTCCCGCATGGAATGGTTCACTTCCTCCATCTGCGCCACATACGCCATAATTTTCTGCATGCCATCCTGCGCGTTATCTCTCGTTTTCTCCGAATTATTGTGAATCGCTTCCGCGTAATCAGCCACTTCACGAGAAATATTCTCCATTTCTCCGATCTGTTCTACAGTACGCTTCACTTCCACCTGCTGCTGCTCCAAGCCCGACAGCATGCCGTCCACCGCCCCGGCAATACGGCTGCTGCCCTGCGCGTTCTCATCGATGCTGACATTCACTGTGGCCGTAGCGGTCTTAAGCTCGTTCGTGCCTCCCATGACTTTGCTGATAAGCTTTACCAGATTAGACTTCATTTTATTAAAAGCCGCAGCAGCATAGCCCACTTCATCACGCGTCCTGATCTTCAGCTCTTCCTTTGTCAGATCGCCTTCCGACATGATAATAAGCTGATTCTGAAGCTGCTTAACAGACACGGTAATGCTTCTCGAAAGAAGAAACATGGCAGTCATTACAACAAGCGCCGCCACCGCCGTTACCACGACGATGATCACAATCGTCCGCCTGAAATCCGCCCCAATAGCCGCCTCAATCTGCTGACTGCGGGCGATCTCCGACGTAAGCAGCGCCTCCGCATTGGTATTGACGAAGGTGGCGTTGCTGTCCATGGACTGCGCGGCGCTAAGTCCCGCAGAAGAATAGGTATCGTTGCAGGCAGCAAGAATCTCCGCGTAGTTCGCCACATATTTCTCCGTCTCCAGAGCAAATTTATCATACTGGTTGCGGATCTCCGTATACTCCGTGCCCTCCGGTATGTTCTCTCCGATCTCCGTTATGTATGCCGCAATAGTATCCACAATTTCTTTATGACCGCTCGCAGCGATATCACCGCCCACACCGCACATATTCACAATCGTATGGGAAACCTTCGTGGAATTGGTCTTCACATAAGTAATCTTGCTGATATTCTCAAGCACCTGCGTATACTGGCTGCTGTACTGCGCCGATTTCACAATCAGCAGAGCCATCAGCACGATAAACACCGCCAGAGTGGCCAGTATGCTGGCATTCAGCTTTAGCCCGATTCCTATGCTTTTTCCTTTCTTAAGTGTTTTGCCGCTCTCCGGACTCTTTTGTCCCGGCGCTTTCTTCACAGCTTCTTTCCCTTTCTTAGCCATAACCAACCCCCTGCGATTCTTTCTTCATACGCCTTACTGTTTATGCGGTTCTCCTTCTTCCGCTCCGCTCACCGCTTCTTCGGCAGAAGGCTCTTCTGTGTCAGCGTCTTCTGTCCCGCCGTCATAATCGCCCTTCGCCAGACTCTTAAGCGACATAAAAAGTATTACGCCGCCGCATACCGTAAAGACGACGATTCCGACTACTGTCGCCGCACGATTCGAAGCCGCGGCATAATCCTGTGTAAGCCCATACGCCAGATACAGCAGATATGCCGCCACCATTGCACGAATCACCAACGTGCCTTTCGTTACCTTATTCAATCCGATCTCCTCTCTTCCTTGCCGTTCTGTCATCACGCCGTCCGCACTGTCACATCCCCGGATAAGGCCACAGCCGTCAGGCCGTCTTAAAGCATGCCGTCTGTTCAGACAGATTGCTGATCACGCCGGACACCTGCTCCAAAGCGTCTACAATATCCTGCATACTCTCCGCAAGAGCCGTCGTATTGCCGACCACATTCATAACGCTCTGCGCGCTCTCCTGCACATTCCCCGTAATATTATCGTTAGATTCCGCCGCCGACTGCATCATGCCGCCGGCCTTCTCCATCGCGTCCCGTATCTCTTCCATCATCCTGTTCACCGTGATCGAGTCATTCAGATATTGATCCCCGGTATTCTCCAGAATCTCATAATCCGGAAGGATTTTCTCATTGATAAACGCAATCAGATTCCTGGCATTGTCCGCAAGCACCGTAACCGCCTCCACGACTTCTCCCGAAATCTTCTGAATATTATTCGCCGTCTCTTTCGAGCTGTCTGCCAATACCCGTATCTCGTCGGCCACCACCGCAAATCCGCGTCCTGCCTCCCCGGCCCTTGCCGCCTCAATAGAAGCATTCAGGGCAAGCAGATTGGTTTTGGACGCAATACTTAAGATATCCCCCGTCAGACTGTCAATATTCTCTATCTTACGGCTGTCTTCGATAGACGTCCGAAGCGTCTCGTCAAATTGCCTGATCATGCTGTTCGCGGATTCTTTGCTGTCCTGCGCAAGCTTCTGAAGCTTCCGGGCGCGTTTCCGAATCTCGTCTGCAAACTGTGTTCCGTCAGCCGCTTTGTCTACCATCTGCTGCACGGATTCTTCCGCCTGCTTCATATTGGCGTTCACGCACTCCGCAGTAGCGGACACTTCTTCAATACTTGCCGCCAATTCCTGCATCGTACCGGAGGTCTCCCCGGCATTTCTGCTTGTCGCATCCACAACCGCATTGACATTCTTCTGCTGTCTGTCTATTTCCTGTCCGCAGGAAATCACGCCTCCGATCATATCCTGCAGAATATCCAGGAATTTATTCACGCCCTTCGCAAGCGTCGCGATCTCATCCTTCGTCTTCACCGGCACTCTCTTCGTCAGGTCTCCCTGTCCGTTATGAATATCTTCAATCATACCGTTAATCACCGCAGCAATCCTGCGAATCGGCACAACAATAATACGTACGGAAACGACCAGCACCAGAACGCCGGCTATAACCAGAAGCAGCATCACCGACACCGCCACGCTCTCCGACCGGTCCGCCGCCTGCTGCAGATCCGCTTTGCCTTCTTCCAGTTCCTGCGCGGAATACTCCAATAATTTCTCCATATTACCCTGAATCGTATCGTTTAACATACTCAGGTTATTCGTGATCAGAAGATTGGCACTGTCTTTATCATTCTTCCTGCTTGCCTCCAGCGCTTTATCCACACACTCGTCGAAACTGGTCAGCCTGCTCTCTACCGTATCATAAACCTTCTGAACCTCCTCAGAAGCAATCTGCGCCTCATAAGCCGCCATTTTGTCCCACAGATCTGCTCTCCTGGCGTAAATTTCTTCCGCCCGCTTGTCCATAATGCCCGACAGCTTGGTATTCACATGCGCATAGAGGTTCATATACATATCCAGATAATCTTCATATATGGCATGTATCATATCGGTCTTATTCACCTGATTATTCATCAGTTTCTGGCTTTCCGCCGTAATAGACGTCAGATTATCAGCCAGAATCCCCAGCGCCACAATCGCAATCAGGGTGAGAATCATGATAGCAGCGGCAAATTTATACCCTATTTTCCTCATCTTGAAAGCCTTTCCTTTCTACAATCCCATACACACCGAAGCATTTATATCATAGCATATTTTTGTGCACAATCCCAGTCTTTTGTGCTTATACTTCTATATTTTTACTTTTATTTCTCTTATAAATCTCGTTTTCTTGGCAGTTTGACCATAATTTCCCACGTGCAAGAATCTGCCGCGCGTAATTATCAGCAATCTGCACAAACAGGCAAGGGTGTACAAATCATGCACGCCCCTTTAGGATAATCAGTTTCTATCTTAAGATATAGTATTACGCTTTCTTACGCTCCTTAATATTGGCGAGGATTGCCTGCAATACGATGAAGAAGCATAACAGAATCGCCGTTACGATGTTCGCCCAGGAGCTTACCAGCTTACCATTGGACTTAACCAATGTGGAAATCGTACCGTTGATCATGACGCCGAACATCGTACCGACTACATTACCCACACCGCCTGTCAGCAATGTACCGCCGATAACGGCAGAAGAAATTGCGTCCATCTCGAAGCCTGTCGCCTGTGTCGTCGTACCGCACATAGTATTTAAGCAATAGCAGATACCGCCGATGGAAGCCAGGAAACTTCCAAGTACGTATGTTTTCATCTTCGTCTTACGAACATCCAGTCCCATCAGAGTTGCAGACTGGCTGTTGCCGCCTACCGCATAAATGCTTCTGCCGAATTTGGTATATTTCAGCATTAAGAAGATCAGCAAAACAATAATGAGCGCAATAATTACGCTGACTCTGACATAAGGAACCTGCAGAACGCCCTTCTTATTCGTATAAGCGCCGATTCCAAACGGAATGTTCAGCTTCATACCTGCCAGCTTAACAAACAATTCATCCGAAACAATACTTACCTGGTCTGTACAGATCACCGCAGTCATACCTCTGGCAAAGAACAGACCCGCCATTGTTACGATAAACGGCTGGATATCCAGATATGCGATACAGAAGCCCTGTACAGCGCCGAATACAATACCAATCAGCAGCACAAGAAGCATCAGCGCAGGGCTCTTCATCCCCCACTGTTCCATACCTACCGCCAGAAACATACAGTCCATAGCAACCACGGAGCCTACGGAAATATCAATACCGCCTGTCAGCATGACGCAGGTAGTTCCGCACGCCACACAAAGAAGACCCGCATTATTAATAAGTACATTTAAAAATGTCTGTAAATGTGTAAAGCCTTTATCCGCATAAACGATACAGCCTGCGCCGTACATAACTACAAACAAGACGATTGTAATAATCAGCAAAATACTGTTGCCATTGATCTTTAATTTCTTCATCTCTTACGCCTCCTTTGCAGCTGCTTTCTTAGCAGACAGTTTCTTGAAATACTCTTTGACAGGAGCCGACTGAATAACGACGATCAGAATAACGACGATCGCTTTAAATACAGGCGCCTGTGCGGAAGATACACCAAGTGCGTACAAAGTAGTTGTAATAGCCTGAATTGTGTAAGCTCCGATAATGGAACCTGCAAGGTTAAATTTACCGCCGCCCAGGCTGTTGCCGCCAAGCGCTACGGCAAGGATAGCGTCCATTTCCATGTTCAGACCGATATTATTCGTATCCGCAGAGTAGATACGGGAGGTAGCGGTAATACCCGCAATACCTGCGCACAGACCGCAGATCGCATAGCACATTAAGATAATCTTAGCAGAGTTGAATCCGGAGATTCTGGCGGCCTTCTTGTTAATACCAACACTCTGTACGAAAGTGCCCAATGCCGTAAACTTTAAGATCAATGCCATAATCAGTACACAGATGGCAGCGATCAGAATCGGCGTCGGTAAGAAACCGATATAAGATCCGAAGAACTGGAAGGAAGGCACACGCACGTATACGATAGCGCTGTTGCATAACAGAAG
Source organism: Lachnospiraceae bacterium (assembly GCA_017626325.1). Classification (GTDB taxonomy): domain Bacteria; phylum Bacillota; class Clostridia; order Lachnospirales; family Lachnospiraceae; genus UBA3282. The sequence goes on along the minus strand of JAGAIZ010000056.1, from coordinate 2,904 downwards.
ACCAATCGCACGTCCTGCCGACCAGAGAATCAGAGTCGCAACCATCGGCTGGATATTCAGGTACGCAACCAAAAAGCCGTTAAACAGACCGCAGACAATTGCAACCAGGATACCGGCGCCGATACCAACCCAGAGGGGAACCGCATACTCGGATACATTCGTCACGCCGTAACCCGCAAGCAGCATACAGCACATACCGCCTGTCAAGCTCATAACGGAACCTACGGAAATATCGGTTCCGGCAGATGCGGATACCACAAGCGTCATACCGATTGCCAGGATAGCAACCTCGCTGCCGCGGTTTAAAACATCAATCAAACGACCATATAAGATAGTGTTGCCGGATGATGTAAGCTGTGTACTGATCGTAAAGAATGAAAAAGGAGCATTACCGCTCGCAATATCATAAATTACATTTACCAACATAACCAAAATCATACTGAAGATCGGCAGGAACAACTGCATCTTCGTTATTTTCTTAATTTTACTCATGTGACGCACCTCCTCCTGCGATGGCGTGCATTACGCCTTCCTGTGTCATCTCATCACCGCTGATCTCGCCAACCTTGGCGCCGTCTCTTAAGACTGCCATACGATTACAGGTACGAAGCATCTCTTCGATCTCGGAAGAAATGAAAATCAGGCTCTTGCCCTCCTGAGCCAGCTTGATTACCAGCTTCTGAATCTCTGTCTTAGTACCGATATCGATACCACGGGTAGGCTCATCTAAGATCAGGAAATCAGGATTGGTCGCAAGCCATCTGGCCAGAATAACCTTCTGCTGATTACCGCCGGAAAGTCTCTTGATCAGCGTCTCGCGGCTTGCCGTCTTAATCTGCAGCATTTCTATGTATTTATCCGCGATCTCAATCTGCTTGGACATCGGGATCTTCTTAAACATACCGAGTTTAGCCTGCATAGCAAGAATGATATTCTCGCGCACAGACAAATCACCGATGATACCCTCTGCTTTTCTGTCGTCAGGCAGAAGTCCCATACCGAGATTCATGGCGTCGATCGGGTTCTTAATCTTAACCTCTTTGCCGTTTACCTTAAGGGTACCGGTCTGTGCTCTGTCAGCGCCGTAGATGGCACGCGCCAGTTCGCTTCGGCCGCTGCCAAGCAGTCCTGTCAGACCCACAACTTCGCCTTTATGAATCTCTAAGTCAAAAGGCTTAATGGTTCCCGCGTGGCTTAAACCCTTAGCGTCGATTTCCAAAGGTGCATTGGAGAAGTCCATAGTTCCTTCCGGCTTGATGGAAGCAAGATCATCGAAATCCTTACCCATCATTGCCGCTACCAGCTTAACTCTCGGAAGCTCTTCTACCGTATACTCACCAACTAAAGTACCGTTACGAAGTACCGTGATACCGTCGCAGACTGCATACACCTGCTCTAAGAAATGGGTTACGAACACGATACCTACGCCCTGATCTCTCAGTCTCTTCATCATACCGAAGAGCTTCTCTACTTCGTTGTCATCCAGAGAGGAAGTAGGCTCGTCGAGAATCAGAACCTTACTCTCCATATCTACGGCACGGGCGATTGCGATCATCTGCTGCAATGCCAGCGAATACTCTTCCAGATTCTTCGTTACTTCAATGTCTAAATCTAAATCTTTCATCAGTTGCGCCGCCATCTGGTTCATCTTACGGCGGTTTACTGTTCCAATCTTAGTAAGCGGCTCACGGCCGATATAAAGGTTCTCTGCAACCGAAAGATTCGGACAGAGGTTTACTTCCTGATAAACTGTTGAGATTCCTTTTTTCTGGGCATCCATCGTGTCTTTGTTCACAATCGGACCCTCAATGCCGTCTACATGAATCTCTCCGGCTTCGAATTTGTTGACACCCGTCAGACACTTGATCAATGTAGATTTACCCGCACCATTCTCACCCATCAGTGCGCGTATCTCACCCTTCTTCAAGGTAAAGTCTACGTTGTCAAGCGCTTTGACACCCGGGAATGTCATACAGATACCTCGCATTGTTAAAGCAATATTGCTATCCATACTAATACCTCCTACTGTCACACACTCCGCTTTATTTCTGCCAATTTTTTGACAATTGCTCCAATACATTCCTATTATACATCAAATTTAAGGAAAGAAAAAGGAGGGAAATGAAATTTCCCTCCCTATTCTAATTTACTTAAGTCAGATGCTAAATCTTAGTATGCACGGCCGTCCAGTACTTCCTGTGTCATTGTTACTGCATACTGGGATGTGATACCAGGCGCTACGAATGCTTCATCCTTAACAACTGTTACAGCATCAATTGCCTCGCCGGCTTCTAACTTCTGGATAACTTCTGCTGCGAACTCAGCCTGCAGAGGGTTACACTCTACGTTGCAGTTGATCTTGCCGTCTAATGTATACTGTAAACCATCATGTGTTGCATCGAAGGAGATAATGATTACGTCGCCGTCAACACCGTATGTGATACCAGCAGCATCCATTGCGTCCATTGCGCCGTATGCTTCGTTATCGTTCTGGCAAACAACTACGTTGAAATCGCTGTAGGACTTGATGAAGGACTCCATAACTTCCTGTCCGCCTGCCTGTGTGAAGTCACCGGACTGGGAATCAAGAATTGTCCACTCGCTGTGCTCTGCTGCGATGTTGTTGAAACCTTCTGTACGTCCAAGTGTTGCAGATGCGCCAACTGTACCCTCGATTACAAGGATGTTAGCTGCTTCGCCGTTTAAGTACTCAGCTAACCAGTTACCTGCTGTCTCGCCTTCAAGAACCATGTCACAGCCGATCTGTGTCTCGTATAAAGAAGGATCAGCGTCTACGGAACGGTCAACGATCAGTACCGGAATACCTGCATCCTGTGCTTCCTGAAGAACTGTGTCCCAACCAGCGGTCTCGATAGGAGCGATACAGATGTAATCCATCTCCTG
>JAGAIZ010000055.1 GCA_017626325.1 Lachnospiraceae bacterium | reverse complement strand
CCTGGAGGAGTTGTTTGCAGGCGGCAGTCTGGCGGCTGCGGCAGAGCGGTGTCCCGATACGCTGGATGCCCTGCTGACGGTGAAGCGGCAGCTTGCGGAAGCGTTGGCGGCACGGCTTGTGCCGTTTGTGAAGGGGCTGACCAGTCTGGGACAGCAGGCGGCGCAGGAGACGGCGCGTCAGCTTTATTTACAGTCCCTGGACAACGTGTACGGTACGGATATGATCTGTGTCTATCAGGCGTCGGGCGCACCCGGGAAACGGTGCAGGCTGGAGCCTGTCTTAGACGGTTCGGAGGGGATTCGTGCGGGCAAAGCCGACACGGAGAGCGGTTTCTTCTGTCTGTATTCGTCAGATACGGGGAGGCGTTGTTCTGCAACGGAAGATTGGAAATTGTCGTTTCTGCATTTCGAGTACGATATACAGCCCGGGCGGGCAGGCTATGAGGATTCCAAATGGCTGCGTTTGCTGTCGCCGCTTACCGGCTCTGGGCGGCATATGCGGACCGATCTGGGAGCGGAGCTGGGAATCCCCCATCCGCTGCGGCTTTTTCCCGAGAGCCCGAAGCTGTTGGCGCAGCGGTATGATACGGCGCAGTCGGCGCTGCTGCGGTATGCCTATACACTGGAGCTGTCCTGCAAGGCCTATGAGCAGTATACCATTTATCTCAGGCTGCGCTTCCGCACAGCGGGCGTTCTGGGCGCGGAGCAGACAGATCCGGTATTCGCTGTGCTGGCGGCGTATGATGACAGAAGAGAAACGCTTCTTGCGCATATTGCGGGCAGGGACGCGGAGCTTGCCCCGGCGCTTCAGGAGCTGGAAGGGCTGGCGGCGCAGCTTGCGGCCGCGGTGGCACAGCGGAATGCGCGGGAGTGTACACAGCAGGGTGTGGGCCGGACGGAAGCGGACATGGCGGGAAGCAGTATGACAGAAGCAGACAGGGAGGAGGGGGATGCGGCAGAGACAGGCATCACAGAAGCGGCAGCGGATGCTGAGTACCGGAGGAGTCAGGCAGAACCGGATGCGGCAGCAGTCAGAGAAATTATGTGCAGGCTCACGTTTTCCTTCACTTCCGAATCGGAAGCAGGCATCCGTATGGAGCCGTATGACGAAGCAAGCCGCGCCTTTCTCTCTTCTTATGAGGTGCAGGCGGCAGCGGAAATCCTGTCCGGCGGCAGGCCGGGGGAGGAGACAGCTTTCCGGGTGCGGCTTGAGAATCTGCCGCTGATGCTCTGCCAGACCGTACAGCCCTTTGTCTGGATTGTCCAGAATCAGGAACTGCTGCTGCGGGAGGATTTCCGGGTAAACGACGGTTTCCTGTTTCAGACGGAGGAAGCATCTCTGGACCCAGTCCGTATCTGTGCCGAGTATACGGCAGAAGAGACGGCACAGGACATTAGGCAGGCAGTGGAGAAGCTGTGGGACAGGTTCGGGATCGCCCGGACGGCAGGGGCGTCCGTGGCGGTTACCTGCTGCTTTGCGCTGGGAGAAGGGGCTTTGGCCGGATTTCCGGTGCGTATTCCGGCGGTGTTTCTGCCGGAAACGGACTCGCCGGAGGCGGTCTGTGCCGCGCTGGACAGATGGCTTTCTTCGATGGGGACGGACGCGGAACCCTGCGGGCTTCTTTTCGATCTCAATGTGTTTGGCGAAGCCGGCCAGGAGACTATCCTGCGGGGAGAAGTATCTGTATTGCTTTAAAGGCGGGGATGGTCCGCTTCCACGAGGCAGTTTAAAAAGCTTTCACGGGGCGGCTTAAAAATATGCTTCCATGGGGCATTGAAAAACACCGATTGAAATATATGCAATAATTTGGCATAATGTATGCAGGGCGTGACAACAGCAGATATTTTGACGCTGGCTCCGGCATCATGCAGCAGGCGCATCATGCGGTTTGCGCAGCAACGATAACATAATGGAGGAAAATTCATCATGGGAAACGTAAAACGAATTTATGTGGAAAAGAAAGAACCTTTTGCAGTCAAGGCGAAGGAACTGAAAGAGGAGATCGGCAGCTATCTTGGCATTAACGGGGTAAAGGAAGTTCGGGTATTTATCCGCTATGACGTGGAGAACGTATCCGACGAGGTTTTTGCCAAAGCGTGCAAAACCGTATTCTCCGAGCCGCCGGTAGATATTCTGTATGAGGAGACCATCGACATTCCGGCGGACGGTAAGGTGTTCAGCGTAGAGTACCTTCCGGGACAGTTCGACCAGAGGGCGGATTCCGCCGTACAGTGCGTGAAGTTCTTGAAAGAGGACGAGGAACCGATTATTAAGACGGCAGTTACCTACCTGATAACGGGTTCCGTTTCTGATGATGAATTTGAGAAGATAAAGGCATATTGTATCAACCCGGTGGATTCCAGAGAGACCGATATGGTGAAGCCGGATACCCTGGTCACGGTCTATGATGAGCCTGCGGATGTGGCGGTATTGGAAGGCTTTGAGACGATGCCGGAAGCAGAACTTAAGAAGTTATATGATTCCCTCGGACTGGCGATGACCTTTAAGGATTTCCTGCATATCCAGAACTATTATCACGGAGAAGAGCACAGAGACCCGACGATGACGGAGATCCGTGTGCTGGATACCTATTGGTCTGACCATTGCCGTCATACGACCTTCTCCACAGAGTTAAAGGATATTGCCTTTGCGGATGGTTATTATCAGACGCCGATCAGGAAAACATATGAAAAGTATCTTGCCGACAGAGAAGAAATCTTCGCAGGCAGAGACGACAAATTCGTCTGCCTGATGGATCTGGCGCTGATGGGAATGCGCAAGCTGAAAAAAGAGGGCAAGTTAGAGGATATGGAGCAGTCCGATGAGATCAATGCCTGCTCCGTAGTGGTTCCGGTGGAAATGGATTACGGCGACGGTCCGGTGACGGAGGAGTGGCTTGTCTTTTTCAAAAATGAGACCCACAACCACCCCACGGAGATCGAGCCTTTCGGCGGTGCGGCAACCTGTCTGGGCGGCGCTATCCGCGATCCCTTATCGGGACGCGGTTATGTGTATCAGGCGATGCGTGTGACAGGCGCGGCAGATCCCACCGTTCCGGTGGCGGACACCTTAAAAGGCAAATTGTCCCAGAAGAAGCTGGTGCGCGGCGCGGCAAGCGGCTACTCCTCCTACGGCAACCAGATCGGTCTTGCAACCGGGCTGGTCAAGGAAATCTATCATCCTGATTATGTGGCGAAAAGAATGGAGATCGGTGCGGTCATGGGGGCAGCGCCGAGAAAGAATGTGATTCGTGAGACTTCCGATCCGGACGATATCATCATCCTGCTGGGCGGCAGAACCGGGCGTGACGGCTGCGGCGGCGCAACAGGCTCTTCCAAGGTGCACACGGAAAGCTCCATAGAGACCTGCGGCGCGGAAGTGCAGAAGGGCAACGCGCCTACAGAGCGTAAGATTCAGAGGCTGTTCCGCCGCGAGGAGGTCAGTAAGCTGATCAAGAAATGTAATGACTTTGGCGCAGGCGGCGTCTCCGTAGCCATCGGTGAGCTGGCAGACGGTCTTGTGGTCGATCTGGACAAAGTACCCAAGAAATATGCGGGCTTAGACGGGACAGAACTTGCCATCTCCGAATCCCAGGAGAGAATGGCGGTTGTTGTTTCCCCGAAGGATGTGAATACGTTCTTAGGGTATGCGGCAGAGGAGAATCTGGAAGCGGTTCCGGTGGCGGTGGTTACCAAAGAGCCCAGACTGGTCTTAAAATGGCGCGGCAAGGAAATTGTTAATATTTCCAGAGCCTTCCTGGATACCAACGGCGCCCATCAGGAGACTTCCGTTGCGGTGGATATGCCGGAGGAAAAAGAGAATTATTTGAAGAAGATCGCTACTCCTGCCGTGGCTGAGGCAGTAGAAAACGGAGATAGGAAGAAAGCCTGGTTATCTCTGTTACATGACCTGAATGTATGTTCCCAGAAGGGGCTTGTGGAAATGTTTGACGCGTCCATCGGCGCGGGCAGCGTGTATATGCCCTACGGCGGCAAATATCAGTTGACGGAGACCCAGGCGATGGTTGCCAAGCTTCCTGTATTAGAGGGCAAGACCGATACGGTTACGATGATGAGCTACGGCTTCGATCCCTATTTGTCAAGCTGGAGCCCATACCACGGCGCGATCTATGCGGTAACCGAATCCATGGCGAAGATCGTGGCTAACGGCGGCGATTATAAGACCATCCGCTTTACCTTCCAGGAATATTTCAGACGGATGACGGAGGATGCCAGCCGTTGGAGCCAGCCTTTTGCGGCGCTCCTTGGGGCATATGATGCACAGATCGGTTACGGTCTGCCGTCCATCGGCGGCAAAGATTCCATGTCCGGTACGTTTAATGACATTGACGTGCCGCCGACCCTGGTTTCCTTCGCAGTGGATATCAGCAAACAGCAGAATATCATCAGCCCGGAGCTGAAGCAGGCGGGCGATAAGCTGGTTTGTTTCCATATCGCAAAGGACGGATATGACCTGCCGGTATATGAGAAGGTAATGCAGGTATATGATCAGATTCTGACACTGATGTCAGAAGGAAAAATCAAGGCGGCTTACGCGTTGGACGCGAAAGGCGCGGCAGCGGCAATCAGCAAGATGGCGTTCGGCAATAAGCTGGGTGTCTCCGTCGAAGCGGATCTTGCGGCAGAGGCATTGTTCGGCAACGGATTGGGAGACATCGTGGCGGAGATGCCTGCGGTAGCGGCGGATGCGCTGGAAGGCTCCGGTATGGAATATACGCTGATCGGTACGGTGACGGAAGCGCCGGTATTCGTCTGGGGAGATATGACATTGACCATGGAGGAAGCGCTGCAGGCATGGACTTCCAAATTAGATAAGGTATTCCCTTATACGGCTGGAAAAGATAAGAGTCCGGTAGCTTCCGCACTGTATGATACGAAGGATATCTACGTATGTAAGCACAAGGTAGCAAAACCCACCGTATTTATTCCGGTGTTCCCCGGTACTAACTGTGAGTATGACAGCGCGAAGGCGTTCGAGAGGGCAGGCGCGGATGTGATCACGAAGGTATTTAAGAATCTGACGGCAGAAGATATCAGGGAGAGCGTGGATATCTTTGAACAGGCAATCGGGCAGGCGCAGATTATCATGTTCCCCGGCGGCTTTTCCGCAGGTGATGAACCGGACGGTTCCGCGAAATTCTTTGCGACCGCATTCCAGAATGCGAAGATCAAAGAAGCTGTCATGAAGTTATTGAACGAGAGAGACGGTCTGGCACTGGGTATCTGTAACGGTTTCCAGGCACTCATTAAGCTGGGGCTTGTTCCTTACGGTGAGATTACGGGACAGAAAGAGGATTCCCCGACTCTGACCTTCAATACGGTAAACCGTCATATTTCTAAGATGGCATACATTAAGGTTGTTTCCAATAAATCTCCCTGGTTACAGGGTGCAACATTGGGCACGACTTATGTAAACCCAGCTTCCCATGGAGAGGGACGTTTCGTTGCACCGAAGGAGTGGATTGATAAGTTGTTCGCAAACGGACAGGTTGCGACCCAGTATGCGGATATCAACGGAAACGTATCTATGGATGAAGAGTGGAACATCAACGGTTCCTATGCTTCGATCGAGGGTATCACATCTCCTGACGGACGCTGCCTTGGCAAGATGGCACATTCCGAGAGACGGGGCGACGGCGTTGCGATCAATATCTATGGCGAGCAGGATTTGAAGATTTTTGAATCCGGCGTGGGATATTTTAAATAAGAGGGTTATGATACGAAGAAGTGTAACAAAAACAATTCTTTTGAACCAACAGGAAAACCGGACATGTTGATTCTTGTGGATGAAAAAGACCCCTCACATTCCCTGAAACCACAGTCCAAGGAAAATCATCAGTGGGCGGTGGGGACCACGATCATTCTCCTTCTGACGGGTATCATTCCGATTCTTGGAAGCGCGATAGCCATCGGTGCTTTATTGATCTGCTTCACGGAATAGGGGGCAGATCAAGGCATACCGGGGAATAAGAGTAGAGCAGAACAGTCTTGTAGAGAAGAAAGCTTTTCTATAAGGCTGTTTTATATTGGAAATTTATTTATTATCGACGGCATAAAGATGTCAAAATCTGGTGATGATTCATGTAAAGGAGTTTTTTCGTATACAGTTGACAGTGAATCCTAAAACCGAAGAGTTGGGACAGCAAATACATAAAATCCGTGACAAAGACCTTAAAGGAATGTATAATATAAATGTCCTATTCCCCAAAAAGGCCTCAAAATAAAATTTGGGGAGTACAAGGGAGGCGTTATGGCAATAGAAAGAAAAAAATATATAGATTTTCTGCTGAAACAAAAAGATAAGGATATCGTGAAAATCATTACTGGTATACGGCGTTGCGGAAAATCAACATTATTGTTTGAATTATTTTATGAAGAATTAAAAATGCTTGGCGTATCCGAAAATCATATTATTAAGATTGCACTTGATAACATCCGCAATGAGGAACTATTGGATGCAAAAAAGCTTTATTTAGAAATTGAAAGAAAAATAAAAGATGAAGAGCGCTATTACATTTTCCTTGATGAAATTCAGTTAGTTAAGAATTTTGAAGACGTGGTAAATGGAATAAAAAGAGATTTTAATTGCGATGTATATATTACCGGATCTAACTCAGAGTTTTTATCATCAGATATTAGCACCAAATTCAGAGGACGTGGTGTAGAACTTCATGTGCAGCCATTTAGTTTTAAAGAGTTATGCCATTACTACCAAACTGATAAATATCAGTTGTTTAATCAGTATATGTTATATGGAGGGATGCCATATCTGTTACAGGAAGAAGATGAGTTGTTTAAGAACAAGTATTTAAAGACTGTTGCAGAATCTGTTCAGATAAATGATATTATCGAACGTCATGGAATCAGAAATAAAGAAGTATTTCTGGCATTGGTGAAGCTTTTATGCTCGTCAATCGGTACTTATGTTTCGAGCAGAAAAATAGCAGCTACTTTAAAAAGTAACGGATATGCCAGTGTAGACCATAAAACGATAGGTAATTATCTGGATTACATGTGCGATGCATTTTTGTTTTATAAGGTGCAGAGATATGATATCAAGGGCAAGGCATATTTAAAAACACTTCACAAATATTATGTGTGTGACATCGGAATTCGAAATGCAATGCTGAATTTCAGACAACTGGAACCGACCCATACGATTGAAAATATAGTATATCTGGAACTGATTCACAGAGGTTATATTGTTGATATAGGAAATAACAATGATAAAGAAATAGATTTT
>JAGAIZ010000054.1 GCA_017626325.1 Lachnospiraceae bacterium | reverse complement strand
GGACGCCCTTTGAAGGGCGGCGACGAGTCAAGGGCTTAGTGGCTTGAACGTAAAGTGAAAGCCAGCGTCTTTAGGCGCTGGCCGGTAACACGGGCTTATAGCCCGGAGCAAACCACCCGTTTTACGGGTGGTCATGATTTTCTCCTTCTGGGTATGGTTTGAGGCAATTGGGAAAACCGAGCAGACGCCGTTTGTTTTCCTGCTGGATGAGCCGGGATTACATCTGCATGAGGATGCGCAGGAAAACCTTCTCGATTTTCTGCAGAAGCTGTCGGAAAGCTATCAGATTGTCTATACGACACACTCGCCCTTCTTGTTGGAGCAAGGGTCGCAAAGCGTATATCGGCTGATCAACGGCGAAAGCGGTACGGTTATTTTCGCAAATAAAACGTAATTTTTTACTTTCGTTCAACGGTAGCGCCGTAAGGTATCGTTATCAAGTGAAAGTGAGGAAATGTAATATGAAAAACAGCATATATCTTGTTACCGGAGCAGCGGGATTCCTGGGCGGTACCGTATGCCGGCAGTTAGTTGCCCGCGGCGAGCGGGTTCGCGCCTTTGTCCTACCAAATGACAAGGCAATGAAGTTTGTGCCGAAGGAGGCGGAGATTTGTGAAGGAGATCTGACAGATATGGCGTCGCTGCGGAGGTTTTTCACAGTTCCGGAAGACACAGATGTTTATGTGATTCACTGCGCATCCATTGTCACGGTCAATCCGGACTATAATCAGAAGGTTATGGATGTAAACGTGGGTGGAACCAAAAACATAATCGATATATGTCTTTCCGCTCCGGGGTTTAAGAAAATGGTTTATGTCAGTTCCACCGGCGCAATTCCTGAACTGCCGAAGGGACAGAAGATTGCCGAGGTGGATCACTTTGAACCGGAGCGTATGCCCGATCAAATCCGGGGCTGTTACAGTCAGAGCAAAGCGCTGGCTACGCAGGCCGTGCTGGATGCGGTGTGGGAAAAAGGCTTAAATGCCTGTGTCGTTCATCCCAGCGGCATTTTAGGGCCGGAGGATTTTGCGGTTGGAGAGACCACCGGCGTCATTATTCAGATCATCAATGGCGAGATGCCGATGGGAATTGCAGGCTCGTTCAATCTGTGCGATGTGCGAGACCTTGCGCGCGGCTGCATCCTGGCTATGGAAAAGGGCCGCAAAGGCGAATGCTATATCCTGGGCAACAAGGAAGTGCAATTCAAAGATTTTGCCAAAATCGTTTCGGATGAGGCAGGCTGCAAGCCCATGAGGGCGTTCCTGCCCTGCGGGATTGCGAGCTTCATGGCGAAGATTATGGAGAAACAGGCGAAAAGACAGGGAACACGCCCGCTGATGACTACTTTCTCCGTATACAACCTGGCGCGGAACAATAATTTTGATTCCGGCAAAGCACAGCGGGAACTGGGATATACGACCCGTTCCTATCAGGAAACAATGCGGGATGAAGTGGCCTGGCTGAAACAGACCGGAAAGATCAGGGTGTGAGAAGAATGGTACAGGATCATAAAAAATCTGCGTAATTACAGGCGGCAGCAGCGGCATGGGATTTGCGGCAAAGAAACCAGGGCGCAGGCTGGATTGTTAAATCAGTATGCGCACAAATCATAGTATATTGACGAATCTGCATTGTACTTTTTCAGACTCATTATCTAAAATGTATTTGAAAGCAAGGAAACAGAAAATCCTTTTAGCACAAATACAATGCAAGTTCAGGAGGTTATGACAATGGAAATGATGATACTGCATAATGGAGTACAGATGCCGGTGGAAGCGGATACCGGCTAATAGACACGGCGGCTTTATACATGAATAAAGAGACTGTGGGCGGACAGTTGTTTTCCCGGATGGTGATTTATGCTTTCCGGTACAGGAAGTCTGCCTGTCGGTAAAATCAGGCAAACTCAGCAATATATTGCTATGATATGGAGGATTATAATGAAAAATAAAACGTACAGAAAAATGGCCGCGGTTTTAGCGGCAGGAATGTTGCTTATGACAGGCTGCGGAAATGCTGCTGCATCTGACAGCACAGAAGCAAATGCAGCCGTTGAAGAGACTGTTGAAGAGGCAACTGCAGAAGAAACAGGCACAACAAAGGAAACGGAGGGAAACGATGAAGCAGATGTTTCCGATGCGCTTGTAATCAGAGAGCAGGGCATGTTCTCGGCCGGCGGAACGGTTATCACATCGGATGGAACATTTGACGTATCCAATTATTATACTTCCAGAGAAGGCTCGACTTCTCATGTGGATCATGCCAATGTTTTTTATCAGATACCGGAGAAAGATACCGGACTTCCCATGGTGTTTTTACATGGGTACGGGCAGTCCCGCATGGGATGGATGACGACGCCGGATGGACGGGAAGGGTGGTCAGATCTGTTTCTGAAAAAAGGCCACAGCGTATTCCTGATCGACCAGCCGAGGCGTGGAGAGGCAGGACAGACCTCTGTAGCCGCAACAATTAACGCAGAGACGGCGGATCAGACCTGGTATACCCAGTTTCGGATCGGAACCTTCTTAGACGGGGAATTTACCTACAATGAGAACTCGCAGTTTCCGCAGGGAGAAGATGCATTGAATCAGTTTTTCCGTCAGATGACGCCGGATACCGGAGATTTTGATCAGACAGTGATCGCACAGTCTGTAGCGGCGGCCATTGATGAAATCTATGAGATGACAGGGAAAGATTCTGTCCTTGTAACCCATTCTCAGGGCGGAATGCCCGGATGGGAAACCGCGAGATACACTGATCATATCGCCGGAATCGTTGCAATCGAGCCGGGAATCGCGGCAGAAGTAGACAGCGAGGATTATCAGGCGCTTCTTGAGAAGGATATTCCAATCACTTTCTATTACGGCGACTATATCGGAGAAGAATATACAGATGTTCCGGCAGCAGCCATGTGGGCAGGAATGGCATCGACAGCAGATGTATTTACAGAAGCATATACTGCGGCAGGCGGGAACAGCACAATCGTTCGTTTGCCGGAGGAAGGAATTTATGGAAATGATCATTTCATGTTCCAGGATCTGAACAATGATGAGATTGCGGATCATGTTGAGAACTGGATACAGGAAAACGTGGAATAAATAACCCTATTGGGAAAAGTTCAACGAAAAGGAGGATATATCAATGGAAAAAGTAATACTGAACAATGGAGTGGAAATGCCGCTGGAAGGTTTTGGCGTGTTTCAGATTCCGGATGCCGCACAGTGCGAGCAGGTGGTATATGATGCAATCAGGACAGGATATCGGCTGCTGGATACGGCGGCTGCGTATGGAAATGAGGCGGCTGTAGGAAAGGGCGTTGCGAGAGCAAT
>JAGAIZ010000053.1 GCA_017626325.1 Lachnospiraceae bacterium | reverse complement strand
TGATTGTTACTGATACAGAAGCTACAGAGCGTTGTTACTTTACAGGACTTCATCAGGCTTTGTCGGAGGATATCAGAAATAAGCTTGTTATCAAGGTTGTTGAGACAAAGACTCGTACCATGATTGATAAATGTCTGGAACTCACAGCTTATGATGCAAAGTATCTTATCCCGTGGGTTGTATTTGACAGAGACCAAGTGCAAGGGTTTGACGAGATTATTGCGGAAGCAGTGAGTAAAGGAATACAGGTGGGCTGGTCCAATCCATGCTTTGAAATATGGATGTATACCTATTTCTGTTTCATGCCGGCAATTCAGGATTCTTGGACTTGCTGCTCAGATTTTGGACGAGTATATGAAAACAAAACAGGTCAGAAATATTCCAAAGCTGATGAGCAGATATACGGAAAACTCTGCAAAGCCGGAGATGAAGAAAAAGCAATTCAGATAGCACAGCAGAAGCTGGGGCAGTGTATTAGAGAAGGTAAAACAAAGCCATCAGAGATGTGCCCGTGTACGACGGTGCATGAGTTGGTGGATGAGATACAAAAAAGGCATAATAAGATAGAGGATTAATTGAATGATTTATCCAGTTGTGAATACTGGAATTTATGAATACATACTTAAAATTCTTTTATAATTTTTGTACATAAGATAAATTCCCAGAGTACATTCAAAACATATCAGTATTACTCCGGCAACAGGTGCAGCAATAAAGCTAATTCCGGTAATAAGAAATACAATGGAACATCTTTTATACAATAAAGCCATCTCCCTGTTATAATCTTTGACATTTCTGACTTTCTCTTTTAATGTTGTATCTCCACTCCAAAAATGGATTGGCTCTTTACTGTTTCCATTGTAGATAGCAATAATTAAAAATGGAATCGCACACATAACGCAGGATATAAAACCGATTATTCTTCCAACCATAGTAATACCTCCACAATTCCAGTTTATCGCTTTTTTATCTACCATTATATTATCACCCGTTCTTTAACGGCGCAACAGGTATTGCAACCTAAAATTGCTTAGATGCAACTGTATTTTGATAGTCCTCACAAGATAAAAATGGTATGCTGAGAGGGAAAGGATTGGTGATATATGACATTAGGACAAAGAATACAAAAAGGAAGAAAAGAGGCTGGTCTGTCTCAAGAGGAATTGGCAGAACTGTTTTTGCGGCGCTGAATAATGCTTTGAAGTGATTCCTGAACTTAGAATTGGACAGCGTATCAGAGAGGGTAAAGCGAAACCATCCTGAAATTGTCTCAAGCAAACCGGTATATTTCCCTAACCGGCGGACATAATAAAAGATGCAACATTTGTCTTAATAATGTTGCATCTTTTTGATTACATACTATATATCGGAACATCCTTCAAATACTTAACCCCTTTTTCTAAAAAAGATGTAAGTTCTTGGATCCTCTAAATTGTCAAATTAAATTCCACCTTCTTTCTATAAATCAATGCGCATATATACATCGTCTCTTTCATCCTGTTCAATTCCCAGATAACGTTTGGTGACCCGGTAAGATGAATGATTGTACAGATCCATCAGCATAGCGGGCGGAGTTCCCTGCTTCCATGCATGATACCCGAATGTTTTGCGCAGAGAATGACAGCTTATATGTTCGTCAAGGCCGCTGTGGATTGCGGCTTCTTTTACAATCCGGTATGCCTGATAGCGGGAAATAGGAAGCGTATTGGTGCGGGTACTGGGAAACAGATAATCCCCGGGAGAATTATATTGGCAGACGGCATAGTAGTCAGTCAGGACTTGTTTTTCGGCAGGGTTAATAGGTACTACGCGCTGCTTTCCTGTTTTCTGTTCCCGGATGCAGATATGGGTATGCAGTCTGCCGTCGGATGAGTCGCGGACATCCTTCCATCGAAGCTGCAGCAGGTCTCCGATACGAAAAGCCGTGTTAAGCCCCATGATGATCATTGTGTAATTGCGGGGATTTGGTTTAACGACGGCATAGTAGCCCTTGAAGCGTTCCAGGGTTTTTCTGTTCTTGATTGGATAAGTGACACTCATTTACATTTCCTCCTTTGGACTGATTTAACGTTTGGCGAATTCATTATTTCACTGTTTGCAACATTATTAAGACAAAAGTTACATCCATACAGGCACGCTGGCGGCAGCGGAATGCCGGAAGCAGGGAGGTTTCTATGTTAAGGATGACGGTGAATACGGAGGAATATTTACAGATCGGGGATGATATACGGATTGTATTCTTAGGCGGGAGCAGGAACCATACGCGCGTAATGCTGGATATTCCCAAAGAAGTCAATGTAGTCAGAAGCAAAGCGCTTGAGAAACGAGCGGCGTCAGGCGATGGCAGGGAAACTTCTCATTACTATGCGGAACCGGAACTGCCCGAGAGATACAGGAAGAAGAAAAGAGCGGCTGTAAGCGATAACACAAAGAAGGATACCGTAAGATAATACGGGAAAGGGTAATAGCCCGGAACGATCCTGGGGGTTTCGGGTTTATTATAGAAAGCAACTGTTAATTAAGAAGTCGGTGGTAAAAGGAGTTACCGCCGTGCAGACACAAGGAGGTTAATTTATGGTAGTAAAACACAACATTTCAGCAATGAATTCCAACAGAATGCTTGGTCTTACAACAAGCTCACAGGCTAAGTCTACGGAGAAGCTGTCTTCCGGTTATAAGATTAACCGTGCGGCGGATGATGCGGCAGGCCTGTCTATCAGTGAGAAAATGAGAAGACAGATCAGAGGACTGACACAGGCGTCCGCTAATGCGCAGGATGGTATTTCATGTGTACAGACGGCAGAGGGCGCGCTGAATGAAGTGGAAGATATGCTGCAGCGTATCAATGAACTGGCTGTAAAGGGTGAGAACGGCACGCTTACATCCACAGACCGCAGCTACATCCAGTCCGAGGTTAAGCAGTTAATGTCTGAAATTGATCGTGTACAGAGCACAACAACATTCAATGAGCAGAAGCTTCTGGACGGCTCTTTTGTAGGCAAAGGGCTTCAGGTAGGCGCGGAATCCGGACAGCACATTGCGGTTACCATTAAGAATATGAATACCAACAATCTGATTGCAAGCGCGGTGCATAAGGAAATGTCATTTGGTGTCGATCATATGGATGACGCGACAAAGAATTATGAGAAGGCAGGTATTGCAGAAGGAAACAACAAGCTGACTGCAAATATGCTCGAAAAATTCTATACCTATAACAAAGATGACATTGATGCGGAATATGCCGATGATACAACGGGCGCTGATGCGAGTGATTATACGGCAACAACCTGGACGCAGCCGACTGATTCTTACAAGAAGTATACGGAATTAATTGATGTTCCTCCGACTTCTCAGGAATTCGCCGCATTGAATGCGTTTGCCAAGAGCGCGATTCAGGATGTGTCCGAGCAGAGAAGTGATCTGGGTGCGGTTCAGAACCGTTTGGAGCATACGATCAGCAATCTGGACAACATTGTTGAGAACACCACATCAGCAGAGGCGTCCATCAGAGATACGGATATTGCTACTGAGATGGTTAAATACTCTAACAATAACATTTTGCAGCAGGCTGGTACATCCATGCTGTCGCAGGCAAATCAGACCAATCAGTTAGCGTTGTCCTTACTTGGCTAACAGGATGCGGCATAACATTCAATAGTAAATAAGTAATAGAAGAAGTCTCCGGTATTGTGAAAATACCGGAGACTTCTTTGGCGTCTTTTTATAAGCGTATCCAATCTATATGCCGGCCAGCATTAGTCAGCAACCTTATTCAAAGTGAAATCATCCACTGTACCCCAGCTCTTCGCGTTGCACTTCATCCGTACGCCGATGGTAAGCGTACCGTCCGTCACTGTGATTTCGGGGATGGAAGGATCCTGCCAGTTGGCCCAGCCTGCTACCATGAAGGATGCGGTCTGTTCCTCACCGCCGGAGACAGCGTATAATTCCAGATCAGAATCCTCGGACATATCGCCGCCCTGCGCATAAGCGGTAAGCTGATAGGTTCCCGGTTCCAGATTAGTGATTTCCTGCTCAATGGCAAATTCCATATCAGAATCAGCAGACCAGAAATGGAAAGCGACTTCTCCGGTGTAAGCGTCATCCGCTTTGTTCTGGAAGTCAGTCGGATTGGCGCTGCCTTCGTAAGTAACGTTCCACATGGAAGTATCGGCGTCCTCGAAGCTTGGATTCAGCACATAATTCATCATCACAACTTCGATGGTGCATTTGACTGCGGAGCCATCCTCCAGAGCGCCGGTCACTTCATAAGTACCGCTGACGTTGGTGTCGATGGCATCAAGCTGCGCTTCATCCCATGTAACCGCCGCCTGTGTGTTGGCGGAACGGTCATTGTAGATTACATCAACCATTTCAGGAAGCTCTAATGCCGCGCCTACGTCGCAGGTCAGGGAAACTTCGGGAATATAATCTACAGCCAGAGGTGCGGTAGAACCGTATTTTAAGTATTTCCATACGTTTAGGGATGCCAGCGGATGACCGTCGAAATCAAACATCGCCTGATTATCCCAGGAACAGCCGCCGTAATATAATCCGGCGTCGTCCGGGTCGTAGTCTGCGGAGTAACTGCTTGCCCAGCCGCTTCCGTACTCTTCCCAGACAGCGGAATTATCCTGTGAGGCATCGCCTACGGGAATCCATGTGCCTTCCCAGTAGAATACGCCGAGTACGCCAACTTCGTTTGCTGCCGCGCAGATATCGCGGATGATGGATGCCTGGCTTTGAACGGTAGCGGCGTAGCCGTCTACAAGGTCTTCGATACCGTCGAAGCTGTTGCCGAAACCGTCGCCGTCCTCGGAAGTATAGCAGTAGGAGGTCTCCGCAATAATGACCTGTTTACCGAATTTATTCTGAATGTTAGAGGCAACAGTCTGCATATTTTCATTGGTGCCGTCCCAGAAGGGATAGTAGGATAAGCCGAAGATATCATAATCAACGCCGTATTCCTGCAGGTTGGAAGCGATGGTATCGATGCCGTCATTATCCTCGATATTGGTGTAATGCACCACGACCTGAATGTCTTTGCCGTAAGTCTCTGCCGTTTCACGGACTGCTTTGCTTCCGGAGCTGAGCAGGTTCATGACGGTGGGTACATCCGTCTCGCCGGACATACCGTTGTTGATTTCGTTACCGATTTGCACCATGCCTACGTCTACACCCGCATCCAGAATCTGTGCAAGACTTTCCTTGGTAAAAGTATAGAGCGCGTCGGCTTTCTCCTCGCCGCTCATGCCTTCCCAGGCTTTCGGTGCGTTCTGTCTCTTGGGATCGGCCCAGAAATCGGAATAGTGGAAGTCGATGGATACCTTCATGCCGTACTGGGTGGCGCGCCTGCCAAGCTCTATCGCAGTCGCCATGTCGTTATTGCCGCCGCCGTATCCGTTGCCGTTCTCGTCGTAAGGGTCGTTCCAGACACGAAGACGTATGTAATTGACGCCGGACTGTGCCAGTGTCATGAAGACGTCCTGCTCTTCGCCCTCATAGTTATAATAGGTAACACCGCTGTTTTCCAGAGAAAGCACCGCGGACGCGTCCATGCCGCGGATGAAATCGTCTGAAATGTCAGCGATCGGCTCTACGTAGATATCCGATTCTTCCGGTCCGTCCGGCAGCGGGAAAGTAGTTGCTTCGATCACAGCCGGAGAGACCTCTGTCTGTGAATCGTCTGTCTGTGTTGTGTCCTGTGTCTCTGCTGTCTGGTCTGTGGATGCAGTCGTCTGGCTGTCCGCACCGCAGCCGGTAAGAGCGCTCAGGCACAGTCCCGCGCTGATACATAATGACAGCAGTTTTGCATGAGAATGCTTCATCTTGTATTCCTCCTCGTTTACATTTGTTTACCCCAAAATATGGTGCATGGATTTAGCCAAGCGCCGGACACCGCCCTGCGGGCGGCGTGTGAAGGGAATGTCCGTAAGCCTGTGACAGCCATATGGACAATCGGTTGCGCAAACGCTAAAATATATAGAACATGTGCCATGCATGTTCCTTTTACTACAATAGTATATTGACACGCATTTTACAATGAATTATACTCATGGAAAATTGATGTATTATCATGTGAAGCGTTGGCGGTGGCGCGGCTGATTCATCGGTTAAAATCGGTTCTTGCGAGGTGTAGGATGATTAAGATTGTGAAAATGGGAGAGGATGAGGTTCACGGTTCGGATTTCGAGGTGGATCGTCCCAATGGATTTCCTGAATATCTGCTTCTTCTGACGAAGACTTCCGGCAGATTTCTGGTGGAACGGGCGTGGAAGGAATACCCGGCGGACTGTGCAGTCATTTTCAAGCCATACCAGAAGCAGAGGTATACTGCGATTGAGGAATTCTACACAGACTGCTGGATGCATTTTACTTCTGACAGATTGATTACAGACGACCATTTTCCCTTCGGGACGCCGATTATCATGCGCCGGTCGGCGGAGTTTTATCAGCTTTTCCATATCATCTGTACGCAGTATTATGGCGTTGCCGCCCACCGGGACAGTATTTTGAATCATCTGGTGGAATCGCTGGTACATATGATTGCCGATGAGAATCAGACGGCGCGGTATCCCGAAATCTATTATCAGCTCGTCTCGCTGCGCAAGGATATCTACCAGAACCCGGCCGGAAAATGGACGGTGCCCGATATGGCGCAGCGGCTCAATATCAGCGCCGGATATCTGCATGCCGCTTATCAGCAGTACTTTCATACTACTTGTATGAATGACGTGATTGCCGGCAGGATAGAGCTGGCGCGGGAACTGCTGACTACCACCAATCTGCCGGTTGTCAAGATCGCGGAGCTGTGCGGCTATAATAATACGGAGCATTTTATCAGGCAGTTTAAGGACTATACGGATACGACGCCGGGCAGATACCGGAAGCGGAATGATATCTGACACCTGTCTGCGGCGTCAGATATCAATTAGCGGGTGACTGTCGTCCGGGTCATGATGCTCCGATAAAAGAAGAACGCCGTAATCAGGGAAAGGGTATCGACGATGGGCTGTACCATCATGCAGCCGTACAGCGGCAGCAGGCGGTCCATCAGGAATAACAGCGGAATATCCAGCGCTCCTTTTCTCAGGACAGAGCAGATTAACGATTCCTTCAGTCTTCCCATCGCCTGAAACTGAATAATCATGGGGTGGCAGACGGACATCATGGGCATCGCCACGACCATAATCCGCAGGAAGCGGGCGCTGTAGGAGATGGTTATTTTGTCGTCTATAAACAGACCTGTCAGACCGGGCGCGAAGATTTCATAGACAATAAGGCACAGCAGCGCAAAGCCCAGAGATATGCCGCATCCGAATACGAAGGCGTCATGCCTGCGCCTCTGGTTGCCCGATGAAAAATTGTAGGCTAACAGAGGCAGAAGGCTGTTGGCTACGCCGATGGAAAAATAGAGCGGGAGATGGTCTAATTTCTTGACGATGCCGAGAGCGGCGACGGCTTCCGTCGCGTATCCCGATACGAATTTGGAGAGCGCCGCTGCAGCCACTACGGTGAGAGCATACTGAACCGCGGACGGAATGCCGATGGACACGATGCTTCCCAGGTAGTCGGCAAGATGCTTCAAATGCTTCGGATGAATGCTGATAGTCATAGTTTTGTGCCTGGCAATGATATAAATCAGGAAAAACAAGGCAGCCAGCCCGTTGGACAGAGCGGTGGCGGCCCCGGCGCCTGCCGCGCCCATGCCGCCATGCCGGGGCAGTATGAAAATGGGATCCAGGATAAGATTAGTAATGCCGCCTGAGGAAACGCCCAGAGCGGCAGCCATGGCATCTCCCTCCGACCGGAGCAGATTCGCCAGCAGTATGTTTAAGATAGTTCCCGCACCGCCTATGATGATGACCCATTTGGCATAGCCGTAGGCAAGATCATAGGTGGCCTCTGTTGCGCCGCACAGATGCAGAATCGGAGAAGCCAGAACATAGAACAGGGCGGAAAACAGGAAGGCGCCGCCCAGACCGCACCAGAAAGCGATGGAGGAAATTATTTGCGCCTGTTCTTCCTTATGCTCGCCCAGGGAGCGAGCCACAAGGCTTGCGCCGCCTATGGCAAAAAGGTTGGAAACGGCTGTCAGCATGATAAAGGCGGAGGAAACGACCGTGATCGCCGCCGTCTGGCGGGGTTCGTTGAGCATACCCACGAAATAGGTGTCCGCCAGATTATAAAACAGCACAATCATCTGACTGATTACAGAAGGGATCACCTGCTTTAAGACAGCCTTTCTTACAGGCATTTGTTCAAAAAGAAATGTTTTATCTGTTACCTTAGCCAATCCTTGCTGTCCTTTCAGTCACCCTCTCTTATATACAGTATGATCTGCAGGATATACAATATGCGTAACAGTTCAGCTTTCGGCCTAAAACGTCTTCTCCGTCGTGTCCCGCCGCAGCAGAATCGGCGTAATTACTTTATGGACCGGTTCCTTTAGCGGTTCCGGTCTGCGTTTCTTCTGCTCGTTCATCTGCTCCACCAACAGACTGACCGCTTCGTAGGCAATCTTGTCAATCTGCTGGCCAACCGTGCTGATGGGGATGGCGGCCTGTCTGGCAATGGGAGAGTCATCGAAGCCGATGATCAGGTAATCCTCCGGCAGCCTGCCGTATTTTTTGATCAGAAGATTGATGAAGATATTGGCATGGGTATCGTTGGAAATGAAGAGCCCCTTCTTTAGCCCGGCGTACTCGGCGTCCAGTTGTTCCAGCAGTTCGCTTAGGTTCTCCTGCATCTGTTCAAAGGTATTCCCCATAATCTTATAAATAACGCGGTGCTTGAGCTTCCGCTCCGCGCATACGTCGAGGAACCCCTGAATACGCCCGTAGGCAGGGATCTCGGGGGCAGTGGGAGAATTGACGTGTATGAGTACGTCGCAGTTGTGTCTGGCGAGCAGGCTGGTAGCCTGGACGCCGCCCATATAGTTGTCGGTATTGACGCTGCACACATATTCGTCCTCCCGCTCGATTGTCACGATGGGAATCTGCAGCGCGGCAAGCTCCCTGGAAGGAATGGTGAAGCTTAAGATGATCAGTCCTTCAATATGATAGGACATAAGCTCCTGAATATACCGGCGCTCGGAATCTTCATTCTCATTGCCGATAAAGACAAGGAATTTATAGCCGAAATGCTCATAGGTAAGCAAAATCTGGTTGAGCATCTCGGAATAATAGTGATTCATCAGATTGGGAATGATGACGCCGATAAACTCTGTCTTGCCGTTCGCCAGAATCCGCGCTACTTTATTTTCTTTATAATCCAGTTCTCTTAGCGCCCTGGCGATAATTTCCTGATTTTCAAGCGTCAGAGAGTCGGGATTGTTAAAATACCGGGAAATGGTCGTTTTGGAGAAGCCTGTATAGGCTGCGATATCGTTGAAGGTTACGTTTTTCTTTTTGCTCATAGTCTGTCTGTTCCTTATAAAATAAGAGATTTTCCGTTCTGTTTTCCCAATTAATTATAACAAAAGTACTTTTGAAACACAATGAGGAATCGGTTACGTAACCGGTTTTGTAGAATGTGTATAAATTGGCGGAGGCAAAATCGTACAGCATTCACAAACTTTAGATTTCCTGTTGACGTGTATTGTGCATCATGCTATAATAAATACACAAAGTAACCGGTTACTTAACCGGTTCTAGAGAGAAAAATTTAGAGGACGAAAAAATGTGAGGAGGACTGCTTCATGAAAAAGAAAGTAGCGGCAAAGGTCATTGCCGCGGCGCTTACGATGGCGCTTGCGGCGGGGACGCTGACCGGGTGTACGTTCGGATTCGCAAGTGACCCGGACGATCCCAACGAGGTAAAGAAGGAAGTGGAAATCGATACTTCCACGGACACCTTCCAGTATGATTCCAGTCTGGAAGGAACGAGCATCACCCTGTTAAATTCCAAGGCGGAGATACAGGTGGCGTTAGAGAAGATGTCGGCGGTGTTCGAGGAGAAATCCGGCGTTCATGTGGAGGTAATGCCTGTGACGGACGGGGATTCTCCGTATACGAAGGTGGTAAGCCTTTATAATTCCGGCAACCCGCCCACGCTTTCCATTCTGGATACCACAGACGTCATCGCGCTGGCTGAGGAGAAGGCGGAGGATCTGACGCAGGAAGCCTGGACGGCGGAAGCGGAAGGGTATTTGACCAAGGTAGACGGCAAGGTATACAGCTTTCCTCTGTGTATCGAGGGAAGAGGTCTGATTTACAATAAGGCGGTCATCGAGGAAGCGCTGGGAGAGACCTTCGATCCTGCTTCGATTCGCACCCAGGAGGATTTCACAGCCCTGCTTGACAGGCTGGCTGCCGCAGGCATCGAAAGGCCGGTTTCCATGGCGAAGGAGGACTGGTCTTTGGGCGCGCATCAATTGCAGTACATATATGAGACATATGACGGTACTTCAGAAGGCGCGCAGGAAATTATTGAACAGATCAAGAGCGGCAGACTGGATCTGGCTTCTTACGACAGAATGAATGAGTTCTTAAATATGTTCGATATTTTGAAGGAATATAACGTGGCGAAGGGCGATCCTCTGGGGGCGGATTATGACGAGATGGCTATCGACCTGGCGGACGGCAAGACGGCTTTCTGGTTCAACGGCAACTGGGCGTGGCCGAACCTGGAGGAAGCAGGAGCGGAGACGACGGATGAATATGGATTCCTGCCTTATTTTATGAACAATGACGAAGAAGATTTTGCCAACCGGATGATTCAGGGTTCTCCTTCCAAGCAGATTATGCTGGACGGCCAGATTGCCTCCGAGCAGGAGAAAGCGGCGGCGAAGGAATTCCTGAACTGGATCGTGTACAGTGAGATCGGCCAGCAGATGTTAGTGAAATCCTGCAGCCTGATTCCGCCTTTTAAGAATAATCCATACGAGCCGGAGGATCCCTTAAGCCGGGATATCTACGAGCATGTACAGTCAGGCACAGCCTTCAATGCGTCCGCCATCGTACCAAACGACCACTGGTCTGTACTGGGAGCGGCAATGCAGAAGTACCTGGCGGGCAGATGCAGCAGGGAAGAGCTGATGCAGGCGATTGAGGAATATTGGGCACAGCAGGATTGAGAAGCTGCGCTGACATGAATGCCTGGGTGGAGAGATTACACTGACATGCATGGTTGGGTGAAGAAGTCACGCTGACGTGAATGATTGGATGGAGAGATTACCCTGACATGAATATGTAGTGCAGAAGAAGGGAGAAAATATGAAAACAAAGAATAGCGGAAAAGATTTCTGTATGTTTGCACTGCCGGGGATGTTTTGTTTCTTGGCGGTGGTCATCATACCGTTTCTATATGGTGTATATCTGACTTTTACGGATTGGAACGGTGTTTCCGATACGAAGAATTTCATCGGTCTGAAGAATTTTGCGGGCGTTATAAGCGATAAGCAGTTCTGGTCCTCCTTGTTACTGACCTTCCGATATGTGATCGTAGTTGTGATTCTCGTGAATGTGCTGGCGTTTGCGATCGCGTATCTTCTGACCAGAGGCATCAAGGGACAGAATTTCTTCCGGGCGGGCTTTTTTACCCCGAACCTGATCGGCGGTATCGTGCTTGGTTATATCTGGCAGTTTGTATTTTCCAGAGTGTTCGTCAACATCGGTGAGACGACCGGCTTTAGCTTATTCGAGATATCGTGGCTTTCGGAGCCGAACCGGGCGTTTGCGGCGTTGATTCTGGTATCCGTATGGCAGTTGTCGGGCTACATGATCCTGATTTATGTGGCGGGCTTTATGGGACTGAGCGAGGATGTCATGGAAGCGGCAAGCATCGACGGGGCGTCGGGCTTTGCGAAGCTTAAGAACATTGTGCTTCCTCTGATGATGTCGTCCATTACAATCTGTCTGTTCCTGACGCTTTCGAGAGCGTTCATGGTCTACGATCTGAACCTGTCTCTGACATCGGGAGGCCCTTACGGAACCACAGAGATGGCGGCGATGCACGTATACGAGAAGGCGTTTACATCCAGACAGTTCGGCGTGGGCCAGGCTGAGGCGCTGATCTTATTCATCGTGGTGGCATGCATCAGCGGTCTGCAGGTATATCTGACGAAGAAACAGGAGGTGGAAGCATAATGAAGCAGACAACAGTTGGCGGAAATAAAAGAAAAGCGGCGAATATTCTGGCAATGGCGGGATTGATCATTCTCTTCGCCGCCTATATGTTTCCTTTTATTATGGTAGTAATCAATTCTTTGAAGCAGAAGCGGGATATCATCAAAAGCCCCTTCTCCTGGCTGTATACGATTAAGGGACTTTCCTTTGACAACTTTGTCAAGGCGTTTACCCAGATGGATTTTCTGAACGCTTTCAAGAATTCCCTGATTGTAACAGTTTCGGCAACCGTGCTCGTAACGCTGCTTGCGGCGATGCTGGCGTATTATATCGTGCGGCATAACAACACGATTTCCAAGACGACCTTCGCCCTGATGGTAGCATCCATGATTATTCCGTTTCAGGCAATCATGATTCCGCTGGTCAGCATATATGGCGGCACACTGAACATTTTAAACCACAGAGCAACGCTTGTATTCATGCACACCGGATTCTCCATGGCGATGTCCGTGTTCATGTTCCATGGCTTTATCAAAGGCAATGTGCCGATCGCGCTGGAAGAAGCGGCCTGTATCGACGGCTGTACCCATGCGAGAACCTTCTTCCAGATTGTGCTTCCGCTGTTGAAGCCGATTATTTCCACGATGGTTATTTTAAATTCCCTGGCATTCTGGAATGATTTCCTTCTGCCGTCGCTGGTATTGACAGATAAGAAGCTTCTGACGCTGCCGCTTTCGACCTACAGCTTCTACGGAACCTATTCCGCAGATTACGGAACGATTATGGCGGGACTGCTGCTCTGCGTACTGCCCATTCTGATTCTCTATATCGTATTGCAGAAGCAGATTATCGGCGGCGTGGTTGCCGGAGCTGTCAAATAAAAGAAACTGAATCGTCTGGCCGCTTGGACAGGAAGCGGCTGGGATTTGAGAAGCCAGATTGAAAATTTGTGGCTCTGACATGGAGGATTAGTAATTACAGGAGGTGTGGATGTCATGCGTAAGGACAGAGTACATTTGAAAGCGCCGGGAGGATGGATTAACGACCCCAATGGATTTATCTATTATAAAGGACAGTATCACTTATTTTACCAGCATTTTCCTTACGCGCCGAGATGGGCGACAATGCGCTGGGGACATGCGGTGAGCAGAGACCTGGTACATTGGGAGCATCAGGGCGTGGCGCTGTATCCGACCGTATCCGAAGATCAGAACGGGTGTTTTTCCGGCAGCGCGATAGAACATGAAGGGAAATTGTATCTGTATTATACGGGAGTTCACTATAATCAGGCGGATCCTGATAACATTCATCAGTGTCTGAATGATGATTTTGATTCCGCGCAGCTTATGCTGACGTCGCCGGACGGCGTTTCCTTTGATGTTTTCCATGGAAAAAGGGTAATTATTCCGGCGATCACAGACGGGCAGCTCGGAGATAAGACTCATACCAGGGATCCGAAGGTGTGGCGCGGAAAAGACGCCTGGTATCTGGTAATCGGCAGTAAAACCAGATATAATAAGGGAGAACTGCTTTTCTACAGAAGTGAGAATCTGATCGATTGGGAGTTCGTCAATAAGGCGTCGAAGGAAGCGGACTTCGGCTGGATGTGGGAGTGCCCGGACTATTTCGAGACAGAAGGGGGCAAGGTGCTTGTCATCTCTCCCATGGGACTTCGCAAAGAAGAAGGGCTGGAACAGAATCATACGATCTGTATGCCGGTAGAATTCGAGGAGAAGACGTGCACGATGGAGCTTCCCGATGAATACCAGTATCTGGATTACGGGCTTGACCTGTATGCTCCGCAGACGACTCTTGACGAAGCGGGACGCCGGGTGTTGGTGGCATGGCTTAGGATGCCGGAAGCGGTGGACAATAGCTGGATAGGAATGTTCTGCATTCCCAGGGTAGTGGAAGTGAAGGAGGGACACATTTATTTCAGAGTGCATCCCAACGTTAAGAGGCTGTATACCAGACCCATTACCCATCCGGCCCAGGCGGACGGCGCGGGCTATAAGATAAGCTGTGAGTTAGAAGAGGGCGGCAGCCTTGTGATCGGCGGCTATCGGATCCGGCGGGAAGGAAACCGTATCTGCACCGACAGAAGCCGGGTATTCCCGGGGCAGACCGGTTTCAGAACCCAGGCGGAGACTCCCGAGCTGAAAGAAGGCTTTAAGCTGGATATCTACGTGGACACCAATCTGATTGAGATTTTCATGAACGATGGCGAGTATGTGCTCAGCAGCGCGGTTTATGGATTGACTGATAAAGTCAGTGCAGACCGGGCGGGGGCGCTTGAGATGCATGCGATAGCGCGGACGGCGGAGACTGTTGATGGATAGGAGAATATAATGATGAAGAAATACGACGTAGTGGCATTGGGAGAATTATTGATTGATTTTACGGAGAACGGCGTCAGCGCGCAGGGGAATCCGCTTCTGGAGGCTAACCCTGGCGGCGCGCCCTGTAATGTGCTGGCGATGCTGAACAAGCTTGGGAAGAAGACCGCCTTTATCGGCAAGGTGGGCAGGGATTCTTTTGGGCAGATGCTGGCGGAGACGGTCAGGGAAAGCGGTACGGACGTGACGAATCTGCTGTTTGATGAGAAAGTGCATACGACGCTTGCCTTTGTGCATACCATGCCGGGCGGCGACCGGGATTTTAGTTTCTACCGCAATCCGGGTGCGGATATGATGCTGCGGAAAGAAGAAGTGATGGAAGAGGTCATAAGGGACGCAGAGATTTTCCATTTTGGAACGTTATCCTCCACCCATGAGGGTGCGCGGGAAGCCACCAGATATGCCATTGAGGTTGCCAAAGAAAACGGGCTGCTTATTTCCTTCGACCCGAATTTGAGAGAGCCGTTGTGGGAATCCTTAGAGGATGCCAGAAGAGAGATCGCTTATGGACTTTCCAAGTGTGATATTTTGAAAATTTCCGACAATGAACTGGAATTTATGACAGGTACTGCGGACTATACAAGGGCCGTGGAAATCCTGCGGCAAAGCTATGACATTCCGCTGATCTTCGTGACCCTTGGCAGAGACGGCAGCAGGGCGTATTACAGAGATATGATCGTGGAGGCGAAGCCGTTTATCCAGGAGAATACCATCGAGACGACCGGAGCGGGAGACACCTTCGAGGGTTGTGCGCTGAATTATGTGCTGGAGCATGGGATTAAGGATTTATCCGAACAGGATTTGGAGAAGCTTCTTACCTTCGCCAATGCGGGCGCATCGCTTATCACCACCAGAAAGGGTGCTTTGAAGGTGATGCCGGAGCCGGAGGAGATCGAGCGGCTGATTCAGGAGAGAAGCTAAGCAGCAGAAAGGAAGAGACAATGTCCAAAACAGACGACGTTTTTCAGAGAAGATTACAGAAGCATCATGACGAGTTAAAGTGGCTTTATATGGAGCTGTACCATAACGATTCCATGTTTGCGGAGCTTTGTACGAATCTGTACCAATATTATAAGGAACGCAGGCAGGCGCTTAAGAAGCGGGATGAGAAACGGGAACAGGATCCGGACTGGTTTAAGCGAAACGATATGCTCGGCATGATGCTCTATATTGATAATTTTGCCGGAAATCTGCAGGGAGTCAGACAGAAGCTTCCTTATCTGTCCTCCTGCAATGTAAACTGCATTCATCTGATGCCGTTTCTGGATACGCCCAAAGGCCGTTCCGACGGCGGGTACGCGGTGGCGGATTTCCGTAAGGTGAGGCCGGATCTGGGTACGATGGAGGAACTGGCAGGGCTGGCGGACATGTGTCACAAGCGGGATATGAACCTGTGTATGGATTTTGTCATGAACCATACGTCTGAGGAGCATGAATGGGCCGTCCGTGCCAGGGCAGGCGAGGGCGAGTACATGAGCCGGTATTTCTTCTATGATTCTTATGAGATACCGGGCAGATACGAGCAGACGGTTCCGCAGGTATTTCCTACCACAGCGCCGGGGAACTTTACTTATCTGCCGGACATCGGACATTATGTGATGACCACCTTTTATCCTTACCAGTGGGATTTGAACTATGCAAATCCGAGGGTGTTTAATGAAATGATGTATAATTTCCTGTTCTTTGCCAATCAGGGTATGGATATTATCCGTATCGATGCGGTTCCCTATATCTGGAAGGAGCTGGGGACTAAGTGCAGGAATCTGCCCCAGGTGCATACGATCGTGCGTATGATGCGCATGATCGGCGAGATTGTCTGTCCCAGCGTGGCGCTGCTTGGAGAAGTGGTGATGGAACCGGAGAAGGTGGCGCCGTATTTCGGGACGGTGGAGAAGCCGGAATGCCACATGCTCTACAATGTAACCACTATGGCGAGCACCTGGAATTGCGTGGCGACGAAGGATGTGCGGCTGTTACAGCAGCAGATGGAGATTGTGAACCGTCTGCCGAAACAGTATACGTTTCTTAATTATCTGCGCTGTCATGACGATATCGGCTGGGGACTGGATTATGGGTTCTTACGGAAGTGGGGCATGGAAGAAGTTCCTCATAAGCGTTTCCTGAACGATTATTTCAGGGGCAGAGTGGAGGGCAGTGTCAGCAGGGGAGAACTCTACAACGACGATCCCGTGACCCGGGACGCCAGATTCTGCGGTACCACCGCTTCCATGTGCGGCGTGGAGAGCGCGGAATTTGAGGGCAGTAAAGAGAAGCTTGACGAGGCGGTGAGATTAGACGTGATGCTGCACGCCTATATGCTGGCGCAGTCGGGGATTCCCATGCTCTACAGCGGCGATGAAATCGGGCAGGTGAACGATTATTCTTATAAGGAGAATCCTGACAAAGCGGAGGATTCCCGTTATATACACCGGGGCAGGTTCCGGTGGGAACTGGCGGAGAAAAGACAGGATGCTGCCAGTATGCAGGGCAGGATTTTTGCAGCCCTTGACAAGCTGGAAACCATCCGCAGGGAAGAAAAGGTGTTTGGGGCGTCTTCTGATGTTCATGTTTATTACGTGCATAACGATTCCGTGCTCTGTATCCTGAGAGAGCAGGAAGGCGAACGCTTCTTCGGTATCTTCAATTTCAGTGACGGCGAGCAGACCGCATGGATGCAGGAGGACGGCGAATATACCGATTTGCTGTCCGGTGAGAAGATTCTGTTAAAGGATGTGCGGATTGCAGGACATGATTTCTACTGGATCAAAGGACGGCGTTAGATAAGGAATACTAATCTGTTTTAGCTTGTTTGCCTGCGCTGACACTTATGCTGTCATCGCAGGCTTATCTGTGCCAGGACCTCCCGGCGTACATAGAGAGTGCCGTCCCGCCTGGTGTCGCTGGCCCATTTGACGAGTAAGAGATGGTCTCCTTCGATTTCCATGCAGGTGACGCAGCGGGGATGGACACAGCTTCCGGTGTTCATGTAGTTAGGCGAATCCGCATTGAGACGGGGACGGTGCGTATGGCCTGTTATCAGGTAGAGATTGTTCTTGACGGCATAGTCGGACAGAAGCTGTTCTACGCGGTCTTTCTTCGTATAATTTCTGGCGGCGCTTGTGGGATCCAGAATGCCGAAGCGTTCCAGCGGCTGCCAGAAGTAACGTACCAGAAAACGGGCCTGCCTCCAGCAGACGGAATTGAAGAAGTCGGCCTGATGGCCATGGGTCAGGTACAGACGGATGCCGGTGCAGGCATTCTCCAGGATGATGCCCTCGTAGAAGGTCAGAGAAGGGAAAAGGGGCTGCTTACACTGGCTTTCCGTACAGAAATAGGAACTGCAGACCCGGTCAGAGTAGCCGGATTTTTTTTTCTCCAAATCATGATTTCCATAGATAAGATAGAGTCTGTTCTGCCGGTAGAAAAGAGACAGCAGCCAGAATACGTTGTTGTGGATTTCGATAATCCGGCTCATCTTGCGGTTTTCCCACAGCTCATCGCCGTCTCCCAGTTCGATGTAAGTATACCCCTGCGCATAATAATGCTTCAAAGCGGTAAAATACAGGTTCTGGTTTTTGAGGAAGTTATCGTTGGAGCTGCCGTCTCCCCGATGGCAGTCGCTGACGATACAGAAACGGCTGCGGGGAGACAGCGGGAGGATCGGGGCATTATGAAAGGCTTTGTTGAGACGGGTTTCGCAGCTCATGCCGGAAAGACTCCTTTCAGATGCTTCAGCATTCTGCGGAGAAGGAAAGGAAGCAGTTCATAGAGAAATACCACCCGGTCCAATGTGGTGGTGAAGGGGTGGGCAAGCAGACGGTACAGGCTGCAGAGCAGCTTGTTGCAGAACTGTGCCCAGGCGATCCGCAGCCGTTTCAGAAGGCTGATCTGTTCCGGGCAGATGGGAGAGGAAGGGCAGCCGTTTGCGTAATGAAGGTAAACAGTCAGGCAATGACAGCGGTAATCCAGATGAGGATTATCAGCCTGCCGCAGCGCATTCAGGAAGCTTCTTTGCATTTCCGCATTGGGGAAAGAGATAGCGACGTCCATGGAAAGCCGGGCAGGACTGGTAAACGTGCCTGCTAAGAAGGCGGTCAGCCACCAGCTTCTGTCGGACATGGCGGCGAGTACGCGGTCATTGTGATAAAGCGTAAAGGAGACGTGAAGTCTGTCGCGGTCAGTGACCGCGTCAAAATGCGCCAGAGAACGCTCCGGCGGCGGAATGATTCTGTCGGCATAGTAGATACCTATCTCCGCGCCTGTGTTGATGCCGTACTGGCCTTTCCAGAGTTCGATCAGCCAGGTTTGGCCGCCATAATCGAAATAGATGGGAAGGGCGTCGAAGACCATATGCAGAGAAAGGGCAGCCTGATCGAAAAGCGCGGTGTAGCCTGCCTGGCGCTGCCAGGCGTCGTTGCGGGTGGAGATTACATCCTGTCTGCCGCAGTAGTAATAGCCGAAGGGAGCGAGCAGTTCCTGCAAAAGCTTACACTTTTCCTCGCAGCTCATGCAGCAGATCTTCTTGATGGCACAGCGTCTGCGAATCAGTGTAACTACAGAAAGAATAAGCAGGATAAGGAGTAAAACAGAGAGAAAAAGGTACATAAAATGTTACTTTCTGTCAAAGTTCTTACTATAACATATGCTGAACTCTGCCATTCCGTGCAAGTTGGTAAATTTGTTTGGCAAAGGTTTGGTAAAGGTTTGGTAAATGTTTGGAAGAAAGTGAGGACAAACAGCGTAAAAAATGATAAGATAAATAGTAATGCAGAGAAATATTTGCGGATAAAGTCGGAAGGAATTGTTGCGATGAGTATTATAAGCAGTAAAGATGTCAATGAAATTATCAGAAAGACGCTGGGGATCATTAATCAGAAGATTATGAACCATGGAGAAATCACAGGCTATATTCTCTATAAAATGATGGAATATGAGAACGCTTATACCGAGCAGCATTATACGGAGCAGGAAATGGTGGATTACACCATGATTGGTATTTTGCATGATATCGGATTGTATAAGGAAGATAATGTCAAGAATGTGTCGGACTTTGAGACGAAGAATCTCTGGCCCCACTCTATCTATGGATTTCTGTTTTTGAAATATCTTTCGCCTATGGGCGATAAGGCGGAGGTGGTACTGTATCATCATCTGGATTACAACCGGTTGGGAATGGTGCAGACCAGATACCGGCATGTGATCGAGCTGCTTGCCGTGGCGGACAGGATGGATACGCTTCTGCATATGAAGGATGAGAAGCTGGAGCCGGATTACTTCGTCAGGTATCGTGACACCAAATTCTCCGGGGCGGCGCTTGACCTGTTTCAGAAAGCGGAAGAGCGCTACGCAATTACGGCGAATCTGATCAATGGCAAATACAGGGAAGAGCTGGACGTACTGCTTGCAAAGCGTGCATTTTCAGAGCAGTATAAGAGAGGATTCCTGGAGATGCTTGTTTATACCATCGATTTTCGAAGCGAGCATACGGTCATCCACACGCTTGCCACAGTGAATTTCGCGGAACAGCTCGGACGGCTTGCGAGGCTGTCGGGTAAAGATCTGCGCGACCTGCATTACGGCGCGCTGTTGCATGATCTTGGTAAGATCGCGATTCCGCTGCATATCCTGGAGTCTACCGGACGGCTAAGCGATGATGAGATGAAGATTATGAAAGCCCACGTGCGTATCACAGAGATGATTCTGGAAGGCGTTGTGGACGACGCGGTGCTGCAGATCGCCGTCAGACATCATGAGAAGCTGGACGGTACCGGATATCACCGGGGGCTGAAGGCCGAAGACCTGACGCTGCCCCAGCAGATTGTTGCGGTAGCGGATATTTTAAGCGCACTCTACGGCAAGCGGAGCTATAAAGAGCCTTTCAGCAAGGAGAAAATCTTAGAGATTATGAATTCCGATGCGGATAACGGCAAGATTAACCGTAACGTGGTGACGACCTTAGAGCGCAACTATGATAAGATAATCAATGAATTCGAGAAGGAAAAAGAGAACACGATCGGATTGTATTTGAAGATCAAGGAGCAGTATGCCGTGATGATTGAGAAGTTTCAGCATTTCAATTAGTATGGTCTGCGGCGGTTTCTAACGCTTGGTACGTCTGTATTCCATAAGGAAGGGGCAAAGAAAATGAACGATAAGAATCAGTATGGAAAAACAATAACAGCCTGTTTTGTGGGATATATCGTACAGGCAATTGTCAATAATTTCGTTCCGCTTTTATTTCTGACATTTCAAAGGGAGTATCATATTCCGCTTTCCCAGATTACGCTGCTGGTAACCTTTAACTTCGGCGTGCAGCTTCTGGTGGATTTGCTGTCGGTTGGCTTCGTGGACAGGATCGGCTATCGGGCGTCCATGGCGCTTGCCCATGTGCTGTCTGCTGCGGGGCTTTTGCTTCTGACGGTTCTGCCTGAGGTTATGCCGTCGCCCTTCTTAGGTATTCTGTCTGCTGTGATGGTGTACGCGGTGGGAGGCGGTCTTCTGGAAGTGCTGGTAAGTCCGGTGGTGGAGGCCTGTCCTTCCGATAATAAAGAAAAAGCAATGAGTATGCTTCATTCCTTTTACTGCTGGGGGCATGTGGGCGTAGTGCTCCTGTCCACGTTGTTTTTCAGGATATTCGGTATAGAGAACTGGAAGCTTATGGCGGCAGTATGGGCGGTAATTCCGATTTGTAATACGATTGCGTTTCTGAAGGTCCCGATTGCGCCGCTGATGGAAGAGGGCGAGAAGGGGCTTAGCCTGAAAGAATTGTTCGGTTTGAAAATATTCTGGGTACTGTTGATCATGATGATATGCGCGGGAGCCAGCGAGCAGGCGGTGAGCCAGTGGGCTTCGACCTTTGCGGAGAAGGGGCTTGGTATTTCCAAGACGGCAGGCGATTTGGCAGGCCCTATGGCGTTCGCGGTTCTGATGGGGCTGTCCAGGGCGTTCTACGGCAAATATGGCGAACGCATTCAGTTAGATAAGTTTATGATCTGCAGCAGCATTTTGTGCATTGCGTCTTATCTGGGAATATCGCTGCTGCCTGTTCCGCAGCTTAGCCTTGTGTGCTGCGCGCTCTGCGGTCTTTCCGTAGGTATCATGTGGCCGGGTACGTTCAGTAAGGCGTCGGCGGCTCTGCCCAGAGGCGGTACGGCGATGTTTGCGCTGCTTGCTTTGGGCGGCGACGTAGGCTGTTCCGGCGGACCCACTCTGGTCGGCATGGTGTCCGGTGCGCTGGGCGATAATCTGAAAACAGGGATACTGGCAGGCGTTATTTATCCGGCTTTGCTGTTAGCGGGGATACTTGCGTGCAGGAAGCCTGGCAGGGAGTGATGACTATGGCTGGAGCGGTTTTGTTTGAAAAGAAAGAGTGGCTGGATATCGTGGACGAAAAAGGCGTTCCCACCGGGCAGGTTGTGGAACGGGGCATAGCTCATGCGCAGGGAATCAGGCACCGGACTGCGCATGTGTGGATCTGCAGGCGCAATGCGCAGACGGGGAGGCCCAAGATCCTGCTGCAGCTCCGGAGCCGGACGAAAGATTCCTATCCGGGCTGTTATGATATCTCCAGCGCGGGTCATATCCCGGCGGGAGTGGATTATATCCCTTCCGCTCTGCGGGAACTGCAGGAAGAGCTGGGGGTAATAGTAGAGCCGGAGGCATTGCATTACTGCGGACAGAGAACGATTCATTATGAGGAAGTCTTCCGGGGGAGGCCGTTTGTTGATAACCAGATCAGCAATGTCTATCTGCTCTGGCTGGACAGGGACGAACAGGATTTCCGGCTGCAGGCAGAGGAAGTGGAAGCGGTCAGGTGGATGGATTTCGAAGAATGCTGCCATAATGTCAGTGAGAATAAGATTCCCCATTGTATCCGAATGGAGGAGTTGGATATGCTGCGGGCCGGGCTGGCGCGCTTTTTCCGGTAAGGGACGGATAAGCTGCGGCAGCTTTCCGGTTTATTTTAATAAAATCGAAACATTTCATAAAACAATCTCAAATATCTGGTCAATATAATATACCCATAAGCACAAACAAAAACAGTTCACACAGCACAGACGGCATGTGCAGACATAAGCAGAAAGCGGAAGCACCAACGGCATGTGCAGACACAGGAAGCGGAAACGCAAACGGAGTGTGAAAATGGACGACAGAAGGGAGTAAAGAAAATGAACAGAAATGATCAGGAATTCCTTGTGGAGAAAATCCGCACACAGTACACGGAGAAGGGACATACGCAGTTGGAGGCCTTAAAGGGGCTGGATGCTAAGGTGAAGCGCCCGGCCAACGCATTTGCGTATATTTTCGGCGGTATTGGCGCTATTATTATGGGAAGCGGCATGAGCCTTATTATGACGGATATCGGAGACAGCGTCGGAATACAGAATCCGATGACGCCGGGTATCACTGTCGGTATTGTGGGTATGCTGATGGCAATTGTCAATTATCCTGTTTATAAGAGGATTCTTGTTTCCCGCAGAAGAAAGTATGCGGATCAGGTGATGGAACTGAGCGAGAGGATTATGAGCAGCCACTGACAAATAACAGCAGAAAAGAAACAAAACTTTAACATTCGTATGCTATGCTGTACAATAAAGAGGAAAATCAGCGGAGGTAACGGCGATGTTAAAAATATTAGTGGTAGAGGACGACAGGGAATTAAACCGGACGGTCTGTACCTGCTTACATCACAGCGGCTATGAGGCCGTAGGCTGCCTGAATGGGGCAGAAGCGTATGATATGCTGTATGCCGGTATGTTCGACCTTATCGTATCGGATATTATGATGCCCGGTGTGGACGGTTATGAGTTCGCACAGAGCGTTCGGGAGGTGAACGAAGAGATTCCAATCCTGTTTATGACGGCCAGAGACGATATTGCGTCTAAGCAGAGAGGATTTCGTATCGGTGTGGACGACTATATGGTAAAGCCTATCGATCTGGAAGAATTGTCTCTGCGCATCGGCGCGCTTCTTCGCAGGGCGAAGATTGCCGCAAGCAGGAAGGTGGAGACAGGAAGCTTCCTTATGGATGCCGACGAGCATACCGCGTATCTGAACGGCGAGGAAATCCCCATGACCAACCGGGAATTCAGTATTCTGTATAAACTGTTGTCCTATCCGAAGAAGACCTTTACCAGAACACAGCTTATGGATGAATTCTGGGACGCGGACACAGAGACAGCGCCAAGGGCCGTGGACGTCTATATAACGAAGCTTCGCAGCAAGCTGACGGACTGTCATGATTTTGAGATTGTGACAGTCCATGGACTGGGCTATAAGGCGGTGATGAGATGAACGGGGAGAAAAGAAAGAGACTTATTGTGAGCGGAATCATCGATTATCTTATCTTTTTTGCCTTCGTA
This sequence comes from Lachnospiraceae bacterium, assembly GCA_017626325.1. Taxonomy (GTDB): domain Bacteria; phylum Bacillota; class Clostridia; order Lachnospirales; family Lachnospiraceae; genus UBA3282. Next base: position 12,083 of record JAGAIZ010000053.1, on the reverse strand, counting down.
TCGTTTATGATTACCTGCTGCATTATGCTGTTTGTATCGACGCTGTCGCGCACGCTGGGCGTGACGCTGACGGGAGACAATCTGGAAGAGGCGGCGAAGCTGACTTTTGTCAATGTGGTATTCTTAAGCCTGCTTTTCTGTATTGTTGATCTGATTCGGCGCAGATGGACGGTATCCCGTCCGGTCAGACGCATTACCGAAGCGGCGGAGAGAATCTGTCAGGGCGACTTTTCGGTCCGTATCGAACCGATTGGCAGATTTGCCACGGACGAGACCTTTCATACTATTATCGATTGCTTCAATCAGATGGCGCAGGAGCTTGCCAGTGTGGAGACGCTGCGCACGGATTTCATCGCCAATGTGTCTCACGAAATGAAGACGCCTCTGGCGGTCATGCAAAATTATGGCACGCTTCTGCAGGCGCCTGAACTCTCAGACGTAAAGCGGATGGAATATGCCAGAGGAGTAACGGACGCTTCCCGCCGTCTGGCAGATATGATGACCAATATTCTGAAATTAAACCGTCTGGAAAATCAGCAGATTTATCCTAAGACGGCAGAATTTGATCTGGGGGAGCAGCTCTGCGAATGCCTGCTGCAGTATGAGAACATATGGGAAAAGGCGGAGATAGAAATCGATACGGACATCGAGGACAACGTGAAAGTCAAAGCGGACGAAGAACTCCTGGGTCTTGTTTGGAACAATCTCTTCTCCAATGCTTTCAAATTCACGAAGGCGGGCGGTAAGGTCACGGTTGCGCTCCTTTCGGACGAAACCTATGCCACTGTCAGGGTGCAGGATACCGGCTGCGGTATGACGCCGGAGGTGGGCGCTCATATCTTCGAGAAGTTTTATCAGGGCGATACGTCCCATTCGGTACAGGGCAATGGATTAGGACTTGCGCTTGTGAAACGTGTTATCGATATATTGCAGGGAGAGATCGGCGTGGAGAGCGCCCCTGGCAAGGGGACGACTTTTACGGTGAAGATACGGAGGGTTCCTTATGAGTTGGAGTAGGATTGGTAAAAAAATACTTTATCCGCCTCTGTGGCTGATCGTCATATTGATTGCGGTCAGCGCCGTTTCTCTGTTTATGGTTTTTGAGGAAGCGCAGGAGGAGTCTCCGGCAGCGTATGCTTCTTATGTGATCTCTTTTTATACGCTGTCGGTGGTCTGTGTTTTCTTAGGCAGGGTGTTTCCGAAACGGTACAGAGCCGTTAAACAGAAGATATATGAGTATCCGCTGGGAAACCGCTATATGACGGATCCGGAATTTCGCAATCACGTGTCGCTGTATCGCTCTCTTGTGATCAATCTGCTCTATGCGGCAGTCAATATTGTCTCTGCGCTTCTGTACCGATCGGCATGGTTCGGTGTTTTGGCAGGGTATTATGTGATGCTGGCGGTGATGCGTTTCCTGCTTGTGCGGTATATCCATAAGCATAAGCTGGGTGAAAAGAGACTGTCAGAGCTGCGGTGTGCACGCGTATGCGCTTTGATACTGACTATGATCAATCTGCTGCTGCCCGGAGTCGTGCTGATGATTCTATACCAGAATCAGGGCTTTGTGTATGACGGTATGCTGATTTATGTGATGGCGATGTATACCTTCTATGTGACGGTCTGCGCCATCGTCGATCTGGTGAAATACCGCAAATACAGAAATCCGATCCTATCGATGTCGAAGGTTATCAGGATGGCGGCGGCGCTTGTATCCATGCTGGCGCTGGAGACGGCTATGCTTTCGCAGTTTGGGGACGAAATGTCTCAGAGGCAGCAGCGTATTATGGTTGCCGCCACCGGTGCGGGCGTCAGTCTGCTTGTTACTGTGATGGCGGTTTATATGGTGGCGCATACTACGGGAGAAACGCGCAGGATTAAGAATGCGGGATAGAAGGTCAAGTAGATTGAGAGAAAGGGATGGAAGACTCATTATGGAGAATCATCAGGAGAAGGAAACTTTCACCTATATTTATTCTGCAAAGCAGCAGGAAGAAATCAAGAGAATCAGGGACAGATATCTGCCCCCGAAAGAAGATAAAATGGAGCAGGTGCGCCGGATGGACGCTGGCGCGGCACAGAAGGCGGCGGCTGCGGGAATTGTGACGGGGATTCTTGGCGCATTGCTTCTGGGGCTGGGCATGAGTCTTGTCATGACGGATATCGGAGAGACGCTGCGGCTGGGAGAGAAGGCATGTATGCTTCTGGGAATCGCGGTGGGCATCATCGGCATGACGCTTGCGGCAGGCGCGTATCCTGTCTATCTGCGGGTCGGCATCAAAGAACGTAAGAAGATAGCGCCTGAGATTCTCAGACTGACGGAAGAACTGATGAAATAAAGATAAAACGTGAGCGATGCATAATAATAAATTGAAAACCGCTCAAACACAAACCGGACATGCTTCGATGGAACATCGTGGAAGCGTGTCCGGTTTTGCATCATATCTGCATCATTTTGAGCGAAAGAATTGTGCCGCCCGGCCGGGAATGTTATACTGGTACATGGGTTAAATCACACTGATATCAGATTGGAGACGATGCGTAAATCACGGCAGAGATGCGTCCTGCCATGATCCGCAGATTACGAAAGCGAAGGGAGATGATCTTATGAGGAGGGGCAGACGACTGACAGGGCTTATCGCGGCGGTATGTGTGGCGGCGGGAAGCTTATTCTGCACCGGGGAAATATGCCAGGCAGGCATAGCGCCGGAAGCGGAAACAGAAGCAGAAGCCGAAGATACTCATAAGATGATCGCCGATTATCAGGCATATCAGGAGCGGTTTGAAGAAATCCACACGATTGCGGATATCAGGACGCAGGGCTATGAGGTGGTGGAGAAGCATGTGTTTGACATACCGCTTGTGACTTATACGGAGGAAGCAGATGAGGACGGAGAGCGGATTCCCACACAGGTGGTAAGGCCGGAGAAGCTCTACCAGATCGATGCGGTTTATGAGATGATGGACGAAAGCATCCGGGCGGATGAGACATCTGCATGGCGTGAAAGCATCCGGGCAGATGAGACAGCCGCGTGGCGCGTGCCTACCGTGCGCTTCTATACCGCCATCGACAGAGCCTGTCACAGAGCGGCGGTTTTTCTGGCGGATGCGGACGGCAATATCATATATAAGACGAATCAACTGGAATGCAATTATGTGATCAGGGGAAGTCTTGAACAGCCGATTACGGATATGGTTTCTGTTGCCTTTATGGACGTCAACCGGGATGAACGGATGGATATTATCCTCATTGCAGGCTGTGTCAATGAGACGGGAGACTATGCCGGGAAGCAGTATAAGGTCGGCGAGGTGCTTTTTCAGGATGCGGACAGAGATCTGACAAAGGATGCGCCTTACTTTTATCGGGATTGGAGGATCAATGACAAGCTGAATCGTTTCGGAATGAACAAAAGCGCCAAATGCATCCTGTCCTTTGTGCGGGACGGGCAGTCCACGGAATTTCTGTATACCGCCACTACGCAAGAGGAGCTGCTTGCAGGCGGCTTTACGGTGTTCGGCGAGCAGAGTTATTGGCGCGAATATGAGAAACTGGGACGGCTGAAGGTGTTGCCGGGGGTCTTCTCCATGGCGGACTATGACGTCTTCATGGTATATATGGTGAACGAGCGGGGCGACATTGTGTGGAGCTTCCAGCCCATGGGAGATATGGACAATCTGTATTCGCTTAAGGGCATGAGCGGCAAGGATATGGACGGCGACGGAATGAAGGATCTGGTCATCTGGGCACAGTACAGCAAAGAAGGAGAGCCGGGGGAGCTTCTGGTAGAAAACCGTCTCGCGATTTATTACCAGCGTACCGCAGGTTTTGATACGGATGTGGATTTCGTGGAACATTATGAATTTACCGGAGAAGAGACGATGGAAGAGCTGTTAAGAGAAATCCGGGCGTACTGGGGATGGACAGCGGAAGAGGGGAATACAAATGATTAAAATTCTGATAGTAGACGATGAGAGAACCATTTGCGATCTGATCGACATTAATCTGTCGGCGGCGGGGTATGACTGCAAGACGGTGCAGGACGGGCTGCAGGCCATTGATTTGATTGAGCGTGAGCATTTTGATCTGATCTTATTGGACATCATGCTGCCGGGGGCTGACGGCTACGATATTATGGAGTACATAAAGCCCTTAAAAATCCCGGTGATTTTCATTACTGCCAAAGATGCGGTGAAGGACAGAGTTAAGGGATTGAGACTGGGCGCGGAAGACTATCTGGTGAAGCCCTTCGAGGTGGTGGAGCTTGTGGCGAGAGTGGAAGTGGTGCTGCGGCGCTATAACATCGCGGACAAGAAGCTGACTGCGGGAGACGTGACGGTGGATATGGAAGCCCATAAGGTAACGAAAGCGGGAGAGCTGGTTTCCCTGACCAACAAGGAATATGGTCTGCTGGTGCTCTTCATGCAGAACAAAAACGTAGCGCTTTTCAAGGAGCGGCTCTATGAGAAAGTGTGGGGCGATGAATACCTGCCGGACAGCAGGACGCTGGAACTGCATGTGCAGCGCCTGAGGAAGAAACTGAACTGGGAGGAGAATCTGGTGGCAGTCTACAAGGTGGGATACCGTCTGGAAGTAGACTGACACAGAAAGGCAGGGGATTTTCTTTGAAATTTTCTGATAAGATTTTATTTTCTACCATTATTATTATGGCGATCGCGCTGGGGGCAAGCGGTTACTTTTTCGTTAATTATGTATTTGACGCTTCCTTAGAGCGTGAAGTGGGACAGGCGCTTGACGAGAGCAGTATTCTGCAGTTCGCTTTCGAGACGGCGGCGCTCAATGTTCCATCCAAATACGATGTGCTGCAGGATGCGGTGGTGGAAGAAATCGGTGCGAAATTAGAGGCAGGCGGCCAGGGGGGCAGGCTGCTTCGGATATCCGGCGAGGATATGGAAACGCTGTACATAAGCGACGGTTTCGCAGAAGCGACGGACTTTCTGTCGCAGATTGACAGGCAGACGAGGATTTATCAGATTATCCGGGAGAATGACCGGTACTATGTGCAGACGGGCAGCATGATTGACGCGCTGGACAGGGTGTTGTATCTGGAGACGTTAAGCGACGTGACAGGGGTTTTTGAGGAACGGACCCAAGGCTTTCATATATACAGACGGATGACGGTTCTTGTGCTGTTGTGCGGCAGCGTGCTTATGTGGGGCATTGCGGTGTGGTTGACCAAACCGGTCAGACTTTTAAAGAAAGCGACGCAGAAGATGGCGGAGGGCGATTACGGGTACCGTGCCGAATGTATCAGCCATGACGAGATGGGGCAGTTGACGGAGGATTTTAACCGGATGGCGGGAGCGCTTGAGGAAAATGTGGCGCAGCTTGAGGATGCGGTGCGTGCCAGAGAAGACTTTATCGGGGCCTTTTCCCATGAATTGAAAACGCCTTTGACCTCCATTATCGGCTATGCGGATTTGCTGCGCTCCAGGAAACTGGATGACGAGACGCATTTTTTGTCGGCCAACTATATTTATACGGAGGGAAAGCGTCTGGAAGCGATGTCCTTCAGGCTGTTAGATATTGTAGTGATGAAGCGAAGCAGCTTAGAGCGCACCTGGACAAAGGCCGGAGAATTCTTCGACTACCTGCGGCAGATGTACGGGACGGCGGAGGAATACCGTCTGGATATTCAGTACGAGCCGGGACAGGTATATGGGGAAGCGAACCTGTTAAAATCAGTGCTGCTTAATCTGGTGGATAATGCCTGCAAGGCGTCGGAGCCGGGCAGCCTGATCGAGATACGGGGAAAGAAAAAAACGGGCGGCTACTGGTTTGCTGTGAAGGACTATGGCGTGGGGATCTGCGAAGAGGAGTGTAAAAGGATTACGGAGGCATTCTACATGGTGGACAAATCCCGTTCCCGGAGCAGAAACGGAGCCGGGCTGGGGCTGGCCCTGTGCGCCCAGGTGCTGAGCCTGCATCACAGCGGGCTGGAGATTGAGAGCGTGCCCGGAGAGGGAAGCTGTTTTAGTTTTCTGATTCCTGACGGGGAGGAGGAGGAAGATGCGTAAGGGGAAAGTACATATTCTGATCGTGACCGCCGCGGTTGTGCTGTGCGCCGCCGTGTGGATGCCGGAACAGCTTGTAAAATACAGGGACAGATCTACCTTAAATCATATCGTGGCAGAGACGGTGGAGGACAAAGGAGAGGGCTATCGGTATGCCCTGAACAGCAATGAGAAGCTGTATATCCTCTCCAAATGTCTGACCAATCAGGTGCTGCCGGAGAGCGAGGCAAGCGCCATGACGAAGACGGAACAGGAAGTGGATTACGACAGCCTGACGGGCAACTATGCCTTCGTAGTCAACCATCAGGGACCTTCCGGGCAGGAAATTACGGACGAGCAGATCTATGCAAGGTGTAACGAAGAACTTGCGGTGTTAAGGGAGCTTTCCGTGCTGCCGGACGAGGTGCACAGTGTCAGTGCCGAGACCCACAGCGCGGTGCTGTATTCGGCAATCGATGTGTTGGAACCGCGCAACAATCTGTCTGTGTGGAAAATCAGTCTGCAGACCGGGCAGCAGAACGCCAATAGAGAAGGGTGTCTGTTGGACGTTTATATCGATGCGGATACCGGCAAAATCTATGAGTTCTATGTGCGGACGGTTGAGAGTACGTGGGAGACACTGGATGCGGACGCTATGGCGGCAAGCTGGGGAGCGTATCTGGGGCTTAGCGGTATGGAAGCGGACGATAATGAGAATCCGCTTCTGGAAACGACGGACGATTATGAGAAATACAGGTTACCCGGCATGAAAGAGGGCAGTACTGTGATGACGATCGGTTTCTATGAGGGAATCAACGAGTTGTTCTTAAAGGTGTCAAGATGATGCAGCTTTGATGCATAAAATATGAAAATCCGATGATGAAAGCTTGCAGTTATGATGGCAAAAATATGTGAGTTTGATGAGACCTCTATGTATTCTTAATGCAGAAGATGTGTTAAGAAGAAAGGGGTCTTTGTTATGTACGGAAACAGAAGAAGCAGGCGTTATGCATGGAAGCACAGAGAAGGAAGAGGCAGGATGGCAGCAGTGTTCCTGATCGGCGTCATGGTTTTTGCCATAAGCTGCGGCGCAACCATTGTGATGGCGCGGGAATGGGAGCCTGCGGCGGGCAGAGTCGGTGTGCGGGAAGAAGAAGCGCTGACGGTGGCGGCATCTTCTGAGGCACTGCCTCGCGGAGCGGTATCTCAGATACAGGGAGCAGCATCAGAGAGCGGGCAGGCGCAGGGAGCAGCGTCAGAAGGCGTACAGGCGCAGGGAGCAGCATCAGAGAGCGGGCAGGCGCAGGACGAAGCGCAGCAGACACCGCTTATCATTCTCGATCCGGGACACGGCGGCATAGACGGCGGCTGTGTGGGAGAAGACATTCTGGAGAAGGATATCAATCTGGAGATTGCAAAGAATGTCAGGAAGAAGCTTCGGAAGCTGGGTTACGACGTGCTGATGACAAGAGAAGGGGACGAAGAGGTATCGTTGGAAGAAAGGGTACTGTTCGCCAATAAGAAGCAGGGAAACCTTTATATCAGCATCCATCAGAATTTCAGTGAAGAGGATGGCGCGAAAGTGCGGGGGATTGAGACCTATTACTGTGATACGGGGAAGGACGATGGAAGCAGGAGACTGGCGAAACTGATACAGAAGCAGATGATAAGCTATACCCAGGCCAACGACAGGACAGCGCTTGCCAGAGAAGATCTCTATGTCATCCGTGAGGCAGACATGCCGGCCTGTCTGGTGGAAACGGGTTTCCTTTCCAACAGGAAAGAAAGAGAGCTTCTGGCAAGCCGGGACTATCAGGATAAGCTGGCGGAGGCAATCGCTGACAGTGTAGACTATTATTTTCATCCCAAAACAATGTATCTGACCTTTGACGACGGACCGTCCGCAGAGAATACCGAGGCTGTGCTGGATATTCTGAAGGAGCGGAATATCAGGGCGACCTTTTTCCTGGTAGGGGAGAACGTGGAAAGACATCCGGAGATTGCGAAACGGATTGCGGCGGAGGGACACACCATAGGCATTCATTGCAACCGGCATGAATACGAGACGATCTATGGCAGTGCAGAGGCTTATGTGGCGGATTTCGAGGAAGCCAGACAGATTATCTATGAGGCTACGGGTGTGGAGACGAAGCTGTTCCGTTTCCCCGGCGGCAGCATTAACGCCTATGACGATGAGGTGTATGAGGAAATCATCGAGGCCATGACGGAGAAAGGATATATCTATTATGACTGGAATGCCAGTCTGGAGGATGCGGTCACGAAGAGCACGCCGGAAAGCCTGATTGCCAACGGGGTGGAGAGTACTCTTGGCAGAAACAAGGTGGTGATGCTGGCCCACGATGTAGTCCGCAATACGACGCTGTGTCTTGGCGATCTTATAGACCAGTTTCCGGAGTATGAAATGCTGCCGCTGTCGGAAGAGGTAGAACCGGTGCAGTTTCGCCGGGCAGGTTCGTGAGCCGGCCCGGATGCCGGCAGCGGTTGTGGGCAGGGCAGCGGCGGGCTTGTCTGCGGAGGGAAGAAAAGACGGGCGGGAAAGAACGGCGGAAAAGAGCTGTGCGGATATAAAATCAGGGTTGTGAAGAAAACTTTACCTGTGTTATAATACTAAAAAGCCTTTAGAGTCTGTGTTTGTCTAAAGGCTTTCGTTACGGAGAATGAAGTCAGGAGGGTATTATACTATGGAACAGGCAAAAGTTTATTTTACGTCCTTTAAGGCGACGGAGCATGAGAACCTTTTACAGAAGCTGCATCGTCTCATGAAGACGGCAGGTTTTGAAACCATTGATTTTACAGATAAGTATGCGGCGATCAAGATTCATTTCGGCGAGTACGGCAATCTGGCGTTCTTACGCCCCAACTATGCCAGAGTGGTGGCGGATTACGTGAAGGAGCTTGGCGGCAAGCCATTCCTTACAGACTGCAATACCTTATATGTGGGAAGCCGCAAGAATGCGCTGGATCATCTGGAAACCGCTTACGTGAACGGCTTTTCTCCCTATCAGACAGGCTGTCATGTGATCATCGGCGACGGTCTTAAAGGCACGGACGAGACAATCGTGCCCATTGACGGAGAATATGTGAAGGAAGCGAAGATTGGCCATGCCATTATGGATGCGGATGTGTTCATCTCTCTGACCCATTTTAAGGGACATGAGATGGCGGGCTTCGGCGGAACGCTGAAAAATATCGGTATGGGCTGCGGCTCCAGAGCGGGTAAGATGGAGCAGCACTGCGAAGGCAAACCAAGCGTAGACCAGTCGGCATGTGTGGGCTGCGGCGCCTGCAGCAGAATCTGCGCTCACGGCGCGCCTGTTATCGAGAACGGCAAAGCAGCGATTGACCATGAAAAATGCGTGGGCTGCGGGCGTTGCCTTGCGGTCTGCCCGAAGGATGCCATTGCGGCGGATTTCGCGGACTCGATTGCGGTATTGAATTATAAGATGGCAGAGTACAGCCTTGCGGTATGTAAGGATCGTCCCTGCTTCCATGTGTCGTTAATCTGCGACGTATCGCCCAACTGTGACTGCCATGCGGAGAACGATATTCCGATCATCCCCAATGTGGGAATGCTGGCGTCCTTCGACCCGGTGGCTCTGGATCAGGCGTGTGCGGATCTGTGCAATCAGATGACGCCGGTGGAGAGCAGTATTCTGGGAGAGAACTTAAGAGCGCACGGCAATGAGGAGGGACATGATCATTTCCATATGACCCACCCCGACACCGAGTGGAAGTCCTGCATTGCTCATGCGGTGAAGATTGGGCTTGGAACGGATCAGTATGAGCTTGTTACCATATAAGAAGCAAATTTGCAGGACAGAAAGGGATAGTACATATGATTCTGAATTTTGACAACATAGAAGAGCAGGTTATTCCGAATTTCAAGGGCGGCGAGAAAGAATTCAAAACGCATATGCATGTGGACGATCATTGTAAGATTATGCGGGCCGTATTAGAACCGGGCGCGTCCATCGGTTATCATAAGCATGAGACTGATTGTGAAATCATTTTCATGCTGGAAGGAACAGGGGTTGTGCTCTGTGAGGACCACAGGGAAATACTGCCTGCGGGAAGCTGTCACTATTGCCCCAAAGGATGCAGCCACAGCCTGCGCAATGAGAGCGATGAAGCGATTGCGTTCTATGCGGTAGTGCCGCAGCAGGGGTAGATGAGAGTCTGTCTTCTTAATCTATCTTATGGGAAAGGAACTTTGTCAATAGCCACCGGACTTTTGGTACAAAAGCCGATGGCTATTTTCTGTTGCACCCGGCCGCACATTATTAGGTGACGCTTTCGATACCATATCCCTTTTTCTGAATAGTTGACAAAATCAACATGAAAAGCTAAAATAAATTGGTTGATAAAATCAACTATATGTCATGTGAAAAGAAAGGAGTTTTTTTGTAAGATGAACAAAGCAAAGCAAACAGCGGCGGACATACGGAAATTCAACCGCTTTTATCTGCCGTACTTTCATCTTCTTACACAGAAATATTTAAATTCAGATTACTCTGTGGCTGAAGCAAGAATTCTTTATGAAATATATGATCACGATAAAATCAGCGCGCGGGATATTGTGAACAATCTCCGCATCGACAAAAGCTACGTGAGCCGAATGCTGAAAAAGTTCGAGATGAGAGGTATTGTAGAGAGAAAAGAGTCGGAGGAGGATGCCAGGCGGGCGGTGCTTTTGCTGACGGAGAGCGGGAAAAACATTACTAAGAAGCTTATTGCAGAATCAAATTTGCAGGTAGAGAAAGAACTTACAGGGATTGCTGATTGTGACCTGGATAAGCTGTCGTATCATTTAGCCGAAATTATCAGAATTCTGGGAGGGAAAGAAAATGGAGATTATTGAATATACTTCGAGGTATAAGGAGGACTTTATCCAATTCAATACGGACTGGATTATCGACAACTTCGGCTTCCTGGAACCGGAGGATATGGAAACCTTTGAGAAGATCGATGAAGAACTGGCGGCGGGAGCTATGATCTATTTTGCGGTTGAGGGTGAGACGCCTCTCGCTACATGCATGGCGAAGCCTGTAGACGGATTTACATGGGAAATCTGCAAATTAGGGTCAAATAAGCACAAAAATCATAAGGGCTGCGGAAGCGCCGTATTCGGAGCGGCGGTTGGCTGGGCAATCGGCCATGGAGCCAAAAGACTGTTTATTATATCAAACAGTAAACTGAAACCGGCGATCCACATTTACCAAAAATTTGGTTTTGAGGAAATCAAATTGGACGATTATGCGTATGTGCGCGGAGATATTGCCTTTGAAAAATGGGTATGATTCTTTAAAATTTTTTCGCAAATAATCCGGTTCGGTATAGTAAGACACCAGAAGGCATGATATACTTACACGCAAGAAAGCATTTCATCAGCTATGCTTGCCTGTAGGAAGCGTGGCTTTGAGGGCAAAGCAATAAGCTGTGATTATACAGGAAAAGAGAAAAGGATTCACAAGCGATGGAACAGGAGAAACAGAACCTTCCGCACAAGCGCCGTGTACGCTATCAGGGAACGCATCCACGGAAATTCGAGGAAAAATATAAAGAGCATAATCCGCAGAAGTATGCGGATACGGTGGAAAAGGTGATTCGTAAGGGCAGTACTCCGGCGGGAATGCATCTGCCGATCTGTGTGCAGGAAATTCTGGATTTCCTGCAGATTCAGCCGGGCCAGAAGGGATTGGACGCTACGCTTGGCTATGGCGGCCATACGAGGAAGATGCTGGAATGTCTGCAGGGACAGGGGCATCTCTATGGGCTCGACGTAGACCCGATTGAGATTGTCAGGACGAAAGACCGGCTGCGGGAGGCTGGATTTGGCGAGGATATCTTTACTGCGATACAGGAGAATTTCGCTGACATAGGACAGATAGGGGCGCAGTACGGCCCTTTTGATTTATGGGCTTTAGCCTGTTGAGTGCATCGGAGTTTCTCCCAACGGAGAAATGGAGATGTGCGAAACAATAAACCACCTGCTATGCGGGTGGTGGGCAAGTGCTTATAGCACAATCACCTTTCCAGTGTATAATAGAGGT